>CAZVHI010000001.1:0-254873 GCA_964627205.1 uncultured bacterium
GTCACCTACATCATTACTCGAGATTCCCTATCCCGCCTGGGGATTCTGGCCCTAGGTCTGCTAGACTTGACGCGTGACTGCTCGGCTGGCGACGCCGTCGCCGCGGAAGCACAATGTTGAGGAGATGGGATGAGGTTCCTGATAGCATGTTTCTGCTTGGCCATCCTGGCCGTCTCTGCTCACGGTGCGATCGTTGCAGACCACACGGGCGTCGCCGAATTCGATCAGATTCCAAGCTCTGTATTCCAGCAGATCCGCAACGACTGCGACTTCTTCTACGGCCACACGTCCCATGGCAGCCAGATCATGACGGGCCTCGACATGCTCGAGGCCGAGGACCCCGTGCTCTACGCGCAGCCGTCTTTTCACGAGGTCAGCGATGACCTCGGTCACAACGGCGACACCAGCTGGGTGCAGCCCACGCGCGATTGGCTCGACGCGCATCCCGAGTGCAACGTCGTCATGTGGTCCTGGTGCGGTGGCTGCTCCGACAACACCGAGCAAGGGATCGCCACCTACCTGTCGGCGATGACGCAGCTCGAGTTCGATTACCCCGACGTGCTCTTCGTCTACATGACCGGCCACCTGGACGGCACGGGACCCGGCGGCAACCTCTACCGGAGCAACAACCAGATCCGCGAATACTGCCTGGCCGGGGACAAGGTGCTGTTCGACTTCGCGGACATCGAGAGCTGGGACCCGGACGGCGTCTACTACCCGGACGAGACCGACGCCTGCAACTGGTGCTATGACTGGTGCGATGTCCACGACTGCCCCGGCTGCGGCGGCTGCGCCCACTCGCACTGCTTCAACTGCTACCTCAAGGGCAAGGGCTTCTGGTGGATGATGGCGCGAGCCAGCGGCTGGACGCCCTCGGGAGTCGACGACGCGGCGACTGTCGCCCCCTTCGCACTCCTCGGTAGCCACCCGAATCCCTTCAACCCTGTCACGGACATCGTCGTCACGGTGAATCGCCCAGGGGTGGGCAGCCTATCGGTCTTCGATCTCCTCGGCAGTCGCGTCGCGACCCTCGCCGAAGGCCACTTCGAGGTCGGCACGCACAGCTACCCTTGGGACGGTGCTGACGACGCCGGTCGTCCTCTCGAGTCGGGCGTCTACATCTGCCGGCTGAAGCTGAACGATGACTCGCGCGCGACGAAGCTGGTCCTGATCAAATAACAGGGCTCGGCCTTACCCCACAGCGCTCAGAGCTCGCCGAGGTGGACGGGCTGGCGCCGCGCGCCCCAGTCGCCGGGGACGGCCTCGAAGACGCCCGCGAGAGGAGCGCCGCAGTCCGGACAGCGACCCTCCGCGTTTAGCCGCCACTCGACCAGCCGGTACCAATCCCGCGCGACGAGCAGGCCCCCACAGTCGTGGCAGAAGGTGCTGTCGCCCTCGGGGTCATGCACGTTGCCCGTGTAGACGTGGTGGAGGCCGGCCTCCTTCGCGATGCGTCGCGCGCGGCGCAGCGTCGCCGGCGGCGTGGGGGGGTGGTCCGCGAGACGGAAGTCGGGGTGGAAGGCGGAGAAATGCAGGGGGACGTCGGGGCCGAGCTCGCTGGCGATCCAGTCGCCGAGCTCGCTCAGCTCTTCGTCCGAGTCGTTCTCGCCGGGGATGATCAAGGTCGTGATCTCGAGCCAGACCGGCGTCTCCTTCTTGATGTAGCGCAGCGTGTCGAGCACGGGCTCCAGGCGGCCGCCGGCGAGCCGGCGGTAGAAGTCGTCGCGCATGGATTTCAGGTCGACGTTGACCGCGTCCATGTGCGCGTAGAACTCCGCGCGTGGCTCGGGGCAGACGTAGCCCGCTGTCACTGCGACAGACCTGATGTTCCGTTCCGCGCAGGCGCGGGCCACGTCGATGGCGTACTCGTGGAAGATCACGGGGTCGTTGTAGGTGTAGGCCACACTACGGCAGCCGAGCCGCTCGGCCGCGCGGGCGATGGTCTCCGGGTCGGCACTGTCGGCGTGCACGTCCGTCTCGCGCGCCTTGGTCGTCTGCCAGTTCTGGCAGAACTTGCAGAGCAGGTTGCAACCCGCCGTGCCGAAGGAGAGGACGGGCGTGCCCGGCAGGAAGTGATTCAGGGGCTTCTTCTCGATGGGGTCCACACAGAAGCCGGTGGAGCGGCCGTAGCTCGTCAGGACCACGGCCCCGTCTTGATTCGCGCGCACGAAGCAGAGGCCCCGCTGCCCGCCTGCCAGGCGGCAGTAGCGGGGGCAGAGCTCGCACTGGACGCGACCGTCGTCGAGCTTCGACCAGTACCGTGTCGGATGATCCGTGCTCATGCCGGCCTCCCCCGAGCTTCCGCTGCCGAGTATACACATGTTGCCACGCGCCCGCCCACCGAAAGGACCGCGGCTCCCGCCCGCGGAATCCAGGCGTTTTTCTGGACCCGATCGAGTGAGAAATCGCAATGGCGGGGAAACAGGTTCCGTGCCCTGCCGTAGTCATTCCATACCCCAATTCAGAGCGAATCCGGAGGTTTCCCATGCGTGAGAAAGTTGCCCTGGCCTTCCTGCTCCTGGCCTTCGCCTTCGGCCTGAGCCAGGCCGGCGAGGAGCAGTGGCTGCACGTCCGCGTCACCGACGGCGACGAGAAGGTGTCGGTGAACCTACCCCTCGACCTGATCGAGTCGGTGCTCGAGCACGTCGACTGCGACGAGTTCTCGGGTGGCGCCGTCCACATCGAGGACCAGGAATTCGACAAGAAGCTGCTGAGCTCGATCGTCGACGCCGCGAAGAAGTCCAAAGACGGCAACTTCGTCGTAGTGGAAAGCGACGACGAGCAGATCCGCGTGCGCAAGCAGGGGCAGGAAATCCGCGTCGAGGTGGAGGAGGGTGACGAGTCGGTCCTCGTCCGCATTCCGCTCAAGGTCGCCGAGGCCCTGATGGGCGGGGGCGAGGATGAGCTTGACCTCGTCGCCGGCCTGCGGGAGCTGAGCAAGCACGGCGGCAGCACGCTGGTCACCGTCGAGGGAGATGGCGAGCAGGTGCGCGTCTGGGTGGACAGCAGCATGGAGGGGATCTAGCGTTCCCTTGCCCTAGCAGGCTGCCAGTGTCTCCTTGATGTTTTCCTACCAGTGAGAGGAGCCCGGCCATGCGCCGTTTCTGGATCGCCCTCACTATCGCCTTTGCCTGCATGGCGATGATCTTCGCCGGCCTGGCCTGGTCACTCTACCGGGCTGGCACCCTGAGCGTCCACGTGCGGGAAGATGGCCCCGGCGGCGACAGCATCCACTTCACCATCCCGGCCGCGGTGCTGAACGCCGGCCTGATCCTCATGCCCAAGGCGGCCTTCGCCGCGATCGGCGATGAAATGGACGAGGAACTCTGCCAGCTCTGGCCCATGATCACGGCAGCCTGCGACGAGCTCGAGCGCTGTCCCGACTTCGAGATGGTAAGGGTCGAGGACGGCGACGACTTCGTTCTCGTCACCAAGCGCGGGAGCAGCTTGCGCGTCATCGTCGAATCGGATTGCGAGTCGGTGAGGGTCACCGTGCCGCTCGGCACGGTCTCCTCCTTCCTGAGACGGATCGAGCGGCCGACCTGATCCGGGGTCTTCCCCATCGCCGACCTTCCACCCCGCCGCAAGGCGGGGTTTTTCATGCACAGCGGCGCAGCTTGCGTTAGGATGGTTCCTCGGGCGAGCCGAGCACGGGAGAGGTCATGGATCCCCACGAGCAGGACATCCGCTGGATGGAGATGGCCCTCAGCCAGGCGCAGCAGGCGCTGCTCGAGGAGGAGGTGCCCGTGGGCTGCGTGATCGTGTTGGGCGGGCGCATCGTGGGCCGCGGCCACAACTCGGTCGAGAGGCTCGGCGATCCCACGGCCCACGCGGAGATGCTGGCGCTCTCCGCAGCGGCCGACACCCTAAAGAGTTGGCGCTTGCTCGACTGCAGTCTCTATGTTAGTTTGGAGCCCTGCACGATGTGCATCGGGGCCATGCACCTGGCCCGTATCAAGCGCCTGGTCTTCGGCGCTCCCGATCCCAAGTTCGGGGCCTGCGGCTCCATCCTCGATGTCCCCGCGGAACCGAGATGGAACCACAGCCTGGAGGTCCGCGGTGGGGTCCTGGACGAGGAGGCGGCGGCGTTGATGCGGGGTTTTTTTCGCCGGCTCCGTCATTAGATTGCCATGGAGAGTTGCGAGAGCGGTTGAATCGGCACGACTGGAAATCGTGTGTACCGAAAGGTACCCTGGGTTCGAATCCCAGACTCTCCGCCCATAGTCCAGAATAGAGGAGAGGTGCCGGAGCGGTTGAACGGGGCGGTCTCGAAAACCGTTGAGCCCTCGCGGGTTCCCTGGGTTCGAATCCCAGCCTCTCCGCCGTTCGTGAAGCGTTAGCTATGAATGGGGCCAGGTCCCACGCAATCCGACTTTTCTAACCCCGTCAGGATCGGAAGATAGCAGCGGTATGAAAACTCATCGGATGTGCCGTGGATCCACCTGGCCCCTTTCTTCTCCTCCGGGGGCCTAGATGGACTACCAGGTCCTGGCGCTGAAGTACCGCCCCGCTCGCTTCGAGGAGGTGGTGGGCCAGGAGCAGGTGACCAGCGTCCTCCAGGGCGCCCTCTCCCAGCGCCGCATCGCCAACGCCTACCTCTTCAGCGGCCCCCGCGGCTGCGGCAAGACCACCGTCGCACGCCTGCTCGCCAAGGCCCTCAACTGCGAAGAGGGGCCGAGCGCCGAGCCCTGCGGCGAATGCGATTCCTGCCGCAGCATCGCGCAGGGGTCGAGCCTGGCGGTGATCGAGATCGACGCCGCCAGCAACCGCAGCATCGACGACATCCGGCGCATCCGCGAGGAGGCGGGCTACGCGTCGGTCGGCGGGCGTTACAAGGTCTACATCGTCGACGAGGCCCACCAGATCACCGGCGACGCGGCCAACGCCTTTCTGAAGACCCTCGAGGAGCCGCCGCCCAGCACCGTCTTCATCCTGGCCACCACCGAGCCCCAGAAGATCATCGCCACGGTGCACTCGCGCTGCCAGCGCTTCGGCTTCCGGCTGCTGTCCACCGACGAGATTGCGGGACGCCTCGCGGCGATCATCGAGCGCGAGGGGCTGTCGGCCGAGATGGACGTGCTGCGGGCCGTCGCCCGCAGGGCGGACGGCAGCATGCGCGATGGTCTCACCCTGCTCGACCAGGCTCTCGCCTCGCTGGAGGGGGCACTGACCCTCGAGACCGTCACTGAGATCCTGGGCCTGACCAGAAACGACCGTTTCCATGCGCTCACGGAAGCCTGGCTCGAGCGGGACGGCGCCCGGGCCGTCCGTGAGCTGGACGCGGTGCTCGCAGGCGGGCTGGCCATCCGCGAGTTCGCTTTGGGACTATCCCGCTGGTTCCGCAGCCTGCTGCTTCTGAAGCTCGACCCCGCGCTCGTCGAGGGCGAGATGAGCGCGGCCGACCGCGAGCGGGCCCAGGGCTTCGCGGAGGCCTTCCAGACCGAGGATCTGCTCTACCTGGTCCGCTTCACCGGCGAACGCGCCGATCAGATCCGCTATGCCAGCCAGCCGAGGATCCTGCTCGAGACCCTGGTGGTGGAGCTCGCCCGCTTCGAGAGCCGGGTGCTGCTTACGGACGTCCTTGCGCGGCTGAATGCGCTGGAGGGAGGCGCGGCCCCGCGCTCGGCTCCTCCGCAGGCGCGGGGCTCCCGGCGGGGGGGACCGGCGCCCGGGGGAGGCGACACACCCCGAGAGACGCGACCCGGGACGCGGAAGCCCGAGGCCCGCGGCCGGGAGGCCGCCCCGCGCGGCACCCGCGCCGCGTCACCAGCCGGGCAAGCAGGGGCGACCGCCCAGGCAGCGCCGTCCGCAGAGGTGGCGCCCTCCAAGCTGCCGCCGGGCGAGCAGGGTTTCGCGACCGTCTGGGGCGACTTCGTCCGCCGCGTGGGCCGGGGCAAGAAGAGCCTCGCCTCCTTCCTCGACTACGCCCGTCCCGGTCCCCTCGGCGCGAAGCACTTCACGATCTGCGTCGAGAACCCCTTCCACCTGGCCATGCTCGACACGCCCGACCACCTGCGCCTCCTCTCCGATACCTTCGCCGCTGCCTACGGCGAGAAGCGCCAGGTCCGCGTCGAGCTGGTGCAGGGCGAAATTGCCCCGCCGGCTGAGCGCATCAGCCAGGAGCGCGCCGACGACGCCAAGCGCAAACAAGACTTGCGGGATCATGCGGGCGATGATCTCATCCAGGATCTCCTGAAGCGCTTCGATGGCGAGGTCCTGGAGGACTGAGCGCGGGCCCGTCCCTTCCCGGCGAAAGGATGCCATGAAGAATCTCAATCAGCTCATGAAACAGGCCCAGCAGATGCAGGCACAGATGGCCGCCGCCCAGAAGGAGCTCGCGGAAAGCAGCTTCACTGGCCAGTCGGGCGGGGGTCTCGTGTCGGTGACGCTCAGCGGGGCCATGGAGCTGCGCGAAGTGAAGATCGACCCCGAGGCGCTCAGCGACGCCGACGCCGAAATGATCGAGGACCTGGTCACCGCCGCCTTCCGCGCGGCCCAGGACGACGCGCGCCGCGCGAGCGAGGAGAAGCTCGGTCCCCTGGCTGGCGGCCTCGGCCTGCCCGGGATGTAAGCCTTGGACTACGGCAGCCCGCTGCTCGAGAGGCTGATCCGCCGCCTGAGCCGTCTTCCCGGGATCGGCGAGAGGAGCGCCCAGCGCATCGTGCTCCACCTCCTGCACGCAGCGCCCGAGGAGACCCGCGAGCTGGCGGGCCTACTCGGCGAAGCCCGCGAGAAGGTGGGCTTCTGCACTCGCTGCGGATTCTATGCCGAGGGTGGCCTCTGCTACCTATGCGCCGATCCCAAGCGGACGGGCGGCGTGCTCTGCGTCGTCGAGCAGCCGGTCGAGGTGCTGAGCCTGGAGCGCAGCGCCGCCTACCGGGGACGCTACCATGTCCTCGGCGGCGTGATCAGCCCACTGGACGGCGTCCACCCCGAGGACCTGGCCATCGACGCGCTCCTCCGCCGCCTGGAGGAGGAGGAGATCTCCGAGCTCGTCCTCGCTCTCTCCGGCGGCGTCGAGGGGGAGACGACTGCCCTCTACATCGCCGAGCGGCTCCAGGAGATGCCGGTGCGGATCACGCGTCTGGCCCGCGGCCTGCCCGCCGGCGGGCACCTGGAGTACATGGACGAGGCGACTCTGCAGCGCGCCTTCGATGGCAGAGTGGAGCTCTGAGCTGGAGCGCTCCGGGCCGCGAAACAGCGTCATGCTTTTCACCGGAGGATGCACCGTGGATCTGACCGGCCCTACCCTGACCGTCGCCGTGATCGCCTCCGGGGCGATCTCCGTCCTGACCCTCGTCTTCGGCATGAGATCGCTCTACCGGGCGAGCCAGCGCCAGAAGGAACCCGGCGAGAAGAAGGCCAAGCTCGACACTCGCGCGAGCGCCATGATCTCCTGGGTCAGCACCTTCCTTGGAAGCATCGCCTACACGGGCTTCTTCCCCATCGCCCCCGCGACCTTCTCGACCCTCGTCCTGGCCATCGTCTTCTGGTTCTGGGGGCCCGGTCCGCTGACTCTGCTGCTTCTCCTGATCGCTTCCCTCGTGCTGTCGATCCCCATCGCCACGCGCATGGAGCGGGAGTACGGACAGGATCCGAGCGAATGCACGATCGACGAACTGGTCGGATTCCTGGTCGCACTGCAGGGCCGCAACCTGGCCGACCCGGGCGCCTGGAAGGTCCTCCTGCTGGCGTTCTTCCTGTTCCGCTTCTTCGACATCTCGAAGCTATGGCCGGGCAGTCGCCTGGAGGAGCTCCACGGTGGCTGGGGAATCGTGCTGGATGACTTCATGGCGGGTCTCTACAGCCTGAACGTCCTCTACGTCCTGGGTCTGCTGTTGTGGTGAATCCCGATCTGAGCGCAGGGCTCGCTCGCCCTCTGCGCCTCGTCGCGTTGGGCGACGAGCTGCTCCGCGGGGACACGAGCGACACGAACTCCGCCTGGCTGGCCCACCGACTCAGCGCGCTTGGCTATACGCCTGACTCGATCGAGCAGAGGCCCGACCGCCGGGGCGCCGCGGAGGCGGCCGTGCGCCGCTGGCGCGAGGAGGGGGGCGTGCTCGTCGTCGGTGGGGGGCTGGGCCCCACACCCGACGACGCCACGCGCGAGGAGATCGCCGCGGGTCTGGGCGTTTCCCTCGCGGAAGACCCGCGTGCGCGAAAACTGATCGCCGAACGTGAGCGCCGCCTGGGGCGGCGCTACACCGAAGAGACCTGGCGACAGGCCAGGATCCCCGTCGGCTGCGAGCCCGTCGCCAATCCCCAGGGCACGGCCCCGGCTTTCCACTGCGCGCATCCCGCGGCCAACGAGGGCTTCCTCCTCGTCCTGCCGGGCGTGCCGCGCGAGTATCGCGGGCTCGGCGAGCTCGTCTTCCCACTCGCAGACGGCGGGGAGCGTGCTGCCATCTGGCGTCTCGTCGGGCCGGGCGAGGATCGCCTGGCCGCCCTCCTGGCCGACCTGCCTGGCAGCGATTCCCTGGGACACTATCCCTCGCTGGAGGGGCATCGCTTGCGCGTGCCGCCCGGCGCCGTCGATGAGGCTGAGCTGGCGCGCCGCCTCGAGCCCTACCTCGTCTCGCAGAGCGGCGGCAGCCTCGAGGCCGACCTCGTCTCCAGGCTCCGCGAGCGCGGCGAGAGCCTGGCCGTGGCCGAGAGCTGTACGGGCGGCCTGCTCGGCGCGCGCATCAGCCGCGTGCCGGGAGCCAGCGAGGTCTGGCGCGGTGGCGTGCAGAGCTACGCCGACGAGATCAAGACCGCGCTGCTCGGCGTTCCCGCCGTGACGATCGAAGAGCACGGCGCGGTGAGCGAGGAGGTGGCGCGCGCCATGGTGGCGGGCGCCCGCGAGCGGCTCGGCAGCGATTGGGCCCTGGCCGTCACGGGGATCGCGGGGCCGGGCGGGGAGAGGCCGGCCAAGCCCGTGGGCACCCTGTACCTGGCGCTGGCCGGGCCGCCGGGCACGGCGCCGCGGCACCGGCACCTCGTCGGTGGCTGGGACCGCGAAGGCAATCGGCGCTTCGCCGTCCAGCAGGCCCTCGTCTTGCTCTGGCGCGCGCTGCGGGAGACGTCATGAGGCTCTTCGTAGGCGTGGCGCTGCCCGAGCCGATCCGCGACGAGATCGCCGGCGCGGCCGCATCCTGGCGGGAGATGGCGCCGGAGCTGAAGTGGGTGGACCCCGCCCTCTACCACCTGACCCTGCAGTTCCTGGGCGAGCTGCCCGCGGAAACCGCCACGGAGCTGAAGCTCGCGCTCGCTGCGCTCCCCGCGCGGAGCGCCTTCCGTCTGCGCCTCGGCGCGGTAATGACGCTACCGCGGGGATCGCGCGCCCGCGTGCTCGCCCTCTCGCTGACAGACGGCTTCGAGCCGCTGCACCGACTCGCGAGGGCGGTGAGCCTGATCACCCGGAAGCACGGCGTTCCCCGCGAGGGGCGTCCCTACCGCGCCCATCTCACCCTGGCCCGCGCTCGTCGGGGCGAGCGCCTGCCCGCCGACCTCGACCCCGCCGGACTCGCAGCGCCGCCGCTGCCGGCCTGGGACGTCTGCGACTTCCATCTCTACCAGAGCGAGCTGCGGCCCGGCGGCCCGCTCTACACGAGCCTCGCCCGGTTCGAGCTGAGCCCGGGCGGGCTGGCTGGCTGCTAAAGGAGGACCAGCCATGAGACGTCTTCTCGTTCTTGCCGCCCTGCTCCTCGTGGCGATCGGCTGCGCGATCTCGCCCCTGGGACGCAAGCAGCTGAAGCTGATCCCCGACGGCCAGATGAACGCCATGGGGCTGGCGGCTTTCGCGGAGATCGAATCCACGATACCGCTCGCGGACGACCCCGTTCTCGCGGCCTACGTGCAGTGCATCGCCGATGCGATTCTCGCCGAGGCGCGCGACGAGACGGGGGTCGACAGCTGGGAGCTGCGCGTCTTCCGCGACGAGACGCCCAATGCCTTCGCCCTGCCCGGCGGCCGCATCGGCGTTCACACGGGGCTCCTTCACGTGGCCGAGACGCCCGCCCAGCTCGCCGCGGTGATCGGGCACGAGGTGGGCCATGTCCTCGCCCGCCATGGCAACGAACGCGTGTCCACGGCCTACGCCGCCCAGGCGGGCCTCGGCATCTCCGAGACGATGATGCAGGACATGGACAGGCAAGAGCGCGACCGCTATCTGACCCTGCTCGGCGTGGGCGCCCAGCTGGGCGTGCTCCTGCCCTACAGCCGCGTGCAGGAGCGCGAGGCCGACCTGATTGGCCTCGACCTGATGGCGCGCGCCGGCTTCGACCCGCGCGAGAGCGTGACGCTCTGGGAGAACATGACGGCCGCGGCCGGAGCGGGGATGCCGGAGTTCCTGTCCACGCATCCCTCGGAGGGCACGCGGATCCGCGAGCTGACGGGCCGCATGCCCTCGGCCCTGGCGCTGTATCACGAGGCCCGCAGCCTGGGCCGCCATCCGGGCTGCGGGCCGCCGCCGGGCGCCCACGGGGAGGATGATTGAGCCGCGCGGGCACGAATGCACGCCCCGCTCTCTGGCCTCTTCTGGCGGGGCTCGCGCTGCTCTGGCTTCTTCTGGCGACCCTCTTTGCGATCAGCGCCGGCGCCACGGGCGGCCATCTGGTCTACGCCGTCGACGACGCCTACATCCACCTGAGCCTCGCGAAGAACCTGGCCGTGCACGGCGACTGGGGCCTCGCGCCGGGCCGATTCGACTCCGCCTCCTCCTCGCCGCTCTGGGTCCTGCTCCTGGCGGGGGGACGGCTGCTTGCCGGCGATCGCATCTGGCTGCCCTTTCTATTGAACGTCCTCGCAGCCTCGTTGCTACTCGTCCTCGCCGACCGCCGACCGCCGGCTGGCGGCTGGGGGCGCGGGCGGAAGCCTCCGCCTGCTGCTGCTGCTGCTGATCGCCTTCACAGTGCCCCTGCCCGCGCTCGTCTTCTCCGGCATGGAGCACACGCTGCACGCGCTGCTCGCCCTGCTCTGGCTTCTTGCGGCCACCGAGGTGCTGGCTCAGGCCCGGGCGCCGGGCGCTCGCCTCCTCGCGCTGACTGCGCTCCTGGTCGCCACGCGCTACGAGGGCCTCTTCCTCGTGCTTCCCGCCGCGATACTGATGTTCCGCCGCCGCGGCCTCTCCGCGGGCCTGCGCCTGCTCAGCGCGGGGCTACTGCCCGTGTTCGCTTACGCCGCCTTCTCGACGGCGCAGGGCGGGGCCTGGTTGCCCGCCTCCATTCTGCTCAAGGGCAAGGGTCTCGCGCTCGACTCGCCGCTGGACTGGTGGCACTCGGTCTGGTGGCCCCTGCGCGCGCACCTGCGAAGCCCCCTCAGCCCCTTCGTCCTGCACATGCTTCTGCTCGTCCCCGCCACGCTGCTCGCCTGGCTCGCGCGGCGGAGGGCCGGCTTCTGGGAGAGCGGCCGGCTCGGCCTGGCCCTGCTCATCCCAGCGCTGGTGCTGCAGCTCGTCTTCGCTGGCACCGGCTGGTTCTTCCGCTACGAGGCCTGGCTCGTCGCGCTGGGTGTGTTCCTGCTCTTCGGAGAGCTTCCGGCTCCGTCCTGGCGCTTCCGCGCGTGGAACCCAAGCCTCGAGCGGGTCCTGCTGGCCATGATCCTTACGGGACTGCTTCTCGCGCTGGGCGCTCGGGGCTGGGTCGCGCTGCGGCGCGTGCCGACCGCTTCCCGGAACATCCATGGGCAGCAGGAGCAGATGGCGCTCTTCCTGCGGGAGCACTACGCGGGTAAGGCCGTCGTCGCCAACGACGTGGGACTGATCACCTACCTCGGCGGTGTGCGCTGTGTGGACCTTATGGGCCTCGGGGATCGGGAGGTGGCTCGCGCCCGCCGGAAAGGACGCCTGGACGCCGCCTTCATCGCCGGACTCGCGGAGCGGCGCGGGGCGCGCGTGGCCGTGATCTACGAGGAGCACTTCGAAGGACTACTACCGGCCGGCTGGCAGAAGGTGGGCGAGTGGACGATTCCCGATAACGTCGTCTGCGCCCGGGATCGGGTCGCCTTCTTCGCGCTGCGGCCGGAGGAGGCGCCCACCCTGCGCGCACGGCTCGCCGCCTTCGCGCCCCGCCTGCCCAATGGAGTTCGTTCTCGGCTCGCGGGCGACTGAGAGGGCCGGCCCGCCGCAACCCGAGCCGTGCACGTTCTTTCCACTCATCGCTCCCCGCTGACATCGCGGACGGCGCCCCTCGGTGCCACGCTGCTCACGCGGGACGATGCGCCCCGGTTAAGCCTCGGCGCGCCAAGCGATCCCGCCTGGGACCCTGCCCGGCACTCCGGCTGCATGCACCCGCAGGAAAGGGCGGAATCCCGGGATCCGCCTGTGACAAGAGGGTTTGACGGCCCGACGGCGTGGTGATACCTTGGCGCCGGAAGATGGGCCGTCTGTCCGTGGGGCCGAGGTGTCCCCAAACCAGGAGATGCAGCCAATGACGCGCGATCCGGATCAGAACGGCAAGGAAAAGGCCCTGGAACTGGCCTGCAGTCAGATCGAGAAACAGTTCGGCAAGGGTTCCATCATGCGCCTGGGGGACGAGGCGGTGCTGCCCGGCATCGAGAAGATCTCGACCGGCAGCCTGTCCCTCGACTTCGCCCTGGGCATCGGCGGCATCCCGCGTGGGCGCGTCGTGGAGATCTACGGGCCCGAGGGCTCGGGGAAGACGACCCTGGCGCTCAGCGTGGTCGCCAACGCCCAGAAGACTGGCGGCACGGCCGCCTTCGTCGACGCCGAGCACGCCATGGACCCCGTCTACGCGCGCCAGCTGGGCGTGAACGTGGACAAGTTGCTAGTCAGCCAGCCCGACACGGGCGAGCAGGCCCTGGAGATCACCGAGGTGCTCGTGCGCTCGGGCGCGCTGGACGTCGTGGTCGTAGACTCCGTGGCCGCCCTGGTGCCGGCCGCCGAGATCGAGGGCGAGATGGGCGACGCGCACATGGGCCTGCAGGCGCGGCTCATGAGCCAGGCCTTGCGCAAGCTCACGGGTGTCGTCTCGAAGAGCAATACCAGCCTCGTTTTCCTCAACCAGATCCGCATGAAGATCGGCGTGATGTTCGGCAACCCCGAGACCACCACCGGCGGCAACGCGCTGAAGTTTTACAGCTCCGTGCGCATGGACATCCGCCGCATCCAGGCCATCAAGCGTGGCGACGAGGTGATCGGCAGCCGCACCAAGGTCAAGGTGGTCAAGAACAAGGTGGCGCCGCCCTTCAAGGTAGCGGAGTTCGACCTCTACTTCGGGGAGGGCATCAGCCGCGAGGGCGATCTGATCGACCTGGGCGTGCAGGCTGACCTCGTCGCCAAGAGCGGCACCTGGTTCAGCTACGGCGAAACCCGCCTCGGCCAGGGCAAGGAGAACACCCGGCAGTTCCTGAAGGAGAACCCGGAGCTCCGCGAGGAGCTGGACCGCAAGCTTCGCGAGCAGCTCGGGCTGATCGCGGCGGCAGACGACGGGGAGAGTTCGGCGCCCGAGGCCAAGGACAAGAGCGGGAACGGCGCGAAGCCGCAGGCGGAGGGCAAGGAGGCGAAACGGCCGAAGGCCCGCAGCCGCGGCAGCAGCCGGGCCGGCTGATGTCGCCCTCCACCGCCGCCGGGGATCCGCGGGCGCGGCTGCTGGGCTGGCTCGCCCGCCGGGACCGCAGCGAGCGCGAGATCCGCACGCGACTGGCCGCCTGGGGCACGGATCCCGAGAGCATCGTAGCCATCGTGGAAGAGTTCAGCGCCCGGGGCCTGATCGACGACCGGGCCCTCGCGGAGAAGGTCTGCGACTGGCACAGCCGCCGCGACCCCATGGGCCCGCGGCGGCTGCGCATGCGCCTGGAAGCGCGGGGCATCCCGGCGGAGATCGCGACGGAGGCCGTCCAGCCCCTGCGCGATCGTGAGCGGCAGCGCGAGCTGGCGCAGCGTCTCCTGGACAAGCGCCTGCCGGCGACCGCATCGCTCGAACCCGAGCGCCGCGTGCGCCGGCTGGCCGCCTACCTGGGGCGGCGGGGCTTCGACGAGGCGATCGTGCGCGAGCTGCTCCTGCCGCTGCTGGCGGCAAGGGGCCAGGAGGAGAAGGGCTAGATGTCGAGTCACGAGGAGCTCCGGCGCCGCTTCCTGGATTACTTCCAGGAGCGCGACCACAAGCAGGTCCCCAGCGCGAGCCTGATCCCGCGCGACGATCCCAGCCTGCTGTTTACCACGGCCGGCATGGTGCAGTTCAAGTCCCTCTACTCGACCACGGGCGAGCTGCCCTATCGCCGCGCCATCTCGATCCAGAAGTGTCTGCGCGCCGGCGGCAAGGACAGCGACCTGGAGAACGTGGGCGTGAGCCCGCGTCACCTCACCTTCTTCGAGATGCTCGGCCACTTCAGCTTCGGCGACTACTTCAAGGCCGGCGCCATCGAAATCGCCTGGGAGTTTTTCACCCGCGTCCTGGACGTGGACCGCTCCCGCCTCTGGGTCTCCGTCTTCGAAGAAGACGACGAGGCCGCGGAGCTTTGGCGCAAAGTGGGCTTCCCCGCCGAGCGCATCGTTCGCCTGGGCGCCGAGGACAACTTCTGGGGCCCGGCGGGCAGCACGGGTGCCTGCGGACCCTCGAGCGAGATCTACTGGGACCTCGGCGAGGAGATGGCGAGCGGGGAGATCGGTGGCGGACCCGGTCACGACGACCGCTACGTCGAGGTCTGGAACGCGGTCTTCCCCCAGTTCGACCAGCAGCCCGACGGCAGCCGTCCCGAGCTGCCCAACAAGGGTATCGACATGGGCGCCGGCCTCGAGCGCATGGCGCTGATGATCCAGGACGAGAAGACGATCTTCGACACCGACCTCTTCCGCCCCCTCATGGATGGAATCCGCGAGCTCGCGGGCTTTGACGGCCCCGAGGAGGGCGAGGCGCTGGTGGCCCTGCGGCGGATCGCGGACCACGCACGCGCGCTGGCCTACACGCTCGGCGAGGGCCTCGTGCCCTCCAACGTCGGCCGGGGTTACGTGCTCCGGCGCATCCTCCGCCGGGCCATGATGGCCCTGCGCGTCCTGGACGTGCACGAGCCCATGCTCCACCGCGTCCTCGGGCTCGTACACGAGCACATGGGGGCGGTGCATCCCGAGCTGGGCGAGCGCGCCGAGCGCGCGAGACAGGTGGTCGAGGCGGAGGAGGAGCGATTCCTGCGCACGATCGAACAGGGCGTCGCCCGCTACCGGGAAATCGTGGACGGCATCGCCGCTGGCGCCGGGCGCGTGCTCCCGGGCGACGAGGTATTCAAGCTCTACAGCACTTACGGCATCCCCTGGGAGATGACCGCGGAGATGGCACGCGACGAAGGGCTCGAAGTCGACGAAAAGGGCTACCGCGAGGCCCTCGCGACCGACCGCGCGCTGTCCCAGGCCGCGAGCAACTTCGGGGCGGGCGAGGATCCGGGGGGCGCCGAGGCCCGCTACGAGGCCCTGGTGAAAGCGCCGCCCGCATCGGAGTTCGTCGGCTACGAATCCCTCGCCGCCGAGGCGCGGGCTGTCGAATGGCGCGACCTGGAGAGCGGGCAGCTCGAGCTGGTGCTGGACCGCTCGCCCTTCTACGCCACCGCGGGCGGCCAGATCGCCGACGAGGGCGCCTTGGAGGTGGCCGGCCGGAACCTGCGCGTGCTGGACGTGCAGCGGCGGGGCAGCCGGCTCTGCCACCGCGTAGAGCTGCCCGCGGGCGGTGACCCCGCGGAGCTGATCGAGATCTTGAGAAGCCATCCCGTGCACGCGCAGGTGGACGGCGTGCGCCGCCGCGCGATCGCGCGCGCGCACACGGGCACGCACCTGCTCCACGCCGCCCTGCACCGCGTCATCGGCGAGGAGGCGACGCAGGCGGGGAGCTGGGTGGGGCCGGACCGCCTGCGCTTCGACTTCAACCATCACCGCGCCGCCGGTGCGCAGGAGCTGGCGGAGGTGGAGGAGCTTGTCACAGGCTGGGTGCTGGACAACATGCCCGTGCGTAGCGAGGTCTTGCCTCTCGCCGAGGCGCTGGAGCGCGGCGCCATGGCCCTCTTCGGCGAGAAGTATGGGGACGAGGTCCGCGTGGTCAGCGTGGGCGGCATCTCCCTGGAGCTCTGCGGGGGCACGCACCTGGACCTCAGCGGGGGGATCGGCCTCTTGACGGTCACCTCCGAGAGCAGCGTGGCCAGCGGGGTGCGCCGGATCGAGGCCGTCACGGGCTGGGAGGCCCAGAGGCTGGCCGCCGGCCGGAGCCGTGTCGTCGCGGCGCTGGTCCAGCAGCAGCGGATTCCCGAGGACGAGTTGCCGGATTCCACGGCCGCCCTCCTCGCCGATCGCCAGCAGCTGCGCAAGAAGCTGGAGGGCCTGCGTGCGAGCCAGGCCGCCGACCGCAGCGACGAGCTGCTGCGACCCGCGGGGAGCTTCGGGGGCTACGAGCTGCTGAGAGGGGAGATCGAGGCCGCAAGCCCGAAGGAGGTGCGCGGCATGGCGGACTCCATCCGCGGCCGGCTGGAGGGGCGCGTGGCCGTTCTGCTCGCCGAGGCTGCGGGCAAGCTCTCCTTCCTGGTGCTCGTGCCCGACGAGCTGCGCGAGCGGGGGCTGCACGCGGGCAATCTCGTCTCCGAGGCGGTGGCCACGATCGGGGGACGCGGCGGCGGCAGCTCGACCCTGGCCCAGGCGGGACTCGGCGATCCAGAACAGTTCTCCAAGATCATCGCAGCCCTGGGCGAGTGCATGTCCAGGCAGGGGGAGGCCCAGTGATGCATTGCAGGCTGCCGAAGAACCGTGCTCGGCCGGGCGGGATCGTGCGGCGCGGGGGAGGGCCGCGTAGAATCGGAAAGCGCGGCGGCCGGGTCGCCACCGTGCTGATCGTGGCCCTGTGCTCGCTCTCCGGAGCGGTGGCCTTCTCCGAGGAGCTTCCTGCGAGGCCGGCGAGCGCCCCGGGCCTGTTGGCCCTGCAGGCGCCGGACTGGTCGCTGGACCGCCGAGTGGACCGGGAGCTCTACCGCCTCGGCCCCGGGGACCGTCTGCTGCTGATCATGGAGGGGAAGAACCTCGCCCGCGTATCGCTCACGGTACTGCCCGAGGGCGTGCTCGACTGGGAGGGCGGCCTCCATCTGGACGTGAGCGGACTCAGCCTGGCCGAGGCGGAGAGGGCAGCCCGTGAGGGCCTCGCGCCCTGGATGCCCGAGGTCAAGATCGGCCTGCTCCTGCTGGAACCACGGCGCATCGAGGTGCACGTGCTCGGGCAGGTCGCCCGGCCCGGCGTGGTGGAGCTGCGCGCTACCGACCGCCTCGCGGCGGCGATCGCGGCGGCCGGGGGACCCGGCGCGCGCGGCAGCCGGCGCTTCGTCGATCTCGTCTCCGAGGACGGCACGCGCCGCCTGGACCTCTATCCCTATCGCATGGCCGGCAACATGAGCGCCAACCCCTACTGCCCGTCGGATCTCGTCCTCATGGTGCCCGCGCGCACGGACACGGTACGCGTGATCGGCGAGGTGAATCGGCCCGGTTCCTACGAGTGGCGCGCCGGCGAGAGCCTCGGAGACTTTCTGGGCTATGCCCTCGGCTTCACGCAGGACGCTCTCGCGGGCTCTATCCTCCTCGAGCGTGACGAGCGCGAAATCAGCCTTGAGGTCCTCGGGGACACGGACCTTGCCTACCCGCTGCGTCCCAGCGACGCGATCATCGTCGGCAGCCGCCGCCCGATGCTCAATCGCGTCTATCTGGAAGGCGCGGGGGAGCGGCGGGGCGAGGTCTACATGAGTCCCGGCGAGACGCTCGGCGATCTGGTGCGCCGGCTCGGCGACACGCGGGGCAGCGCCCTGCCCGAGCAAGCCATCCTCGAGCGCAAGGGTACCGACCGTTCGGAGTTCTTCACCTTCAACCTGAAGAAGGTGCTGCAGGGCGAGGGCCCCGCGGACATGCTGGTCGAGAAGGACGACGTGCTCTACGTCCCGATTCGCAGCCGCAAGGTCTACGTGCTCGGCGAGGTGGAGCAGCCGGGAGCCCTGGGTTACATCCCCTCCTGGACCGTGGGGCAGTACCTGGCGCTGGCCGGCGGTACGACCGACCGGGGCAGCGCGGGCAAGCTGAAGGTGATCGGCACCGGCGGCGAGGAACGCAAGGTGAGCCGTAGCGACCACCTGCATCGGGGGGACGTGCTCTACGTGGGCAAGTCGCGGATCGCGATCTTCTCGGAAGTCCTCGTCGCCGCGGTCTCGGTCAGCGGGCTGGTGCTGGCCATCAACGCGCTGGCCAAGTGAGATGCGCGTCCTGATCACGGGCGCGCGGGGCATGCTCGGCAGCCGCCTGACGGAGGTCGCGGCCGCGCGGGGACACCGCGTCGTCGCCTACAACCAGCCGGAGATGCAGCTGGAGGAGCCGGAGGGGGCCGCCGCCCTCGTGCGCGCCGCGCACCCCGACGTGCTCGTCCACGCGGCCGGGATGACGGACGTCGACGGCTGCGAGACCGATGCGGAACGGGCGCTACTCGTCAACGGTACGGCCAGCGGCGCACTGGCGGAGGCCGCGGCGGACCTGGGCGCGCGCTGCCTCTACGTAAGCACCGACTACGTCTTCGCCGGGCGCAAGGAAGAGCCCTATGTGGAGGACGATCCCACGGAACCACGAACCGTCTACGGGCGCTCCAAGCTCCTGGGCGAGGAAGAGACGCGCCGTCATGGCGCGGCGGTCGTGCGCCTGAGCTGGTCCTTCGGGCCGGACGGGAAGAACTTCGTGGCGACGATCGCGGGCAAGCTGCGGGCGGGCGAACAGCTAAGCGTCGTCGACGACCAGCGCGGCGCGCCCACCTACACCCGCGACTCCGCGGAGGCGATCGTCGACCTGGCCGAGGCGGAGACAGACGGCGTCTATCACTGCTGCAACGCGGGCGCGACCACCTGGTTCGGTTTCGCGCGGGCCATCGCCGAAGCGATGGGGCTGCCCGCAGACAGGATCGCTCCCTGCGCGAGCGACCAGTTCCCACGTCCGGCGCAGCGGCCCAAGAGCAGCCTGCTGGGAGGCGCGCGCCTCGCCGCGCTGCGGGGCCGCGAAATGCCGCCCTGGGAGGACGCCCTGCGCCGCTATCTGGAGGAGGAGGGATGGCTGAGTCCCTAAGGCCGCTCGTCCAGGCCCACCTGGAGGGCCACCGGGAGCTGCTCGCTCGCCTCGACGCGCTGGGCCCCGCGCTGGCAAGCGCCGCCCAGCGTCTTGTGGAGACACTGAGCGGAGGCGGGAGCGTGTGGCTGGCGGGCAACGGCGGCAGCGCCGCCGACGCCCAGCATATCGCCGCCGAGATGGAGGGGCGCCTGGAAAGGGAGCGGCCCGCGCGGGCGGTGCACACCCTGGGGGCCAACAGCTCCACGCTCACGTCGGTCGGCAACGACTACGGCTTCGAGCGCGTCTTCGCGCGCCAGGTGGAGGGCTTCCTCGGCCCGGGCGACCTGCTCTGGCTGATCTCCACGAGCGGGAAGAGTCCCAACCTGCTCGCGGCGGCAGGCGCTGCGAGGGAGCGCGGCGTGCACGTCCTCGGGCTGCTGGGCAAGGGCGGCGGGCCCCTGCGGGAGCTCTGCGACGAGGCGATCCTCGTTCCGTCCGACGAAACCCAATGGATCCAGGAGGCCCACATCACCCTGGGGCACATCCTCTGCAAGCTCGTCGACGAGCTGCTGCCGGGCGAGATCGGATGAGCGGCCCGCGGAGCGTTCGGGACGGCGAGCGGGCTAGCCTGAGGCCTTGATGAGATGAAAGTAGCTCTCGTCCATGACTGGCTCACGGGCATGCGAGGCGGGGAGAAGGTGCTCGAGCTGATGCTGGAGCTCTTCCCGCGGGCGCCCGTCTACACGCTGCTGCACCTGCCCGGTAGCGTGAGCGCGGCCATCGAGTCCCATCCCATCCACAGCTCTTTCATCCAGAAGCTGCCGGGTGTGCGGAGGCACTACCGCCACTACCTGCCGCTCTTCCCGCATGCGATCGAGTCCCTCGACCTGAACGGCTACGACTTCATCCTATCCTCGAGCCACTGCGTGGCCAAGGGCGTGCGCATCGCCGACGGCGCCCGTCACCTCTGCTACTGCCACACGCCCATGCGCTACGCCTGGGATCAGTACGATGCCTACTTCGGCGAGCGGCGAGATCTCGCGAGCCGCTGGCTGTTGCCCCGGGCCATGGCCCGCCTCAGGAGCTGGGATCTGCGCAGCGCGGACCGCGCGCAGCACTACGTGGCCAACAGCCGCAACGTGCAGGGCAAGATCCAGCGCTTCTGGAACGTGCCCCCCGAGCGCACGAGCGTGGTGCACCCGCCCGCGAACACGGCTTTCTTCACGCCCGCTCCGAACGGGGAGAACCGGGGACGGCGGGCCGGGGACAGCGAGGCCGCCGCCGGCCCCGAGCGGCCCTACTACCTGCTCGTCTCCGCCATGGTGCCCTACAAGCGCCTCGACCTGGCCATCGCCGCCTTCCGCGGGGGACCGCGGCGGCTCGTCCTCGCGGGCGGCGGTCCCGACGAGGCGCGCCTGCGGGCCCTGGCGGGAAAGGACCCACGGATAGAATTCGTCGGCCGGCCGAGCGACACGGAGCTGCGCGAGCTCTACCGGCGCGCGCGCGCATTCATCCTGCCGGGGGAGGAGGACTTCGGCATAACGCCGCTGGAAGCCCAGGCCTGCGGGACGCCAGTGATCGCCTATGGACGCGGTGGGGCGCTGGAGACCGTCGTGGATGGGCAGACGGGGGTCTTCTTCCCCGAGCTGGACGCCGACTCCCTGCGCGCGGCCACCCTGCGCCTCGAGAGCCTGAGCATCGATCCGGAACTGCTGCGGCGAAACGCGGAGCGCTTCGCGCAGGGACGCTTCAAGGATGCCATGGAAGCGGAGATCGAGTCCTTCCTCCGGGAGAAGTTGTGAGCGACGGCCTGGTGCGCACGCGGAAGGGCGACATGCTCTTCCCCAGCCTCTTCTTCGTCGGAGACGCGGTCGCCCTCGTCGCGGCCGCGCTGGGAGCCTATGCCCTGCGCTTCGCCAGCGGCTGGTTTCGGTCGCCTCTCGGTGTGCCACCGCTCCGCGCCTACGTGCTCGCCGCCCTCGTGATCATGGTCTGCACGCTCACGGTCTACTACCAGCGCGGGCTCTACCGTCCCCAGCGCCGCGGGGACCTGCGCCGCGACCTCAGCGAGCTCGCCTCGGGACTCGTGATCAGCCTGGCCCTCCTGCTCAGCTTCCTCTTCTTCTGGCGCGGCTTCAGCTTCTCGCGCACCTATGTCTTCAGCTTCGCCCTGCTCGCCTATCTCCTGCTCCTGCTTGGGCGCCGCGGGCTGCGGGCGCTGCAGGCCCGCGCCTTCCTCCGCGGCTTCGGCACCCTGCCGTTGGCGCTCTTGGGGCACAGCCCTATGACCGACGGCGTGTGGCGGCTCTTCCGGGATCACCCCGGATTCGGCTACATGCCGCTCGGCCTCATCGAGGAGGTGGGGGAGGCCGAAGCACCGGGCGATAGGAAGCCGGGGCTCGGCGTCCCGTCCGCAGCATCGCTCGCGGGGGTCGCCACCCGTTCGGCAGGCAGCATTCCGCTCCTCGGCGGCAGCGCGGAGCTCGAGCGCATCGCGCTGGAGCACGGCCTCGACACGGTGGTCGTGACCCTGCCCTTCGAGCGTTACGGTCGCTTCGTGGAGCTGGCCGCGCGCCTGTCCAGCCTGAACGTGAAGGCCTATCTCGTGCCGGATCTCGCCGGTCTGCTCACGACCCGCCTGCATCACTTCGAGCTCGAAGGCATCCCCTTCCTCGCCTTCCGTCACGTGCCGCTCGCCGGCCTCGGACGCGTGCTCAAGCGCAGCTTCGACCTGATCGTCTCCGCCATCGCGCTCCTGGTCCTCCTCCCACTCTTCCTGGTCGTGGCGCTGGTGATCCTCGCGGATGACGGCAGGCCTGTCTTCTATACGCAGGTGCGGCTGGGCCGCGACGGACGCAAGTTCCGGATCCACAAGTTCCGCTCGATGAGGCGGGACGCGGAAGACGGCGGCGCCGGCTGGACTCGCCCCGCCGACACGCGGCGCACGCGCCTGGGCGGCTTCCTGCGCGCGAGCAGCCTGGACGAGCTGCCCCAGCTCTGGAACGTGCTCCGCGGCGACATGAGCCTGGTCGGCCCGCGGCCGGAGCGCCCGGAGTTCGTGGAGGATTTCAGCCGCAGCATCCCGCGCTACTTCGAGCGCCACCGCGTGCGCAGCGGGATGACCGGCTGGGCCCAGGTCAACGGCCTGCGCGGCGACACGCCCATCGAGGAGCGCACGCGCTACGACCTCTTCTACGTGGAGAATTGGTCGCTGGCCTTCGACCTGAAGATCCTCTGGCTCACGCTGCGCGCGGTGCTCTCCCGGGAGCAGGCTTACTGATCCCACCGCGGCTGCGGGGCGTCTTCCCCGCTTGGCCTCCCGCTCGCCGATGTGCTAGCTTGCGCAGGCGTCGCCAGATCCTGGAGGGGACATGGGAACGGCACCGGTCATCATCGGCATCGCGGGCGGCACGGGTTCCGGCAAGACGAGCGTGGCCCTGAAGATCAAGAGCTACTTTCCCTACGAGCGCGTGGAACTCCTCCACCACGATTCCTACTACTTCGACAACCGTCACCTCGGCGTGGAGGAGCGGGCGAAGCTGAACTACGACCATCCTGCGGCCTTCGAGACGGAGCTACTGATCCGCGACCTCGACGAGCTCCGCGCGGGCCGGGAGATCGTCCAGCCCCGCTACGACTACGAGACGCACTCGCGGCTGCCCGAGGGCGTGCCGGTGGGCCCCGCCGAGATCCTGCTCTTCGAGGGCATCCTCGTGCTGGACGACGAGGAGCTGCGCCGACGCATGGACATTCGCATCTACATCGACGCCGATCCAGACGAGCGCTTCATCCGCCGGCTGCAGCGGGACGTGCGGAAACGGGACCGGGACATGGCCTCCATCATCGGTCAGTACCAAAGCACGGTCCGCCCGATGCACCTGCGTTTCGTGGAGCCGAGCAAACGCTACGCCGACCTGATCATCCCAGAAGGCGCTCACAACGAGGTGGCGATCGATCTTCTGGTCGTCAAGATCCGGGACATCCTGGATCGCAAACAGACGGGCGCCAAGAGCCAAGGAGAGAGTGCTTGAAAACCCTGCTGGCCTTCTTCGAGGGGCTCAGGCCCCGTCAGTGGACCAAGAACCTCATCGTGATGATGGGGGTGGTCTTCGCGCAGCAGATCGGCGAGTTGCCGATCCTGCTCCGCAGCGTCCAGGCCTTCCTGATCTTCTGCCTCCTGTCCGGCTCGATCTACCTCTTCAACGACCGCATGGACGTGGAGGGCGACCGGCGGCACCCCGTCAAGCGGAACCGTCCCCTTGCTTCGGGCCGCCTCGGCCTGCGGGCCCTCTATGTGGGGCTCCCTCTCACGATTCTCGTCGCCCTGGGATGGTCCTGGACCCTCGGCGCCAACTTCTTCGCGCTCTCGGTCATCTTCCTCCTGCTCAACCTGCTCTACTCGGTCTGGATGAAGCACCAGGTGCTCCTGGACGTCTTCGGCATCGCGCTCAATTTCGTCCTCCGCGCCGTGGCGGGGGTGGTGATCCTGGCCGAGCACATCGTCACCGGCTTCGGCGACAGCGGCGATCCGGGCAGCGTGCTGCTCTCGCCCTGGCTCCTGATCTGCACCTTCTTCGGCTCGCTCTTCCTGGCCTTCGCCAAGCGTCGCCACGAGCTGCTCGGCCTCGACAACCCGGACAGCCACCGGCCCGTACTCACTCAGTACTCCGCCCCGCTGCTGGACCAGCTGGTCAGCCTGGCGGCTGGCATCGTCATCGTGGCCTACGCCCTCTACACGCTCTGGCCGAGCACGGTCAGCCGATATGGCAGCACCTTCCTCGGCTCCAACCTTTTCGTGGACTTCGGCGTGATGCGCTACCTCTTCCTGGTGTACCGGCAGGACCTGGGGGGGGACCCCTCCGAGGTCCTCCTCGCCGACCGACCGATACAGGTCGCCGCTTTCCTCTGGCTGCTGTTCACGATCTGGCAAGTCGGGCTGACGGGATGACCGGCCAGGCTGAGCCGGGAGGGATCTCTGCCCTCGCCCCGGCGAAGATCAACCTGAGCCTCGAGGTGATCCGCCGACGCCCGGACGGCTACCACGAGATCGAAACCATCTTCCAGGCCGTCGATCTCAGCGATGAGCTCGAATTCGCTATCTCTCGTCGGGGAAATAGGTTAAATTTGTCCGTCGAGGGGGATCTGCCCCTCCGGGGCGGTCCCAACCTAGTCGAATCGGCCTACGAACTCATGCGGATACGACATCCCCGCCAGTCGACGGGACTGGAGGGGCGACTCCGCAAGCGGATTCCTGTCGGCGGCGGACTTGGGGGAGGAAGCAGCGACGCTGCCGCAACCCTGATGGCCCTGAATCGGCTCTGGCGTCTGGGCTTGGATCCCGGGCAGCTGGAGGAACTGGCCCTGGAGCTGGGCAGCGACGTGCCCTTCTTCCTGAGGGGGGGGACGGCGATCGGCCGAGGCCGGGGGGAGAAGCTGGAGAGCCTCGGAGCCCTGAGCCAGGGCGCTTTCCTATTGGTTAATCCGGGCTTTTCCGTCTCTACGGCCTGGGCCTACGATCAGCTGAAAATGGGCTTGACAGCGAATCTGTATCGAATTAGGGTCGAACAAGTTAAGGCGTATTTATCCCGATTTCCCGTCCCCGGGATGGTGATCAAGAATCGTCTGGAGGACGTAGTCCTCCCGGCTTACCCCGTTTTCGGGGAGATCATTGCGGCCTTGAAACGACAGGGGGCGGTGCACGCCGTCTTGAGCGGAAGCGGCGCAACGGTGTTCGGGAGCTTCCGCGATCGAGAGGCGGCGGAGCACGCCAGGAGCGAGCTGGGGAGCGCCTGGCAGGCCTGGGTGGCCAGCCCCCTCCCCGACGGAGTCAGGCTCGAAGAGGATCGGGGCTCGTAGGCCGGGGCGATCATTTGGAGAACCGGATCCAGCCAGGAGGAACTATGGAGATCACAGAGGTCCGCATCTCCCTTCGAAATGACGACAAACTGAAAGCCTTCGCGAGCGTCACGTTCGACGACTGCTTCGTGGTGCGGGGGCTCAAGATCATCGAGGGAGCCAACGGCACCTTCGTGGCCATGCCCAGCCGCAAACGAAACGACGGGACTTACCAGGATGTGGCTCATCCGGTCAACAATCAGACCCGTCAACGCATCGAGGCTCGGATTCTGAGTGAATACGCCAAGGAGATGGCACGCCTGGAAGCCGGCGAGGCCACCTTCTCGGCCAGCGAGGATCACTAGCAGGGCGGGAGCGAGCTTCGCCTGGGGCGTCGACAAGTGGCAAGTCACAGGTTTTTGGTACCTGCATTCGGAGGTTCGAATCCTCCCGCCCCAACCCTATTGATCGAGGAATCCAACGAGCGCCGGTACCCTCCGGTGCTTTCCATTTCTCCGACACGTGACCGGATGCAAGGAGCTGGATGATGTTCTCCACCCGGGAAGACTTCTGCCTCATCTCCGGGACCGCGAACCGGCCCCTGGCCGAGAAGATCGGCCGTTACGTCGGCCGTCCCCTGACCAAGGCCACAATCGAGCGCTTCAGCGACGGGGAGATCTACGCCCACATCCAGGAGAACATCCGCGGCGTGGACGCGTTCATCATCCAGTCCACGCCGGCCCCCGCCGACAACCTGATGGAGCTTCTCATCCTCCTGGATGCGTGCAAGAGGTCCTCCGCCCAGCGAGTCAACGCCGTGATTCCCTATCTCGGCTATGCGCGTCAGGATCGCAAGGACAAACCGCGCGTGCCCATCACGGCGAAACTCGTGGCCAACTTGATCGGCATCGCGGGCGCGGACCGTGGCCTGACACTGGATCTCCACACTCCCCAGATCCAGGGCTTCTTCGACATTCCTTTCGACCACCTCTTCGCCGCGCCGGTCCTGCTCGAGCACGTGAACAAGCTGCGCCTCGAATCCCTCGCCGTCGTGGCGCCCGACGTGGGCAGCGTGAAGATGGCTCGCGCGTTCGCCAAGCGCCTGAACTGCGACCTCTCCATCGTCGACAAGCGCCGCGCCGGCCCCAACGTCTCCGAGAGCATGAACCTCATCGGCGAGGTGGACGGCTGCAATATCGTGATCTTCGACGACATGATCGACACGGGGGGCACCCTGGCCAACGCTGCCGTGCTCTGCATGGAGCGCGGCGCCAAGTCCGTCCGCGCCGTGGCCACCCACGGCCTGCTCTCGGGCAAGGCTTGCGAAAAGCTCGATGACTCGCCCATCGTGAGCGTGGCCGTCAGCAATTCCCTCGAGCGGGACCCGGCGTCCCTGCCGAAAAAGATCGAGATTCTGGACGTCGCCCCCTTGCTCGGAGAGGCGATTCGGCGCATACATAACGCCGAATCCGTCAGTTCGCTCTTCGTCTGACCCTAGCAGCCTGCAAGGCAACCCAAGCTCTGCCCTCGTATCCCGGCCGCCCGCGCCGGGGCGGACGGCCAGGAGGAATCATGGAATCGGTCGAAATCAACGCCAGTCTCCGCGAGGGCACCGGCAAGAAGGTGACGCGCAAGCTCCGCGCCGACGGCTTGATCCCGGCCACGCTCTATGGCCCCGAACACGATCCCATCAACCTGCAGGTCACGGACGATACGATGATACAGGTCTTCCGGGGCCACCGGGGCGGTAGCTTCCTCGTCAAGCTTCAGATCGACCAGGACGCGCCGGTCATGACCATCATTCGCGAGCGGCAGCGCCATCCCGTCTCCGGCAAGCTGGTCCACCTGGACTTCCAGCGCATCAGCATGGACAAGCCGATCCATGCCAGCGTGCCCGTGCGCATCGTCGGCGAGGCCCCCGGGGTCAAGGACCTCGGCGGCATCCTCGAGCACGTGCTGCGGCAGCTGGAGGTCAGCTGCCTGCCGACTGAGATTCCCGAGGAGATCGTGGTGGACATCTCAGAGATGCAGATGAACGAGGCCATCCACGTCAGCGACCTCGATCTGCCGCACCTGGACTTTGTGACCGATCTCGAGCGCACCATCGTCTCCGTCGCTGCGCCGCGTGTCGTCGCGGAGGCCGAGGAGGAGGAGACTGCCGAGGGCGAGGAGCTCGCCGAGGGCGAGGAGGCCGAAGGCGACGAGGAAGCCAAGGGCGATGCCGCGGCCGAGGGCGATGAGGCCAAGGATAAGTCTTAGACGGCTCCTCGGCCTGCGCGGTCCAAGCTACGAGCAGCTTGCAAAGATCATCCTCGGTCTGGGGAATCCGGGACGGTCCTACGCATGGACCCGCCACAACGTCGGGCGCCTCGCGCTGGAACGCCTCGCCGCGCGGGAGGACCTGCGCCTGCGCGCGGGCGACGGCGACTTCGACGCCGCCCGCTGGCGCCGGGGCGGCGGCGACGTGCTCCTGGCCCGGCCCAGCACCTGGATGAACCTCTCAGGCCGCGCCGCCGGCCGCCTGTCGGAGCTCTCCGGGCTCCCGCCTTCCTGCTTCCTAGTACTCGTCGACGACATGGAGCTGCCACTGGGGCGGCTGCGCCTGCGCGGCCGGGGAGGCAGCGGCGGGCATCGTGGGCTGGCCTCCCTGATCGAGCGCTGGGGGGACGATTCCTTTCCCCGCCTGCGCCTGGGGATCGGCAGACCCGGGGGCGAGGTCACCGAGCACGTCCTCTCGCCCTTCCCGGAGGAAGAACTTGACACCGTAGAGAAGATGCTCGACGCTGCCGCCGATGCTGTCTGCATGTACCTGGACCATGGCCTGGAGCGGGCCATGGAGCACTTCAATTCCCTGCAGATCACATGACCCGCGCCGCGGGCGCACGAAGCACTCGATGCGAGAAGCCAAGGGGGGAGTACGCTTATGATGCCGGAAGTCGTCCTGATCCTGGTCGCGGGAGTACTGGCGCTGATCTTCGCCTTCTTCAAGGCGATGTGGGTCAACCGCCAGGACCCCGGGAACGATGAGATGGTGGAGATCGGCAAGGCAGTGCGCGAGGGCGCCATGGCCTTCCTATCCCGGGAGTACCGTGTCCTCGCCATCTTCGTGATCGCGGTGGCGATCCTGCTCTTCTTCGCCAACCAGGGCCGCGGCACCGGGCTGGTGGCCGTGTCCTTCGTGGTGGGAGCCTTCTGCTCCGGCCTCGCGGGCTTCTTCGGCATGCGCGTGGCGACATCGGCCAACAACCGAACCACGCAGGCTGCGCGCACCAGTTTACAAGATGCCCTGCAGGTCGCATTCTCCGGCGGCGCAGTGATGGGCATGTCCGTGGTCGGCCTCGGCGTGCTGGGCCTGACCATCCTCTTCTCGATCTACGGCGGAGTTAGCGAAGGCGCGGACCTGCGCGGCGTCATGGAGATCCTCTCCGGCTTCGCCATGGGCGCCAGCTCCATCGCGCTCTTCGCCCGCGTGGGCGGGGGCATCTACACGAAGGCCGCCGACGTGGGCGCAGACCTCGTGGGCAAGGTGGAGGCCGGGATCCCGGAGGACGACCCCCGCAACCCCGCCACGATCGCCGACAACGTGGGCGACAACGTGGGCGATGTGGCCGGGATGGGCGCTGACCTCTTCGAGTCCTACGTGGGTTCGATCATCGGCGCCATGGTCCTCGCGGCCGGGGCCGCGGCCGCGAGCGGCATCGGCAGCAACATCAACTACGTACTCCTGCCCCTGATCTTGGCGGGCCTGGGCATCTTGGTCTCCATCGCCGGCACCTTCTTCGTGCGGACCAAGGAGGGCGGCAATCCCCAAGCCGCTCTGAACATCGGCACCTTCGGCGCGGCAATCCTGATGGTGATCCTCTCCTGGTTCGTCATCGGCAAGTACGCCGTCGGCACCGGCACCTGGGCCGCCGCGAACGTCTTCGGCGCGACGGTGGTGGGCCTGGCGGCCGGGGTGGCCGTCGGCCTGCTGACCGAGTACTACACCGCGGAGAACCGCAAGCCGACCCACGCCATCGCCAAGTCCAGCGAGACGGGCGCCGCGACCAACCTCATCGCCGGCCTGGGTACGGGCATGCAGTCCACTGCCATGCCGGTGATCTGCATCGCCCTGGCCATCATCTTCAGTTACATGCTCAGCGGCCTCTACGGCATTGCCATCGCGGCCCTCGGCATGCTGGCCACCACCGGTATCCAGCTCGCCGTGGACGCCTACGGCCCCATC
This sequence comes from uncultured bacterium, assembly GCA_964627205.1. Taxonomy (GTDB): domain Bacteria; phylum Krumholzibacteriota; class Krumholzibacteriia; order JACNKJ01; family JACNKJ01; genus CAZVHI01. Next base: position 29,097 of record CAZVHI010000001.1, read on the forward strand.
GCCGACAACGCGGGCGGCTGCGCCGAGATGGCCCAGCTGCCCCCGGAGGTACGCGGCCGCACCGACAAGCTGGACGCGGTGGGCAACACCACGGCGGCCATCGGCAAGGGCTTCGCGATCGGCTCGGCGGCGCTGACCGCCCTGGCGCTCTTCTCCGCCTTCGCGACAACGGTCGGTTTCGCTGAGAAGGGCATCGACATCTCCATCCTCGATCCCAACGTCGTGGCCGGTCTGCTCATCGGTGCCATGCTGCCCTTCCTCTTCAGCTCCTTCGCCATGAACGCCGTCGGCAACGCGGCCTTCCAGATGATCGAGGAGGTCCGCCGTCAGTTCCGCGAGATCCCCGGACTGCTCGAGGGCAAGGCCCGCGCCGACTATGCCCGCTGCGTGGACATCTCCACCGCGGCGGCGATCAAGCAGATGATCCTGCCCGGCCTGCTGGCCGTACTGACCCCGGTCTTCTTCGGACTGATCCTGCGCAACCCGGTGATGCTGGGGGGCGTGCTGGCAGGCGTCACAGCCAGCGGCGTCCTGATGGCGCTGTTCATGTCCAACGCCGGCGGCGCTTGGGACAACGCCAAGAAGTACATCGAAGGCGGCGCTCACGGCGGCAAGGGCTCCGATGCCCACAAGGCGGCCGTGGTGGGGGACACGGTCGGCGACCCCTTCAAGGATACGGCGGGGCCGAGCCTGAACATCCTGATCAAGCTGATGAGCGTCGTCAGCCTGGTCCTGGCCCCCCTCATGCGGAACTTCCTCTGATCGGGGCCTTTACAAGCCCTCGATGATTTTGTATGTTCTGGAGCCGGGAGCGAGTGCTCCCGGCTTCCGTGTTCCGAAATACATCGACTGAATGCCTGGCCGCAGCACGGCCGCACCCTGTTTCCGGTCCTCGCACGAGGAGCCGGAGACCATCGTCCGAAGGGAGGAAGGCATTGAGATCCTACGAATGTCTTTTCATCGTCCACCCCGCCGCTGACTCGAACGAGCTGTCCGGCTCCGCAGAGAAATACGGTGAGATCATCACCGGCAAGGGCGGCACGGTCCACAAGACGGATCTCTGGGGCAAGCGCAAGCTGGCCTATCCCATCGAGAAACACAGCGACGGCAACTACATCCTGCTGCGCTTCGAGGCCGAGCCGGCGACGATCGCGGAGCTCGAGTTCCGCATGCGCGTCGACGACCGCGTCCTGCGCTACATGACCTCCTACGAGGTTCCGGAGGGCGCCGGTCGGAGCGAGGAGCTGATGCAGCTCACCGAGCGCAAGGAGCGCGACCGCCGCGGCCGGGGCCGCGGACGCGGCCGGGGCCGCCCCTACGATCGTCACCGCGACGATCGCGGTGGTCCCCGCGAACCGCGCTACGAGAGCCGGAGCCCCGAGAACGCGCCCGGAGCCAGTCCGCCCGCCGGGGGGCCTGCCAAGGCCGCCGGTGGAGATGCCGAGCCGGCCGCCGCGCCCAGCGCGGCTCCTGCCAAGGCCGAGAGCAAGACCGAAGAAGGGGGTGAGTGATGCCCAGGATCCGTCGCAAGAAGAAGAAGGCCCGCAAGTTCACAGGCCGCAAGAAACCTTGCAAGTTCTGCATGACCAAGATCCACGTGGTCGACTACAAGAACGATGCGCTGCTCACGCGTTTCATCAACGACCGCGGGAAGATCGCGCCTCGCCGCATCACGGGGACCTGCGCCACGCATCAGCGCATCCTGGTGAGAGCCATCAAGCGCGCGCGCTATGTGGCTCTCCTGCCCTTCGTGCGCGAGCACTATCGTTAGACGACCGGAGGCGAGAACATGGAGATCCTGCTGATTCAGGACGTGGAGAGCCTGGGCAAGCGTGGCGACCTGGTCAACGTGGCCAAGGGTTACTACCGAAACTTCCTGGGCCCGAAGGGCATGGCGATCCTGGCCTCGGAGGGCAACCGGCGTCGCCTCGCCGATGAGGACAAGGTCCACGCGAGGAAGGATCGGAAGAACGTCGTGGCTGCCGAGGCCCTCAAGGAAGGCATCGACGGCGTGAACCTCGAATTCAAGATGCAGGTCACCGAGGAGGGGCACCTCTACGGCTCCGTGAGCGAGCAGATGATCGCGAAAGAGCTGAAGGCGAAGGACTGGCGGGTGGACGCCAGCCAGATCGCGCTCGACGAGCACATCAAGGAGCTGGGCGAGTACGAGGTCAAGGTGGTCCTTCACCGTGGACAGGGCGTCGAGGCCGCGATCAAGGTAAAGGTGATCGGAGAGTAGGGCAAAGAGAGCGAACGGGAGGTGAGCCAGTGGAGATTCCCCGCCATATCTTCCGCGAGTACGACATCCGCGGCATCGTGGGGAAGGATCTGACCCCCGCCACCTACCGGGCTCTCGGCGCCGCCCTCGCCGCCCGTTTCCTGGAGGAAGGGGCGCGCGAGGCCGTCTTCGGCCACGACAACCGGACCCACTCCCCGGAGCTGCACGCTGCTCTCCTCGAGGGCGTCTGTTCCGCCGGCCTGGATGCTCTCAGCATCGGTCATGTGCCCACGCCGGTCCTCTACTTCGCGCAGGCCGTGCTGGGCGAGGGCCGGAACTTCGGCGCCATCGTGACGGCCAGTCACAATCCCCCCGAGTACAACGGCCTCAAGATCGTCTCGGCCGGCCGCGCCCTGTCTGGGGCCGATATCGCCGAGCTGCGCGAGCGCGCCCTGGGCGAGCTGCCGCGCGGGGAGGGCTCCCTCCGCACGGAGGACTTCATTCCGCGCTACCTCGATCACCTCGCGAGCGACCTTAAGCCCTCGCGTCCCGTCCGGGTGGCGGTCGACTGTGGCAACGGCACCGCGGGCCTCGTGGCCCGGCAGCTCTTCGACTCCCTCGGCGCTGAGACCGAGTTCCTCTTCGAGGAGCCGGACGGCAACTTCCCCAACCATCCCGCCGATCCCGTGGTGGAGTCGAACCTCCAGGACCTAATCCGCCTCGTGCGGGAAGGCGGCTTTGAACTCGGCATCGCCTTCGACGGCGATTCCGACCGCATCGGCGTCGTCGATCAGCAGGGCGAGATCCTCTGGGGCGACCGCCTCCTTGCCCTCTACGCCCGCAGCGTGCTCGCGGAGCATCCCGGCGCCTCGGTCATCTTCGAGGTGAAGTGCTCGCGCGCGCTACCGGAGGACATCGCCGCGCACGGAGGCAAGCCCATCATGTGGAAGACGGGCCACTCCCTGATCAAGGCGAAGATGAAGGAGGAGGGCGCCCTGCTCGCCGGGGAGATGAGTGGGCACCTCTTCTTCGCGGACCGCTACTACGGCTTCGACGACGCCCTCTACGCGGCGGGACGGCTCCTGGAGATCGTATCCTGCTCGGACCAGTCCCTCGGCGCGCTGATGGGGGATACGTCGCGCTACGTCTCGACGCCGGAGATACGCCTGTCCTGCCCCGACGAGCAGAAGTTCGAGATCGTCGATGCACTGCGCGAGCGTTTCGCGCGCGAGTACGAAGTCGTCGACATCGACGGGGTGCGCGTCGAATTCACGGACGGCTGGGGGCTCGTGCGAGCCTCGAACACCGGGCCGGTGCTCGTCCTGCGCTTCGAGGCAGAGAGCCAGGACCGCGTCGACCATATCCGGAGCATCGTCATGAGCGCAGTCGAAGAGCTGCTGCCGGAGACGAACTGATCGTGGCTGTCCACCAGGTGCTCATGGCCGGGGGACGGGGGACGCGCTTCTGGCCCCTGAGCCGGAAACGGCGGCCCAAGCAGCTTCTCTCCCTCCTCGGGGACGAGAGCCTCCTCCGGGAGACCTGGCACAGGGTGGCGCCCCTGGGACGCGCGGAGCGCGCCTGGGTGATCACGACCGCCGACCTGCGTCCCGCCTGCCAACGCGAGCTGCCCGATATCCCCGCCGCCCGTGTCGTCGGGGAGCCAGTGGGCAGGAACACCGCCGCAGCCGTCGCGCTGGCCGGCGTCCTCGCCGAAAGGGACGACCCCCGCGCCGTCCTGGCCGTCTACCCGAGCGATCATCACGTGGCGGATTGGCCAGCCTTCCGCCGCCTGGCGCGAGCCGCCCTGCGCTGCGCCCGCGAGGAAGCGGCGCTCGTTACCCTGGGGATCACGCCCCGTAGCGCGGACACGGGCTTCGGCTACATCGAGACCGCGGCGAGGACGGCCAGCGGCGTGCCCGTCCCCGTGCGGCGCTTCGTGGAGAAACCGAGTGCGCGGCGGGCTCGCGCCTTCCTGCAAGGCGGGCGCCACCTCTGGAACAGCGGAATGTTCTTCTTCGCCGTGCGCACGCTCCGGGAGGCCTTCGAGGCCCACGCGCCAGGGATCTGGCATGCCCTGCAGCCGGTAGCGGCAGCTTACGGCAGCCGGAGCTTCGCCGCCCGCCTACGGGAGGCCTATGCGGAGCTGCCGTCTGTGCCCTTCGACGTGGCGGTCATGGAGAAGGCAAGTGACGTGAAGGTGCTGCGCGCCGACATGGGCTGGAGCGACATCGGCCATTGGGCCGCGCTGGGCGAGTTCCTCGGCTCGCGGGGAGGAAACAGCAGCCTGGGCCGTGTACTTGCCCTCGACGCGACCGGCAACATCGTCATGGACCGGGGTGGGCTCACCGCCCTCCTGGGAGTGAAAGATCTGATCGTCGTGCGGACGGGTGATGCCGTGCTCGTCTGCCAGCGCGACCGCGCGCAGGATCTGCGCGAAATCGTCGCGAGTCTTGAGGATGAGGGGCTCACGGAGTACCTCTGAGATCGAAGCAAGGAGAAAACATGCGCAAAGCACTCATTCTGATCATCCCGCTCGGTCTGGCGCTCCTCGCCGGCTGTGGTGGAGAGACCGCGGTCGAAGAGGCGGGGGACGTCCTGGCAAGGGTCGGCGGGCGGAACATCACGATGGCGGAGTTCGAGAAGGAACTCGAGCAGGTGCCGCCCTTCCAGCGCCGCGAAATGGAGACTCCCCAGGGCAAGCAGAAGTTCCTCGACCGTATCGTGGAGATGGAACTGCTCTACCTCGCAGCGCTCGGCGCCGGACTCGAGGAGGACGCGAAGCTGCTGGAGGAGATGGAACGCGCCCGGCGCACGATCCTCATGCGTCACTACTACAAGGAGCACGTCGAGGCGAAGGCGCAGCCGGCCGAGGACGAGATCGGCGGCTACTACGAGGAGCACTCCGAGGAGTTCGCCGTGAAGGAGAGGCTCAGGGCGCGCATGATCCTCGCAGGCGGTGAGAAGAGCGCGAAGAACATCCGGAAGCGCGTGGAAGGCGGCGAGGACTTCGCCAGCCTGGCCAGAACCGAGAGCAAGGACGGCGCCACCGCCGCGGAGGACGGCGACCTGGGCTGGTTCACGCGCGACGGCTACGTCCGCTCGATCGGTGTGAAGGAGGACTTCACCGCGCAGATCTTCGCGCTGTCGCCTGGCGACATCAGCGAACCCATCGAGGTGGAAGACAAGGGCTGGGCGATCATCCTCGTGGAAGAGAAGGAGGCGGCGCGTCAGAAGGGACTGGACGAGGTGCGGGGCGACATCGCCCGCCGGCTCGCCCCCCAGGCCCGGGAGCGCTATTACCGGGAGAGGATCGACGCACTGAAAGTAGAGTACGAGGTCGAGTACGTCGGCGAGCCCTTCCTCGCTGCCGCGACTCCCGAGTCGCTCTTCGAGATGGCTCAGAGCGCGACCGACCCCCACGAACGCATCGGCTACTACGAACAGGTGGTGGAGCGCTTCGGCGACTCGGAGCAGGCCGATCGCGCGATGTTCATGGTGGGATTCGTCTATTCGGAGGAGCTGCAGGACAAGCAGCAGGCGCGCGCGGCCTTCCTGCGTTTCCTCGAACTCTATCCGGAGAGCGACCTGGCGAAGGACGCCCAGTACATGCTGGACGCGCTCGAGGGCAGCGAGCCGCCATTCGAGCTGGAGTAGCTGTCTGCTGAAGTCCCGGTTCCGCACGGAGGAGACGGCGACGTGAGCGAGGAATCCGAACTCCTGGCGGTGAGCGTCAAGGGCTTTGCCTTGGACGAAGCGTCCAAGAGCCCCATCGTCCTGCTCCAGCCCGAGGGCAGGGACGAGGTGATGCCCATTTGGATCGGCCCCAGCGAGGCGAGCTCCATCGCGCTCTCCCTCAGCGGCGCGGAGTACGAGCGGCCGCTGACCCATGATCTGCTCAAGCTGGTGCTGAGCGGCCTGGAGGTGAGGCACCAGCGCACGGAGATCACGCGCCTGGAGAGCAACACCTTCTTCGCCCGCATCCTGCTGCAGAAGGGTTCCGACTACGTCTCCGTGGACTGCCGGCCCAGCGACGGCATCGCGCTCGCCCTGCGCAACGAAGCCGAGATTTACATCAACCGGGAGCTCTTCGAATCCCAGAAGCAGCTCATCCGGCCGCGGGACGAGGAGAACCCGAAGGAGGAGGAGGACTGATGCCCGTCTACGAGCTGGGCGAGGACCGGCCCAGCGTGCCCGAGGACTGCTGGCTGGCGCCCGACGCCCAGGTCGTGGGCAAGGTCTTCCTCGCAGGCGGCGTGAACGTGTGGTTCGGCGCCGCCATTCGGGGAGACCTGGCGCCCATCCACATCGGCAGGGACACGAACATCCAGGACGGTTGCGTGCTCCACGTGGACGAGGACTTCCCCCTCCGCATCGGCGAGCGGGTGACAGTGGGGCACGGCGCTCTCCTCCACGGCTGCACGCTGGAGGACGAGGTGCTCGTCGGCATGGGCGCCACGGTGCTGAACGGCGCCCACGTCGGCCAGGGCAGCCTGATCGGCGCTGGGGCCCTGCTGCGCGAAGGCGAGCGCATTCCTCCCTTCAGCCTGGTGCTCGGTGTCCCGGCCACGGTGCGGCGCAGCCTGCCGGAGGACGAGACCCTTCGCAGCCACCTCGAGGCGGCCGCGGGCTACGTCGAGCAATCCCGCCGCTACCGGCGCCTCCTCAAGAAGCGCGGCGATGTTTAACAAGCTTCAGAAGAACTGGATCTGGCTGCGATCGGGACGTCACGCGGGTATCCTGCCGGTCCTGCTCCTGACGGCGCTCCTGGCGCTCGCCTGCAGCCCGAAGGGTGCGGGCCGTCTCCCGGCGGCAGGGGCCGAGCGGGAGGCCGCCACCGAAAGCCTCCACGCAGCGATCCTCGACGCCTACCGCCAGGGCGACGTGGAGCAGGCGCGCTCCCTCTCGGTCCAGCTCCTCGAGGCCGCCCCCGCCTTCCACTCGGCGCCGCAGTTGCGCCGGCGCCTCGCAGAGAGCTACATGGAAGAGGCCCGCTGGGATCTCGCTCTCCACCACATCGGCAGACTGCTCGAGGACTATCCGGACAGCGAGGCGCGCTGGGCGGGCCTGCTCCTCCGGGCCCAGGCCCTCGCGCACTCCGGACGAAGGCTCGAGGGCGCGACGGGACTCGACCGGGCACTCGCGAGCTGGCCGGGGAACCGCTCGCGGGACCGCGCCCTCACCTTCCTCGCCGGGCTCGTGGACCGGGGCCTCGGCGCGGGCGAGCTCGAGGAGTTCCGTCGCCGGCGACCGCACTCGCCCATGGCAGCGCGCGCCGGTCTCGCGCTCGCCGAGCGCCATCTTCGCGAGAACCGTCCGGACGAGGCCCGTCCCCTCCTGGAGAGCGCGGCCGCCGACGCTGGCCTGGGTGCTCTCCGGGACCACGCGCGTGATCTTCTGTCCCGGCTGGGCCTGCCAGACGGGACGCTGGTCGAGCAGCAGGCCGTTCCCGCCCGCGAGGGGCTGATCGGCGTGCTCGCGCCGCTCAGCGGCCGCTTCGGCGTCTACGGCGAGGCCTTCCTGGACGGCGCGCGCCTGGCTCTCGCGCGCTTCAACAGCGAGCGCATGACGAGCTTCGAGCTGCTGGCCGGCGACACGGAGGGCGAGCCGGTGAGCGCCGCGCTGGCCGCCCGTCGTCTCATCGTGCAGGAAGGCGCGAGCGCGCTGCTGGGCGGAGTGCTCAGCAATCCCACCGTGGCCGCAGCGGTGGAGGCGAACGCGCGCGGAGTGCCGCTGCTCTCCCCTTCGGCGACGTCCGAGAACATCCACGAGCTGGGAGACTGGATCTTCCAGAACAGCATCACGAGCGAGGCCCAGGTGCTCGCGCTAGCTCGCCTGGCGATCCTCGAGCTGCTCAGCTCCCGCTTCGCCGTGCTCTATCCCAATCAAGGGAATGGTCAGGCCCTGGCGCGCACCTTCGGCGAGGTCATCTACGAGCTGGGCGGGGAGCTCGTCGCCAGTATCTCCTACGAAGTGGGCATGACCGACTTCAGCGATCCCCTCGGGAAGATCCGCGAGGCGCAACCGGAGGTGCTCTTCCTCCCCGGCGAGGCGGAGCAGCTCGTGCTCATCGTTCCGCAGCTTGCCTACCATGACATCTATGCACAGCTCCTCGGCAACGAGGCCTGGAACTCGCGCCGGCTCGCGCGCCTGGGCGGCGAGAGGATCGAGGGCGCCATCTTTCCCAGCGACGTGCTGCTCAAGCGGGACCGCGAACTCTTTCGCGAGTTCCTGCGCCTCTACGAGCGTCGCTACACTTCCAGCGTGAATCCCATCGCCGCCCGGAGCTTCCTCGGCATGAGCACCCTGCTCGAGATCATGACCGACGGCGCCCTCGGCCGCGCGCAGATCCGCGAACAGCTGGCCCTGCGCCTATCGGACCTCGGGGACGAGGCGGCCCGCCGCGAGATCCTGGCCGAACAGGTCACCCTGATGACCGTGCGCGACGGGGAGATCCGGCCCTACGGAAGCTCGGAGTTCTTCGATCCCACCGGGGCGATCGACCCCTTCGTTGACGACCCCTGGAGGCCGTGATAGCCTCCTTAAGATCCTGCCGCTCCCGGCTTTCCGCCGAAAGCGAGATTCCGTGTCCGAGAAAGCGAAGCAGATGCAGCGCGCACTCCAGGCCATTCCCTCGGTGGACCGGCTGCTCGGCACGCCCCCCCTCCGCCGCCTCGCGGAGCGCTGGCGCCGTGAAATCTTGAGGAACTACCTCCAGATCCGTCTGGACGAGTACCGCGCGTCCCTGAACGAGAGGGAGAGCGCCCTGGATCGCGAGACCTTCCTGCGCGTGCTGCCGTCGCGCTGGGCGAGCGACTGGCAGGCCCTGACCGACCAGGGCACGCGCCGCGTCATCAACGGCACGGGCGTGCTGCTCCATACGAACCTGGGGCGCGCGGTCCTCTCGGCGTCCGCCCGCCGCGCCGTCGCGCGCGCCGCCCGCTGGCCGGTGGACCTCGAGCTCGATCTCGACACGGGTAAGCGCGCCTCGCGCATGCGCAAGCTATCGGTCCTGCTGCGCGCCCTGACCGGGGTGGAGGACGCCTTCGCCGTCAACAACAACGCGGCGGCCCTCACGCTGGCCGTGGATACGCTCGCCCGCAAGCGCCGGCTGATCGTGTCGCGCGGGGAGCAGGTGGAGATCGGCGGTTCATTCCGCCTGCCTGAGATCCTCGAGCGTTTCGCCGGACGCATGGTGGAGGTTGGGACGACGAATCGCACGCGGCTCGCCGACTACGAGAAGGCGATCACGCGCCGCGGCGACGTGCTGCTCAAGGTGCACCGCAGCAACTTCAGCTTGCAGGGCTACGTGGAGGATACCGGCCTCGGCGAGCTCGTGGAGCTCGGCCGGCGGACCGGCTGTCCCGTCGTCTACGACCTGGGGAGTGGCCGCTTCGACCCCGGCATGGAGTGGCTCCTCGAACCGACCCTGGAAGGCGGCCTCGCAGCGGGACCCGATCTGATCACATTCAGCGGCGACAAGGTCTTCGGCGGTCCCCAGGCCGGAGTGATCCTCGGCGCGGCGGAGACGGTGTCCGCGCTGCGCGCCAACCCCTTGGCTCGGGCGCTGCGCCTGGACAAGCTGAACCTGGCAGCGCTGATCGAGACCGTGGCTGCACGACTCGCCACGGGCGCCGAACTGCCGACACGGAACGTTCTCGTCCGGGATCGAAAAGAAATCGCAGGTCTGGCCCGCGCGCTGAAGGCCCGGCTCAAGGCCGACGGCCCGCGCGGGCTCCGGATGAGGATCGTCGATAGCCAGGCCCGCAGCGGCGGGGGCGCTGCCGCGGAATCGAACTGGCCGAGCGCCGCCATCGCGATCGGCCTGACCGGCGGCAGCGGGAAGCGCCTGGCTACGCGCCTGCGTGCAGGGAAGCCGGCTGTCCTCGGACTCCTGCGCCAGGACGAGTTCTCCCTCGACCTCGCGGCCGTCGCCGAGGAGGAACTGCCGGAGCTTGCACGAGCCCTCCTGAGGGCCCTGGCGAAAGAGGAGGCAGGGTCATGAGCGAGCCCGTGAAGCGCGAGCTGGTCTGGCCGCCACAACCCGGGGAACTGCCCGGGATCGACGAACAGGTCGCAGGCGTCCTCGCGGAGATCGCCGGCGCTGCGCCGGACTTCGGCGCCGCGCTGGTGCTCGTCGAGGCCGGCAAGAAAGGCCGGGACGAGTTGCCCGGCCTGGCCGAGCGGATGGCGGGCTACTGGGAGAACGAGGGGTTGACGACGCTCGTCGTGGACGCCCACCCCGCGGCGCCCTTCACCGCGGAGCTTTTCGAGGGGAGCCCCGAGGGCTTCACGGAGATCTTGCACTACGGCCTCAGCGCCCAGCATGTGGCGCGCAGCCGCGAGGGCGCCGAGGGCATGTGGATCCCGGCGGGAGCTCCCTGGTCCTTGCCCCTGGAGACGCCCGAGGAGCCCGAGCGCAGCCTGCGCCGCTTGGCCGAGACCGCGGATCGCGTCCTCCTCCTGGCCGGCGCCGCGGACGAGGAGGGCCTGCTGGAGGCGATGCGTGCGGCGGCGCACTACCGTCTCCTCTTGACGGAAGCGGCGGTGGAGGAGCCCGCGCTGGAGGAGTTTACCCACGCGGCGTCTGCACCCGGCGCCGGGGACGTCGGGGATTCGGAAGACGTCGGGGACCAGGGGGAGGGTCCTTCGGAGTTCAGCCTCAATAAGGAGCGTGGCCGCGGACGCCGCCGGCGCCTGCTCCTGCCGGCGGTCCTGGTGGTCGCGGTTCTCGCCGTGCTGGGTTGGCGTTGGCTGGGTCCCGCGGGTTCCGACCGGGTCGCCGAGGGCGAGGATCGACCGGGGCGGGACAGCGTGTCTGCATTCTCCCCGCTACCCGAACGGGCCGATCGCCCCTATCACAGCGGCAGATCGGGAGGGGCGGAGGACGATCTCGCGCCGGCCAGCTCGGCCCTGGACGCAGGAGTAGCCGTAGCGGGGACGCCTCCGGGAGAGGTCCTCCCCGTATCGGATGACGCCACCCGGGAGGCGCCGGGAAGCGCCGAACCCGCTCTGCCGCCGGCAGAGCGACAAGTGCCGGAAACGCAGGTGCTACCGCCAGGGGCGGAACAGTCGGCGGAGATGGACCGAAGCTCGACGCCTCCGCCAGAGCCTGTGGATCCCGGGAGAGGCTCGTGGCGCCGCCACGAGAGCCGGAGACGCTGGCGATCCGTCCTTGACCGAAAAGGCGGCTTTCTCGTACACGTGGAATCCTATCGGGACAGCGCCCTGGCCGCCTGGAGCGCGCGCGAGCGCGGTTTCAGCGCCCCGGGCTTCGTGCTGCGCCCCGTGTATGTCAAGGGGGACACCTGGTACCGGCTCTGCGTCGGGCCCTTCCCCGATCTGGTCTCCGCCTGTGCCTACCGCGATTCCTTGCTCGATCAGGCCGGTGTGGACTACTGCGTCATCGCCGTCAACTGAAGCACTACCGCATCCCGAGGAGAGAGCGTGCGCCTGGCCAGACTGGAAATGCACGGCTTCAAGTCCTTCATGAGCAGGACGGAGCTGAACTTCGAAGAGGGCATCACGGCAGTGCTGGGCCCCAACGGCTGCGGGAAATCCAACGTCGTGGACGCCCTGCGCTGGGTGCTCGGCGCCCAGAGCCCCAAGCTGCTTCGCGGCGCCAAGATGGAGAACGTGATCTTCGACGGCACCAAGAAGCGCGCCCCCATGGGCGTCGCGGAGGTGGCCGTGACCTTCACGGGTGCGAGCGAGCGGCTGCCAGTCGAGTGGGACGAGATCACGATCAAGCGCCGCACAACGCGTGCGGGCGGCAGCGAGTACTTCCTGAACAACCAGCCCTACCGGCTCCACGAGATCCGCGACTTGCTCTCGGGCACGGGTCTGGGCAATCACGTCTACGCCATTATCGAACGGGACGTGGTCGAAGAGGTGCTGGCCGAGGGCGGCGACAAGCGGCGCCTCCTCTTCGAAGAAGCGAGCGGCATCACCAAGTACAAGCTGCGGCGCAAGGAAAGCCTTTCGAAGCTGAGTTCGACCGAGGCCGACCTGACCCGGCTCGAGGACATCCTCTCGGAGCTGGGACGGAACGTCCGTTCGCTCAAGTACCAGATGGGCAGGGCCAAGAGCTACCAGCGCCTGCAAGAGACGCTGCGCGAGGCGGAGCTCTACCAGGCCTCGCGACGGCTGCACCTCTATTGGGGAGAGGACGGGGACCTGGGCCGCCGGCTCGGGCTACTGGGCGACGAGTCCCGCGCCGGGGAGGGGCAGCTGGCTGTCCTCGACGAGGAGGCTGCTCGGTTCCAGGCCGACCTGCTCGGCAAGGAATCCCACTATCAGGAGGAGCGGGATCGTCTTGAGGAGCAGACGGGGCGTTACCGCAAACACGAGGAAGAGCTCGCGGTCCTCGAGGAGAAGGCCCGTGCGGAAGAGCGCCAGGTCGAGGGCCAGGAGCGGGAGTCCCGCCTGGCCGGCGAGGCCCTGGAGAGGCTTGCGGAAGAGAGGGAGACGCTCGCGGGCGAGCGCGAGCGGCTCGACCAGACGCGCGCGTCTGTCGCGGCGGAGCTGGGTAAAGTCGAGCAGGCCGCCGCCGAGGTGGAGCGTCGATTCCGGGAGCGTCGCGATCTCCTGCGGACCGAAAAGCAGCTCCAGCTGGACTTCGCGCGCAGCCAGGCAGAAGCGGGCGGGGAGCTGGAGCGCTTGAGCGAGCGCCTAGCACAGAGCGAATCCCGCGGCCGCGAGCTGAGCGCGGAGGCTGAGCGCCTACAGGAGCAGGAAGGCGAGCTCCGGTCGGAGCTGGGAACGCTCCTCGAGCAGGAGCGCAGGGCGACGGAAGCGCTGGCGGATGCGCAGCGGGAGCGGGACGGACACGAGACCCGGCGCGAGGAGCTCGAGCTGAGCGAACGCGAGCTGGACGAACGGCGGCAGTCCCGCGAGCTCCACCGGGAGAAGCTCGGTGTCCGCCTCGATCTTCTCGAGCGACTGCAGCGCGAGGGAACGGGCTACCCCGAGGGCACACGCTGGCTTCTCGAGAATCGCAGCGGCGAGCCGGGCCTGCTCGGCGCCCTGGCCCAGCGCATCCAGGTGGCCCCCGAGCAGCGCGAGGCCGTGGAGGCGGCCCTGGCCGATTCCCTGGGAGCCGCGGTGGTAGAGAGCGGGGAGACTGCCGCGCGCTGGCTGAAGGAGATCCGGACCCGGGAACAGGGGCGCGCCTTCCTGCTCTCCCTGGATCCCGGCGCGGCACGGGTGGCTATGCCAGCCAAGCTCGCGCAGCCGCCGGGACTGCGTCCCCTGCTCGAGCTGATCGAGACCGGCGATGAGCTGGAGCCCGTGCTCGGCCGCCTGCTCGCCCGCCACTACCTTGCGCCCGATGCGGAGACCGCGCTGGCGGCGATCGCCCAGCACCCCGAGCGCGATCTCGTGCTCCTCACGCCGGAGGGCTTTCTCTTCCGCAGCGACGGACTCTGCGCGGGCGGCTCCACCGGCGCGGGCGAAGCGCGTCCGCTGGCGCGCGCCGACGAGATCACCGCTCTGGAGCAGGAGCTGGCCGATCTGCTGCCCGAGATCGAGGGCCTGAGCTCACGACGCGGCGAGGCGGTCGGGGAGCTCGGCCGCTGCAAGGAAGCCCTGCAGGACTCTGACCGCACCCTGGCCGCGGCCCGTGAGGAGCTGGCGGGACGAGAAATGGAACGTGCCCGCCTGGAGACGCGCCTTGCGCGGCTCCAGGAGGAGCGGGAGGGTGTGGCGGCGGAGCAGGAGTACCAGGGACGCCAGGCGGAGTCACTGGCCGAGGCGCGCGCAGCCGCGGAAGGCGAGTTGGGCCGCCTGACGAGCGAGTCGCCCGGAGACACTGCGGACCTGCCGGCGCTCGAGGAGGAAGTCGCCGCGCTCGAGCAGAAGCGCGAGGGCGCCCAGGCGCGGCTGGCCGAGAAGCGCCTCGAACAGGCTACGACCAAGGGGAGCCTGGAGAACCTGGTGCTGAAGCAGGAGAACCTCGAACGCGCGGAAGCCGGTGAGTGGTCCCGCCAGAAGAGCGGCGAGGAGGGCGCGGCGGAGTCGCGGCGTCAGATCGCCAGCCTACGCAAGCGCGCCGAGACGCTGCGGGCGTCTCTCGGCGAGATGCAATCGGGGCTGACGACCGAGCGCGAGTCGGTCGAGCTGCTGCTCTCGGGCATCAGCGCCCTGCGCGAGAAGCTGCAGGACCTGCAGACGGAGGGCCGGCGTATGCGCGACCGGCAACGAGAAAAGGAGCAGGTCTGTCACGGCCTGGAGCTGGAACGCAACACCCTGGCGGTCAAGATGGCCGACCTGCAGCAGGTGATCCGCGACAGCTACGACGAGGAACTCGATCCCGCCACGGATCCCGAGGGGCGTGAGGGCTGGCGGCCCGCCGAGGGCGAGAGCGTCGAGGAGGCGCTGGAGAAGCTCCATGGGAAGATCGATCGCATCGGCGTCGTCAACTTGATGGCGCTCGAGGAATACGAAGAGAAGAGCCAGCGCTACGAGTTCCTGCTCGCACAGAAGGAAGATCTCGTGGGGGCCCGCGACGGGCTCCTGGAGACCATCCAGCGCATCAACCGCGAGGCCCGCCAGCGCTTCGCGGACAGCTTCCGCGTCATCCGGAAGAACTTCACGGAGATCTTCACGACGCTCTTCGAGGGCGGCGAGGCGGACCTGAGCTTCAGCACCACGGAGGATGATCCCCTCCAGGCGGAGATCGTCGTGACGGCCAAGCCGAAGGAGAAGAACATCAGCAACGTGCAGCTGCTCTCCACCGGTGAGAAGACGCTCACCGCGCTGTCCCTGCTGTTTGCGATCTACCTGAGCAAGCCGAGTCCCTTCTGCGTCTTCGACGAGGTGGATGCGCCCCTGGACGACGCGAACATCCAGCGCTTCCTCCGCCTTGTGAAGGACTTCTCGCAGCGCACGCAGTTCCTGCTGATCACCCACAACAAGCGGACCATGGAGGTCGCGGGACACCTCTATGGCGTGACCATGGAGGAGAGCGGCATATCCAAGGTGGTCAGCGTGGCCTTCGAGGACGTGCCCGACGATCTGGAGGCGCAGGCGGCAGAGGCGGGCCGGGCGTCATGAACCCCTTCGCCAGGCTGAAGGCGGGTCTGGGAAAGACCCGTGGCAAGCTCCTGGGCGGCGTCGGCGAGCTCTTCGCCGGCCGCGAGGAGTTCAGCCCCGAGGTCTTCGAGGCGCTCGAGGAGTTGCTCATCGAGGCGGATCTCGGCGCCGGCCTCTCCCTCGAGATCGCAGAAGAAGCGGAGCGGCGGCTGCGCGAGAAGAAGGTCTCCGGCGACGACCTGGAAGGCGTGCTCGCCGTGCTCCGGAGCAGCATGGAGGCGGAGCTCGCGGACTGGAAAGCGCCACCCCCGGCGGGCGGCAAGCCCCGGGTGATCCTCGTCGTGGGAGTTAACGGCGTGGGCAAGACGACTTCGGTGGCCAAGCTCGCCTGGCGCCACCAGCAGGCCGGCGAGAAGGTGCTCTTGGCCGCGGCCGACACCTTCCGCGCGGCCGCCATTGACCAGCTCGCCATCTGGGCCGATCGGCTCGGCTGCGATCTCGTACGTCACCAAGACGGCGCCGACCCCTCGGCCGTCCTCTTCGACGCCCTGCGCGCCGCGAAGGCGCGCGGCGCCGACGTCCTGCTCGTGGACACGGCCGGACGCCTGCACAACAAGCGCCAGCTCATGGAGGAGCTGGCCAAGCTCCGGCGCGTGGCCGGGCGCGAGCTGCCCGGCGCGCCCCACGAGGTGCTCCTCGTCCTCGATGCCAACACGGGACAGAACGCCGTGCAGCAGGCGCGTGTTTTCAAGGAGGCCACGGACGTGACGGGCATCGTGCTGGCGAAACTGGACGGCACGGCGCGCGGAGGCGTGGTCTTCGCGATCGGGCGCGAGCTGGGGATCCCAGTCCGCTGGGTGGGCTTGGGCGAGAAGCCGGAGGACCTGGCGCCCTTCGATCCGGAGGAGTTCGCCGCGGCCCTGCTGGCGGGGGACTAGCACCATGCTGCGCCGCGCGCGCTGGCTGGGGCAACCGGGGCTCTTCCTCCTGCTCGTTCTTTTCGGTCTGATCCTCCACCGCAAGGCTCTCACGGTATTCTTCAGCCTGGACGACCTGCTCTTCCTGGAGCGCGTGGACGGCCTGGTCGCCTGGGCCTCCGAGTATCCACTGCGGCGCCTGCTCTCGGTGCGGCTCTTCTTCACCGCCGCCTGGCGCCTCTTCGGCGATCGCGCCGAGCTCTACCACGTCTTCATCATCGTACTGCACGGCGCCTGCGGCTGGCTCGTCGCCCTTCTCGGCCGGCGCCTCGGTCTGCGCGAGGGCCCGGCCGCCCTGGCCGGGCTGCTGCTGGTCGCTTCCCCGGTGGCCTTCACGAGCCTGCACTGGATCAGCGGCGTACAGGAGGTCTTCTTCGCCTTCTTCGCCCTGATCACAGCCCTGTGCCTGACCCGGGACGGGCTGGCCTGGTCGATCGGCGCGCTGATTTCCTACCTGCTGCTCATGCTCAGCAAGGAGGCGGGCTTCCTTCTGCTGCCGGTCCTGCCCTTCCTGCTGCCGACCTCCCGGCGCCGCCGCCTCTGGCTGGCGGGGATCGGCCTCCTAGCCGGCATCCTCCTGCTCTTCGCGGTGGGGGCCTTCCAGGAAAGACCCTACGGTCACCCTTACGAGACGGTCTACGGAGTCAACGTCTTCTGGAACCTGCTGACCTACCTGGCCTGGCTCGCGCGACCCTGGGTCGCCTTCCCCGACCAGGTGCCCGAGTTCCAGCCCGCGCTTTGGCGCTGGGGTCTCCTCCTTCCCGCCCTGCTCGCACTGCTCGCCTGGCGCCGCCGCGACTGGGCGCCGCAGATGGGCCGTGCGGCGCTGCTCTTTCTTCTCCTGCTAATGCCGGTGCTGCCGCTGGTCCGGCACAGCTACTTCTACTACCTCTACGTTCCGCTCATCCCCCTCTGGCTCCTGGCGGCGGCCGGGCTCGGTCGCCTGCCGCAGCGCCTACGGCTTGTGACCGTGATCGCACCGCTGCTGCTGGTCGCCCTCACGTACTGGCAGGCCGACCAGCGCCGTACGGCCAGGATCGGAGGCAACCTGCTGGCCGATCCGATGCTGCGCTACGGGCAGATGGTGGGCACGGCGGTCACGGACCTGCGCGCGGCGCCGGGGGAGCGGCAGGGCGACGCGATCATCCTCACGCCCTTCATCGGACAGGCCGTCGATCTGGCGAAGGGGCTCCGCGCCCCCGAGGGCGCGCGGCACGTGCGTTTCCTCCCGATCGAGAAGGCGTTGCACGGGGGCCTTGATCTTCGCCTCTTCTTTCCCGGCTTCGAGTCGGTGCGCTTCGTGCCGGACCTGGACGGCAGCGTGGACGTGGACTGGCAGGAGGGGGAGCTCTACTGGACCTGGGGGCAGGCGCGGCTCGGCTACCTGGGCCGCGGCACCCGAGGCCGCGTCGAGCTGTCGCGGGTCTTCTTCGGACAACGGGACTTCGCGCGGGCGCGCCGGGAGATCGAGCTGCTCCTGAGCCTTCGCCCGAACGACCCGGACAGGCTCTACGATCTCGGCGTGATCTCGCTGGCCGAAGGGAAGGGCGCGGGGGTCCAGGAGGTTCGGCAGCGGTTGGAGGAGCTGGCCGGGGCGGAAGAGCCGCCGGGCCGCGCGTCGCGGGCCTTGCGCGATTATCTGCGGATGCTGCGGGAGAGCGGCGCGCCGGACGGCTAGCAGCCTGTCAGTCCGGCTGCCGGACACGGCCGCTCAGACTCGCCGCGTCGAAGCGCTCAGAGATCCGGTAGGCATCCAGCTCCTCGTCGCCGCTCGTCGGCGCGACTCGGAGCGTCCGCTCGTCCCCGCCTCTTCGCAGGACGACGTCCACCTCTTCTTCGGCGCGGCCCTTGCCGTAGCGCGCCACGATCGCCGCCATCTTCCGCAGCAACTCGTCGTCCAGGACTCCGTCTGCTAGGTCCTCCTCGCGCCCGTGCACGACCGCCAGCGGGCCGGAGTATTCCGCCGCCTCCAACTGCGGGGCGTCGGGGAAAAAGTGCTGCAGGAAACGGTTCTCCGCCTCCTCCCGGCCCACGACCAGGCGCAGCCTCGGCGAAAGACGGAAGTGCCGTCCGACCTTCAGCAGCAGGAGCTCGCGGGCGCTCGGTTTTTCCCCCGGAGGCATATGGGTGAGCAGGTCGTGGAAGCGGGAGGCATAGACTTCGTCGGTGAGGAAGCAGCAACCGCCGGCGGGGGAGGGGATGTCCGTGAGCTCCGCTTCGCCTGCCAGGCGCATCTGCTCACGGCGTGTGCGGCCCTGGATGCGCAGCAGCTGCTGGCGGTCCACCCAGCCGCGTTTCTCCGGCTCGGTGGGGGAGAGGAGCCTCGCGGAGAGGGGACGGAGGAGCAACCCTTCGAGCCCACCCTCGCGTTCGACGATCTTCATCGCTCGCAGGTGCTGGCTCATGGGGCGCTGCCCGAGCACCTCGCCGGTGAAGACGAAGTCGGCGCCCTCCTCGTCCATGATCGCCCGCGCCGCTCGGAGCATGTAGGCCCGGCAGTCGATGCAGGGGTTCATGTTGGCGCCGTAGCCGTGCTTGGGTGCGAGGATGACGTCCAGATAGTCGGCCGAGATGTCCACGATGCGGACGGGGATCTCGAGATCGCTGCCGGCGCGCAGGGCCTCGTTCCGCAGGCGCTTGACATCTTGCTCCTTGCCCAGGGCGCCCATGGCGCGGTGGTGATCGCTGCGGCAGAAGCCGGTGGCGAAGTTGACGCCGACGACCTCGATGCCCTGGTCGCGGACGACCTTGGCGGCCAGGGTGCTGTCGAGGCCGCCCGAGAGGAGGCCGATAGCACGGACCGGGCTTCCGTCTTCCTTGCGTCGCGGGGCTGTCGTCATGCTCGCTCCGTTCGCTGCGCTGTCAGCGCTGGTTGACTTCGGGATCTGCGTTTCCGTCCATTTTCTCGATGAAGACCCGGATCTCGCGACCCTCCTCGACGATCTCAACGAGACGCTGCCGGTGCGCGCGGCACCAGGCGGGCAGGTCCAGCTTGACACCAACGTCGTCGGAGACGACCTCGAGGATCTCCCCCGGCGCCATGGCGCGCATGGCCGCCGCTGTCTCTATGACGGGCATGGGGCAGAAGCTGCCCCGCGTGTCCAGACGCCGCGCGGCGGTGCGGGGGACGGTGCCGGGCTCGCGGGATGGCTTCGGTCTCTGTGGATTGCGCTGGGACAACAGGCCTCCTCCGCGAGGACTCGATCACGGGCACGGCATATAGTACAAATTCCGGGTGGATTGTACGACCCCGAGCTGCCGGGCCTGCGCCTTGACAAGAGCGCGCGGGAGCGGTTAATTGGTGCCAGCCTTCGGGGCGGGGTGCAATTCCCCACCGGCGGTGATGGGCCCTCAGGCCCCGAGCCCGCGAGCGGCGCGAGCCGCAGATCCGGTGCGATTCCGGAGCCGACGGTAACAGTCCGGATGGGAGAAGGCAGATCGGCGCGGCGCGCGCGCGCCCATACCTCCCTGTTCCCCGGAGTCCGTCCGGGTTTTTTTGTGCCCGGTATCGGCAGGGGGCGGATTTGAGAGAGCGCGAAGACGATCGGCGCTGGATGGCGAGGGCCCTCGAACTGGCGGCTCGTGCCGGTGCCGAGGTAGAGCCCAATCCGCGCGTGGGCGCGGTCCTGGTGGCGGGCGGACGCGTCCTCGGCGAGGGCTGGCACCGCGGGCCTGGCCTGCCCCATGCGGAGCGCGAAGCCCTGGCCGCCTGCGAGGACGACCCCGCCGGCGCCACCCTCTACGTCACGCTGGAGCCCTGCCATCGGCAGGGCCGCACCCCTCCCTGCACCGAGGCGATCGTTGCGGCGGGCATCGGCCGCGTGGTCTACGCCCTCGAGGATCCCAACCCAGCCGAGCGCGGGCGCAGCCACAGGCTGCTTGCCGAAGCGGGACTCGAAGTGACCGGCGGCCTGATGGCCGGCAAGGCCGAGGCCGCGAACGAGGTCTATGTGCACTTCCAGCGGACGGGCCGGCCCCATGTCGTCCTCAAGAGCGCGGCGACGCTCAACGGCATGCTCGCCCGCGCCGACGGCAGCTCGCGCTGGATCACGGGCGAGCCCGCGCGCCGCGAGGGGCACCGCCTCCGCGGCGAGGCAATGGCCGTGGCCGTCGGCGGGGAGACGGCGCGGCTGGACCGCCCTCGCCTGGACGTACGCCTGGAGGACTTTGGCGGCGCCCAGCCCCGGCCGGTGGTCTTTGACGGCGACCCGCCGCGCTGCCCTGGCGACCTCGACTGGGAGGAGCGCGCGCCGCTGCTCCTGCTGCCCGAGCGGGCTCTAGAGGACGGGCGGGAGTACGCAGAGCGCGGCTGGCGCGTGCTCGGCCTGCCGGTCGCGCCCAGTGGGGGCCTGGACCTCGACGCGGCCCTCCGCGCGCTGGCGGACGAGGGGATTACCAGCATTCTCGTCGAGGGCGGCGGGCGACTCGTCAGCTCCTTCCTGGCCGCGGGGCTCTGGCAGCGCTGGGAGCTCTTCCTGGCCTCGCGGCTCTTCCCCGCGGACGGCAGGCCGGTCTGGACCTCTGCGTCCGAGATGGACCGGCTGCGCATCGCGGGGCTGCACACTCTGGGCGAGGATCTGCGGATCACGCTGCTCCCGCCCGCGAAGGAGGAGACGGCATGTTCACCGGCTTGATCGAGGAGCTGGGCAGCGTGAGGGTGGCCCGGGAACGGGGCGGCGGACGCGAGTTCGAGATCGAGGCGCCCGGCATGGCGGAAGGACTGAGCGTGGGGGACTCGGTCGCGGTGAACGGGGTCTGCCAGACGGCGACCGCTGTCGAGGCCGACCGCTTCCACTTCTTCGCCATGGCCGAGACCCTCCGCGCGACGACCCTCGGACGGCTGGCGCCGGGCCGACCGGTGAACCTGGAGCCTGCGCTCACCCCCGCCAGCCCAATGGGCGGGCACTTCGTGACGGGCCATGTCGACGGCGTGGGTCGCATCGCGGAGCTGACAGGCGAGGGAGACTGGCGCAGGCTACGCCTCAGCATGGCGGCGGATCTCGTGCGCCAGCTCGTGCCCAAGGGCAGCCTCGCCGTGGACGGGATCTCCCTGAGCGTGGGACCCGAGATCCTCCGGGACGGCTGCGATCTGTTCCTGATTCCCCACACCCTGGCGGCGACCACCCTCGGCGCCGCGCGCGTGGGCGATGAGGTCAACCTCGAGACGGACATCCTCGGCAAGTACGTGTTGCGTTACCTCGAGCGCGGCGAAGGCGGGGACGCGGGCCTTGAGAAACTACTCCTGGAGCACGGCTTCACGAAAGGCGAACAGGAATGACAGATTTCAATCAGGTCGAGAAGGCCATCGAAGAAATCGGGCGAGGCCGCATGGTCGTCGTCGTGGACGACGAGGACCGCGAGAACGAGGGCGACCTGATCATGGCTGCCGAGAAGGTCACGCCGGAAGACGTGAACTTCTTCGCGACCCACGGCCGCGGCCTGATCTGCGCACCGGGCGAGCAGGACCTCCTCGATCGCCTGGACCTTCGCGCCATGGTGGACAACAACACCGCGTTGATGCGCACGCCGTTCACGGTGAGCGTGGATGCGCGCCAGGGCGCGACCACTGGCATCAGCGCCGCCGACCGCGCGCTCACCGTGCGCCTGCTGGCCGATCCCGACACCTGCTCGGAGGACCTGGCGCGGCCGGGGCACGTCTTCCCCCTCGCCGCGGTGCCGGGGGGCGTGCTGCGCCGCGCGGGCCATACCGAGGCGGCCGTCGACCTGGCGAAGCTGGCCGGGCTGCGTCCCGTCGGCATGCTCTGTGAGATCCTCAACGAGGACGGCAGCATGGCCCGGGTCCCAGACCTCGAGCTCTTCTGCGAGAAACACGGCCTGCTCATGATCTCCATCGCCGACCTGATCGCCTATCGCCGCACGCGCGAGCGGCTGATCAAGAAGGTCGTGGACATCGACCTGCCCCTGCGCGTCGGCGACTTCCACCTCTACCTCTACGAGAGCGTGATCGACGGCAGCCAGCACGCAGCTCTGGTCAAGGGCGAACCGACAGACGGCGAAGCCACCCTGGTGCGCGTGCACAGTCAGTGCTTCACCGGCGACGTCCTCGGCAGCCGCCGCTGCGACTGCGGTGAGCAGCGGGACCTGGCGCTCCGCCTCATCGAGCACAAGGGGCACGGCGTATTCCTCTACATGACGCAGGAGGGCCGCGGCATCGGACTGGCCAACAAACTGCGCGCCTACCGCCTGCAGGACGAGGGCCTGGACACGGTGGAGGCGAACCACTCGCTCGGCTTCAAGGCGGACCTGCGCGATTACGGCATCGGCGCGCAGATCCTCGTGGACCTCGGGCTGCGGCGGATCCGCCTGCTCACGAACAACCCACGCAAGATCGTCGGCCTGGAGGCCTACGGCCTGGAGATCGTCGAGCGCCTGCCCCTGGAGGTGCCGCCGCAGGACGACAACCACCGCTACCTGGAGACGAAGCGCGACAAGCTGGGGCACCTCTTGGACATGCTCTAGCCCAGCAGGCTGCGAAACACAAAGGACCATTTTGCTTGCA
This sequence comes from uncultured bacterium, assembly GCA_964627205.1. GTDB lineage: Bacteria > Krumholzibacteriota > Krumholzibacteriia > JACNKJ01 > JACNKJ01 > CAZVHI01. The sequence goes on from CAZVHI010000001.1 coordinate 51,841, forward strand.
ACGGCCCACCGATTTTGAGACCTCTGGGGGCCTGATAGGAGGAACGATGGGGAAGAAACTGGCAGGGCAGCTGAGCGCCCGCGGGATGAAGGTCGCCCTCGTGGCGAGCCGCTTCAACGAATTCCTGGTGGACAAACTCGTGGCGGGCGCGACCGATTGCCTGCAGCGCCACGGCGCCTCCGCCGACGACATCGTCGAAATCTGGGCGCCGGGGAGCTTCGAGCTGCCCTACATCGCGAAGCTCGCTGCGGAGTCGGGAAGCTACGACGCCGTCGTCTGCCTGGGTGCGATCATCCGGGGCGGCACGCCGCACTTCGAGTACGTCGCCGCCGAGAGCGCCAAGGGCATCGCCCAGGTGGGGATGTCCACCGGCACGCCCACGACCTTCGGCGTGCTGACCACCGACAACCTCGAGCAGGCCATCGAACGGGCCGGGACCAAGAGCGGCAACAAGGGCTGGGACGCCGCGCTCTCGGCCATCGAGCTGGTGGATCTCGGCCGGCAGATGAAAGCCTGACGCAGGCATGGGTAAAAGGCGGAAGGCGAGGGAGCTGGCTCTCCAAAGCCTCTACGAACTAGAGTCGCCCGAGAAGGAGCCCGAGAGCGTCCTCAGTGGCCAGGCGCTGCGGCGGAAGAGCTCGGACGAGAGCGTCGAGTACGCGCGGCGGCTGATCGGCTGGACGCGGACGAGCAGCGCGAGCCTCGACGAGGCGATCGCCGCACGTCTGGAGCACTGGGACATCGAGCGGCTGAGTCTGATCTGCCGCCTCATCCTGCGCATGGGACTGGCCGAGGGCATCCACGCCCCCGAGGTGCCGGTGAAGGTGATCCTCGACGAGGCCATCGAGTTGGCCAGGAAGTTCGACAGCGAGGAGGGCGCGGGTTTCGTCAACGGCATCCTCGAGGGGCTGCTCTTCGCGGTGCGAGAAGAGCCGGCGTGACGGGCAGCGGGAGGGAGAGCCGCCGCGAGCACTGGGATCGCTTCTGGCGGGAGAGACCGCTGGAGGAGATCTACGAGTCGGTCGGCGAAGTCCACCGGGAGATCCTGCGCCACTGCGATCCGTCCGGCGCGCGCGTCCTCGAGGTGGGCGCTGGCAGCGGCCGCGACTCGCTGCGGCTCGCCGAGCGTGGCGCCGCGGTGACCGTCCTCGACTACTCCCTGCCGGCCCTGGCCAGCACGCAGCTCGCGCAGTCCGGGACGGACGCCCCGCGGCTCGTTCGCGGCGACGCGTTGCAGCTCCCCTTCCCAGACGCCTCCTTCGATGTCGTCTTCCACCAAGGTCTCCTCGAACACTTCCGGGATCCGGCTCCCCTCCTGGCGGAGAACGCCCGCGTGCTCGCCCCCGGCGGATTCCTGCTGGTGGACGTGCCCCAACGCTGGCACTACTACACGCCGATCAAGAAGCTGCTGATTGCCCTGGGTCGCTGGTTTGCGGGCTGGGAGTGCTCTTTCAGCGCGAGGGAGCTGGAGGGCCTCGTCCGGCACTGCGGCCTCGAGGTGACATGCAGCTACGGCAGCTGGCCCGAGCCCGGCCTGCCCTACCGCGCCCTGCGCCAGTGGCTGATCCGACTCGGCCTCGGCCGGCTACCCATGCGGCCACGTCCCCTGCCGATCGTCGGGACGGGATGGCGGCGCCTGCTCGCGACCCTGCGTTACCGGCGCCTCGGCCAGTACAGCGCCATGGTCGTCGGTACGGTGGCCCGCAAACCGCCGCTACGAGGAGAGGCCGCATGAGCCGGCGCATGCGCATCCTGGCCGTGAACTGGCGCGACCTGGAGAATCCCGAGGCGGGGGGGGCGGAGGTCCACCTGCACGAGATCCTCCGGCGCCTCGCGGCGTCGGGACACAAGCTCACCCTGCTGGCCGCCGGCTGGCCGGGGGCCGCGCCGGAGGCCCGCTACGACGGGCTGCACATCCTGCGCGCCGGGAGCTGGTGGAACGCGAACTGGGTCCTGCCGGCCCGGGCGCGGCGGCTCCTTCAGGCTGGCGACTTCGATGTGATCTGTGAGGACGTCAACAAGATCCCCTTCTTCCTGCCCCTGCTGAGCCGGCTACCCCATCTGCTGGTCGTGCCGCACCTGTTCGGCACGACGGTCTTCCGCGAGACCAACCCGCTGTTTGCCGCCTACGTCTACGCCTTCGAGCTCCTGATCCCCCGCATCTACCGGCGGAGCCGCGTACTGGCCATCAGCCCCAGCACCCGCGACGACCTGATCCGGCGTGGGCTCGCGGCCGATCGCGTCGCGGTCAGCTATTGCGGCTTCGACGCCGAGGCCTATGCCCACGACGATCCGCCGCCCCGCGACAGCGCGCCGCGGCTCGTCCACCTCGGTCGCCTGCGCCGCTACAAGGGAATGGACCTCGTGCTCAAGGCCTTCGCGGACATCCGCCGCGAGCTGCCGGATGCGAAGCTGGACGTCGTCGGCGACGGCCCCGAGCGGGCCGCGCTCGAGGCCCAGGGACGCAACCTGGGCCTGGAGGGGTCGGTCCGCTGGCACGGTCACGTGCCCCTGGACACGGTCAGGGACATCCTCCACCGCTGCCACCTCTTCCTCAACGCGAGCCCCAAGGAGGGCTGGGGGCTGACCGTCATCGAGGCGGCGGCCTGCGGCGTGCCCGCCGTCGCCGCCGACTCGCCTGGCCTGCGCGACTCCGTGCAGGACGGGGAGACGGGTCTGCTCGTGCCCTACGGCGACGTCCAGGCCATGGCCGAGGCCGCGCTTGGACTCCTGGGGGACGAGGAGCGCCGCGCGGCGATGGCGACTAAGGCCGCGAAGCGCGCACGGAGCTTCACCTGGGAGAGGGCGGCGCGGGAAGCCGAGGAACTGCTCCGCGAGCTCACGGGCGGGAAGGGCGGAACATGACGGGCCGTACGCGCAGGGGCCTTCTCACCCTCGGCAAGGGCCTGCTCACCGCGCTGCTGGTCCTCTTCCTTCTCTCGCGGATCTCGGTGACCGAAGCGGCCTCCCTCCTGGGCGCCGCCTCTTGGCCTTACCTCTTCGCTGCCCTGCTCGTGTTCACGCTGAGCATGATGGCCGGTGCCTGGCAGTGGGGGCGCTTCCTCGCGGCCCTGGGCATCGACCTCTCGCCGCCCAAGTTGCTGGAGCTCTACTGGGTGGGGCTCTTCTTCAACAACTTCATGCCCGGCAACGTGGGCGGCGACGTGGTCAAGGTGCTCGACCTGCGCCGCGGGCAGCGCGACCCGGTCGCCTCGGCGACCGCCACGCTCGCCGACCGTCTCACGGGACTCAGCGCGCTGGCCATGCTGGCCTTTCTCGCCGGCTGGCGTCTCTCCGGGGACGCCGGGCTCCGGCCCCTCGCCCGGCCCGTCCTCTGGGGGTCGGCGATCTTCCTCCTGCTGGGGATCTTCTTCCTGCTGGATCCGGTGGCACGAACCCTGCGGCGCCTTGCCTCTCGCTTCAAGCTCCTGCCCGAAGAGGGCTTCCGAGCCCGCGTCCTCGAGCAGCTGCGCCAGCTGCGCCGCCATCGGGTCCTGCTCCTGCGCCTCTTCGTCTTCTCCCTGCTCGTGCAGTCGCTGCGGGTGGCCGTGCACTTTCTGGTGGGGCGGGCCCTGCTCGGGGAGGCCTGTCCGCTGCTCTTCGACTTCTTCCTCGTCATCCCGCCCCTGGCCTTCGCGCTCACGCTGCCCATCACCATCGGCGGCCTGGGCCTCAGGGAGGGCCTGGCCCTGCCGCTCTTCGCGCCGACGGGCGTCAGCGGGGAGGCGGCGGTGGCCATCGAGCTCCTGGCCTACCTGTGCATGCTCCTGGTCAGCCTGCAGGGAGGCTTCCTCTTCTTCCTGCGCCGGGGCGAGAGGGACGCGGAGGAGGGCAGGCCCGCCTGAGCCCCGGTAAGCCCCCGGCGGCGGTCCCGTCGGCGGAAGGCGGCCCGGGCGCTGGCCCAGCGGGCTGCTGAGGTCCCCTCGCCGGAGAAAAGGGGTTGCGCCCGGTGGAACTTTCGGGCAGGATCCGCCCTATATTTGCTGATTTTTCATTCCTTTACCCGTTCCAGAGAGTTCTCATGAGCGCTCGCAAGCCCGTGGTCATCCTGCTCGGCGCCCTGTCCTTCCTGCTGCCCTTTCTCGTCTATCTCCAGACCATGTCGCCCACGCTGAATTTCTGGGACGCCGGCGAATTCATCACGACGAGCTACATCCTCGGGATCCCCCATCCGCCAGCGACGCCCATGTACGTGCTGGTCGGGCGGCTGGCGAGCGTGCTGCCCCTGGGGATCGGCGTGGCCCACAAGATCAACGTCATGAGCGCCTTTTTCGCCTCCCTGGCGGCATTCATGATGTTCCTGCTCGTGCTCAAGGCCACGCGCGCCTGGAACATACGGGAGGGAACGGCCTCCTGGCTTGCCCCGGTGGGGGCTTTCGTCGCGGTGATCTTCATCGCCTTCAGCGATACCTTCTGGATCAACGCCATCGAGGCCGAGGTTTATTCCCTGAGCGCCTTCCTGATGGGTTTCACGCTCTGGCTGATCCTCGACTGGAGCGAGCACGCCGAGAGTCCCCGCGGCAATGCCCTCGTCTACCTGATCCTCTACCTGCTCAGCCTGGCCGTCGGCTTCCACCTGGGCACGATCCTCGTATTCCCCGGCTTCTTCGTGCTCGCGCTCCTGATCCGGACCAAGAGCTTCAGCGACGTGGAGCTCTGGCTCGTCGGCCTGGCCCTGGCGCTGTTTTTGGGCAGCACGATCCTCCACATGCCCGACTCGATCATGATCATCGGGCTGCTGCTCATCCTCGCGGCGGGGCTCTACCTGATCCTGCCGAACACGCGCTCGGACTTTGGCCTGCTTAAGCCGGTCGCCAAGGAGCTCTCCGCCGGGGCCGTCGACGTCCACGCCCCGCGCGCGCGACCCTTCCTCCTGGCGAGCCTGGGTCTTTTCGTCCTGGGCCTGAGCGTGCACCTGTTCCTGCTCATTCGCGCCGGCCAGAGCCCCGCTATCAACGAGGCCGATCCCTCATCCTGGGGCAATCTCTGGGCCGTGCTGAAGCGCGAGCAGTATCCCTTCCAGCTGCCCACCGAGCGCAAGGCTGCCCTGGGCTGGCAGTTCCAGCACATGTTCGGTTACTTCTGGCAGCAGTTCCGCATGCCCCCCGAGCGCTGGCTCGGCGATAGCCTCCACCTCGGACGCGCGCTGACCGCGATTCCCATCGGCCTGGGACTACTGGGCGTCTGGTACCAGCGGCTGCGCGAGAGGCGCCACTGGTGGACGCTGATCACGATCCTGCTGATCAACACCATCGGCCTGGTCTTCTTCCTCAACTTCAGCTCGGAGGAAGTCCGCGAGCGCGACTACTTCTACGCGAACGGTTTCTACTTCTTCGCCATCTTCATCGGCCTGGGCGCCGTGGGCCTCCTGGAATCCCTCCGGAGCGAGCGCGGCGGCCGCATGATGGCGGCGATCGTCGCGCCGCTTTTGATCCTGGCCTCCTTCGGTCCCCTGAAGCAGCACTGGTTCACGCACAACCGAAGCGAGAACCTCATCGCCCGCGACTACGCCTACAACGTCCTCGCTCCGCTGGCGGAGAACTCGGTGATCTTCACCAACGGGGACAACGACACCTTCCCGCTCTGGTACATCCAGGAGGTAGAGGGCTTCCGCAAGGACGTCCGCGTGGTGAACCTCAGCCTGCTCAACACGGACTGGTACATGGCACAGCTGCGCGACTACGAGCCGAAGCTGCCCATCACCTGGACCGACGAGCAGCTCGCGGAGGTGGCCACGCACTACTTCCGCATGGAGGACGGCCGCATCCTGCAGCCGCGCGACGAGATCATCAACCACCTCTTCGTCAACACGCAGCGGCTACCCGCCGGCTGGGACAGCCGGACCTACTACTTCGCCGTGACCATCCCGAGGGAGACGCTGCTTCCCTTCCAGCCCTACCTCATGATGGAGGGCATGGTCTACCGGATGACGCTGAGTGAAGGCAGCGACCAGGTAGACCTGGCCCTGCTGCGCAAGAACCTGGAGCACGTCTTCGAATGGCGGGGCATCCTGAGCCAGGACCGCACGAGCGTGGCCTATCCCTGGAGCGAGGCGCCCATCGACTCCGGGCCGTCGATCCTGGACCAGGTGCCGCAGCCAGACGATCCCGCGCTCGACTTGCCGGCCTTCCACAAGGACGAGACCATCCGCCACCTCATCCAGAACTACGCGGCCGCGTGGAGCCGCCTGGCGATCGAGGCGGAACGCCCCCGCGCGGACGCGGAGCGAAACGTCGAGCTCGCCGTCCGCTCCATGGAGATGGCCCAGCTGATCCGCGAGGACCTCGCGCCTGTCGTGCTCTACATGGGCTACCTCTACATGATGAACGGCGAGCCCGAGAGGGCGGTGGAGACCTACGAGCGATACCTGAAAGGCGAGCCCGGCAACTTCCAGCTATGGGCCCGATACGCTCAGGCGCTCGAATCCATGGGCGAGTACCGCAAGGTGGTGGAGGCGCTGGGCAAGGTCATCCAGCTGAACCCGGACTACGAGCCGGCCTACATGTCGCTGGTCGACTTCATCGTCAGTTACTTCCCCTCCACCAAGAACATCCTCGCAGTGAAGCAGCAGCTCGAGGAGTTCCTCGCGCGTCACCCGGACAGCCAGCCGATCCGCGAGCGCCTGCAGCAGCTCGAGGAGGCCCTCGGCGCCGGAATGGCCCCACCGGAGGCGGGAAACGGGCAGGCGCCGCCGGCCGAGGAGGTCGCGCCGTGAGCGGGCGAGCCCTGGTCACGGGCGCAGCGGGTTTCATCGGCTCGCATCTGGTCGAGCGCCTGCTCGAGAGCGGCCGAGAAGTCGTCGGCATCGACTGCCTCACCGACTACTACGATCCCGCGCGCAAGCGGCGCAACCTCGAATCGGCCCGTAGGCGTCCGGGCTTCCGCTTCGTGCAGGCCGATCTCGTCGACGCCGATCTCGCTCCCCTGCTCGACGGCTGCGATCGCGTCTTCCACCAGGCCGCCCAGGCGGGGCTGCGGGCGAGCTGGGGGCGCGAGTTCGCCATCTACCTGCATTGCAACCTCGCCGCGACCCAGCGCCTGCTCGAGGTGCTAAGGGGGCGGGAAGGCGTGATGCTCGTCTACGCGAGCTCGAGCTCTGTCTATGGCAGTGTGGACGAGCTGCCGATGCGGGAGACCTCCCTGCCGCGACCCTTCAGCCCCTACGGCGTCACCAAGCTCGCGGCCGAGCAGCTCGTCGACCTCTATCGCATGAACTACGGCCTCCGCGCCGCGGCCCTGCGCTACTTCACGGTCTACGGCCCGCGCCAGAGGCCGGACATGGCTTTCTCCCGCTTCATCGCCGCGGGGCAGGCCGGCCGCTCGCTGGGCGTCTACGGGGACGGCAGCCAGACGCGCGACTTCACCTACATCGACGACATCGTCGATGCGAATCTGCGCGCCGCCGACTACGAGGGCAGTGAGTTCGTGTTCAACGCGGGCGGAGGCAGCTGTGTAACCTTGAAAGAGGCGATCGCGCTGCTCGGCGAAGCTCTGGGGCAGCCGCTCGAGACGGATTACCAGCCGCCGGAGCGCGGCGACGTGCCCGACACTCTCGCGGCCAACGAGCGAATCGTCAGCGAGCTGGGCTGGGCGCCGGCCGTCGGACTGGCCGAGGGGCTGGCGAGACAGGTGGCCTGGACGCGGGAGGAGGATGCGTGAAGCTGAGCGTCGTGATTCCCGCCTTCAACGAGGCCGAGAGCCTACCGGCCCTGCTCGAGCGCATCGGCGAGCACGCGGCACCCTATGCGCCCTACGAGATCCTGGTCATCGACGATGGCAGCCGGGACGGCACGGGCGAGCTGCTCGCGGAGTTGGCAGCCACCGATCCCCGCCTGGGCTACGTGCGCTTCGGCCGCAACTACGGCAAGAGCGCCGCGCTCGCCGAGGGCTTCAAGCGTGCCCGCGGCGAAACCGTGATCACCATGGACGCCGATTTGCAGGATGACCCCGCCGAGATCCCCGCCATGATCGCCAAGCTCGAGGAGGGCTTCGACCTGGTGAGCGGTTGGAAAAAGGAACGCCGCGATCCGCCGAGCAAGACCCTGCCGTCGAAGCTCTGGAACGGTATGGTGCGGCTCATCTCGGGCCTGCCCCTGCACGACTTCAACTGCGGCTTCAAGGCCTACCGCGGCGAGGTCGCGCAGAGCGTGCGTCTCTACGGCGAGATGCACCGCTACGTCCCCGTCCTCGCGGGCTGGCAGGGCTTCCGCGTCACGGAGATCCCCGTGCGCCACCACGCGCGCCGCTTCGGACGCAGCAAGTACGGCGGCAGGCGCTTCCTCAACGGCATCTTCGACATGCTCACCGTCTCCTTCATCGCCCGGCGCTCTCTCGCGCCGCTGCACTTCTTCGGCCGCGTGGCCTTCTGGCTCCTGGTCGTCGGCTTCGCCATCAACCTCTACTTCGGTGCGACCTGGATCATCACTCACGCGCTGCGCGTACGTCCGCTCCTCATCCTAGGCTGGATCCTGCTCGTGTTGGGTTTCCAGTTCGCGTCCCTCGGCCTCCTGGGTGAGCTCATGATCCACCTGCGCGGGCGCGAGGAGAGCTACCGCGTCGCAGCCGAGAAGTCCGCCCGTGACGAATGATCGGAGGAAGGTCGCCCTCGTGGTGCTCAACTGGAACGGCCAGGAGGTGCTCCCCCTCTGCCTGAGCAGCCTGGAAGGGGTCGCTGCGGGCAGCGCTCACGACGTGGATCTGATCCTCGTCGACAACGGCTCCACGGACGGCTCGGACCTTCAGGCGGAGCGCGAGCACGAGGACTGGCAGCTGCTGCGGGCAGGCAGGAACCTCGGCTTCGCCGGCGGGATGAAGCTCGGCCTTGAACACGCGCTCGCTGCAGGCGCGGACTACGTCTGCTTGCTCAACAACGACATCGAGGCGGAGCCCGGGCTCGTCGATCCCCTCGTCGCCGATCTGGAGGAGGAGCCGCGGCGCGGCGCGGCCTCTCCGCGCATCCACTACCACGACCGGCGCGAGCTGCTCTGGTACGGCGGGGGCCGGGTCGGCCGCCTGACCCGGGTGAGCCGGCACCGCGGCATCCGCCGCAAGGCGCAGGGCCGCTGGCTCCTGCCCCGCGACACTGAATATCTCACCGGCTGTTGCATCCTGGGCCGGGCGGAGTTCTGGAAGCTGACGGGCGGCTTCGACGTGGACTTCGGCTTCTACGCGGAGGACGTGGACCTCTCGCTGCGGGCGCGCTCCCTCGGCTGGACGCTGCGCTACCAGCCGGGCGGGCTGCTCTATCACCGCGTGGGCTTCTCGAGCGGCGGCGGCACCAGCGCCGCGAAACTCCGAGCCCAGCGCCTGGCGATGGCGCGGCTCGTGCAGCGGCACGTCCGTCCCGTGCTGCGACCCCTCGCCTACCTGGGCTGGGCCTGGCACGTCGCCCGCTCGACCCTGGCGGCGCTCTTCCGTGGTGAGCGCGGTCTGCTCGCCTCGCTCTTCCGCTCCCTCCGTTCCGGCAGGCCCGGAGGCGTGGCCTCGTGAGCGGGCCGCCGCGCTCGCGTTCGCTGCCGGAGGGGCTCGCGTCCCTGAGCGGCGCGTGGGGGATCCTGGCCGCCGCGCTGCTCTTCGTCCTGCTCCTGGCCCTGATCTATCCCGAGGCGGTCTTTGATCGCGCGGTCTTCGTGAGCCCGGACAGCGTCGCGCCCCTCGGCTTCGCCGACTACGTGCGCGCGAAGGGCCTGGAGCGCGCTCTCTGGAATCCCTTCCTCTTTGCGGGCATGCCGGCCTACGCCAGCCTGAGCTACAACCCCGGGCTCTATCCCGTCAGCTCGCTGCTGAGGATTGGCATCGACAGCCTGGCCCTCCCGCCTCTGACCTGGCTGTTGGCCCACTACCTCTGGGCGGCGCTGGGCCTCTTCCTCCTCCTGCGCGGCCGCCGGGTGCGCGGCTGGCTCGCCTGGCTCGCCGGCGCCTGGTTCATCCTGCTCCCTGCGCAGGTCGCCATCGGCGCTTACGGCCACGGCAGCAAGGTGATGACGCTCGCCTGGATCCCCTGGGTGCTCCTCTTCTGCGACCGCCTGATCGGCCGGCGACGGCCGCTCTTGGACGCCGGCGCCCTGGCCGCATCCCTGGCGGGGCTCCTGCTCACCGCGCACATCCAGGTGGTCTACTACGGCCTCCTCTGCGCCGGGCTCTTTGCCGGGTTTCGCCTCGTCCTGATCGCGCGACGACAGGGTGCGCAGGCGATCACGCGCCCGCTGCTGCTCGGCCTGCTCGCGCTCGTCCTGGCCGGGGGCGCGGCCGCCCTACTCTACGCGCCCGTCCAGGAGTACAGCCATCATTCGATCCGCGGCGTGAGCCAGGGCGGGGGAGCGGACTACCGCTTCGCGACGGGCTGGAGCCTGCATCCGGCCGAGTGGAGCACCTTCCTATTGCCCTCCAGCTGGGGCTTCGGCGAGGCGACCTACTTCGGCCGCATGCCGATGACCAACTACCCGAACTACCTCGGCGCGCTACCCCTGCTCGCGGGTCTGCTCCTCTTCGTCGCGGGACCGCGGCGCAGATTCGACCTCTTCTTCGCAGGGCTGGCCCTCTTCGCCACGCTCGTGGCGGCGGGACGGCATCTCCCCGTGCTCTACCGCCCCCTCTACGAGCTCTTGCCCTGGTTCAACCGCTTCCGCGTGCCCGTGATGATCCTGCTCCTGCAGCAGCTGTCGGTGGCGATCCTCTTCGCCCGCGGGCTGGAGCGCGCCTTCGAGAGCGAGCTCGCCGCAAAGCGTCTGCGGCTGCTCGTCGCCGCCGGCGCGCTGGGCCTCCTGCTCTGCGCGCTCCTGGGACCGGAGATCCTGCGCGGCGCCGCGGTCGAAGGCTTAAGCGAGAAGTTCTCCGCCCAGCTCGCACGAGCGCCGGCCGCCCAGGCGCGCGCCCTCGTGGCCGGTCTGGCGTCTCAGGCGGCGGGCTGGCTGCGCGCCGAGAGCCTGCGCGCGGGCCTGCTGCTGATCCCCTTCCTTGCCGCCTTGGAGGGCCTGCGCCGCCGGCGCGGCACGCTCTGGGGCGTGATGCTGCTGGCCGCGGCGGCACTGGTCGTGATCGGCGATCTCTATCCCATGGATCGCCGGGTCCTCCATCCGGAAAGACATTGGCAGAGCCTGGCTGGGGTGCGGCTCTGGGGTGGGGAGGAGAGCCCCAGCAGCCAGCTGCCGACGGGCACCCTCGCAATCCTGGAGGACAAGCTCGGCACCGAACGCTTCTACGCCCTGCCGGGTAGCCGCTTCGCCGGCAACGAGGCCGCGGCCCGCGGCCTCGCGAACCTCGGCGGCTATCATGCCGCCAAGCTCGCCCTGGCCGACTCCGTATTGAAGGCCTTGCCCCGCGGCGGCGTCCGGCTGCTAAGCCGTTTCGCAGTACGCTACCTCGTCTCCCCGCGGCCCATCGAGTTGGGTGCAGGCTTCGCGCTGGCCGGGCAGGCTGAGGAGTACGTCTACGAGAACCGGAACGCTCGGCCGCGCCTCTTCCTGGCGAGCGAGATCCGCCGGGAGACGGCAGCGGCGAGCCGGCAGCGTCTCCTCGCGGGCGGCGGCGAGAGCGGCGTCGTCTACCTGGACGGCGAGCCGCTGCCAGCGCCTGAGCCGGGGGAGGGTCCGCCGGGCGAGATCCTGAGGGCCGACTGGGGGCTGGACGAGCTGAGCTTCCGCGTGCGCATGCTGCGCCCCGGAGTGCTCGTGCTGGCCGACATGGCCTATCCCGGCTGGCGTGTGAGACAGGACGGGACAGAGCGTCCGCTGCTCACGGCGGACGGCTTCTTCCGCGCCGTCGCGGTGGACGCGGGCGAGCACGAGCTGCACTTCCGCTTCGAGCCAGCCGGCGTGGGGGCCCTAGTCCTTCTGCGCCGGATCGCCTCTCTGCTGATGGCTCTCCTGCTTCTGGCGGGCCTCTGGCGGATCCTGCGCTCGCGCGGCGCACCCGACCCGCCCCCGGCGGAGAATCCGGTCCTGGAGGTCGCGTCATGAAAGGCCTCGTGATCATTCCCACCTACAACGAGCGCGAAAACATCGAGAGCATCGTGCGGGCCGTGCTGGGCCTCGACTCCGCCCTGAGCGTCCTCGTCGTGGACGACAGCTCGCCGGACGGCACTTCGGAGGCCGTCGCCGCCATATCCGGCAGCGAGGATCGTCTCCACCTGATCACCCGCCCGGCCAAGATGGGCCTGGGCAGCGCTTATATCCACGGCTTCCAGTGGGCGCTCGCGCGACCCGAGATCGACTGCGTCTTCGAGATGGACGCCGACTTCTCGCACAACCCCGAAGATCTCCTGCGCTTCCTCGCGGAGATCGAAGATCACGAGCTCGTGCTGGGCAGCCGCTACCTCGACGGCGTGACCGTGGTCAACTGGCCCCTGCGCCGACTCGCGCTGAGCCTGGGCGCGAACATCTACACGCGCTTCGTCACGGGCATGCCCATCAAGGACGCCACCGGCGGTTTCAAGTGCTTCCGCCGGGAGGTGCTGGAGGCGATTCCCCTGGAGCGGATCCGCAGCGACGGCTACAGCTTCCAGATCGAGATGAACTACCAGGCGTGGAAACGGGGCTTCCGCATCAAGGAGATCCCCATCGTCTTCACGGACCGCCGCGTGGGTGTGAGCAAGATGAATCGTAAGATCGTCTACGAGGCGGTGTGGATGGTATGGCGGCTGCGCTTCTCGAAGCTGCGGGGCGGCCGCTGGAAGGGCGCCGGCGCATGACGAAGATCTCTGTCATCTACGTGAGCTACAACTCCGGGACGGAGATCCTGGCGAGTGTGGACAGCCTGCTCGCAGCAGGCTGCTCGCACGAGCTCGAGATCATCGTGGTGGACAACGCCAGCGAGGACGGCAGCGCGGCGCAGCTGAGCGGCAACCCGAACCTGCGTCTCATCGCGAACGAGGTGAACCTGGGCTATGGCCGCGCGGTGAACCTCGGCATCGAGGCGGCCACCGGCGACTACTACCTCGTCCTCAATCCGGACGTGACCGTTCGCCCCGGCGCGGTGGACACACTCGCCCATTTCCTCGAGCAGCATCCCCGCGTCGGCATGGCGGGCGCCAAGCTGCTCAACGAGGACGGCAGCCTCCAGCACTCTTGTCGCTCCTTCTACACTTTCTGGACGATCCTGCTGCGGCGCACGCCGCTGGGAAAGCTCTTCCCCCGCAGCCGCGCGATCGCGAAGCACCTGATGCTGGACTTCGACCACGCCGTCGCGCGGCGCGTGGACTGGGTGCTGGGCGCCTGCATGCTCGTGCGCCGGCGCGCGGTGGACGAGGTGGGCGCCATGGACAAGCGCTTCTTCCTCTACTTCGAGGACGTCGACTGGTGCTACCGCATGGGCAAACGCGGCTGGGAGGTCTGGTACGTGCCCGAGGCGCTGATGACGCACGTGCACAAGCGCACGAGCGCCCGCAATCCCTTCAGCCGCAGCCTGCTCGCGCACATCACCAGCTTCGTGCACTACACGGAGAAGTGGAATCCCGCGGCCTACCTGCTCAAGCGCTACCGCAACCCGGTGAAGGGGATCACGCTGCTGCTGCTGGACTTCGTCGCGGCCGGGGGCGCCTACCTGGCGGCCATTGCCATCCGCCGCTCTTTCCACCTCGACTACTTCAGCCCCGATCCCTACCAGCGTTTCGCGCTGCTCTACTTCCTCATCGTCCTGGGCACCTTCTACCTGACGGGACTCTACCGCATCCATCGCCAGCTCAAGATGAGCGAGGAGTTCACGGCCCTCGTCCGGGCCGGGCTGCTCATTGGCGTGGCCCTCATGAGCACGACCTTCCTCACGAAGGAGCGCATCGTCTCGCGGGCGGTGATCCTCCTGAGCGTGCCCCTGCTAGTGCTCCTCTCGCTCCTGCTTCGCGCCGGCCTGCGCCGCCTGCACCGGGCCTTCCTGCGCTTCAACTTCGATCTGCGACGCCTGCTCATCGTGGGCAGCGCAGAGGAGGCCCAGCAGCTCGGCACGCTCATCCTGCGCCACCCGGAGATCGGTCTCGACCTCGTGGGGCGCGTAGCGGCGGAAGGCGACGACGCCGCCGGGGCCATGGGCACGCTCGCCGCCCTGGAGCGGATCAGCGAGGACGAACGTGTGCAGGAGGTGCTCTTCGCGCCGTCGGTGAGCAACCTCTCCGACCTCGCGTCGACCCTGGTCTGGTGTCGCCAGCGCAACATCGACCTGAGGGTGCTGAGCGACCTGGCGGGAGTCGTCTCGCGCGGAGCGGTGGTGGAGGACTGGCTGGGATTGCCGGCGATCTCCTTCCGCATGGAGGGCCTCTATCCCTTGCAGCGCTTCGTCAAGCGCTTGGCGGACCTGCTTCTCGCCATGCCGGCACTGTGCTTGACCCTGCTTCCGGGCCTGTTGCATCTTCTGCGGAGCCGGCGCCAGGCGGGGGGCGGCCTTCGGCGCTACCGAATCGCCGGACGCGGCGGGAGGAACACGCTCCTGCCCCTGCCGGTGGACGCGGCGGGGCGACCACTCTCGGACCTACTCAATCCCTGGGCCTACATCGCCCTGCTGCGGGGGGAGCTCAGCCTCGTGGGTCCCATGCCCCGGAGCCCGGAGGCGGCAGCAGCGCCCGAGCTCGCGGAGCTCCTGGCCATGCGGCCGGGGCTCACAGGCTACTGGCGGCGCCGGGGCGATGAGGAACGGCCCGGAACGCTCGCGCGTATGGATCAGCTCTACCTGCGCAACTGGAGCCCCGGCCTGGACGTCCAGCTCTGGCTGGGAACGCTGAGCGAACAGATCCGAGGCCACTTCCCTCGGGAGCTCGCGGACCAGGGCGGAGAGATCCGCCCCGGCGCGAGCGGCGAGAAAGGTAAGACGTGACGCACGCTGCCCACATCATCCTCCACCGATGCGGCCTGGCCGCCTTCCTGGCGCTGCTTGCAGCCCTGGCCGTCAGCGGCCCGGCCCATGCGCTTCTCGAGTGGACGGTCTACACGGATCCCAGCGAGCTGCGCTCGATCTCGCTGACCGAAGGCACGGTCTGGGCGGCCGGCCGGGGCGGGCTCGTCGCGCTGGATCGCACGAGCGGCGCGGCCTCGGTCCTCACGATGGCCGATGGCCTGCCCACAAACGACCTCAATGCAGTCCTCGCGCTCCCGCCAGGCGACGAGATCTGGATCGGCACGGCGGGCGAAGGCCTCCTGCGCTACCGGCCGGGCGACGCCTCGCCCTGGCGCCGCTGGCAGACCTTCCCCCAGGGTATCGCCTCCGACTTCTTCCACTGCCTACTCGCGGGCGGCGACGGCCGCATCTGGTATGGCGGCGACGGCGGTCTGGGATTGCTCGAAGACGGCCAGCCCGCGGACATCTGGACCACGGACCACGGCCTGACGAACCCGAACGTCTACAGCCTGGCCATGAGCACCGACACGCTGCTCGTCGGCAGCGGCGAGGGGCTCTTCCGTCTCCTCGCCGGCGACTCCCTCGCGCCCGACGTGGGCGGTCCCCCCGGGCGCATCGACGCGCTCGCCATGGCGGCCGACAGCGTCTGGGCTCTCTCGGCGGGCTCCGTGCAGCACCGAGCAGCGTCGGGGGGCGCCTGGTCGACCCTTGCCCTGCCCCTGGAGGGCTACGACGCCCAGGCCCTGGTCACAGGCGAGGGCGACCTGATACTGACCCTCGGCGTCGTCGGCGATCCCGACGACGAGTCCGACTTTGTGTGGCGCTACGCCCCCGCGACGGGAACCTGGACCGACCTGTCCGCGGGCCTGCCGACGGACTCGCCGCAGCACCTCAACCAGCGGGACTACCTCGCGCTCGCCGTCTCGCCGGATGGTGAGGTCTGGCTCGGCGGGCGCATCAACAACAGCACGGGCCCCGGCCTGCTGCAGCGGGACGGAGCCGACTGGCGCGAGCATCGCCTGGACGACACGCCCCTGGGGCCCAACGTCACCGCTCTCCGTCTCGCCCCGTCCGGACGGCTCTGGATGGCGAGCACCATCGGCGGCGCCTATCGCGAGGACGGAGCCTGGACGCGCGTCTACCCTCGCGACGCCCTGGACGGACAGCCCTTCTGGAGCCTCGATGTTCTCGAGGACCACGAGGGCTGGATCTGGCTGCTCGGCTGGGCTGCTCCCTTCGGCCGCTTCCAGCTGCCCGGGGGCGAGCCCGACGAGCTGGTTCACGAGCACCGGCACCTGATCCAGGCGGAGGAGGACAGCGAGGGCAACCGCTGGTTCCTCTCCGACGGCTACGACGCCGCGTCGGCCATCGACATCTACGACAAAGACGGTGTGTGGCGGGACATCAGCGAAGGGCTGCCGGGGAACTCCGCCTTCGACATGGCCTTCCTGCCCGATGGCCGCGCGGCCATCCTGTTCAAAGGGCCGGGCCTGCGCGTCTGGGACACGAACGGCACGCTCTTCGACTTCGAGGACGATACCTGGTACACCCCCGGCCCCGAGCCCTGCGACACCTGCATCCACGACCTCTCGGGCTACCTCGCCAGCGACACGCAGTTCTCGAAGATCAGCGCCGGCCCAGGCGGCGGCCTCTGGATCGGCCAGGCAGACGGGCTCCTGCGCATCGAGCCGTCGGGCGAGGCCTTCCGCGTGGCCAGCCGACTGGGGCGAAAGACCTTCCTGAGCAACGGCCTGATCGGCACGCGGGTCCTGAACGTGGCCGCGTCGCCGGACGGCAGCGCCTGGGTGGGCACGCTCCTGGGCCTCGCCCGCACGCGCTACGACGCGGGGGGTGGCGGCTGGAGCGTCGAGAACTGGACCGACGAGTCCGGCCGCGAGGCCGCGAACCAGGATGCCGGCGGTGAGCTCTTCACTCCCGAGGCCCTCGTGCCGCTGCCTTCCCACGAGGTGAAGCAGCTGGCCGTGAGCCTGGACGGGAAGACGGTCTGGCTCGGCACGGCCGGCGGCGTCGCGCGCGTCGAGCTCTTCGCAGACCCGCTGCCGCCTGCCGAGGCCGTGCTGACGGCCTGGCTCTACCCCAACCCCGTGCGCCTGAACCTGGGGCACGACGCCGTGCGCCTGGGCGGAATCGACAGCCCCGTCGTGGCGAGCATCTACAACCTGGAAGGGCAGCTCGTCGCCAACCCGGGGCTCGTCGAAGCGGGCGAGCCGCTCTGGGACCTGCGCACGCGCTTTGGCAACCTCGCCGTCAGTGGCGTCTACCTCGTGCGGCTGGAGGATCGTGGGCAGGTAGCCGTGAAGAAGATCGTCCTGTTGCGCTAGCAGCTTGTTAGAAGGGACAGCCTGTGAAGAGGAAGATCCTGATCATCGGTGCGGGCGAGGCCGGCCGGATGGTGGCCGGCGAGATCGCGGGCGACCCGGAGCTCGGCCTCGAGGTCATGGGCTGGCTCGACGATGATCCCGCCCTCGCTGAAGCACTGGTCCTGGACCTGCCCGTCCTCGGCGCCTGCGCGGACCTGGCCGCCGTGGCCGGGGAGCGGGAGATCGACGAGGTCATCCTCGCGATTCCCAGCGCGCCCGGAAGCGTGGTGCGTCGCCTGGTCCGCATCTGCCAGGAGTCCGGCCTGCCCTTCAAGATCGTGCCGGGGATCCGGGAAATCGTCACGGGCGACGTGCAGATCTCGCAGATCCGGCCGGTCAATCCCGACGACCTGCTCGGGCGCGAGACGGTGGACTTCCACTCGGAGGCCGTCCACGCAGGGCTAGCGGGGAAGACCGTGCTGATCACGGGCGCCGGCGGTTCGATCGGCAGCGAGATCGCGCGCCAGGTGGCGCGGCTGTCTCCCGGGCGCCTGATCCTGCTGGGGCGGGGCGAGAACTCCATCTTCGAGATCGAGAACGAGCTGAGGGACAGGTATCCGGAGCTGCCGATCACGGGTCTGATCGCCGACATCCGTGACGACGGCCGCCTGCAGCGCCTGGCGCGGAGCCTCAAACCCGAGATCGTCTTCCACGCGGCCGCGCACAAGCACGTGCCCTACATGGAGGCCTTCCCCACCGAAGCCTTCGTGAACAACGTCCTCGGCACGCGGCGCCTGGTCGAGTTCTGCCGAGCCGCGGGCAGCGAGCGCATGGTGATGCTCTCGACGGACAAGGCCGTGGACCCGCGCGGCGTGATGGGAGCAAGCAAGCGGCTGGCGGAGCTCTTGCTGCTCGAGGCCGACGCGGAGAGCCGCGAAGGCGGCGGGCCGCGCTTCCTCTCCGTGCGCTTCGGCAACGTGCTGGCGAGCCGTGGCTCGGTGGTGCCGCTGTTCCAGCGGCAGATCCACGGCGGCGGGCCCGTCACGGTCACCGACGCCGAGGCCACGCGCTACTTCATGACCATCAAGGAGGCAAGCCAGCTCGTTCTCGAGGCGGGCGCGAGCGGCGGCGGGGGGGAGATCTTCATCCTGAACATGGGCGAGAGCGTGGGGATCTTAGAGCTGGCTCGCCTGATGATCCGGCTCTCCGGTTACGAGCCCGAGACGGACATTCCCATCGCCATCACCGGCCTCCGGCCCGGCGAGAAACTGCACGAGCAGCTCATGACCCGCGGCGAGGCCGAGGTCAGCGAGTTCGGCGAGCAGCTCATGATCATCCGGCCGCAGCTGCCCGAGCGGCTGGACCTGCCCGCGCTGCTCGCGGAGCTCAATGACCTCGTGGGAATGGGCAAGGACGAGGCCGTGGGCGAGCGCCTCCTGTCGGTGGCCCGCGAGATGAAGGACCTGCTGTGAGCGCGAAAGACCTGCCGGCCCTCGAGGGCGGCGCGCCGGTGCGCGGCGAGGCGCTGCCGTTTTTCCGCCCCAGCCACGGCGAGGCGGAGATCGCCGCCGTGGTCGAGACTCTGCGCTCGGGCTGGCTCACCATCGGCCCCCGCACCCAGGAGTTCCGCGAGGCCTTCCTGGCGCATACCGGCCTCGAGCGGGGCTGGCCGCTGGACAGCTGCACGTCGGGCCTCTTCCTCGCGCTGAAGGTGCTGGGCATCGGCCCCGGCGACGAGGTGATCACGAGCCCCAACACCTTCGCCTCCTCGGTCAACGTCATCCACCACGCCGGCGCGACCCCTGTCCTCGCCGACATCGAGCTCGGCACCTTCGGCCTCGACCCCGCCGCCGTGGCGGCGGCCGTCACGCCGCGCACCCGCGCCATCCTGGCCGTGCACTACGGCGGGCAGCCCTGCCTCATCGAGGAGCTGCGAGCCCTGGCCGACGCGCGAGAGCTCCTGCTCATCGAGGACGTCGCCCACGGCTTCGGCGCGCAGGCCACAGGCAAGCCGCTCGGCGCCTTCGGCGACGCGGCCGCCTTCTCTTTCTACGTCACGAAGAACCTGAGCACCGGCGAGGGGGGCTTCCTCGCCTGCAAGGACGAGGCGCTGGAAGAAGAGATCGCCCTGATGAGCCTGCACGGCATGGACCAGGGCGCGTGGAAGCGATACACGGACCGCGGCTCCTGGTACTACGAGGTCCGGCGATTCGGCTACAAGTTCAACATGACGGACATCCAGGCCGCCCTGGGACTGGTGCAGCTCGCGCGGGCGGACGAGCTCCGGGCCGCGCGCACACGGGCGGCGGAGCGCTACTTGGGCCGTCTCGCGAAGCAGGACGCCCTGCTCCTGCCAGGCACACGCCCTGGAGCGCTGAACAGCTGGCACCTCTTCGTGCCGCGGCTGGCCGGCGGCGCCCTGCGCGTCGACCGGGATCACTTCCTGCGCGCGCTGGCCGCAGAGGGAATCTCGCCGAGCCTGCACTTCATCCCCATCCATCACCATCCGGCCCACCGGGAGGTCCTGGGCGACCTCGAGGAGCGGCTCCCTCGCAGCGAGGACTTCTACCGGGGCTGCTTCAGCCTGCCGCTCTTTCCGGGCATCACGGACGAGGAGCTGGACCAGGTCTGCGAGGCGCTGGAAAAGCTCCTGCGTCACTACGGGAGCTGAGCATGGGGCTGGCCCGGGAGCGCATCCTGGACTGGGACGAGCTGGACCGCTTCGTCCATGCAGGCCGCGGCGCCTGCTTCTACCACACGTCCACCTGGCTGCGCGGGCTCGAGGAGGTCTACGGCTTCGTGGTAGGGCTCTACACCTGGCGGGAGGGTGGCGAGCTCCTTGGGCTGCTTCCTTTCGTCGACACGGTCCGCCTCGGTCTCCGGCACAGGCAGAGCCTGCCCTTTGGCACTTACGGCGGACCGGTTCTCGCAGCTGACGTGGAAGGCGCCCGTGCCGATGATCTCCGCCGAGCCTTCCTGGGAAGCCTCGGTGGGCGCGTGCAGCGAGTCACGCTGGTAGAGCCGCCGGAGCCGGCGCGGCCCGACCCGCCCATCCCGGCGGGGGGGACCCTGCTCGGCACGCAGATCCTAGACCTCGCGCCGGGCTGGGACGAGATCTTCCGGCAGCGCTTCCGCAAGGAGCGACGCCGCCAGATCCGCAAGGCGCAGCGCGAGGGAGTAGAGGTCGCCCGCACGTGCGACCCCGCCGACGTCGCCGCCTACCATCCGATCTACCTCGAGCACGCGCGCGACTGGGGGCTTGCGGCCCCGACGCCCCTGGCCCACCTCCAGCAGCTCGTGGCCGACACGGAGGGTGTGCGCTTCTGGGTCGCCCGTCACGAGGGCGAGATCGTCGGTGGCCACCTCAACCTGCACTTCGGTGGCATGGTAACGGCCTGGAACGGCACCGCGCGCAAGAGCCACCGACACCTGGCGCCGAGCGTGCTGCTCTACGCGGAGAACCTCCGCCAGGCCTGCGAGGACGGCGAGTCCCACTTCAACTTCGGCGGCAGCGGCGCGAACGATCCCCTCTTCGCCTTCAAGGCCGCCTTCGGCGCGGAGCCCGTGGGCTACGTCTCCCAGCGTCACGAGGGCCTCCTGCCCACGCTGGCCGGCCGCCTGCGCTCCCTCACTCCCGCAGGCGGGCGCTCGTGAACGGGCGCTCCCGCATCGGTAGCAACACGGCCTTCCTCGCCGGGAAGGTGCTGCTCGCCAGCCTTTTCGGGCTCTTGCAGATGAAGATCTTCACCGGTTTTCTCAGCCTGGAGGGTATGGGGCTCCTCCAGGCCATGCGGGGTCTGGTGAGCCTGCTGGTGGCCCTCGTTCTCGTGGGGCTACCGCTGCTCGCCGTGCGTTTCCTGCCCCAGCTGGAAACGCGGGGTGAGCGCGGGCGAATATTGCGGATCAGCGGCGGGCTCTTCCTGCTTCTGCTGATTGCCTGTGCTCTGCTGGGCCTGGTCGCGTGGTGGACGAGGGGCGGGCTGCTCGGCCGCATCGGCGCAAATGCAGGCGGCGAGACCCTCCTGCCGCAGGTCTTCGCGCTCGCCTTCGGCATGGCGCTGACCGAGATGGCCTACGGCGTCTACCAGGGCCTCCGGCGCATGGGTCCCGTGGCCGTCGTGGAAGTGCTGGGCATCGCCCTGACCACCGGCCATCTCTTCCTCCTCCGCGATGGGCTCGAGCCGGGCGTGGCCCTCGGCATCCTCGCGGCCTACTTCTACCTGCGCTTCGTCCTGCTGCTCGCGCTCTTCCCGCGCCAGCTGCCCCGGCAGCGCGAGGATGCCGTCCCTCTGCGAATCGAAGGGCGAGAGGTGCGCAGCTACTGGGGCATCAGCCTCTTCCTGCGCGGGATCGCCCCCGCCTACCTGGATCTCGACCGCTACGTGGTGGGCCTCGTGGGCGCACTGGATCTCGTCGCGCTCTTCCACGTGCCGGCCAAGCTGGTCTGGCTCTGCAAGAGCTTCCTGGCCGCGCCGGCCCTCTCCCTGCAGACGGAGGTCAGCCGTCTCTACGAGGAGCGACGCGAAAGCGAGCTGCCGGTTCGCCTGCAGCTCTTCCTGCGTACGCAACTGGTGCTGACCTTCTGGCTGGCGGGAAGCGTTTTCCTGCTCGCCTCGCCCCTGATCCTGCTCACCTCCACCTCGGCGTATCTCCAGGCGCTCCCACTCCTTGCCCTGCTGCTCGTCACATTGCCCCTGGGGAGCCTGGCCGCGCCGATGGAGTTCGCGTTCCGGGGGTTGAACGGGCTGGGGACCGTCCTCGTGGGGAACCTGGTCTGGGGACTCTGCTACTTCGGCAGCCTGCCCTGGCTGCTGCGCAGTCAGGGCCTCGTGGGGCTGGGCATGGCGCAGGTCCTGGGCGCGACGCTGCAGTCGGCCTGGATCCTCGGCGCCGCCCGCCGCCGGGGCTGGCTGGCCGGCGCAGGCCGACGGCTGCCCGACAGCCTCGCCTGGGGCGCGTCGCCGCTGCCGGTCGCGCTCGGGGTGGCGCTGCTCATGCCGGGGGCGCGGGGCCTCGCTCCGAGCGCGCTGGGCGCGGGCCTCGGCCTGCTGCTTCTCGTCCTGGGAGCGCTCTGGCTCCTGGCGGGTGAGCGCGTGTTAGGCCGTAGCGAGAAGGTCTGGTTGCTCGCCCGACTGCCCATGCCCGCGCTGCGCCGGCTCCTCGCGCGCCTGCTCCGCGTGCCGGGGGAGACGCCATGAGAATCGCGCTGCTGAGCGACGGCCGCAACGTGCACACGCGACGCTGGGCCAAATACTTCCAGGGGCAGGGCGACGAACTGCTGCTCCTCACCTGCGAGGCGCCCGACGAGATGCCCGTCCCGGCGCGGCGCATCGGTCCTCGCCTGCCCGTCGGCTTCCTGAACTACACGCTCGCCGTACCAGCGGCGCGGCGCCTGCTCGCGCGCTGGGATCCCGACCTGATCAACGCGCACTTCCTGCCCAACTACGGCTGGATGGCCTGGCTCTGCGGCCGGCGGCCCTGGGTGCTGTCGACCTGGGGCAGCGACATCCTGGTCAATCCGGGCCGCAGCCCCTTGCACCGCTGGCGGGCGCGGCGGGTGCTGCGCGCGGCGGACCTGATCACCAGCGACGCACAGATGCTGAGCGAGGCCATCCGTGCGCTGGGGGGGGACGACCTGGCACCCCTGACGGTGCCGATGGGGATCGGCCGCGAGCTGCTTAAGCAGCCGGTGCCCGCGGAGGGGAGGGAGCCGGTGATCCTGCACAACCGCAACCTCGAGCCGGTCTACGACCTGCCGACGGTCCTGCGCGGGCTCGCGGGCTTCTTCGCCGTCCGGCCGGACTGGCGCGCCCGGCTGGCCGGCGACGGCAGCCAGCGCTCGGAGCTGGAAAGTCTGGCGGCCTCGCTCGGCATCGCAGGCAAGGTCGACTGGCTGGGTCGCGTCCCCAGGGAACGGCTCTTCGCGGAGCTGGGCCGTGTGAGCGTGTATCTCTCGGCCAGCCTGTCCGACAGCACGAGCGTGTCCCTGCTGGAGGCCATGGCCCTCGGCGCCCATCCCGTCCTCAGCGACATCCCAGCCAATCGGGAGTGGATCGACGGGCCGCCAGGGGCGCAGTATTTTCCTCCCGGCCAGCCCGAGGCGCTGTGCCGGGCGCTGCTCGAGGCCGACGCGCTGTCTGCGGAGCGGCGCCGCGCCGCGGGCGAAGCCAACCGCGCCGTGGTCACCGAGTACGCGATCTGGGAGGACAACATGGCGGAGCTGCGGAAGAGCTATCTCAAACTGCTGGAGGGGCGAGCGTGAGGCGCTTCCTGATGCTGGCCTACTTCTTCCCGCCCATGGGCGACGGGGGCGTCTTCCGGAGCCTGAAGCTGGCCCGATACCTCCCTCGGCACGACTGGAATCCCGTCGTCGTCTGCGGACGGCCGGAGGATTACTGGATCCGCGACGACTCCCTGCTCGCGGAGCTGCCGGAGATCTGCGAGGTCCATCACGTGGGCGGCTTCACGGGACAGGGTCTCTTGCGGCGCTTGCGGGGCGGGGGGGGAGCCGCCTCCACGGGCGGGCGGCGCTCGAGCGGGCTATTCCGCCGGCTGCGCGCCCTGGGGGACCTGTTCTTCCTGCCCGACTCCTACGCCGGCTGGATCCCCGCGGCGCGGCGTCGCAGCCACTCCCTGCTCGCGCGAGGTGACATCGAGCTGATCTACTCCAGCGGGCCGCCCGACAGCGCGCACGTGGCGGCGGCAGGGCTGGCCATGTCCAGCGGCCTTCCCTGGGTGGCCGACTTCCGCGATCCCTGGTTCAACCTCCACCTGAAGAGCCCGCCCACGGGAATCCACCGGGCCCTGCACCGGCGCCTGGAATCGCGCGTCCTCCGGGAGGCGCAGGTCGTGACCGTGACCGAGGGCTGGCGGCAGCGTCTAGCGCCGCAGTGCGCGCGTCCGCCCGTGCTGATCCGCAACGGTTTCGATCCCGCCGACTACGAGGGAATGTCACCAGTCCCGTCCTCTGACGACACGATCACGATCCTCCACACGGGCAAGCTGAGCCTGACCCGCTCGGCTCGGCCCTTCCTGGAAGGCCTCGCGGACCTGCTGGCCGCGCGGCCGGAGCTGCGCACCTCGCTGCGCGTGGACTTCCTCGGTCCCCGGGAGAGCGACAACGAGCTTGCCGCCGATGCCCTCGGCCTGGGTAGTTGCGTGCGCTGGCAGGATTCCGTGCCTCACAGCAAGAGCGCCGAGCGCCAGCGTCGGGCGGGCCTGCTGCTCTTGATCAAGCACGACGATCCGCGGTATAGGGATCTTGTGCCAGGCAAGTTCTACGAATACGTGGCCGCTGGCCGGCCCATCCTGGCCGTGACGCCGGCGGGTGAAATCGACGAGTTGATGGAACGATACCGGCTCGGCTGGACCGCCCGCCCCCGCCGCGAGAGCGTGGCCCAGAAGCTCGCGGAGGCCCTGGGCGTGCTGGACGAAGGCTGGAGCGCGCGGGGAGGGCATCCGCCCGAACTGACCCGGACCCGCCAGGCCGAGCAGATGGCGGCCCTCTTCGACGAGCTGTGCTCTGGGAGGCAGGGCGAGATGGGAGGAGAGCGCCTGTGAGCGAGAACTCCCGCTCGTATATCCGGGCCCTCGTGGGCATCCACCTGCTCTATCTGCTGCTGCAGCTCCCGCTCTGGGGCTACCTGACCGACGACACCTACATCCACCTCGTCTACGCCCGCAATCTCCTCTTGGGCAAAGGCTGGGTCTTCAACCTCGGCGAGCCGAGCTATGGCTCGACGAGCCCTCTCTGGGTGCTGCTCCTGGCCCCCCTGGCCAGCAGCGAGGCCGCGGGGCTCTTTGGGGCCCGGTTCCTCTCCGTCGTGGCGGGGCTCCTCTCCATCTTCGTCTTCCACCGCCTGGCGAGCCGGTCGATCTCGCGCCCGAGCCTGCGGCTAGCGGCCACGCTCCTCTTCGCCACGGAGGTCTGGTTGATCCGCTGGAGCGCCTCGGGCATGGAGGGCTCGCTGGCCGTGCTCGTCCTGCTCCTGCTCCTGGATGGCCTCGCGGCCTCGCCCTACCGCGCCCGGGGGGTCTTCGGCGTCGGGATCCTGGCCGGTCTGGCCGGCCTTGTCCGGCCAGAGTACTACCTACTGGATCTCCTTCTGCTCGGGCTGGCCTTGCTCAGTCGGCGCTGGCGGCGCCACTGGTGGGCGCTGCTGCTGGGCGTCGCCCTACCGCTGTTGCCATGGCTCGTCTTCGCCCAGCTCGAGCTCGGCGGCGCCTTCCCGAGCACGGCGGCCGCAAAGAGCAGGGGACTCCCGGAGCTGGGCCATCTGCTGCTCCAGACCTGGCGCCTGCTGAGGATTCCCCTGTCCAGCCAGGGACTCCTGCTCCTGATCGCCACGGCCGGCTCTGTGGCCTGCCTGCTCGGCGGATCCTGCCGGCGACCCCGTCCGGGTTTCCCGAGCAGCAGCGCCGGCAGCCGCTTCCGCTTCTACGCCCTGCTCGCGGGTCTCTGGGCCTGCGCGCTGCCCGCGGTCTTCGTGCTCCGGGATGTCCAGGTCATCAGCCGCTACCTGCTGCCGGTGACGCCCATCCTGCCGCTGGCGGCATGCTACTTCCTGGATCTCTGGTCGGATCGCTGGCCTCGCCTGATCCGCTTGCTGCCGCTGGTGCTGCTCCTCACCCTGCTGCCCAATCTCTACTTCTATGGCTGGCGCGTCCTGCCCCACGCTCGAGCCTTCCCTGCCGACCTGGAGTCCAGCCTCGGGCGCATGGCCGACCACCTCCGGGTCCACGGCCTGCGGGGCGCGCGCGTGGCAGCCCCCGACATCGGGCTCCTGGGCTTCCGCTCGGGCTGCGAGATCGTCGACCTGGGGGGGCTGATTCATCCGGAGATCGGAGCACACTGGCACGAGCACGGCTACCGGCGGATGGTGGAAAATCTCGAGTTCCTCCGCTACCGCGAAGCGGAGTACTTGGTGGACCGCGATCCCCAGCCGGCGCGACTGGCGGGAGCGGCGGGCGACGACTACATCCTGCTGCCCATCATGCAGTCCCGGGTGAGCGGGCTCGGGCTCCGGAAGCCGGAACCGCTGTTCTACTCCCTCTATCGAATCGGCAGGCGCGGTCCGGAAACCGCACCCGCCGACTCCCTGACCCTGCGGGAGGAAGGAACCGGCTCGCTTGATGCGCATTGAAGACGCCTGTTATCATGACTTCGAGCTGCCGGGCCCCCGGCGAGCAGACCGGCGCCGGCGGCAAACCCCGGCCCGCAGCCGGGTGTCCCCGCGAGTTCACCTCCCCGGTTCCCCCCCCAACAGGGAGTGACCATGAGAGTCTCACGCCCGTTCACGGCGATCCTCCTCCTGCTGCTCGCCTCCGCCACCGCGTCCGCGGCGGAGTGGACGGTCCAGGAGCGCCTCGCGGGTGAGGATCTGGACTTCCGCCATGAGGGGGAGGGCCTGCGCCCGGACTTCCCGGGGGCGCTGCGCTATGCCGCCCCAGGGGACCACGACCTGCCCGCCCGGCTCCTGCGCCTGCCCCTGCCAGCCGGGGAGCGGCTCGTGGAGTACCGGGAGGAGCTCTCGGCCCCGCTGACTATCCCCCGCTCCGGCCCCTGGGCCACCGTTCCGCTTCTTCGCGACGAGACGGGAACCGAGGTCGCGCCCGTGTCCGGTCCGCCTCGCCGGGAGCCGGGCCTGGACTTCCTGGGCGAGCAGTGGGTCTCCGGAAGACGCGAGCTCGTCTTCCTCTGGCGTCCCGTGGCCGTGTCGGGCGGCGAGCTCCTGCTGAGCGCTTCGCTGACCCTGCACCTGCGCAGCGAGTCGGATCCCACGGCGCCCCTGCTCCCCCTGCGAGGGAGAGAGGGTGGCGCGGGCGGACCCTTCGCGCCGCGGGAGAGGCCGTCGCTGGACGGCAGCCCCGTCGACGCGGTCATCGTCACGAGCACTGGGATGGAGCCCGCCTTCCAGCGTCTCGCCGACTGGCACGTCCTGCGCGGGACGCGCACCGTCGTGCGCAGCGTCGACTGGATCGCCGCCCACTATCCGCCCGGGCGCGACCGCGGCGAGAACATCCGCTTCTTCCTGCAGGACGCCTACGCGCTCTGGGGCCTGAGGGCTGTGATTCTCGGCGGAGACAGCGACGTAATCCCGGCGCGTTACGGGTACGTCCGCGCCGGCGGCCTGCAGCCCGAACCGATCCCGACCGACCTCTACTACTCCTGCCTGGATGGCAACTGGAACGGGGACGGCGACGAGCTCTGGGGCGAGGCGCCCCTGGGCGGCCTGCCTGGCGATGATGCCGACCTGCTGCCCGAGCTGTGGGTCGGCCGCCTGCCCGTGAGCAGCTTCGAGCAGGCCGACGAGCTCGTGGACAAGCTCATCGCCTATCGCGAGACGACCCGCGACGACTTCCAGGATCGCATCACACTCTTCGCGGAGGTGCTCTTTCCGCCGGACTGGGGTCCGGGCGACGACTACTGGGAGGACGGCGCGCGTTACGCCGTGGGCGTGATGGACAGCTGCCTCAGCGCCGACATGACGCCCGCGCCCCTCTTCGAGAACTGGACCGATCCCATCTACGTGCTCTGGGATCCCGCACCCCTGAACGTTGAGGCGGCCTACGACTCGATGAACACGGGCGGCTTCGCCCTCGTCGATCACAACGGCCATGGCTTCCGTTACAACATGTCGGTGGGGGACGGCAGCATCCTCGTCAGCCACGCCCTCGGCCTGACCAACGACGTGCCCTTCCACATCACCCTGATGAACTGCACGTCGACGGCCTTCGACTTCGACTGCCTGGGCGAGAACTTCCTGCGCAATCCCCGGGGCGGGGCCGTGGGCGTGTTCGGCACGACGCGCAGCAGCTACCCCTTCCACAGCTACCCCTACCAGGCCTTCTACTACCAGCGGCTCTTCCTCGACGGCATCCGGCGTCCCGGCGCGATCATGCAGGCCCTGCGTGAGAACAAGTGGTACTACTCCCTCATCGACGGCTATGCCCGCTGGACCTACTTCATCGTGACCTTCCTCGGCGACCCACTCCTCGACCTGTGGTCGGGCTCGGCCAGGAGCTACGATCTCACGGCGCCAGCGGGGGCTATCGTCGGCGAGCAGCTCCTCGACTTCCACGTGGAGACCGATGGCGAGGCGGCCGAGGGCGCCCGCTTGACGCTCTACAAGGAGGGCGAGGTCTGGGCCTCCGGGAGCAGCGACGCTCTCGGCGACTGTCAGCTGCCGGCGCGACCGCTCAGCGAGGGCGCGCTGACCCTGACCGTCTGGGGCCCGAACGCCTTCCAGCAGTCCCTGAGCATTCCCGTGAGCGGCGTGGCCGAGCCCTTCGTGCACCTGGAGACTGCCGCCATCGACGACGAGGTGGTCCACGATCCGCTGAACAACGGTGACGGCGTGCTCGACGGAGGCGAATCACCACGGCTGATCCTGACTCTCCGCAACGGCGGCGGTGGCGCTGCGAGCGCGGTGTCCATCGACCTCGTCTCCCTCGACGACTCGCTCTCCGTCCTCGCCGGCCACGAGGACTTCGGCACCATTGCCGCTGGCCAGAGTGCCACTGGGACGGGCGAACTCGCGATCTCCGCCGCCCTGGGCTCCGCCGACGGCACCCTGCTCCGCGCCCTGGTCCAGATCGACGACGGCCGCGCCACACGCAGCGACACCCTGATTCTCGACCTGCACGCGCCGCGGCCCGTCCTGGCGGAGTGGAGCGTGAGCGACAGCCCTTACGGCGACGGGGACGGCATCTTCGAGGAAAGCGAGGAGCTGCACGCCCAGCCTCGTTACGTCAACCTCGGCGGGGGCGCGACTGGATCCCTGAATGCGACGCTCCTCTCCCTGGACCCGCCGGACCTGGAGATCCTGGACTCGGCGGTGACCATTCCCTCCCTTTCGCTGCTCGCGGACGGCATGCCGAATCCGGGTTTCCGCATCAGCATGGTCGACCCTGGGCTGGAGTACCACGCGGAGCTCACGCTCACAGGCGCCTTCGGACGCGTCTGGGTCGACACGCTCGAGTTCGTGGCGCCCGAGGCGCCCTCGGGCATCATTTCCGACTCCAGCCTGGCTCCCGACCGCATCGCGCTGAGCTGGGAGCCCTCGACCTCGACCGACGTGCGCGCCTACCACGTCTACGCGGCGCAGCACGCGCCCGCGGACTTCGCGCGCTTCACACTCCTGCCCATCGAGCACACGGCCGTGATCGTGGACGGGCTGCAGGAGAACAGCCTCAGCTACTTCTACGTGACCGCGGTGGATTCCAGCGGGATGGAGAGCGCGCCCAGCGCGACCCACGAGACCTCCACCAACCCGGCGCAGCTCTCGGGCTTTCCCCAGGAGATACAGGGGGCGAGCTCCTCCTCGCCGGCGGTGGGCAACCTGGCCGGCGACACCGAACTCGAGCTCGTCTGCGCGGCCGATTACGTCTACGCCTGGCACCACGACGGCGTCGAGGTGCGCGACGGCGACGGCTCGTCGGAGACCTCGGGCGTGTTCTCGATCGATGCGCGGAACATCGCCGGGTCCGTGATCCTGCTGCCGCTGCTCGGTGACAGCCATCGGCAGGTCGTCGTGGGCACGCTCGGCGACGCCTACGGCGGCGTCCGCGGGATCTACGCTCTCGGCGGCGACGGGTCCGTGCTGCCGGGTTGGCCCCGGGAGACCTCGGACTGGATCTGGGCAAACATCGTCGGCGCGGACCTGGACGGCGACGGCGACATCGAGATCGCTGGCGTGGACATCGACGGTTTCGTCTACGCCTTCCACCACGACGGCAGCGAGCTCGTGCCGGGCTCTGGCGGCGTGCTCGCCTCTGGTGTGGGGAACTGGACCATCAGCAGCCCGGCCGCCGCTGACCTCGACGGCGACGGCGCGGACGAGCTCGTGCTCATGGGGAAGAACGAGCGGCTCTACGCCTGGAAGGGGGACGGGAGCCTCCTTGCCGGCTTCCCGGTGAACCTCGATCCGGCGGGCGCGGTGCTCGACTATCGTTCCAAGTGCCCGGTGATCGTGGGCAACCTCGACGGCGATCCGGACGGCGTCCTGGAGATCCTCGTGCAGAGCGAGGCGGACTCCCTCTTCGCATTCAGCAGCGACGGAAGCCCCCTCGAGCCCTTCCCGATCCCCCTCGTGAGCAACAACGCGGACATCGGCCCCGGGCCGATCCCACTGGACCTCGACCACGACGGCGACCTCGAGCTCTTCGTCGTGGAGACGATCGGCGGCTACAACTCCTTCCTGCACCTTTTCGAGCACGACGGCAGCGAGCGCGCCGGCTGGCCCGTTTCCCTTGCCGCCCACGCCCAGGCGAGCCCCATCGCGGGCGATCTCGATGGCGACGGGCTCATCGAGTTCGTCCTCGGCACCGAGCAGGGAATCATCTACGGCTTCCAGGAGGACGGCAGCGTGCAGCCCGGCTTCCCCATCGGAGTGGGGGGGGAGGTGCGCGGCACACCGGCCCTCGCTGATCTCGACCACGACGGTGACGTCGAGCTGATCGCCGCCACCTGGAACCGGCGCATTCTGGTCTGGGACTTCGACGGCGCCTTCGGCGAGCAGGGCTTCCCCTGGCCGACCATCTCGGGCAACTACTACCGCACGGGTCGGGCGGGGGACTGGGACAACGTGCCCGTGCTCGCCCACGACGTCAGCCTGGAGCAGGAGGGCGGCGTCGTGACGGTGGCCTGGAGCGCCGGCGATCCCACGATCCCACGCTGGGGGCTGGAGCGCGAGCGCCGCCTGCCCGGCGGCGTCTGGGGCGAGCGGACGCTGCTGAGCGGAGACCTCCCCCGCGAGGGCGAGCGCTTCACGTGGCGGGACGACACGGTCGTGGGCGGGGAGCGCTACTACTACCACGCCCTGGCCTATGACGGCCCGGTCGCGCAGAGCATCGCCCTGGGGATCATCGACGTGGAGACGCCCGCCTGGCGCGACCGTTTCGTGGGCGCCTATCCCAACCCCTTCAACCCGAGCACCACGCTGGTCTTCGAGAGCGCGCGCCGGGCCCGCCTGAGCCTCTCGATCTACGCGCCGGACGGCCGGCTCCTGCGCCGCCTGCTGGACGAGACCCTGGCCGCAGGACGCCACGAGCTGGTCTGGGACGGTCGAGACGGCGCGGGCCGGCCGCTGGCCAGCGGCCTCTACCTCGCGCACCTCGGCCGCGCGGGCGGCGCCGAGACGCGCCGTCTGGTCCTGCTCAAGTGAGCCACGTGATCGGGAGCGCCGTGAAGTCGAGAAGACCAACGAACCTTTCAGTGATCCTGCTCCTCGCGGCCGCCGTGCTCTTTTGCGCTCACGCCTGGACCTACCGCGAGTGGACCGAAGACGACGCCTTCATCAGCTTCCGCTACGCGAAGAACCTCGCCGACGGGCAGGGCCTCGTCTTCAATCCCGGCGAGCGTGTCGAGGCCTACTCGAACTTCAGCTGGGTGCTCCTCCAGTCGGCGGCCCTGAAGGCGGGCCTCGATCCGGAGACAGCGAGCAAAGCGCTGGGCCTACTCGCGGGCCTGGCGGCCCTCGTCTTCAGCTGGCTCCTCGCCCGCCGGCTCTTGCCGGAAGCGGGCGCCGCGGCCGCGGCTGCGCCGCTGCTCGTCGCCGCCTCGCCGCTGCTAACGCGGCACGCCGTCTCGGGCCTCGAGACGGCGCTCTTCGCGCTGCTGGTCGTGCTCGCTCTCTGGCTCGCCGCGGGCGGCCGGGGTGTCGGAACGCGGGCGGGGCTCGTCGCAGCCGGCCTCGGCCTGGTCTTCACGCGCCCCGAGGGCATCGGTGTCGCACTCCTCTTCGTGCTGGGACACGCCCTGTTCGCGGGCGGGGCGCGCGGGGATGGAGGGGCGCGCTCCGCGCGGTACGCCGCCATCGTCGATGCGACGGTCCTCGTGCTCGTCTTCGTCGCCTACAGCGCCTGGCGACGCGCCTACTTCGGCGCCTTTTTACCCAACACCTTTCACGCCAAGATGGGCGGTGGGCTGGAGGGCATCGCCTACGGCGCCTACCACGTCCTGAACTGGCTGCGGGACACGAACGCGCTCCCGCTCCTGGGTCTGTCGCTCGTGCCACTAGTGGTGGGGGGAACGGGCCGCGTCTATCGTCTCTGCCTCGCCTTGCTGGGAGCCTACGGAGCGTTCATCGTCGCCTCGGGCGGCGACTGGATGTACCACTACCGCTTCTTCGCACACCTGCTTCCGGTCCTCTGCGCCCTGGCCGCCGCCGGTCTCGGCCTGATCCTGGCGCAACCGGTCGCCGGCGGCCGCGCGTTCCGGCTCGTCGCCGTGACCCTTCTCATCCTGTCCCTCGGGATCCTCAGCGAGGCGAATCAGGAGCGGGCCGTCGCACGGCGCGTGCTTCCCGCTCTGCGCAGCCACGACTACCTCACACAGAACTACGAGGAGCTGGGGCTCTGGCTGCGCGAGAACACTTCTCCCGACGCCAGCGTGGCCGCCAGCGACGTGGGGGCACTCGCCTACTACTCCGAGCGCCGAGTGCTGGACATGTACGGCCTCACCGATCCGCACATCGCCCGGCTGCCTGGTGTCCATCACAGGAACGTCGATCCCGACTACGTGCTGGAGAGGCGCCCCGACTATGTGATCCTGATCTCCCGGCCCGACCGCCACCTCAGCCGCACATTCCAGCGCCTGCCCGACGCGCGCCTCCACGAGCGGGCCGCCTTCCACGAGCGCTACGAGCCGGTTCACGAGCGTCCCCTGGGCTACCAGAACGAGACCGCACTCGTTTTTCGTCTGCGCTCCTAGCCTCCCCCTCGCCGCCCGTCGAGCTGGATCTGTAATCCCCGATCATTTCGCTACTTGTATCCCCATACCCCCGTGGGAGAGGAGGGGAAAAAAGGGGTTGACCCGCCCATGTCGAGGGGGTAAGGTGGGGCCTTGTGGGAAGAAGTGGGGCAAGTTCCAACAACAGGGCAAGAGCGAGGTCTCAGGCGAAAATGGCAGCATTCATCGGCACCCATTCCTGCAAGGTGGACAGCAAGGGGCGCATCAGCATTCCCGCCAGCTTCCGCCGCTTTCTGGGTGCCGAGGGCGGGGAGACCTTCGTCGTGACACGCGGCATCGACCGCTGCCTGTCCCTCTACGCGCCCGACGGCTGGCGCGAATTCCAGGAAAAAATGAACTCGCTCCCGCCCGGCAAGAGGAAGCGTCAGGTTATCCGCTTCTTCAGCCGGAACTCCAAGACGCTGCTCCTGGACAAGCAGGGGCGCGTCGGCATCCCCAGGGATTTCATGTCGGATTACGGCATGGACAAGGAAGTACTGCTCGTCGGAGCCCTCGACTACATCGAGGTCTGGAATCCCAAGGAATTCGAGACCCACCTGAAAGAGGCGCCAGAGGCCCTGGACGAGCTGGAGCACCTCCTCTAGCCCACCCAAGCTGGCAGGGGCCCGCTCCTACCCGCGGGCCCTTCCCGCCAGCTTCCTGGAGGGAAGGAGGGTGAGAGAAAGGAGCGGCGATGATCCTGCGGGTCGAGCGTGACGGGGGTCGCGTGCTGTTGCGTCCCGTGGGGTCCTGGGACGAGGAACTCCAGCGCCGTCTGGAGAAGGAAATCCTCGGCCTCGGAGCCGTCGGCGTCTCCGAGTTCGTGATCGACCTGGTGGAAGTCCAGCACATCCGCTTTCGGGTGCTGCCCGCCCTGCTCACGCTGTTCCACCGGGTTCGGAGACAGGGGAACGACCTCGCCATCGCGCGGCCGAACTCCTATCTGCTCGAGATTCTTGCGGCGGGAGATGTGCCTAGGACGATTCCGGTGTTTCCTTCAGAGGCTAGTGCGGCACTGGGGATCCGTGACACTCCCGCCGTTCCGATCTGTGTCCCGCAAGAGGGTGAGAGAGAGGGGAGCGGCCTGAACGCCTAGGCCGCTCCCTTCATCATAGAGAGAAAGGGACCTCGCGTATGCGGCACGAGCCGGTCCTCCTCAGCAAGAGCGTGGAGATCCTTCTCGTCGCTGGTCCCGGGCTCTACATCGACGCCACCCTCGGCGCGGGCGGCCACGCCGAGGCGCTGCTCGCGGCGGATCCCGGCGTGAAGCTGCTCGGAATCGACCGGGACCCCGAAGCGCTGGCGCTGGCAAATGAGCGCCTGTCGGCCTTCGGCGACCGGGTTTTTTTTTGCGGGGCAACTTCGCGGATCTCGCAAGCTTCTGCGCCGAGCGCGCGCCAGACGGCGCCCGGGGGATTCTGATGGATCTGGGAGTCAGCTCCATGCAGATCGACCAGCCCGAGCGGGGTTTCTCCTATCTGCGGGACGGCCCCCTCGACATGCGCATGGACCCGGAATCGGGCGAAGGCGCAAGCGCTCTCCTCTCCCGGCTGGACGAGTCGGCGATGCGCGAGCTGCTGCGCGATTTCGGTGAGGTGCGCCGCCCCCGCCGCGTGGCCCGCGCCGTTCTGGCGGCGCGGGCGGGCGGCGCGCTCGCGGGGACCGGCGACCTGCGCCGCGCCGTGGAGCGCGCCGTCGGGGGGCGCGACTCCGTGGCGGAGCTGGCCCGCGTCTTCCAGGCCCTCCGCATCGCCGTCAACGGCGAGCTCGCGGCCCTCGATGACGCTCTGGAGTCCCTGCCCCGCTGTCTCGCCCCGGGGGGCCGAGCCGTGGTCATCAGCTACCACTCCCTGGAGGACCGTCGCGTGAAGCGATACCTGCAGCGCGAGAGCCGGGACTGCCTCTGCCCGCCCGAGCTTCCCGTCTGCGCCTGCGGGCACCGGCGCAGCCTGGAGCTGCTCACGTCCAGGGCGCTCCGACCCGATCGGGAGGAGCAGATCCGCAATCCCCGCGCCCGCTCCGCGCGTCTGCGCGCGGCGAGGAGGCTTCCGTCATGATCTTCACCCTGCAGGGCGCAGAGGGGCGCCGCTGGGACCCCGACTCGCACCATGGGGAGGACGCGCTGAGCAAGAGCAGCCTGCGCCGCCGGGATCTCTGGTTCTTCCTCGGCATCCTCGCGTTCGTCGTGCTCCTCTACTTCGTCTGGCAGCAGAACCGCACGCTGCGCCTCGCAGACGAGGTCGCTCGCCTGGAGGTGAGGCGCCAGGCGCTGCAGGCGCGGATCCTGGAGCGCAGCGTGGAGGTGACCCGCATGCGCCAGCCGGACTGGCTGATGGGGGACGTCGCCCTGGCCGAAGGCGAGACCGGGGGACTCCGCCGGCGCGTCTTCGTGCAGGCCTCTCGCCGGGCCCGGCCAGAACGCGACACCGCGTCCGATACCTGGCTGGCGAGCATCGGCTTCGATGTGCCCCAGGCCCTCGCCGCTGCAGATGGACCCTAGCCCGAGCAGGAGCGCCGGTACATGCCCCTTCGCCCCACACGACGTCTTCGCATCCTCGGGGCTGTCATCGTCGCCCTTGTCCTGGGCCTGAGCGCGCGCCTGTTCCAGATCCAGGTCCTTCGCCACGACTACTACCTGCAGCTGGCCTGCGGGCAGTGGGAGAAGAAGGTCACGCTGCCCGCGCTCCGCGGCAGCCTCTACGACCGGCGCGGCACGCCGCTGGCCGTGAGCGCCCTGCACTACAAGGTCTCCTGCGATCCGCAGCTCTGGCGCGGCCGCCCGCGGGCGGAGCGCGAGGCCCTGATCGGCGACCTGTCCTCCCTCCTCGCGCGGTCCCGCCGGAGCATCGAACGCGTCGGTCACTCCCGCGGGCGCTATGCCGTCCTCCACGAAGGCGTGGCGCTGAATCTCGAGGAGCGGGAGCGCTTGGAGCGGAGCGGCCTGGTCCATCTCGAGCACTGTGCACAACGCCTCTACCCCCTGGGCACGCTGGGGGCGCCACTCGTCGGGCAGCTCAACGTCGAGGGCCGTGGCGTCTCCGGTCTCGAGGCCGGGCTGCAATCCACACTGGCCGGCGTGCCGGGCGTCGCCCTCGTCCAGAAGGACGAGCACGGGCGTCCCCTGATCTCCGCGCGCAACCGCGTGCTCGAGCATCCCCGCCGGGGAGGCGATGTCTACCTCACGCTGGACCACAAGGTCCAGGCCATCGCCGACACGGAGCTGGAGCGGGCTCTGCAAGAGTCCGGCGCCCGCGCGGGCTCTGTGGCCGTGCTGGATCCGCACAGCGGAGACATCCTGGCGCTGGCCAGCTCGCCGGCGCCCGCCGCCCGCGAGGGCGAGCGCTACCGCCCGAGTGAGTGGAAGCTACTGCCCGTCCAGGCCACCTACGAACCGGGTTCCACCCTGAAGGCGCTCTCCAGCATCGCGTTGCTCGAACGCGGCGGTGTGACCCTCGGCACCCAGGAGGACGCCGAGGACGGCTACGCCGTGGTCGACGGCTTCGGCATCCGCGACGACCGTCCCCACTACGGCTTCCTGAGCTTCCGGGAGGCCTTCGTCCTCTCCAGCAACATCTGCTTCGCGAAGCTGAGTGCGCGCGTCAGCGACCAGGAACTCTTCGGCACGCTGCGCGACCTCGGCTTCGGCAACAGCCATGGCCTCGCGCTGCCGGGGGAAGAGGGCGGCGTGCTGCGGGAGCCCGGCGACTGGTCGCGGCGCAGCCGCATGACCTTGAGCTTCGGGCAGGAGATCAGCGTGACGCCCCTGCAGATCACGGCCGCCTTCGGCGCCCTGGCCACCGGCGGCACGCTCATGCGGCCGCGCATCCTGCGCGCCCAGTGGAACGCCGAGGCCGGCGAGCTCGAGGAGCACGAGCCCGTTCGCCTGCGCCGCGTGTGCCGACCGGAGACGGCGGCAACGCTGCGCGGCCTCCTGGGCGAGGTGGTCGCCAGCGGCACGGGCAGCAAGGCGAACGTGCCGGGCCTGGTCGTGGGGGGAAAGACCGGCACGGCGCAGAAGTTCGAGGACGGGAAACTCAAGCGGGGTGCCTACCTGGCGAGCTTCATCGGCCTTGCGCCCTTGGATCAGCCCCGCCTGGTCATCGGCGTCTTCCTGGACGAGCCGGACCGGGAGCACTTTCACGGCGGCCAGAGCGCCGCGCCGGCCTTCGCCCGCATCGTCGAGAAGCTGGCGGTTTCCACGCAGTACCTGCACGAGGAGGACACGGACGCCCCGCGCTGGACGCGGAAGGGCCGCAGCCTCGTGGCGCCCTCCTTCCTCGAGCTGGACGCCGACCAGGCCGAGGCCCTCGCGCTGGACGCAGGCCTGCGGACCCGCTGGCGCGGCCGCGGGCGGCGCGTGGTCGCCCAGCTGCCCGACCCCGCCTGCCGCCTCAGGCCCGACGAGCCGCTGCTGCTCGTCCTCGGGGATCCCGAGGCGCCGTCCCGCGAGCTGCCGGATCTGCGGGGCCTCAGCCTGCGCGAGGCGCGCAGGCTGGCCCTGGAGCGCGGTTACACGGTCATCCCGAAAGGCCGAGGTCGGGTGGCCAGCCAGGGCATGCCCGACCCGCGGCGCGGGGGGGCGATCCCCCTCCGGCTGAAGAGCGACGCCCCAGAAAGATCCTCATGAGCGGCTGGACCCTGCACGCGCTGGCGAAGGCCTTGGCGGGCTGTCGGGCGCAGGGCGAGGACGTCGCGCTGGCCGGGATCGCCATCGACAGTCGCGCCGTGCGGCCGGGCGAGCTCTTCGCGGCCCTACCGGGCACGTTCTTCGACGGGCGTGACTTTGTGGATGACGCTCTCGCGAGCGGGGCCATCGCGCTCCTGCTGCCGGCGGAAGGCGCGCCGCCTGACCTTCCCTGCTTGCTCTGCGAGCATCCCCGACGCGCCGCCGGCCAAGCCGCCCAGCTTTTCGCCGGCGACCCGAGCGCTGAGCTCGATGTGATCGGCGTCACCGGAACCAACGGCAAGAGCAGCTGCGTGCAGCTGCTCCAGACGCTCCTGAGTGGCCCCGAGCGCTCCTGGGGCCTCGTCGGCACGCTGCGCTTCGAGGCCGGTGACGAGTTCCGTCCCAGCACGCACACGACTCCGGATCCTGTGCAGCTCGCGGAGCTCCTGGCCGCCAACCTGGCGGCGGGCCGGCATGGCCTGGCGATGGAGGTCAGCAGCCACGCGCTCGACCAGGATCGCGTGGCCGGTGTTCGTTTCGCCGGGGCGCTGCTGACCAACATCAGCCGCGACCACCTGGACTACCACGGCGACATGGCGAGCTACCTCGCGGCCAAGCTGCGCCTGCTGGAGCTGCGTTCCCCGGGCGCGCCGGCCCTGCTCAACCGGGACGACGAGCGTTTCGCCGAGCTGCTCGGGAGCGGGCGCTCGGACCTGCTCTCCTTCGGGCGCAGCGCCAGCGCCGACTATCGCGTCACTGACGAGCTGACGACGACAGCGGGGAGCCGCTTCACGCTCGCGTGGTCGGGGGGTGAGCTGCGCTGCGAGACACGCCTGCCCGGCGCCTTCAACGTGAGCAACGCCGCGGGCTGCCTCGCGCTAGCCCTGGCCCTCGGCGAGGATCCGGCGCCCCTGGCAGGCCGCCTCGCCGCCTTCGCCGGCGTGCCGGGTCGCATGGAGCGGATCCAGCTGCCGGGCGGGCCGGACGCGATCGTCGACTTCGCCCACACGCCCGACGCTGTCACCACGGTCCTCGCCGCCTGCCGTCCCCTCTGCCGCGGCCGGCTCGTGGCTCTGCTGGGAGCGGGCGGGGACCGCGACCGCGGCAAGCGTCCGTTGATGGGAGCCGCCCTTCAGGCCGGCGTCGACATGGCCGTGCTGACCAGCGACAACCCCCGCGGCGAGGACCCGGGCGCCATCCTCGCGGAGATGGAAACAGGCATGGACCCCGCGGCGGGAAGCTGGTTAAAAGAGGTGGACCGCGCCCGCGCCATCCGCACAGCGCTGGCGCTCTGCCGCGAGGGAGACATGATCGTAGTGCTCGGCAAGGGACACGAAGAGACCCAGGAGATCGCCGGCCGCCTCTTGCCCTTCAGCGACCGCGAGGAGATCCTGGCCGCCTGGCGCGAGCGGGGAGGCGAGGCGTGATCGAGGCCGCCTGGATCGAGCGCGTCCTCCGCGAGGCCGGGCTCCTGCGCCGCGCCCACCTGCCTCTCGGCGGCAGCCGGATCAGCGGCGCGAGCCAGGATTCCAGACAGATGCGTGGCGGCGGTCTCTTCGTCGCATTGCCCGGAGAGAATACCGATGGCCACCGCTTCGCCTCGGATGCCATGCACGGTGGCGCAGGGGGGGCACTCCTGCGCGAGGAGTCGGTCCTCGAATCCCTGATCGCCGAGGAGTGGGAGAGCGACCTCTTCCTCGTGTCCGACCCGCTCGCGGCGCTGCAGCTCCTGGCAAAGACGCAGCTGAGCGAGGTCGCTCCCCGCGTCGTGGCCATCACGGGCAGCAATGGCAAGACCGGCACCAAGAACTTCACCGCCGCCCTGCTGGGCACGCTCGGGCCCAGCTTCGCGAGCGAGGGCAACTACAACAACCTGATCGGGCTGCCCATGACCTTGTTGGGTATGCCGGCGGAGACGGAGTACGCAGTGCTGGAGATGGGCTGCTCCAGCTTCGGCGAGATCGAGCGCCTCTGCGAGCTCTTCCCGCCGGAGATCGGCGTGGTGACGAACATCGGCGCCGCGCACCTGGAGCAGCTGGGCGACCTGGAGGGCGTCGCCCGGGCCAAGGGCGAGCTCGCCGAGGCGCTGCCGGCCGACGGCCTGCTCGTGCTTCACGGGGAGGATCTCTTCGCGGACGCACTCGCGGCCCGCAGCCGCGCGCGGGTGAAGCGCTTCGGGCTCGAGGCCGGAGGCGACCTCCGGGTCGAAGACCTCGGTCCCGCGGGCCTGAGTGCCCGGCGCCTGCGCCTGGAGGGGAGGGAGATGACGCTGCCCTTGTCCTACCGGCATGCCTTTCTCTCCCTGGCAGCGGCCTGGGTCGTGGCGCGTCACCTGGGGGGCGAGTTCGAGGCCCTCGCTGCCGCCGCGAGCGGCGCTACGTGGGAGTCGAACCGCGGCGGCGTCTACCGGCTCGGGCCCTGGACCGTCATGGACGACAGCTACAATGCCAATCCCGAGTCGCTGCGCGCCGCGCTGGGCTGGCTGGCCGAGGCCCGCGTGCCGGGGCGGCGCTGGGCCGTGCTCGGGGACATGCTCGAGCTGGGCGAGGCAGGTCCCGCTCTGCACGAGGATTGCGGCCGGGCGGCGGCCGCGCTCGCGATCGACGGGCTCCTGGCCACCGGGCCCCTCTGCCGCCACCTCATAGACGGCGCCCGCGCGGCGGGGCTGTCCGGCGCGCGTCACTGCGAGGACCACCGTGCCCTCGCGGCCGAGCTGCTCGGCCGCCTGGCGCTGGGCGACCTCGTCCTGCTGAAGGGATCGCGCGGCATGGCCATGGAAAGGGTCATCGAAGCGCTCGAAGAGGAACTGGGACAGGAGCGAGAGGTGCTGATCTAGATGCTCTATCACTTGCACTACTATCTGCTGGACTTCTTCTCCGGCTTCAATGTCTTCCGCTACATCACATTCCGCAGCGCCTATGCCCTGGTCACCGCCCTGGTGATCAGCTTCATCATGGGGCCGTGGTTCATCCGGCGACTCCGGCGCATGCAGCTGGGGGAGACGATCCGCGATGAGGTTCCCGACCATCACCAGGCCAAGAAGGGAACGCCCACGATGGGCGGCCTGCTCATCCTCACGAGCATCCTCCTGCCCACCCTGCTCTGGGCCGACCTGACGAACCGCTACATACAGCTCGTGCTCGTCGTCACGGTCTGGACGGGCCTGATCGGTTTCATGGACGACTACCTGAAGGTGGTCAAAAAGCGCAGCAAGGGACTGGTCGGCCGCTACAAGCTCATCGGGCAGCTCGGGCTCGGCCTGGCCCTCGGCGTCTTCCTCTATCTCTATCCGCTGGAGCCCGGCGTGGGCATCCGGACCGAATTACCCTTCTTCAAGGAGACCCTCCTCAACCTGGGGATCTTCTATGTGCCGCTGGTCGTGCTCGTGCTCACTGGCAGCAGCAACGCCGTCAATCTCACCGACGGCCTGGACGGCCTGGCCATCGGCATCAGCAGCGTGGTCTTCGTCGCCTTCACGGGACTCGCCTACGTGAGCGGACACAAGATCTTCAGCGAGTACCTGCGCATCCTCTACCTGCCAGGGGCTGGCGAGCTGACGATCTACTGCGCGGCCGTGGTGGGGGCGAGCCTCGGCTTCCTCTGGTTCAACGCCCACCCCGCCGAGGTCTTCATGGGCGACACGGGCAGCCTCGCCCTCGGCGGTGCCCTCGGCACGGTGGCCATCCTGCTCAAGAAGGAGCTGCTGCTCGCGATCCTCGGCGGCGTGCTGGTGATCGAGGCGCTGAGCGTGATGCTCCAGGTCTGGAGCTTCAGACGTCACGGCCGGCGCATCTTCAAGATGGCGCCGCTGCACCACCACTTCGAGCTCCTCGGCTGGCACGAGTCGAAGATCGTCGTCAGGTTCTGGATCCTCGCCGTGCTCCTGGCCCTCGTGGGCTTGAGCACGCTCAAGCTGCGCTAGGCGCTCTCGTCCCCGGGGGGAGGCGATGTCAGCAGGCAGTGCTCTGATTCTCGGCGCGGGACGCAGCGGCCAGGCCATGGCGCGTCTGCTCGTGGCAGGCGGCGCCGAGCCGGTGCTGGCCGACGAGCGGCTCGATCCCGCCGCGCTGCCCGCTGACCTGGGGCGACTGCCCTTTCGCGGCGGACCCTTCGCGCTGGACTGGCTCGAGGGCGTGGGGCGCCTGATCCTCAGTCCCGGAGTGCCCCTGGATTCTCCCGCCGTGCGCGCCGCGAGGGCCGCTGGCATCGTCGTCAGCGGGGAGACCGAGGAGGCCTTCGCGCGCTGCGGGGTGCCGGTCATCGCGATCACGGGCACCAACGGCAAGAGCACGACGACCACGCTCGTCTCCCTCCTCCTCGAGGCACAGGGGCTACGGGCTCCCGCCGGGGGCAACCTGGGTCGACCGCTCAGCCAGCTGCTCCTCGAGGAGCCGGGAGCCGAGATCTTCGTTCTCGAGATCAGCAGTTTCCAGTGCGAGACTTTCGCGCGCTTCCGGCCGCACTGCGCCGCGCTGCTCAACCTCAGCCCCGACCACCTGGACCGCTACCCCGACGCCGAGAGCTACTATGCGGCCAAGCTGCGCCTCTTCGAGCGCATGGAAAGCGGCGATCACCTG
Source organism: uncultured bacterium (assembly GCA_964627205.1). GTDB lineage: Bacteria > Krumholzibacteriota > Krumholzibacteriia > JACNKJ01 > JACNKJ01 > CAZVHI01. The sequence continues at coordinate 93,955 of CAZVHI010000001.1, forward strand.
GTTCTGCCCGATGCCCCCGCCCTCGACGCGCGCCTCACGAGCTGCCCCGCCCGCCGCCTGCGATTCGCCTTCGCGGATGGGGGGGAGCCCGGTGCCTTCCTGAAGGGTGGGGCACTGCACCTGCGAATTGAGGGGCGCGAGGAGGAGATCCTCCCCGCCGCCCGGCTACGGCTCGTGGGCCGGCACAACCTCGCCAACGCGCTCGCGGCGACGGCCTGCGCACTGCCCTTCGGGCTCCGGGGGGAGGCGGCGGCGCGCGTGCTGGCCAGCTTTCCCGGCCTGCCCCATCGCATGGAGGAGCTCGGGAGCTTCCATGGGCTGCGCTGCTTCAACGATTCGAAGGCCACCAACGTGGAGGCCACCCTGGCTAGCCTCTCGGGGCTGACCGGCTCCCTGCTACTGATCGCAGGCGGGCGCGACAAGGGGGGAGACTTCGCGGGGCTGGCGGCCGCGCTGCCCAAGGTTCGCCTCGCCTTCTGCATCGGCGAGGCGGGCCCACAGATCGCGAAGGCCTTTGCCGCGCGCGGCCGGATCGTGGGCGATCTCCCGGGGGCCCTGGCCGCCGCCCGGGAGGAGGGTAAGGACGGCGAGCTGCTGCTGCTCTCGCCGGCCTGCGCGAGCTTCGACCAGTACCGGAACTTCGAGGAGCGCGGCGAGCATTTCCGCCGACTGCTGCGGGAGGCGCGGGAATGAGCATCCTGCGCGAGCTGGACCGCCCGCTGCTGGCCATGATCCTCCTGGCCGTCCTGGCGGGGATCGTCGTGCTCTACACCGCCATCGCGCAAGGGCTACTCACCCCGGAGGGCGCGGGGCTCGGCACGGGCTATCTCGTTCGCCGCCTGATCCAGCTCGCGCTGGGCATGGCGCTTATGTTCCTCGCGGCGCTCAGCGACTACCGCTGGCTCCGCCGTCTGGCCATCCCGGTCGCGCTCTTCGCGTGCCTGCTGCTCGTCTGGGTGCTGGCGACCAAGGCGGTGCGGGGTACGCGGGGCTGGCTGCCGATCCTGGGGCACAGCTTTCAGCCCGTGGACATTGCGCGGGTCGCCCTGCTGCTGTTCATGGCGGAGCGTCTGGCCGCCCGGGAGGGCGAGCGCTCCTCCCTGCGGCGCTTCCTCTGGCCGCTCGTGGCCCTGGGTCTCGCCAGCGGGCTGGTGGCCCTGCAGCCCGACTACGGCTCCGCCCTGGCCCTCGGGCTGACGGGCGCCATCCTGCTCTTCGTAGCCGGCCTGCCTCGGCGCTGGCTGCTCTACGGCGCCCTGGGCTTCGCGCTGCTGATCGGCGCGGCCTACCAGACCAGCGGGCGCGTGCGCCAGAGGGTCGATCTCGTCCTCCAGTTCGATCCCGGCGCGAGCAGCTCGGAAGCCTACCAGCTCAAGCAGTCGCTGATCGGCCTGGGCGCGGGCGGCCCGCTGGGACGCGGGGCGGGCCTGGGCCGCCAGAAGGGATTCCTCCCCGACCATCACACCGACTTCATCTTCGCCATCGTCGGCGAGGAGTTCGGCCTCCTGGGGACGATCGGCCTGCTCTGCCTGCTCACCGCCATCCCGCTGCGCGTGCTGCGCATCTCCCGGCGTCAGGTGGACTCCTATGCCCACTACCTAGCGGTGGGGGTGGCGGGCATGCTCTTCGTCTACACGGTTCTGAACATCGCCGTCGCGGTGGGGGTCTTCCCCGTGACCGGCGTGCCCTTGCCCTTCATCAGCCATGGCGGCAGCGCGCTGGTTATGAACCTCCTCGCCCTCGGCCTGGTCCTCGGGGTCAGCCGCGACCGCCGACGGCCGGAGAGGCAGAAGCTGCCTCGCAGGGCGCGCAGGAAGGGCGAGCCCCTGCTGGAGGACCTCTACGGGCGGGGTCGGGGATGAGGCGCCTACTGCTGACCGGGGGCGGGACGGGGGGGCACACCTACCCGGCCCTCGCCGTGGGCCGGGCTTTCCTGGCTGCAGGCGGGGAGCGCGAGCTCCTGTTCGTCGGCTCCCAGCGAGGGCTGGAGGCGCGGGTCGTCCCGCTCGCCGGGCTGCCCTACCGGGGGTTGCCCACACGGGGTTGGCGTGGGAAGGGCGCGGGCGAGCGGATCCTCTTCCTGCGCGACGCGACCCTGGGTGTGGCGAGCGCGGTGGGTCTGATGCGCCGCTTCCGGCCGGATGCCGTGCTCGGCACGGGGAGCTACGCCAGCCTTCCCGTTCTCGCCGCCGCGCGGCTCCTGCGCGTGCCCTACTTCCTCCAGGAGCAGAACAGTGTGCCCGGCCAAGTGATCAGGCTCTTCTCCCCCGGCGCGAGAGCGCTGTTTCTCGCCTACGAGGAGGCCGCCCAACGGCTCTCGCCCAGGCCGCCGCACTTCGTGACGGGCAATCCCCTGCGCGAGGAGTTCCTGGCCCTCGCCGCGGCCCGGCGCGCAGCCGGCCGCCCGGCCGGCACGCGACGGCTCCTGGTCTTCGGCGGCAGCCACGGAGCCAGCAGCTTGAACCGTGCCGTCGCGGACGCGCTGCCCGCCCTCGCCTGCGACTTCGAATTCGAGGCCGTGGTGCAGACGGGCGAGAAGGAGTATGCGGCCATCCGTGACGCGCTCGCCGGGCTCGCGCCCTCTGTGAAGGTCCTGCCCTACCTTGAGAACATGGCCGAGGAGATGGCGAGAAGTCACTGGGTTCTTTGCCGTTCCGGAGCAATGACTCTCGCAGAGATTACCCTGATGGGCCTGCCCGCGATCCTCGTTCCCTTCCCCCACGCCGTGGACGATCACCAGACCCGCAACGCAGGCGTGCTCGCGTCGGCCGGCGCGGCCCGCCTGATCGCCGACGAGGAGCTCGACGGTCCTCGCCTTGCTGCGACCCTCGTCGAGCTCTGGCGGAGCCCGTCCGCAGAGGGGGAGATGTCGCGTGCGAGCGCTTCCCTGGGCCGTCCGGACGCCACGACCGCGATCCTCGACCTGATGGAGAAAAACCTTGCTGGCCCCCGGGGCCGGTGATACACAAGCCGCAGACCCCAGCGAGGAGAGCGCTTTGCACCTGGGACGCACGCGGCATCTGCACCTGGTCGCCATCGGTGGAATCGGCATGAGCGGAATCGCGGAAATCCTGGTCAATTCGGGATTTGCGGTGACGGGCTCCGATCTCGTCGAGAGCCCGGCCCTGGAGCGCCTCCGCGAGCTGGGCGTGCGCTGCGACGTGGGTCACCGGGCCGAGCAGGTCCAGGGAGCGCAGGTGCTGGTCTACTCGAGCGCGGTTCCCCCCGACAACCCAGAGCTCGTCGAGGCCCGCCGCCAGGGGATCCCCGTGATCGGCCGGGGCGAGATGCTCGCCGAGCTGATGCGGCTCAAGCAGGGCATCGCCATCACGGGCAGCCACGGCAAGACCTCGACGAGCAGCCTCGTTGCCGAGGTGCTGCACGCCGGTGGCCTCGATCCGACAGCCGTGGTGGGGGGACGCCTGCTCAGCTTCGGCAGCAACGCCCGCCTCGGCGCCGGACCTTACATGGTGGCCGAAGCCGACGAGAGTGACGGCTCCTTCCTCCGCCTCGCCCCGATCTGGGCCGTACTGACGAACGTGGACCGCGAGCACCTCGACCACTACGGCAGCTTCGAGCGTTTGCAAGAAGCCTTCGTCGACTTCCTCTGCCGCGTGCCCTTCTACGGCGCGGCCATCGTCTGCATCGAGGATCCGCAGGTCCGCGCGATTCTGCCACGAGTGAGCGGCCGGGTCGTGAGCTACGGCTTCTGCGAAGATGCAGCCCTGCGCGGAGAGATCCTCGCCCAGCATGCAGGCGGCACCCGCTTCCGCTGGCGGACCGAGCGCTTCTCCGGCGAGATGGACATCCCCGTACTGGGCCGGCACAACGTGCTCAATGCCCTGGCGGCCGTGGCGGTCGGCCTCGAGCTGGGCCTGCCGCCAGACGACATCGAGCTCGGGCTCGGGCGCTTCCAGGGTATCGGCCGCCGCTTCGAGGTCAAGGGCGAGACCGGCGGCATCCTCGTCATGGATGACTACGGCCACCATCCCACGGAGATCGCGCGCACCCTGGAGGCGGCCCGCGAGCACTTCGGCCGCACGCTCCGCGTGGTCTTCCAGCCTCACCGTTACACGCGCACCCAGCTCCTCGCCGACGACTTCGGCGAGGCCTTCGATGCCGCCGACGATCTGATCGTCACCGAGATCTACGCTGCCAGCGAGGCGCCCATCCCGGGAGTGGACGCGAGCACCATCGTCGACAGAGTCGTGGCTCGCGGCCACACGCCTGCCCGGCGGGTCTCGGACCGTGACGAGATCGCACGCCTCCTGCTGGCCGAGGCGGACGAGGGGGACATCGTCCTCACCCTGGGGGCGGGCGACCTCAACCGCTTCGCCGAGGAGCTGGTGACCCGCCTGCGCGAGAAGCAGGGAACCGGCTGATGGAGAGCCTGGCCGGCGTCTACGACGGCCCCGCTCAGCGGGACGCGCCTCTCGCCGACAAGAACAACTTCCGCCTCGGCGGCCCCGCGGATTGGCTCTTCACGCCCGAATCCCACGAGCAGCTCGGACCTCTGCTCGCCTGGATCCACGATCGTGGATTGCCGCTTACGGTGCTGGGGGAGGGTACGAACGTGCTCATCCGCGACGGTGGCGTGCGCGGCGCGGTCGTGCGCATCGGCAAGGCCTTCGCCGGGCTCGAGTGGCGGGGCGAGCTGGCGCTCTGCGGCGCCGGCCTCGCCAGCCGCAGCCTCTCGCGGCGAGCCCTGGAAGAGGGCCGGGGCGGCTTCGAGTGGGCGGCGGCGCTGCCGGGTAACCTGGGCGGCGCGCTGCGCATGAACGCGGGCTGTTTCGGGGGAGAGATGGCGGACGTCTTCGTGTCCCTGTGCGGCTGGGACCGGGAGGGCAGGCCTCTCGCACTTGATCGCGATGGCATCGAGTTCGACTACCGGCGAAGTTCCCTGCCTGAGGGCGCGATTGCAACCGAGATCACTCTGCGCCTGCCGCCGCTGGACGAGGACGATCGGCGCGCCAGCGAGGAGCGCTACCGGGACATCCTCCGGCGGCGGGCAGACACCCAGCCGGCGGGCCGCTGGACGGCAGGCAGCACCTTCAAGAACCCGCCGGGGGACCATGCCGGGCGGCTGATCGAATCCTGCGGGCTGAAAGGCCAGCGGGTGGGCGGCGCCACCGTGAGCAAGCTGCACGCGAACTTCCTCGTCGCCTCGGGAGGCGACGTGACGGCCCGCGACGTGGAAACGCTCATCGAGCTCATCGAGCGGGAGGTCGCAAGGCAGGCGGGCGTCCGCCTCGAGCGGGAGATCCGGATCTATGGCGAGAGCTAGACGCATGGCGGTCAAGCGCCGCGGCCCGCTCGCGCGCCTGCTCTTGGCGCTGGCCGTCTTCCTGCTCTGTCTCGTGGGCTGGGGCGGCTGGCGCGGCATGCACGCCCTGCTCGGCAGCGAGCTCTTCACGCTGCGCTTCATCGAGGTTACCGGCTGCCGTGTGCTGCCGGTGGACATGGTGCGCGAGCGCCTGGAGCCTTTGCTGGGCCGGCCCCTGCACACGGTGTCGCCCGATTCACTGGAGAGTGAGCTCGCCGACCTGCCACGCGTGCGCGGCGTGCGCGTGAGCCGCCGGCTGCCCGGCACCCTGCGCTGCCGCATCGAGGAGGCCGAGCCGGTGGCGCTGTTCTACGACGACGCCTTCCGCGAGCTGGATGCCGCAGGGGAGGTCCTCCCTCGCTTCGGCGATTCACCGCCGGATCTGCCGATTATCAGGCCTTCGGAGAAATTACACACGGACAGCCTGCAGGTCCTGGCCCTGGCGGCCCTGGCGGCCCTGCGCGGGGAGGGCTTCGATCTGGCCAGCGAGGTGAGCGAGATCAGCGCGGAGGCGCCCGGCATTGTATACTATCGCAGCGAGTCCTCCACCCGCGTGATCCTGGGCTGGGAGGACTTCGCGCTGCGCGCCAGCTGCTACCGAGACGTCTACGCCGAGCTGGCCGCACGGGACTTCCCCAGGGAGCTGGACCTGCGCTATCGCGACCAGGTCATCGCCCGCTAGTCGAGCAACGGAGAGTGTGCCCTATGAGCGAGCGCAAGATCATCGTCGGACTTGATCTGGGAAGCCATCGCATTACGGTCCTGGTCGCCGAGCTGGACGAGCATCGGCATCGGCGCGTCCTGGGACTCGGCACCGTTCCCAGCGACGGCATCCGCAAGGGTGTCGTCGTGGGCTTCGAGCCGGCGGTCTCCGCGGTGCGCGCGGCGATCGACGAGGCCGAGCGCTCGAGCGGGCTCGAGATCCGTTCGGTCTTTCCCAACGTGACCGGCGATAACTTCCGCGCCATCCGCAGCGAGGGCGTGCACGCCAAGGAGAGCGCGGGGCGTGAGATCACGTCCGACGACGTCGAGCAGGTGATCCGCGTGGCCCGGAGTGTCATGCTCCCCGCGGGCTTCCGCATCCTGCACACCCTGCCCATCGATTTCATCCTCGACAGCCGCCAGGGCATCAAGGATCCCGTGGGCATGGACGGTGTACGCCTGCAGGCGGAGGTGCTGCTCGTCCTCGGCGAGATCTCCGTGCTGGAGAACACGGCGAAGGTGGTGGCGAAGGCCGGCCTGTCGGTGGAGGGTCTCGTCTTCAGTCCCCTGGCCACCGGGCTGGCCGCTTTGCAAGATGCCGAGCGCGAGGAGGGCGTGGTGCTGATGGACATCGGTGCCGGCACCACGGAGATTCTCGTCGCGCGGGAGGGCACGGTGCGCCACGCCGAGGTGCTGCCGCTCGGCAGCGCCAACGTGACCCGCGACCTCTCGATCGGGCTCAACATCTCCCTGGACGACGCCGAGCGCCTGAAGCTCGACCACGCCAACCTGCGGCCGGCGGCGGGAGAGGGCGAGGACGAGCCGCGCTATCCCATCCGCCAGGTGGGGCAGGAGGAGGACCGAATCGTTACCGCCTCGACGCTGCGCTCGATCATCGAGCCCCGCGTGCAGGAACTCCTCGAGCTGGCCTGGGAGCGCGCGGGGCGCTCGGAGGCGGCGCGACGGGCGGCCACGGGCGTGGTGCTCTGCGGAGGCGGCGCCCTGCTTCCGGGCCTGCCCGAGCTGGCCGCCCAGCTCTACGAGCGCAGCGTCAGGCTCGCCGCGCCCCTGCAACGGGAGGGGCTGACGGCCGAGCTGCAGGATCCACGCTACACGCCGGTCGTGGGCCTCCTGGACTACGGCTTCCGCCGCCTGAGTGCGAGGGGGGACGACGGACGGCCCGAGGGGGGCATGAAGGTGGGGCTCCGGCGCTGGCTGCGGGCCGTGGCCAGGCGCGGTGGAAAATAATCCTGGACGCTAATTTTCGGGCGGGATAGGTTCGTCTCGGAGGTGAGAGAAAATGTCCGGAAAAGCGCGTAGGGTCAAGTTCGACTTCGACTCCGACTTCTCCGACAGCGCCTCGATCAAGGTCGTGGGCGTAGGAGGAGCCGGGGGGAACGCCGTGGCGAGGATGATCGAGGCCGGCCTGACCGGCGTCGACTTCATCAACATCAACACGGACGCCCAGGTTCTCGCCGAGAGCAAGGCCATCCACAAGGTCCAGATCGGCCGCAAGCTGACCAAGGGCCTGGGTTCAGGCGGCGATCCCGCGATCGGTTGCCAGGCCGTGGAAGAGGACGAGGACGGCATCACCGAGCTGATTCGCGGCGCGGACATGGTGTTCGTCACGGCGGGTATGGGCGGAGGCACGGGAACCGGCGCCTCGCCGGTCGTCGCCCGCATCGCCCGTCAGACCGGGGCCCTCACGGTGGGCGTGGTCACGCGCCCCTTCCAGTTCGAGGGCCGCCAGCGGGCGCGCGTGTCCGACGCAGGGCTCAAGGAGCTGCGAGCGGAGGTGGACACCTTGATCACCATCCCCAACCAGCGCCTCTTCGAAGTGGTGGATCCGGACACGCCCTTCACGGAAGCCTTCCGCATCGCCGACAACGTGCTGCTCCAGGCCACGCGCGGCATCAGCGATCTGATCACCGTTACAGGGCTCATCAACCTCGACTTCGCAGACGTGAAGAGCGTCATGGCCGGCATGGGCCCCGCGCTGATGGGCACCGGCAGCGCCAGCGGCGAGAAGCGGGCCGAGGAGGCGGCGCGGCAGGCGATCACCTGCCCGCTGCTGCAGGAGCAGGACATCACTGGCGCGCAGGGCGTGCTGATCAACCTGACCGGCAACAAAACGATGTCCCTGCGCGAAGTCACGGTAGCCACGGACATCATCACCGAAGCCGTGGGCGACAGCGCGAACATCATCTTCGGCACCGTGCTGAGCGAGCGCGACGAAGACGAGCTGACGGTCACCGTCATCGCCACGGGCTTCGGCGTCGGGCGCGACGAGTACGCCTCGATGTACGATGAGCGGCAGCCGGCGGCGCGTCCCGCACTGGCTATGACGGCTGCGGCCGGGGCCGGCGGCGCCGAGAGCGAAGCCCGTGTGATCGAGATCGTCCCCGAGAAGGAGGACGACTCCCGCTTCCTGCCGGAGGAGGAAGCGGATGGCGTCATGCCTCTGCTAACCGAAGAAGCGGACGGGATGAAGTCGGAAGTACTCCCCGACTTTACGCCGGAGGTGGCCGACGATTGGGACGTGCCCACCTTCCTCCGCAAACAAAGCGATTAGGACTCCGCCTTGCCGTCCTTGCTGCAGAAACTCTTCCGCAACCGGCGCAACGAGGACTACAACACCGGCATCGCCCTCTACAACGAGGGCCGCTACGAAGAGGCCATCGAGCACTTCGAAGCCGCCGTCTCGGAGGCCTCCGAGACCAGTACGACCTACCGCCTGGGAGTCTTCTACGCCGCGGAGGCCCACGCCAACATCGGACGGGCCCTGCTCAAGGCCGAGCGTTACGAAGAGGCCTGCACGCACTTCGAGAACGCCCTCCAGGAGAATCCCAATTTCCCCGACCTCCACTACAATCTCGGCGTCGGCCTCTACATGGGAGGGCGCGTGGAGGAGGCCCTGCCCTTCTTCGGCAAGGCGCTGGAGATCAACCCCGACTACATCGAGGCTCGCTGCTTCCTGGCGGTGACCCAGCACGCGCTGGGAGAGGAGACCGAAGCGCGCCTCCAGCTCAAGGAAGTCGCGGACCGCCGCTCGGAGATCCCGATCCAGGTCAATCCCTTCCTGCTGGTGAACCTCAAGGAGCGGGAGACGGTCCTGCCGGAGATCGGCCCGGTGCTCGAGCTCTTGGATAGCAGCGGCGATTTCCGGGATGTCTACAGCGATGGCGTCACCCAGTTCAATATCGGGCGCTACGAGCTGGCGGCGGACCTCTTGGAACGCGCCGCGGGCCTCAAGCCGCACTATGCGGACATCCAGTGCCAGTACGGCCTCGCGCGCTTCAAGTGCGGGCAGGACGAGGAGGCCATCGCGGCCTTCCGGGGCGCGCTCGCCATCAACCCCCGATTCGTAGAGGCGGCCTACTTCCTGGGGGCGACGCTGCTGCGCTCCCAGCGTCACATGGAGGCGGAGGAGGCGCTGGGCTTCGCCCACGACCTGAATCCCGAAGCGCCCGACGTCCTCTTTCACCTGGCGCAGTGTCGCTTCCATCTCGGCAAACCCGACGAGGCAGACGATCTCCTGTCGGAGGTCCTCGCTCGCCGCCCCCGCTTCGCGCCGGCGCTCTATCTGCAGGGGTTGGTGCGCTACAGCGCGGGCCGACACGGCGAGGGCATCGAGCTCGTGCGAGACGCCCTCAGCGAGAATCCCTACCTCAGCGCGGCGGAGCTCGATCTCGCCCTCATGTACATGAAGCAGGGGGAGCTCGAGAGCGCCGAAGACATCTTCCGCCGCCTCTCGGGCTTCGAGCTGGAGAACGCGAATCTGCACTGCTTCATGGGGCAGACGCGACTCGCGCGGGGCGAGCTCGACGAGGCCTTGAGCGAGTTCGAGCGGGCGATGGCGCTGGAACCCGACAACATCTACGCCCTGAAGGGCCGGCTGCGCTGCGAGCTGAGGCTCGGGCGTCAGGCGAAGGCGCAGGCGCTGCTGGCGCCCTACCTGGAGAAGCACCCGGATTACCCCGATCTGAGAAAGCTGCAGGGCGACGTCCATTTCCGCGGCGGCGATTTCGAGTCGGCGGAGGCGGACTACCGCGAGGCCCTCGAGCGCTCGCCGAATTTCCTGGAGGCCCGCCTGGGCTTGGCGCTCGCCCTGCGCAACCTGGGCCGCTCCAAGGAGGCGGAGGAGATCCTGCGCGAACTGGCGGACGCCCATCCGGAGAACGTGGAGCTACGCAAGCTCCTCGGCGACCACTTTCAGTCCTTCGACGAGCTGCCCTAGCAGGCCGGCAGCCCGTCAGGGCTCCGCGAATGACGCGACCCTCCCGGCCCACGCGGGCCGCTTGTCCTCCGCAATCAAAGGATCTAAGCTGAACGCCATGGAAGCCCGACCCAAGCGCGGCCTGTCGCAGCCGGTCCAGTTCCTGAAGGGCGTCGGACCGCGCAAGGCCGCCGACCTCGCCCGTATCGGCATCGCCAGCGTCGAGGATCTGCTGCTCCACTTTCCCCGCGACTACCTGGACCTGGGGGAGCAGGTCCCCCTTGCCCGCCTCGAGGAGGGGCAGCGGGCCGTGGTGCGTGGGCGGGTGCTGGCCGGCGGCGAGCGGCGGCTGCGCCGGGGCCTGAGCATCCTCTCGCTGCTGCTGGAAGACGGCAGCGGGCGCCTCACGCTGGTCTTCTTCAACCAGCCCTACCTCAGGCGTCAGCTCAGGAATGGCGCGGAACTCATTGCCTATGGGGAAGTTTCGCGATATCGCTCCGCGCTGCAGATGCAGTCGCCCGAGATCGAGATCCTCGGCGGAGAAGGAGACGGATCCTCGCTCCTGGAGCGAAACATCCTGCCCCTCTATCCGCTCACGCGCGGCGTGAGCCAGCGCTGGCTGCGCCGGCTCGTCGAACGGGTGCTCGGCGAGCCGGAGTTCCGGGGAGCGTTGGGGGAGATCCTGCCCCCCGATTGGCTGCGCAAGGAAGGCTGGCCACGCCGCGACGAGGCCATCGCCTGCCTCCACTTCCCACCTGACCGCGGGTCCCTGAACGCGGCCACCGAGCGTCTCAAGTTCGACGAGCTCTTCCTCCTCCAGCTCCTCGGGGCCCTGCGGCGGCGGCGCCAGAAGCGGGAGCGCGGCCCGGTGCTGGGCGGCGGTCAGCGCTTGCTGGAGCCCTTCCTGTCCCGCCTGCCCTTCGAGCTGACGTCCGCCCAGCGCCGCGCCATCGCGTCGATCCGCGAGGATCTGGCCTCGGGCGGCTGCATGAACCGTCTCCTGCAGGGGGACGTTGGCAGCGGCAAGACAGTCGTGGCCCTCGCGGCTCTGCTGATCGCCTGCGAGGGCGGCTACCAGGGCGTCTTCATGGTCCCGCTCGAGGTGCTCGCGCGGCAGCACTTCGAGAGCTGGCGCGGTACCCTCGAAAGGCTGGGCCTCCGCGTGGGCCTGCTCACCGGCGGCACGCCGGCGAAGGAGCGGCGGGCTCTCCTATCCGCACTCGCCTCGGGAGAGATCGACCTGATCTTCGGCACTCACGCGCTGATCCAGGAAGGGGTTGAGTTCTCCCGCCTCGGCCTGGCCGTCGTGGACGAGCAGCATCGCTTCGGCGTGCGGCAACGCGCCAGTCTCCGCCAGCGGGGGGTACCGCACGTCCTCGTGATGAGCGCGACGCCCATCCCGCGCTCGCTGGCCATGACCCTCTACGGGGACCTCGACCTGACGATCATCGACGAGCTGCCGCCCGGCCGTCCGCCCGTGGTCACGCGGCTCAGCAGCGTGACGAAGGAGCCGCAGGTCCATGCCTTCCTGCGCGAGCGCCTGACTGGCGGGGAACGCGCCTTCGTCATCTTCCCGCTCATCGATCCGAGTGACAGGCAGGAGCTCAAGGCCGCCACCGACGAGTTCGCCGCCCTGCAGTCTGGCGAGTTCGCGGACTTCCCCTGCGCGCTGGTGCATGGCCGGATGAAGTCGTCCGAGAAGGCGGAGGCGCTCGCAGGCTTCCGCAGCGGCGAGACGCAGCTCCTGGCCGCCACGACGGTCATCGAGGTGGGGGTGGACATCCCCGAGGCGACCTTGATGCTGATCCACAATCCGGAGCGCTTCGGTCTGAGCCAGCTCCACCAGCTGCGCGGGCGCATCGGGCGCGGGAGCCGCAAGAGCTACTGCATCCTGCTCGCGCCGGAGGGTATAGGGCAAGCGGCACAGCGCCGACTCGAGACCTTCGCGCGCCTGCGGGACGGATTTCTCCTCGCCGAGGAGGACCTCAAGCTGCGCGGCCCCGGCGAGATCTTCGGCCTCCGCCAGCACGGTCGCGCCGAGCTGGCCCTCGCCCATCCCCTCCACGACGCGCGGCTCGTCTCCCTGGCGCGGTCGCGGGCGGGGGAATTGCTTGCCCGCGACCCGGAACTGGTTGCCCAGGACCTGAGACCCCTCCGCGAACTGCTCCTCCGCGTCTACCAGGATCGCTTGGTCCTCGCCGGAATCGGTTGATGGCGCCGGATTTCCGGAACAGGATTAGGCATACGGATTGCTGAGCAGGATGGACACCTCCTCCCCGACGGAGCCTTGCATGCAGCCCCGAGCCGTCCAGTGTCCCGGCTGTCACAAGCGATACACGCTGCCCGGCGCCCTCGACGCGGGCGGCAGTCTCGCAGTGCGCTGCCCGGCCTGCGGGCGGCGCTTCACCCTGCGCCGGCGCCCGGTCGCGAAAGGTGAGGGGCTCCCACCGAAGGTAGAGTCGGAGCAGATGGGTGAAAGGCCCCCGGCGGCCGCGGAACCCGCGACGACGACCGAGACGCGGGAGCAAAGGGGTGGCGGGGATCCAGGGCGGCTCGCGCGGCGGGGCAAACGGCTGGCCCGCGCCATCGTTAGCGACATGTTGCGCGGCCAGGAGGCTCGGAGGGAACGGGCTCTCGCAGACGGCAGCCTGCTGCTCGAGTTCGGGGAGGAGATCCGCAAAGCCTGGGAGAGATACCAGGAGAAGGCCGGACCGGAGCTGGCTCAGGAAGGCCGTTACTTCAGGGATGCACTCAATGAGATCCTCGCAGATGGAAAACAACTCTTCTGACCGCGCTTCCGATCAGGAGGATCGGCTCTTGCGCGTCTTCCTCTGGGACCTGAACGCCGAGCTGAGCCGGCGCTTCCTCGCCGAGTTGAAGGCGGAGCCGGGCCGCCTGGCTGCGCTGCCTCCCCCTGAACGCTGGGAGGAACTCCGTCAGGGGGAGCCGGCCGGCATCGTCCTCTCGGCCGAGGATCCCACTTCGCTGCCATGGGGTGCGATCCGAGCACTGCGGGAGATGGGCGCCCACCTCCTTCTGCTGCTGCCCGACTGCGACACGCGGCTCTGGCTTCGCCTGACGCGTTTGGGCTTCCAGAACGTCCTCACGCCGCCGTTCACCGGGGTCGACCTGGACCTGGAGCTCGACGACGAGACGCGCCTGCTCCCCCTGTCGCGGCGTCTGCCCGAGCTGGACGCGCGCGTGCGCACGCAGATGGAGTTCCGCATCCCGGCGGATCTCCGCTTCGTGGCCCCCAGCGCCGGCCTCCTTGCGCGCATGGCACGCGAGCACGCTTTCCCGCCCCGGGTCTGGGCCGATAGCCTGCCCCTGGCGGTGGACGAGGCTCTCGTCAACGCGATCCGTCACGGCTGTCAGGAAGATCCGGAACTCGAGGTGTCCGTCCAGGCCTGGATCCAGCACGACATCCTCAAGATCCGCATCGAGGATCCGGGGCCGGGCTACGATCCGAGCGACCTGCCCGACCCGGAATCCGAAAAGGGCCTGCTCCGCGAAGGCGGCCGGGGCGTCTTCCTCATGCACGAGCTGATGGACAGGGTCCAGTTCGAGGAGGGGGGATCGGTGGTCGTGCTCTACGCCCGCCGGCGCGAGAACGAACAGGCGGGCTGAATCGGCTCGCGGATCTAGCAGCCAGCCGAGCTAGAACTCGTCTTCCTGCCACTTGTTGACGGCGATCTCCGACAGCAGGCTGTCGATCTGCCCTCGCACGCGGGCGTTCTGGTCGGGCTCGAAGAGGGCCTTTCGCACGCGGCCGTACTTGTCCTTCTTGAGGTAGCGAACGGCCTTGAGGTCCTTCACGGGGACGAGGATGTCCTTGCTCGCACGCACCTCGAGGAGCTTCCCCTCGAGGTCCTGGGGGGGGTTGTGGAAGGGGTGCATGCCGAGGCCCCAGCCGTAGGCCAGGAGCGTTCCGAGCAGCGCCTTGAGCGTGTTCTCTCCCTGCACCGTCGTGAGGTCCAGGTCTTCCCGGATGCTGCTTTCGACCTTCTCGACGAGGGAGACGAGCTTGGGCATCACGTCCTCCTCGACTTCGATGTTCAGGAAGCGGGAGAACATTTCCGCCACGACTTTCTGCGTTGCCGCCATTCGCCAGTCACCTCGCTCATAACTACGGAGTTTCCCAAGGGTAGACGGAGACCGCCACCCGGCACGGTCGCGTCAATTGCAAGTTCTGCGCCGTGATTGGGCGCCGCGGGCGCGGACTGTCTCGTTCCTGAAATCGCTCGCCGGGGCTGACGGCCCTCCGGAGTACGGATCTTGCTTCGTCCCGCGGGGAAGCGGGGTAGCCGCTGTGGCGACGGACCTTAAGCACTGTCGGTGCGGCGAGGGGCGACTCGGCATCCTGCCGACCGGGTGGAAAGCAGCATGCAGAATTCAACGCCGAGAGGTGCAGAGTGGCACTCATCAACCGTGCGGGTCAGGAAATCAGCGCCAAGGTCGTGTACTACGGGCCGGGCCTGAGCGGAAAAACCACGAATCTGGAGGTCCTCTTCAAGCAGGTTCCGGAGGAACATCGCGGCAAGATGATCTCCATGAAGACCCGCACCGACAGGACCCTCTTCTTCGATCTGCTTCCCCTCAACGCCGATCCCATCGGCGATTACCAGGTGAGGATCCTGCTCTACACAGTGCCCGGACAGGTCTATTACAACGCCACCCGACGACTCGTCCTGAAGGGCGTGGACGCCCTCGTCTTTGTCGCGGACAGCCAGCGCGGCAAGCTACAGGAAAACCTGGAGAGCCTCGAGAACCTTCGCTCCAACCTGGTCGACATGGGCCTCAAGCTCGATGAGCTGCCCTGGGTCATCCAGTACAACAAGCGCGACCTGCCCGACATCCTCAGCACAGAGGAGCTGGATCAGGCCCTCAACCCGCAGAGCGTGCCCAGCTTCGAGGGCGTGGCGCCGCGCGGAGACGGCGTGCACGAGACCCTGCGGGGTGTGGCTGACCATCTGCGTCCGATGCTCGAGCAGCAGGTCATGGAGGAGACGAGCAACAGCGCTAGCCCCGAGATGTCAGCAGGCGGCGGGGAAGACAACAGCGGCGAGGAAGTCATCACGCCGGACACTCCCGGCAGCAAGCCTTCCGTGGAAGCGAACGCCGACTCGATACAGTCGTCTGTTCTCGAGTCGATCCAGCCTGCGCCGCTCGAAGGGACCCATCCCCCGGCCTTAGAACAGACGCAGCCTCCGCCGCTCGAGCAGAGCTCGGAGACGGCGGAGAGAAGCGTGGATCTCGACAAGCTGCCCGATCCGCTGGTGGTCGAACTGCCTCTCACGGGAGGCAAGCTGGAGTCGTCTCGGTCGCCGGCCGCGCCGCCGTTCCGGGAGCCAGACCAGACCAGCGATGCCGCGCCGGACGCGCAGGTTCCCTCGTCAGATTCCCTGCAGCCCTCGTCGCCCTCGCGGGACCTGGGCGGCCCCCCCGGCTTCACACCCTCCTCGCGCCCGGAGGACTCGTGCGCGGGAAGCGGAACCGAGCCCGCCGAGCTGCTCGTACGCGTGCCGCCGAGCCTGCTCGAATCGGGGGAGCTGCGCCTGCGCATCGTCATCGGCGAGGAGAAGGGGGCCCCGCCCCAGTCCGAGGGCGAGCTTCTACATAAGCAGTGAAGCTTCCTTGACAGCCTCGAAAACCCTGATCTAGGCTCCTCCTGCAAGGGGGTGAGTATGTCCAAGCAGATTCTCGTCGTCGACGACGAGGCCAACATCAGGCATCTCTACAAGCAGGAGTTCGAGGACGAGGGCTACGAGGTAGCGGCGGTTGCGTCCACCCGGGAAGCCACGCATCTTATCCAGGAGCTCCAGCCCGATCTCATGATCCTCGATATCGAGCTGGCGGGTCAGGACGGCCTGTCCTACCTGCGGGAGGTCATGGAGGCCAACGCAGAGCTGCCGGTCGTCATCAGCAGCGCCTATTCCAGCTACAAGGAGGACTTTTCCTCCTGGCTGGCCGAGGCCTACGTGGTAAAATCCTCGGATCTCGACCCGCTCAAGGAAAAGGTCCGCGAGATCCTGAAATGAGACGAGGAAGGAGGGGAGCCATGAGAAGCCGCATCGCTTTCGCTCTCCTGACCCTGCTTTTCCTGACCGGCCTTGCCCCGGCGACGGAGGAGCACCCCTTCGCCATCACGCCCGAGTCCCCCCGGCTGGATCTCTCCTTCGGCCGCCTGGAGTGGGGGCCGACCTCCGTTCTCTACAGCCAGTCCTGGTCGGGCTCCCAGAGCTTCGGCCGGGGATACCTGCTGAAGGATCTCCGGGCTCCCCTGGCCCCCGGGCTGGACTTCCGGGCGCGCTTCGGCATGGCCTTCACCCCGGGCGGTGGCTGGGACGGCCAGCCCCGGAGCCCGGAGCTGGTCCTCCCCTACGCCGCTCTGAGCTGGGAGCCCACCGAGAATCTCCTCCTTCGCTTCGAGTTCAGCCACCTCGGCTCGGGCTCACCCCTGGGGATGGCGGGCTACGCCTCCCCCTGGCGGGGCTCGTCCTGGCACGATCCCCACTGGCTCCGTGGCCACGAGGAGCCGCAGGGAAGCGAGGAGCCCTAGCAGGCTGCCGAGGCGATCGCCAATTCCAATATTTCTTGACCGAATTTCCAGGGCGCTCGTATCCTGCCGGCGTTCTCCACCAGCACAGCCGGAAGGATGGCGAATGCGGCCCTGGACCTGGTACCGGAAGCTCCAGCGTCGGAACGAGCGCCGACAGCTGATGACACGCTTCCTGTCCGATACCGACAGCGACGGCAAGGCTCTCATCCAGTGGTTGGACGAGCGCCTGAGCCGCGGTCAGCGTGCGGAGGTGGAGGATCTCTTCGACGAGCTGCCCGAGCCCCTGGAACTCCCCACGGAATCCTACACCGACCTGATCGAGGCCAGCTACCGCGCCCAGCTCTTCGAGCAGGGGCTGAAGCTCGCCGAGACCTGGCGGGAACGGGAGCCCGCATCACCCCGTCCACTCAACCATGCCGCGCGCCTCCACTCCCTCGCGGGCCGCCACGAGCAGGCGCACGAGCTGCACCGGCTGGCGCTCTCCCTGGACGCCGACCGCGCCGAGAGCTGCTACCAGCTCGGCTGCACCCTCCTGCGCGAGGAGCGCTTAGAGGAGGCGGAAGCCGCCTTCCGCCAGGCCCTCGCCCTCGCGCCGCGCATGGGCAAGGCCTACACGAACCTCGGCTTCGCCCTCGATCGCCGTGGCGAGTCAGAGCGCGCGATCCAGCAATTCAAGCGCGCGATCCAGCTCGATCCCTTCAACGCCATGGGCCACATGAACCTCGGCGCCCTCTACGGGGAGCGGGGCGAGTACGATCTGGCGATCCAGCTCTTCCGGAAGACGCTCGAGCTGGCGCCGGGCAGCGTGGAGGGGCACATGAGCCTCGGGGTCGCCTATTACAACAGCAGCCGTTACAGCGAGGCCATCGACGAGTTCGAACATGTCCTGGCCCTGCGCCACCAGCACGGCGAGGCGTTCTTCTACGCAGCTGTCTGCCACTCCCGGCTCGGCGCGCACCGCAAGGCCCTGCAGTCCTTCCACAAGGCGGAGCGGACCTACCCGGAGGATCCGCGCATCCTCTTCCATCTGGGCCTCTGCCATGTGAACATGAACGCCTACGAATCGGCCCTGCCCTACTTCATCAAGGTGAGCGAGCTGCATCCCGACGATGGACGCTGCTATTACTACCTCGGCATCGTCTACGACAAGCTGGGCCGGCCGGAGCAGGCCAGGGAGAGCTACCGACTTGCCGACGAGCACGGGCACCGGGTCGCCATCAGCCGGGCCGCGGCCGTTTAGCCAAGAGCCGATTCCCGAAAGGACGAGATGAGCCTCTGGCAGAGCATCCTGCTGGGACTCCTGCAGGGAGCCACGGAGTTCCTGCCCGTCAGTTCCAGCGGGCACCTCACCCTCTTCGGCGCCTTCCTCGGCGTCAGCGAGGACGAGCCCTACCGCTTCTTCGTCGTCATGACGCACTTCGGCACGCTGCTGGCGATCCTGATCTACTACCGCCGCGATCTCTGGGAGATGATCGCCGCATTCTTCCGCAGCCTGCCCCGAGGCCTGCGCCCCGCGGAGGCGGACCGGGAGCCACTGCGCCTCGTGGGGATCATCGCGCTGGGCACGGTGCCGGCGGTGCTCGTCGGCCTCCTCTTGGACGAGTTCCTCGAGCGCCAGTTCAAGCGACCCCTGCCCGCGGCGATCTTCCTAGCGGTGACGGGGTTCATCCTGCTGACTACCCGCTGGACCGGAGAGAGGGCGAAGACGAGCGTGGGCTGGCGCAGCGGTCTGCTCGTCGGGCTGGCCCAGGCGCTGGCGATCCTGCCGGGCATCAGCCGGAGCGGCAGCACCATCGCCATGGGCCTCGCGGCGGGCATCGAGCGCCAGGCCGCGGCGCGCTTCGCGTTCCTGCTGGCCGTCCCCGCGCTGGTCGGCGCGGCGCTCTTCGACACGCTGAAGATCGAGTCCCTGGCGGCCGTCGACTGGCCCGTGGTGATCGCCGGCACCCTGACGGCCTTCGTCTCGGGCTATCTGGCCCTGGTCTGGCTGCTGAAGCTCCTCGCCCGCCAGTCCTTCTGGCGCTTCGCCTGGTACTGCTGGGGAGCCTCGCTGCTGGGGATCCTGCTCGTCCTCGCCGGCGTGTGAGCCACCCCGCCGTCCGCTTGACCCTTGCCATGCCTTGACCTAGGATACCGGTTCACTCGCATCGCGGCCGGAGCGGCGCCAGGCGGGCGCCGGGGAGAACAGACGACATGAAGAGTGAGAAGATCTCGATGATGGAGAAGGCCTACGACCCCGCAGCCGTCGAGGATCGCCTCTACCGGACCTGGGAGGAGGGGGGCTACTTCCGCCCGCGGCCCGACGCGGAGGACCGGCCGCCCTACGTGATCGTCATTCCCCCGCCGAACGTCACGGGCATCCTGCACATGGGCCACGTGCTCAACAACGCTTTGCAAGACATCCTCATCCGCTGGAAGCGCATGGAGGGCCTCGAGACGGTCTGGGTGCCCGGTTGCGACCACGCGGGGATCGCCACCCAGAACGTCGTGGCCAACAAGCTGCGCGAGGAGGGACGCGACCCCCGGGGCATGGGGCGCGAGGCTTTCGTCGAGGCGGCCTGGGGCTGGAAGGACGAGTACCACGACCGCATCACCGGCCAGCTCAAGCGCCTCGGCTGCAGCTGCGACTGGGAGCGCGAGCGCTTCACCCTCGACGAGGGGCTCAGCCACGCCGTGCAGCGCGTCTTCATCGAGCTCTACGACGCGGGGCTCATCTACAAGGGCCAGTACATCGTCAACTGGGACCCCCTCTACCAGACCGCGCTGAGCGACGAGGAGGTCGAGTTCCGGGAGCTGACGGGCAAGCTCTGGCACTTCCGCTACCCGATGGCGGATGGTAACGGCCACCTTGTCGTCGCCACGACGCGCCCGGAGACCATGCTCGGCGACACGGCCGTCGCGATCAACCCGGGCGACGCGAGCAAGGACGCCTACCGCGGGCGCCGCTGCACGCTGCCGCTGGTGAATCGCGAGCTGCCGATCATCGAGGACGACTTCGTCGATCCGGAGTTCGGCACGGGTTTCGTCAAGGTCACGCCGGCCCACGACCCCAACGACTTCGAGATGGGCGAGCGCCACGGCCTGGAGAAGGTGGTCGTCATCGGTCCCGACGGGCACATGAACGAGAACGCGGGCGAGTTCGCCGGGCTGGACCGCTTCGAGGCGCGGAAGCTCATCGTCACGCGTCTGGAGGAGCTGGGCCTGGTCGAAAGAATCGAGGACTACACGCACTCGGTCGGCCACGGGGACCGCAGCGGTGTGCCCGTCGAGCCCTACCTCTCCGAGCAGTGGTTCGTGAAGATGAAGCCGCTGGCCGAGGCCGCCATCGCCGCGGTGAGGGGCGGCGACGTCGTCCTCACGCCGCCGCGCTGGGAAAAGACCTACATGCACTGGATGGAGAACATCCGCGACTGGTGCATCAGCCGGCAGCTCTGGTGGGGGCACCGCATCCCCATCTGGACCCATGCAAGCACGGGCGAGCAGCGCGCCGCCATCGACTGCCCCGACCAGAGCGAACAATGGGCCCAGGAAGACGATGTCCTCGACACCTGGTTCTCCAGCTGGCTCTGGCCCTTTTCCATCCTCGGCTGGCCGGGCGAGACAGACGACCTGAAGCGATACTACCCGGGCTCGGACCTGATCACCGGCCCGGACATCATCTTCTTCTGGGTTGCGCGCATGATCATGGCCGGCTACCGCTTCGCAGACGACAAGCCCTTCGGCCGCGTCTACCTGCACGGGATCATCCGCGACAAGCAGGGCCGCAAGCTGAGCAAGAGCCTGGGCAACAGCCCGGACCCCATCGTTCTCTTCGACGACTACGGCGTCGACGCGGTCCGCTTCTCCATGACCATGCTCACGCCCTGGGGGGGAGACTACCTCTTCGAGGACGCCCACATGGAGATGGGGCGCAACTTCGCGAACAAGCTCTGGAACGCGAGCCGCTATGTGCTCACGCAGTTCGAGGGCCTCGAACTCGGCGAGGGCGAGATCATCGGCGCGGGCGAGGCCGCCGCGGGCCGTCCCCTCGAGGACTGGCTCGCCGCCGAGTGGCTGCCCGTGCAGGCGGGGCTTCTCGCGGAGCCAACGGTAGAGGACCGCTGGATCCTCAGCCGCCTGGCCGCGGTGACGGAGCAGGTCCGCTCGGAACTCGCCGAGTGCCGCTTCAATGACGCGGCGCGCGCCCTCTACGATTTCCTCTGGAAGGAGTATTGCGACTGGTACCTCGAGCTGACGAAGACGCGCGTCTACGGCGAGGACGAGCAGGCCAAGAAGACCGCGCTCATCACCGCCGCCGGCGTGCTGCACGCGACGCTACGCCTGCTGCACCCCTTCGTGCCCTACGTCACCGAGGCGATCTGGGAACGCTTCCCCGGCGCGGCGGACCGCATCATCGTCGCTCCCTATCCGCGTCCGCCGGCGGCCTTCGCCGACCCGGAGGCCGAGGCGGACCTGTCCTTCTGGATGGAGCTGATCTCCTCGGTGCGAGGCCTGCGCAAGGAGAGCAACCTGGACCCGGGCCGACGCATCTCGCTGATCTTCCGCACTGACAGCGAGGAGCAGCGGGGGCGCATCGAGCGCTGCCGCCGGTTCCTCGCGAGCCTGGCCCGCGTGGAGGACTTTCGCGTAGAGGCGCCGTCGGATAGCAAACCCAAGCCCGCGGCGAGCGCGTTCCTGCCGGGGCTCGAGGTCTGGCTGCCCCTGGAGGGACTGGTCGACCTGGCCGAGGAGCGCGCGCGCCTGGAGAAGGAGCGCGCCAAGGCGTCGAAGGAGCTGGGTGGTCTCGAGGTCAAGCTGGCAAGCGAGGGCTTCCTGGCAAAGGCGCCACCCGAGGTGGTGGAGAAGGTCAGGGAGCGCTGCGAGCAGGCGCGCGAGAAGCTCGCGAAGCTGGACTCGAGCCTGGAGAATCTGCAGGAGGAAGGGTGATCCCGGAGCGGACCATCGGCGAGAGCATACGCCTGGCCCGGGAGGAGAGGAAGCTCAGCCTGGAGGACGTGAGCCGCGACACGCGGCTTTCGCTGGCCATCCTGCGCAAGATCGAGCTGGACCGCTTCGCGGAGCTGCCCGGCGGCATCTACACCCAGAACTACATCCGCATCCTCGCCGACTACTTCGGTCTCGACCGGGACGCCCTGCTGGCCTATCTGCTGAGCGATCCCGAGGGTGAAGAGAGAGGCCCCGACAACGGCGGCGTCTGGCGCGAGGAGACGGTGCCCGTCACGCGCGTGCGCGGCTGGCGGCCGAGCCTGCGCTTCTGGGCTCTGCTCGCGCTCGTTCTGATCGTGGCCGGTCTGGGTATTGGCCTCTGGTCCGGCTGGCGCCCAGGCTTTCTCCAGGGGGATGCCAAAGCTCCCGCGCCGGCGACGGAAGCCGTAGAGCCCGCCGCAGCGCAGGAGGAGGTGGACGCGGTGAGCGATGACGCGAGCGTGCAGGAAGAGCCCGCATGCGAGTCCGAGGCCGCGAGCGCGGCGCTCCTACTCCGCCCGCCGCCACTTGTCGATCCCGATAGCCCCACGCCGGAGCGCGCCGCGCGGGAGGTGCCTGGGGAGCTCCTGCATCTGGAGATCGAGGCCACGGGCGCGTGCCGCGTGCGGCTGGGCGTCGACGGCCGTCTCCAGCTCGAGCGGAACTTCACGGACACGGGCGGCCGCTGGACTCTCTACGGCGAGGACTACTTCATCCTCTCGACCCGCAGCGGTGACAGGCTGCGCCTGCGCCTTGACGGCGAGGACTACCCGCTGCCCTCCGTGCCAGACGGCGCGCCGCTGGCCCTGCGCATCGCTTCGCGCAGGGACCCCGGCCCGGGATCCTGAGCCATGTCCCGCTTCAAGCTGCAGGCGCCGTTCTCGCCCACCGGCGACCAGCCGCAGGCCATCGCCAGTCTCGCGGAGAGCATCCTCTCGGGCCGCAAGCACCAGACACTCCTCGGCGTGACCGGCAGCGGCAAGACATTCACCATGGCCAGCGTCATCGCCGAGGTTGACCTGCCCACGCTCATCATCAGCCACAACAAGACGCTGGCCGCTCAGCTCTACGGCGAGTTCCGCGGCTTCTTCCCGAACAACGCCGTCGAGTACTTCATCAGCTACTACGACTACTACCAGCCCGAGGCTTTCGTACCGGCGACGAACACCTACATCGAGAAGGACGTCTCGATCAACGAGGACATCGACCGCCTGCGCCTCAACGCGACGAGCAGCCTGCTCAGCCGCGAGGACGTGGTCGTGGTGGCGAGCGTGAGCAGCATCTACGGCCTCGGCAATCCCGAGGAGTTCAAGCGCATGATCCTGCGCGTGCAGGTGGGGGAGGAGCAGAGCCGCCAGAGCATCCTGCGCCGGCTGGTCGAGATGCAGTACACGCGCAACGACCTGGGCTTCGGCCGCGGCAACTTCCGCGTGCGCGGCGACGTAATCGACGTGCATCCCTCCTACGAGGAGCGCTGCTATCGCATCGAGCTCTTCGGCGACGAGGTGGAGCGCGTCGAGGCCCTCGACCCGCTCACGGGCCGGACGCACGAGAGCCTGCGCGAGCTGGTGGTCTTCGCCGCGAACCACTACGTGACGGGACGCGAAAGGCTCGCGCGCGCGAGGGATCACATCGCCCGCGACCTGGAAATACGCCTCCACGAGCTGCGCCGCGAGGACAAGCTGCTCGAGGCCCAGCGCCTCGAGAGCCGCGCCCGCTACGACCTGGAGATGCTGGCCGAGATGGGCTTCTGCCACGGCATCGAGAACTACTCCCGCTACCTGGACGGCCGCGAGCCGGGCCAGAGACCCCTCTGCCTGCTCGACTACTTCCCCGACGACTTCCTGATCATCCTCGACGAGAGCCATGTGACCGTCCCCCAGATCGGCGCGATGTACGCCGGCGACCGCAGCCGCAAGGAGACGCTGGTCGACTTCGGCTTCCGCCTGCCCAGCGCGCTGGACAACCGTCCCCTGCGCTTCGAGGAGTTCGAGGAGCTGGCGCCGCGGATCGTCTACACGAGCGCGACGCCGGCGGCGCACGAGCTGGGGCGCAGCGAGGGCGCCGTCTTCGAACAGATCATTAGGCCCACAGGATTACTTGACCCGGAGATCGAGCTGCGGCCCAGCCGCCACCAGGTCGATGACCTGCTCGCCGAGGTGCAGGCGCGCGCGCGCAAAGGTGAGCGCGTGCTCGTCACCACGCTGACCAAGCGCATGTCCGAGGACCTGAGCGACTACCTGCGGAACGCGGGTGTGCGCGTGGCCTACCTGCACAGCGACATCAAGGCGCTCGACCGCGTGGCCGTGCTGCGCCAGCTCCGCCTGGGCGAGGTGGACGCGCTCGTGGGCATCAACCTGTTGCGCGAGGGCCTCGACCTGCCCGAGGTCTCCCTGGTTGCCATCCTGGACGCCGACCGCGAAGGTTTCCTGCGCAGCCACACCAGCCTCATCCAGACCGCCGGCCGCGCGGCGCGGCACGTGGAGGGCAAGGTCATTCTCTACGCGGACCGCGAGACCGCGGCCATCCGCGGGGCCGTCGAGGAGACGCGGCGCCGCCGCGAGCTCCAGGAGGCCTATAACCAGGAGCACGGCATCACACCCCGAGGCATCCAGAAGAGCCTCGAGGAGATCGAGGCCCAGACGCGCGTCGCAGACTCCGGACGCCGCGAGGAGAAGGAGAGCGCCGTGGAGAGGGCCCGCGGCTTCGCGCACCTGCCTGTCGAGGAGCGCATCGCCGCCCTCGAGGAGGAGATGCGCGAGGAAGCCGACGCCCTGCACTTCGAGGCCGCCGCCAGCCTGCGCGACCTCGTGGCGGAGCTGCGACTGCAGCTCGCCGCCCTGCGCGGCGGCGGGCGGCAAACGAAGGGAGGCGAGCGATGAACGATCCCTGGCTGGCCTGGGACGCGGGGCTGCGCCGCGACGCGCAGCGCATCCTCGACCTGGCCCTCGACGAGGACCTGGGCGCCGGTGACGTCACCGCCCGACACTTCGGCGAGGGCGCGGGCAGGCTGTCCGCGCGCCTCGTGGCGCGGGAGGACGGCGTGCTGGCCGGGCTGCCGCTCTTCCTGCGCTGCTTCCAGGCCGTGACGGCGCGGGCGGAAGACCGCCGCCTGGACCCGGACGAGGGTCTGGCCGCCGGCACGCCCGCCTACCGCGAGCTGCACGCCGAGGGCGACGCCTTCGAGGCCGGCGCGCAGCTGGCCTGGCTGGAGACCGACGCGGCGGCGCTGCACGGGGCGGAGCGCACGGCGCTCAACTTCCTGCAGCGGCTCTGCGGCGTCGCCGCCGCCACGGCGGCGGCCGTGAGCGCGAGCGCGGGCCCCGCGGTGCTGGACACGCGCAAGACCACGCCGGGCCTCCGCCTGCTGGAGAAGTACGCCGTGCGCATGGGCGGGGGGCGCAATCACCGTCTCGGGCTCTTCGACGCGGCCATGGTCAAGGACAATCACAAGGACGCTCTCGGCGGCATCCCCGCCATCATGGCGCGCGCGTCCTCGCTGCCCGCGGGGCTGCCGCTGATCGTCGAGGTGGACAACCTCGCCGAGCTTGCACAGCTGCTGGATCACCCCGACGCCGGGCGCGTCGAGCGCGTGCTCCTCGATAACTTCCCGCCCGAGGCGGCTCAGCAGGCTGTCGCCCTGAGACAGGGCCGCGGCGGCGGTCCCGATTTCGAGATCTCCGGCGGCCTCCGTCCTTCGGATCTGGCCGACCCGCGCTACGCCGGGGTGGAGGCGGCCAGCCTGGGCTCGCTCACGCACGGGGCGCGGGCTCTCGATCTCGCCCTCGAGGTCGAGGCCTGATGGACCCGCCCGCCGGCGCGCGCCTGGTCGAGCTCGAGCGCGCCTGGGCGGGACGCCTGAGCGGCCGCCTTGGCCGCCCCCTCTACGTCTACGAAAAGTTGCCGAGCAGTCTCGACGCGCTGGCCGCGCTGGCAGGCGCCGGCGCCCCCGAGGGCACCTGCGTCCTCGCCGAGAGCCAGGGCGCAGGCAGGGGGCGGCGGGGAAGGAGCTGGGCGAGTCAGCCGGGCGCGTCCCTGCTCCTGGCGCTGCTTCTTCGCCCGCGGCTCGCGCCCGAGCGCGGGGGCCTGGTTTCGCTCGCCGCCGCCCTGGCGCTGGTCAGGGCGGCAAGGCCCTTCGGCATTCGTTTAAAAGTAAAGTGGCCCAACGACGTGCTGCACGATGGACGCAAGCTGGCGGGCATCCTGCCCGAGGCCCGCCTGGCGGGCTCCGCCTACCGTTTCCTCGCCTTGGGTGTGGGGATCAACGTGCACCAGACACCGGGCGACTTTCCCCCCGCGCTGCGCGGACAGGCCAGCTCCCTCGATCTTGCTGCAGGCCGGCGCCTGGGCCGTGGCGAGCTTCTAGCCGCCTACCTCTCGGAGCTGGAGATCCTGCTCAGCGCCCTGGAGGCGGGGGAGCTCGCCAAGCTGCTCGACGACTGGCGTGCAGCCTGGCCCCATCGTGGCCGCCAGGCTCGGGACGAGGCCGGCCGCGAGCTTGTCCTGGAGGACGTGGACGAATGGGGTGGGCTCGTTGTCACCGGCCCGGAAGGTGTCGAGACGCTCGTCGCGGGGGACCTCGATCTCGCCTGCGACGCGGCTCGAGGTCCGGAGCTCGATTTGCGCGCGGGCGACGCTAGTATCGATGGTGACGAAGGAGTATAGTGGACGACCGTCTCCCCGTGATCACGAGGTGAGTAGCATGCCCGATCAGCCCCCCCTTCTCTGCTTGGATCTCGGCAACAGCCGCCTGAAGGCGCAGCTCTACAAGGGCGATGAGCCCAGCGCGCACATCACGCTGCCGGGCGTGGCCGGCCGCTCGCTCTGGGACAAGGAGATCTCGCCACTCCTGGTGGAGGGTGTGGAGGTCGCGCTCTGCAGCGTCGCACCGACGCGGGAGCGGCGCCTGCTGAACTGGTTCGAGGCGCGCGGCCTGCGTCCCTGGCGCCTGCGGGGGGACAGTACGGCGCCCTTCCCCGTCGCGATCCGGGACCGCGTCACCCTCGGCGCCGACCGCCTCGCCAACGCGGCGGCTGCCTGGGCGGAGGACGTGGCCCCGGCCCTGATCCTGGACGCGGGCACGGCGTTCACAGTGGACATCCGCGATCAGGAAGGCCGCTACACCGGCGGCCTCATCCTCCCGGGCCCCGATCTCGCGCTCGAGGGTCTGGCACGCGGCGGCGAGAGGCTGCCGCTGGCGGAGGGTTTCTGGCCCGAGGAACCCTGGGGCAACGACACGGGCGAGGCCCTGGCCGCGGGCGTGACCTGGGGCCTGCTCGCCGCCGCCGAGGGTCTCGTGCGACGGCTCGTCGCACGCCTCGGCTCCCGCTGCCAGGTGATCCTGACCGGCGGGATGGCCCTCGAGATGGCCGAGCGCTGGCAGGAGTGCCGCGTCCGCGTCGAGCTGGACTGGACCATGCGCGGGATCAGAGCCCTCTACCGCACGAGCCGCGTCCAGGCCTAGCGAGCCGCTGAGGGGAGAAAAAGAATCCCGGCCCATGGGGACCGGGATTCCGGGAGAAGCCTGCCCCAGCCGGGGAGCCGGGACAGTTTGGAGCATATTCGAAGGGTCCTCAGGGAGAAGCGTTACGGACCCCTCGTGTCTAGGAGTATCGGCAGTCCCGTTTGGACCTGAAGGCAATTCCGCTGCGCCCCATCCGAAGGGGCCGCGCGCAGGGAGGAGGCACCGATGTCCCCGTTACAGAGCGACATGCCGCTCATCGGCTGGAAGGAGAAGGTCGGCCTGCCCGCCTGGGGCCTGACCCTGAGGGCTCTCGTCGACCCCGCCTCGCCGCTGTCCACGCTGGCGGTCGAGCGGGCGGAACCCCTGCGTCGCATGCGCGACAATCAGGGTCGCCGCCGCCTGGTCCTGCGCCTGGCCGTGCCCATGGCCCGCGGCCGGGGACGGCTGAAGGTGGTCTACGCCTTCTACCAGCGGCGGACCCGCCTCGGCGAGGGGCTCGGGCGCTGCTATGTGGTGAAGCTGCCTCTGCGCCTGGGCGAGCACGAGTGGCAGGGCGAACTGGCCCTGGTGCCCGCGCAGCGGCGCCAGCATTTCCTGCACCTGGGCCGGGCGGACCTGGCGGGCCGCTTCCGCGTCGATCCGGGCCGGAGCTACCTCCACCAGGCGCCGCCGGCCGCCTTCGCGCCCGAGCCCAGCCTGCCGCTGCCGGAGGCTCCTCGATAGGACTTGCAATCGCCGGCACCCTTGTCTATATTGCGCCCCGCACACTAGCAATCAGCCCGTCTGAGTGCTAATCCCATTGAAAGAAAAGATCTTATCGGAGCCCGGCGCTTTGCTGCGGGCCCGTCGGATTCTTCCGGAAATCGAGGAGGTTTTAGAGTATGTCCATCAAGCCTCTGGCCGATCGGATCCTCATCAAGGCGTTCGAGGAGGACGAGGTCGTTAAGGGCGGGATCATCATCCCGGACACCGCGAAGGAGAAGCCCCAGAAGGGCGAGGTGGTCGAAGTGGGCCCCGGCCGTCTGACCGACAAGGGCGAGCGCCTACCCATGGAAGTGGGCAAGGGCGATCGTGTCCTCTACGGCAAGTATTCCGGCTCCGAGGTGAGCATCGACGAAGAGAAGTACATCATCCTGCGCGAGAGCGACATCCTCGCGGTCCTCTAGGCATTCGGCCGGCAAAGCGCCGGCAGTCCGCCCGCGAGGGAGCGGGTGGGGCCAAGCAACAAGGAGAGAAGCAATGCCCAAGCAGATCGAGTTCGATATCGCCGCACGCGACGCCCTGAAGAAGGGGTTGGACCAGCTCGCCAACGCGGTTCGCATCACCCTCGGCCCCCGCGGCCGCAACGTCATCCTCGACAAGAAATTCGGCAGTCCGACCGTCACCAACGACGGCGTGACCATCGCCAAGGAGATCGAGCTCGAGGACGCCTTCGAGAACATGGGCGCCCAGCTCGTGAAAGAGGTGGCCACCAAGACCAACGACGTGGCCGGAGACGGCACCACGACGGCCACCCTCTTCGCCCAGGCCATCATGGCCGAGGGCCTGAAGAACGTCACGGCCGGCGTCAACCCGATGTACATCAAGAAGGGCATCCAGCAGGCCGTGGCCACGGTGGTCGAGTCCATCGAGAAGCAGAGCCACGAGGTCAAGGGTCGCGAGGAGATCGCCCAGGTCGGCTCCATCAGCGCCAACAACGACGCGGAGATCGGCGAGCTGATCGCCGAGGCGATGGACAAGGTCGGCCGTGACGGCGTCATCACTGTCGAGGAAGCGAAGAGCCTGAGCACCGACCTCGAGGTGGTCGAGGGCATGCAGTTCGACCGCGGCTACCTGAGCCCCTACTTCGTCACCGACGCCGAGCGCATGGAGGCGGTGATCGACGACGCGCAGATCCTCATCTACGACAAGAAGATCAGCAACATGAAGGACCTGCTGCCCGTGCTCGAGAAGATCGCGCAGACGGGCAAGCCTCTCCTGATCATCTCCGAGGACGTCGAGGGCGAGGCGCTGGCCACCCTCGTGGTGAACAAGCTGCGCGGCACGCTCAACGTCTGCGCCGTCAAGGCGCCCGGCTTCGGCGACCGCCGCAAGGCCATGCTCGAGGACATCGCCATCCTGACCAACGGCTCGGTCATCTCCGAGGAGGCCGGTCGCAAGCTGGATAGCGCGAGCCTCGAAGACCTCGGCCACGCCAAGCGCATCACGATCGACAAGGACAACACGACGATCGTCGAGGGCAGCGGCAGCGCGGACGCCATCCAGGCGCGGGTGAATCAGATCAAGAAGCAGATCGAGGACACCTCGAGCGACTACGACCGCGAGAAGCTGCAGGAGCGCATGGCTAAGCTGGCCGGCGGTGTTGCGGTGATCAACGTCGGCGCGGCCACCGAGACCGAGATGAAGGAGAAGAAGATGCGCGTCGAGGACGCCCTCAACGCGACTCGCGCCGCGGTGGAGGAGGGTGTCATCCCCGGCGGCGGCGTCGTCTTCCTCCGCGCGCTCCCAGCCCTCGATACCCTGAGCGATCTGGGCGACGAGGAGAGCGTCGGCGTCAACATCATCCGCAAGGCCCTGGAGGCCCCCGTGCGTCAGATCGCCGAGAACAGCGGCGTCGAGGGCTCCGTGGTCGTCCAGCGCCTCAAGGCGGAAGAGGGCGCCTTCGGCTACAACGCGGCGACGGGCGAGTACGAGGACATGTTCAAGGCCGGTGTCGTGGACCCCGCGAAGGTGTCGCGCAGCGCGCTGCAGAACGCGGCTAGCATCGCCAGCCTCATGCTCACCACCGAGAGCCTCGTGGCCGACCAGCCCGAGGACGAGAAGGCAATGCCGGCGATGCCTCCCGGCGGCGGCATGGGCGGCATGTACTAGGCAAGGCGCCGCGAGGGTGGAGCCACTGCGAAGCATGGAAGGGACCCGGCGTGGCCGGGTCCCTTTTCTCTTGCCCGGCCGGCCTCAGCCCCGCCTTGACAGCTTCCCGCCGGGTACCTAGTCTCTTGCCGTTTCCGGGCTTGCGGAAGCCCGGCCTCAGCCGCACGGGGGCAGGCATGGACCACATCCGTCTGAAGGACATCATCGTCTACGGCTACTACGGCACCACCGGCCCCGAGCGGGAGGTGGGCCAGCGCCTCTTCATGGATCTCGACCTCGAGCTGGACCTCAGCGCACCCGCCGGAAGCGACCAGCTCGGTGACACGGTCAGCTACGAGGAGGTCTACGTCTCGGTGCAGCAGCTCGCCGGCGGACAGCGCTGCCAGCTCCTCGAGCACCTCGCCCAGCAGGTCATCGATGGGCTCTTCCATCGCTTCGGAACCGTCCAGCGGATCACGATCTCCCTGCGCAAGATGAACCTGCCCTTCCCCAACACCTGCCGCGAGGTCGAGGTGGTCCTGAGCCGGGGGAGGGCGTCGTGAGCGCCCCGGCCACGAAGGAGGTCGCCCTCTCCCTGGGCAGCAACCTCGGCGACCGTCGCGGCCAGCTCGCCCGCGCCCTGCGCGGCCTGGAGCGGGACGTGCTCTCGCAGATGGAGGTGAGCTCCGTCTGGGAGACCGAGGCCGTGGAGGTGGATGGCCCGCAGCCGGCCTTTCTCAACCTCTGCGTCGTGGGCCGCACCCTGCTCACACCCGAACAGCTCCTGAAGTGCTGCCGCGGGCTGGAGGAGGAGGCCGGCCGACCGGCGGGCGGGCACGGCCTGCCGCGGACCCTGGACCTCGACCTGCTCTACCACGGCGAGGAGCTCAGCGAAGAGACGGCGCTCAGGCTGCCCCATCCGGGGCTCGAGCGGCGACGCTTCGTGCTGGCGCCCCTGGCCGAGCTGCGCCCCGACTGGTGCCACCCGCGCAAGTCTCGGAGCGTCCGGCAGATGCTCGCGGGCGTCGCCGCGGGGCAGCCGGCCACACGCCTGGATTCCGGCCCGGGATGGTGGCGCGGTGAGTGACGCGAAGGAGATGCCCGGCTACATCGTCGTCGAGGGGGTGATCGGCGTCGGCAAGACCAGTCTGGCACGCCTGCTGGCCGAACGCATCGGCGCGCGCCTCGCCCTCGAGGCCGTGGAGGAGAATCCCTTCCTGCCGGGCTTTTACGCCGATCCCGAGAACAACGCCTTCAAGACACAGGTCTTCTTCCTGCTCTCGCGCTTCCGGCAGCAACAGGAGCTGATTCAGCGGGATCTGTTCGAACAACATGTGGTCAGCGACTACCACTTCGCCAAGGACCGCATCTTCGCCAACATCACCCTGAGCGACGAGGAGCTGTCGCTCTACACCCTGGTGGCCGACGCCCTCGCGCCCCGCGTGCCCCGGCCCGAACTGGTCATCTACCTGCAGGCCTCCTTGGAGACCCTGCAGGACCGCATCGCCCGGCGCGGTCGCAGCATGGAGCGGGACATCCAGCCCGGTTACCTCGAGACCTTGTCCGAGGCCTACAATCATTATTTCTTCCACTACCGGGAATCGCCCCTGCTGGTGGTCGGCACCGACAGCATGGACTTCGTGTCGCGGCCGGAGCACCTGGACGACCTGACGCGTCGCATCCTGGAGCCCTTCGAGGGTACACTGGTCTACGTCCCCAACTGGGAGAGCTGACATGAAGGCTGGCAAGAAGATCAGCACGCGCACACTGCGCGACATGAAGAAGCGCGGCGAGAAGATCGTGGCCCTTACTGCCTACGACCATCCGAGCGCCCGCGTGCTGGACGCCTGCGGGGTCGAGATCATCCTGGTGGGGGACAGCGCCGCCAACGTCGTGCTCGGCTACGACTCTACCCTGCCGGTCAGCATGGAGGAGATGCTCGTGCTGACCGCGGCCGTCGCGCGCGGGGTCCGTCGTGGCATGGTAGTGGCCGACATGCCCTTCATGAGCTTCCAGGTCAGTCCGGAAGAGGCCCTGAGCAACGCGGGCCGCTTCGTCAAGGAGGCGCGGGCAGAGGCAGTGAAGCTCGAGGGGGGCCGGCGCACGGTGCCCGCCATCGAGCGCATCGTGGACGCGGGCATCCCCGTGATGGGGCACCTCGGCCTGACCCCCCAGAGCCGCCTCCAACTCGGCGGCTACCGCATCCAGGGCCGCGAGCACGAAGAGGCGCAGGCGATCCTCGAGGACGCGCAGGCCATCGCAGACGCGGGCGTCTTCTCGATGGTGCTCGAGGGCATCCCCTGGACCCTGGCCCGCGAGATCACGGATCGGGTAGCGGTGCCCACCATCGGCATCGGCGCGGGCGAGCACTGTGACGGCCAGATCCTCGTGTTGCACGACATGATCGGGTTCAGCGACGTGGAACTGAGCTTCGTCAAGCGCTACGTCAACCTCGAAGAGAAGCTCGGCGACGCCGTGTCGGCCTACTGTCGCGATGTGCGAGAGGGCGTCTTTCCGGCCGAGGAGCACCGCTTCGAAGACATGGCGAGCGCGAAGTCCCGGCAGAAGAGGGGGGGAGCGTCTTGAGCGGGATTCCTCCCGTCCTTCTCGACACGGTAGCGGATATGCAGAGCTGGAGCGTGCGCGCCCGCGAGCAGGGCCGGCGCATCGGCTTCGTACCCACCCTGGGGGATCTGCACGAAGGACATCTCTCGCTGATGCGCCGGGTCCTCGAGGAGAGCGACCGCCTTGTCGTCTCCGTCTTCGTCAACCCGACCCAGTTCGGCCCGGGCGAGGACTACGAGAACTACCCCCGGCGCCTGGGCGAGGATCTCGAGAAGCTGGCGGAGCTGGGAGCGGCCATCTGCT
This sequence comes from uncultured bacterium, assembly GCA_964627205.1. GTDB lineage: Bacteria > Krumholzibacteriota > Krumholzibacteriia > JACNKJ01 > JACNKJ01 > CAZVHI01. The sequence goes on from CAZVHI010000001.1 coordinate 126,902, forward strand.
TCGCGCCCACCGTCGAGGAGATCTACCCGCCCGGCGACACGACGCGCGTCGAGGTGAACTGGGGCGAGGACACGCTCTGCGGCGCCGCGCGACCCGGGCACTTCGCCGGCGTCTGCAATGTCATCGTCCGGCTCTTCAATGTGGTAGGGCCGCACATCGCGTGCTTCGGCCAGAAGGACGCGCAGCAGGTGTTGATCATCCGCCGTCTCGTCCGGGCCCTGCACCTGCCCGTGAGCCTAATCCTGGGGCCTACGATCCGCGAGAACGATGGCCTGGCTCTCAGCAGCCGCAACGCCTACCTCTCGCCGGAGGAGCGCGCGCGGGCGGTGTCGCTCCATCGCGCGCTGGAGAAAGCCGGCGAAGGCCTCCGTGAAGGCGAGCGGGATCCCGCGCGCCTCGCGGCTCTGGGCGAGGGCGAGCTCGCCGACGGCGGCGTGGATCCGGAGTACTTCGCCGTGCTGGACCCGGAGACCCTCTCCCCGCCGGCTCGCATCACGGGCGGCCTCGTCCTCGTCGCGTGCGCCGCACGCCTGGGCAAGGCCCGTCTCATCGACAACCACGTCTACCGCATCGGAGAGGACGGAGTGCATGAGACCCTGCTCTTCTGATCCCGGCAACGAGGGAGGCGGTGGCGCCCCGCGCTGCGCCGCGCTGGTCATGGCGGCCGGAAAGGGCACGCGCATGAAGAGCGACCTGCCCAAGGTGCTGCACCAGCTGGGGGGGCGAGAGCTCATTCGCTGGGTGATCGACGCGGCGCGCGAGGCGGCCCTCCGCCCCCTCGTGCTCGTGCTCGGGCACCAGGCCGATCGCGTGCAGGACCAGCTGGCGGACGACCAGAAGGGTGACCTGCGCTACGTCCTGCAGATGCCGCAGAACGGTACGGGCCACGCGGTGCAGATGGCCGCGCCTGAGCTCGAGCGCCTGACGGGCGGCGACGTCATCATCCTCTCCGGCGACGTCCCCCTGATCCGTGCCGCGACGCTGGCCGGGCTGCGTGCGGCGCACCGCAGGGAGAACGCCGCGGCCACCGTGCTGACCGCAGAGCCGCCGGATCCCACGGGCTACGGGCGCATCTTGCGCGACACCGATGGCAGGCTCGCGGCCATCCGCGAGCAGCGCGACGCCAGCGAGGAGGAGCTGGCGATCCGCGAGACGAACACGGGCGTCTACTGCTTCGGCATCGCACCGCTGCTGGCCGCGCTGGCGAAGCTCCGCCCGGACAACGACCAGGGCGAGTACTACCTCACCGACACGCTGGCGATCCTACGCGACGCGGGCGAGACGGTGGCCGCCCACCTCTGTTCCGATCCGGTGGAGATAGAGGGCATCAACGACCGCGAACAGCTGGCGGCCATGGAGCGCATCCTGGCCGAGAGGGGGGACTGAATGGAGTACCTGTTCACTCCCTGGCGCCACGACTACGTGGTCGAGGGCGTGCGCGAGGAGGGCTGCGTCTTCTGCCGGCTGGCCGACGGCGGCGGCCGCGACTTCCTCCTCGCAAGCGAGCACTGGTATCTCGTCCTCAACGCCTTTCCCTACTGCAACGGGCATGTGATGCTCGTGAGTCGGCGGCACGTGACCTGGCTCTCCGAACTTGACGAGGCGGCTCACGCGGAACTCGCGCCGCTCCTCGCGCGCATCGAGACCGCGATCCGCGAGGCCTATCGGCCCGAGGGGATGAACCTCGGCATCAACTTTGGCTCGGCGGGGGGCGCCGGGATTCCTGGGCATCTTCACATCCACCTGCTGCCCCGCTGGACCGGCGACACCAACTTCATGACGGCGGTCACGCACACCCGGGTCGTACCCGAGGATCTCGCGAAGAGCTTCGAGCGCCTCCAGCAGGCCCTGGAGGCCTGAGGTGGCCCGCTCGCGACGGAAGCCCGAGCCCGGCCCGCCCATCGGGCGAATCCTGGCCACGGCCTTCGTCATCCTGATCGTCTTTTCCCTCGTCGTGCGCTACGGCGACCGCCTGCGCGACCTGGAGCGCCTGCTTCCCGGCCGTGGCGGGGGAGACGCCGCACAGCTCGCGGCGGATCCCGGCGGGACGGCGGGGGGCGAGTCGGGTTCCACGGCGGGCCCGGGAAAAGACGGCGCATCGAGAATCCGGGAAGAGCCCGCGCCGCTGCGCCTCCAGATCCTCAACGCAACGGGGCTGAACAAGCTCGCGCTCGAGACGGGCGAGAGCCTTCGAGCCTGGCAGGTGGACGCACTAGACCGCGGCAACGCGCCGTCCTGGCCCTTCCCGGAGACGATCTTGGTTCTGCGGAGCGATCGGGGCGAGGAGGTGGGGGACCTGGCACGGCGCCTGGGGGGCGTGCCCGTCGTGGTCCAACGACGGGAAGATCTGATGCTGGACGCCACCCTCGTCCTGGGGCATGATTGGCGGGACTACGAGTGGCCGCAGCCCTGAGTCGGGGCGCGGAACGGGAAAGCACGGAGCGCCGGAGAAGGGAAGATCGGCATGAGCCTGCAACGCAAGTCCTTCAAGACGATCCTGCTCAGCATCCTCCTGGGCATCGCCGTGGGCACCCTGGTGGGGGATCTGCTGGGGCTCGTGCTGCCCGATGGCATCCCGCGGGATGTCTTCACCTACTCGAAGAGCTTCGTCCTGGAACCGCTGACCGTCAATCTGCTCATCCTGACCTTCACGATCGGCTTCAGCATCAAGTTCAATCTGATGAGCATCCTCGGCATCTTCGTGATGATCCAGCTGCTCAAGTGGTCATGGTAGCGTTCATCGGAGGCATCGGCGGCTGGGAGATCGTCATGATCCTGGCGATCGCGCTCGTGATCTTCGGCCCGAAGCGCCTGCCGGAGCTTGCGCGCGGGCTAAGCAAGATCACCGCACAGATCCGGCAGGCCAACCGCGACATCCAGCGTGAGATCTACAGCAACCTCGATCCCGAGGAGATCATGAAGGACGAGGTGGTCTCGCCCCGCGCGGCGGCGCAGCACGTGGAGAGCGGCGAAGACGAAGAAGGCCCGACCGAGGAGACCGGGCCCGACGAGAAAGGCCCGACCGAAGAGGCCGGGCCCGACGAGAAAGGCCCGGCCGAAGAGGCCGGGCCCGAGAAAGACTCCTGATCAGAGCATCGCGAAGCTCGCTCGCGATCCGCTAGTTGTAGAACTGGTCGCGCCAGTCCTCCACCTCGTACTTATCCTTGAGCTTCTCCATCCAGCTCTCGAAATAGTCCTGCTGTACCTGGGCGATCAGACTTTGCAGTATTCCCTCGCGCTCGCTGCCGTAGATGGTCTTGTCGGACTCGATCTTCTTCAGGACCTCGAGCACGAAGGATCCCTGCGGCGTGTCGATCACGCCGGACACGTCCCCCTGGTTGAGCAGGAAGGAAACGACCTGGAAGGAACCCTCGGCGCCCACGCCGGGGATGTAATCGCGGCGCGTGAACTCCTCGGTCTCGACCGCCTCGAAGCCCAGGCGGGAGGCCGCATCGCGCAGGTTGATCACCTCCCGCTCGCGCAGCGCGAGGATCTCGGCGGCCTTCTCGTGGGCCACGCGCTTCTTCTCCGTCTCCTGCCAATCGCGCAGCACCTCGTCGCGCATGTCCTCGAAGGCGCCCGTTGCGGGATCGCTGCGCTCCTTCAACTGCACGATGTAATTGGCGTCGCGGGCGCTGAAGGGGCGGCTCACCTGGCCCACGTCCAGGCGCGAGACGGTGACCTTGACGGCGCTGTTGTACCCGAGCCCCTCGATGGACTCTCTCTCCGTGAAGGGCCCCGGTGCGAGCAGCTCCATGCCGAGGCGCTCGGCGGCGAGCCCTAGCTCGCCCAGCTCGGTGGCCATGTTGTAGAGCGTGTCAGCCAGGGCGGCCATGCTGTCCACCGTCGTGTAGCTGGGCTCGACGCGCAGGAGGATGTGACGCGCGTGCACTTCCTCCTCGCCGTCCAACTCCCGGCTGGCTTCCTTGCGGATGAGGTGGTAACCGAAACGAGTGCGCACGGGCTCGCTGACCTCGCCGTCCGCGAGGGCGAAGGCGACCGTCTCGAAGTCGGGGACCATGCGGCCGTGGCCGAACCAGCCCAGGTCGCCGCCCGTGTCGGAGTTGGAGGGGTCCTCGGAGTGGAGCTTGGCGATGTCCTCGAAGCTGCGGCCGCCGGTGATCTGCGTGCGGAGGTCCTCGAGGCGCTGCAGGATGTAGGCCTCGTCGCTGGGGCTCGCGTCGCGGCTGAGCTGCACGGCCTCGATGCGGTAGCGCTCGGGCTCTTCGAAACGCTCTTGATTCGCCGTGAAGTGGGTGCGCAGGGCATCGTCCCCAGGGTCCTCCTGCGCGAGCTCCGCGTCACGCCAGGCGAGGCCCGTATAGAGGACCTTCGCCTTGGAGAAGCGCCGCTCGAACTCCTGGCGGATCTCCCCCTCACCGACGTGCACCGAGCTGCCGACGATCTGCCGCAGGCGCTCGCCGGGCAGGCTCGCGCGAACGGCCTCCTCGAAGGGGCGCCAGTCGATGTTGGGGTTGTTGAGCGCGAGCTCGTAGGCCGCGCGGTCGAAGTTCCCTTCCTGGTCGCGGAACTGCTGCTTCAGGAATTCCGGCGGATCGAACTGCAGGACCTGCGCGATCTCGTTGTCGCCCGGGAGCAGCCCCAGCCGCTCCGCCTCGAGGGAGAAGAGCGCCTGGTTGACCATCTGGTCGAAGACCTGATCCATGACCCGCAGGCGCTCGTCCTGGGTGATCACCTGGTCAGGCTGACGGCCCTGGGCGAGCTGGTTGATGCCCTGGCGATAGCGCTGATCGTACTCGCGCACGCTGAGGCCCAGGTCACCGACCATGCCGATCCAACGCTGGCCCTGCGGCGGCTGGTTTCCGCAGCCTAGGCCCTGGTAATCCGCGCCCCAGACGAAGACCATGGTCGCCACGAAGGCGACGACCACGATCCAGAGCACGGCTCTGATGAACCTTCCCTCCCGCATCTGGCTTAACATGGACAGACCCTCCCGATCCGACCTGAATGGAGAACGGTTGCTGGGGGATTCGCGGCCTGACCGCCATGTTCGCGGCGGTCAATCTGCTGAGATGACAAAACTTAGCAAATGACCTCTCGTCCCGCAACGGCAAAGAGGCCAGTCCGGGATTTCGCCCCTTGTTCCGGCCCCACTTGCTGCGATACAGTGGCCCCGGAAGCCCTCCCGCAGCCCGGAAGATTCGCATGAGCCGCCCCTTCGTCCACCTGCACAACCACTCGGACTACAGCCTCCTGGACGGCGCCATCCAGATCCGAAAGATGGTGGGAGCCGCGCGCGACTTCGGCATGCCCGCCCTGGCCCTGACAGATCACGGTAACCTCTTCGGCTCCATCCACTTCTACCTCGAGGCGCGGAAGGCGGGGATCAAGCCCATCGTGGGCATGGAGGCCTACTCCACGCGGGCGGACCGCCGGGAGCGGGGCGGTGCCGGCCGGCGGGGGCCGGAAATGAACCACCTGATCCTCCTCTGCCGCGACTACGAGGGCTACCGCAACCTGGTCCAGCTTTCGAGTCACGCCTACCTCGAGGGCTTCTACTACAAGCCCCGGGTAGACCGGGAGCTCCTGCGCCGGCACTCCGGCGGCCTGATCGCCACGAGCGCCTGCATGTCCGGCGAGGTGAACCGCCTGTTGGCGAGCGGCAACCTCGACGAGGCACGGCAGTCCGCCCTGGAGCTGCAGGAGATCTTCGGCGAGGGAAACTTCTACCTGGAGATCCAGAACCACGGCATCGAGGAAGAGGACCGCATTCGCGAGCGGGCCGTCGACCTCTCCCGCGAGACGGGTATCCCGCTCGTTGCTACCAACGACTGCCACTATCTGAAACGCGGCGACCACAAGGCACACGAGGTCCTGCTCTGCATCAACACGGGGGGCGACCTCGAAGACGAGAACCGTTTCTACATCGGCAGCGAGGAGCTCTATTTCAAGTCCGGGGACGAGATGGCCGCGCTGTTTCCCGACCTACCCGAGGCCCTCGAGAACACGGTGCGTATCGCGGAGCGCTGCGATCTGGAGATCCCGCTCGGCGAGAGCGCGATGCCGCACTTCCCCCTGCCGGATTCCTACGACAATCCGGAGCGCTACCTGAAGGACCTTTCGCAGGCGGGCCTCCGCGAGCGCTACCCGGAGAAGACGCGTGAACTGAGCGAGCGCCTCGACTACGAGCTGGACATCATCAACCGGATGGGTTTCTCGGGCTACTTCCTCATCACCCGCGATTTTATCGACGCCGCGCGTGAGCGGGACATCGCCGTCGGCCCCGGCCGCGGCTCGGCCGCGGGCAGCCTGGTCTGCTACTGCCTGGGGATCACGGACATCGACCCCATCGAGCACGGCCTCCTGTTCGAGCGCTTCCTCAACCCCGAGCGCGTGTCGCTGCCCGACATCGACATCGACTTCGACTACGTGCGCCGGGGCGAGGTGATCGAATACGTCACCGAGAAGTACGGCAAGGAGAACGTCTGCCAGATCATCACCTTCGGCACGATGAAGGCGCGCGCCGTGGTGCGTGACGTGGGGCGCGTGCTCAAGATCCCCTATGGCGAGGTGGACCGCATTGCCAAGATGATCCCCGAGACCCTGGGGATGACCCTCGAGAAGGCGATGGAGCTCAATCCCGAGCTGGCGGAGCTCTCCCGCCAACACGAGCCCTGGCCCTGCGACGAGCTGATCCGCTACAGCCTCACGCTCGAGGGGCTGACGCGCCACGCGTCGACACACGCTGCTGGCGTGCTGATCACGCCCGCGCCGCTCGTGGAGCATCTGCCGCTCTACGTGAACAACAAGGGCGAGGTGACGACGCAGTTCGACATGAACATGTGCGAGGCCGTTGGGCTGCTCAAGATGGACTTCTTGGGGCTACGCACGCTCACCGTGATCGAGAACGCGCTGCGTTTCATCAACGAGGCCCGGTCCGAGGGCGAGCGGTTCGTCGCGCGCGAGATCCCGCTGGACGACCCCGAGACCTTCGAGCTGCTGCGCCGCGCGGACACCGTGGGCACCTTCCAGCTCGAGTCGGCCGGCATGCGCGACATCCTGCGCCGCCTGCAGCCCACGGAGTTCAGCGAGATCGTCGCCACCAATGCGCTCTTCCGACCGGGCCCACTCGGCAGCGGCATGGTAGACGACTACATCGACCGCAAGCGCGGCCGCAAGAAGATCGACTACCCGCACGCAGACCTCGAGCCCATCCTGAAGGAGACCTACGGCGCCATCGTCTATCAGGAGCAGGTGATGCAGATCGCCTCGGAGATGGCCGGCTTCACACTGGGCCAGGCGGACGTGCTGCGCCGCGCGATGGGCAAGAAGAAGCCGGAGGAGATGGAGCGGCAGAAGAGCCTCTTCGTCGAAGGCGCCGTGAGCAAGAGCTACGAGCGACGTCTGGCGGAGAAGGTCTTCGACGACCTGGCCTACTTCGCAGGCTACGGCTTCAACAAGTCCCACTCGGCCGCCTACGCGATGATCTCGGTGCAGACCGCCTGGCTCAAGGCGCATCACCCAGCCGAGTACCTGGCCGCCTGCATGACCAGCGAGATGGGCAACACCGACCGCATCGTGGTCTTCATGAACGAGTGCCGCAACCTCGGCATCGAGGTGGTGCCGCCCGACGTGGGGGTCAGCCACAGCGACTTCCGCGTGCTGGATGCCAGGGTCTTCTTCGGGCTTGGTGCCGTGAAGAACGTGGGGCTCGGGGCGATCGACGAGATCCTGCGCGCGCGGGACGAGGAAGCCGGCTTCAAGGACTTCTACCATTTCTGCGAGTCGCTGGACCTGCGCAAGGTCAACCGCAAGGTGATCGAGAGCCTGATCTGGGCGGGGGCACTCGACTCGCTGGGCCCCAACCGGCCGAGCCTGCACGCCTCGCTCGACGAGGCCATGGCCTCGTCGCAGAGCAAGCAGCGGGAGCGGATCTCAGGTCAGTTCAACCTGCTCGACGCGCTGGGGGAGGAGGAGCGTCAGCAGGTGCGCAAGAGCGTCGAGGAGCGGCAGGACTTCGAGGGGATGGAAAAGCTGGCGAAGGAGAAGGAGGTGCTGGGCTTCTTCGTGTCCGGGCATCCGCTGGACACGGTGCGTGAGACCGTACTGGCGCTGCCCGTGCTGAACGCGGAGAGCCTGAAGGATGCCGGCGACCGCATCGACGTGCGCAGCGTGGGCATCATCACAGCCGTGAAGCAGAAGATCGACAGCAAGGAACGCACGATGGCCTTCCTGACGGTCGAGGACTACCTGGGCAGCTACGAGGTGATCGCCTTCAGCTCGGTCTACGGCCAGTGCCATGAGCTGCTCGTGGAGGACAGCATCCTCTGCTTCGAGGGCAAGAGCAACGTCAAGGAAGCCGGCGACGTGAAGCTGCTCCTCGACCGCGCCTACACCTTAAGCGAGGCCCTCGTCCAGTGGCCGGCGCAGATGCACCTGCACCTGGGTCGCGACTTCCGCCGCGAGTGGCTGGCGGAGCTAGAGGAAGAACTGCGCGGTCACCCGGGCAAGCGCGAGGTCTACTTCCACATCGTCGATGGGGAGGGCAATCCCCTGATGGTCAAGGCGCGCGGCATCCGCGTGGAGACGGGCCCCTGGCTCACCGACTTCCTACGCGCGGGCGCGGGCCGCTTCTCCTGCCGCTTCACGGGCCGGCCTCAGGTCCGCCCGAACGGCCGGGGCGGCCGCGGTGGCGGCGGGGGCGGCGGCAATGGCCGCGCCGCCTGGGGCGCCCGCCGCTGAGCGGGAACGCCCGAGCTCTTCTTCGGATCACCAGCACTCAGTCGCGCCCAAGCGGGCGTATTTCAAGTCTTACTCCTACTCTGCGGACGCTCGTGGCAGCGTGAGTCAAACGCGCGATGCTCCTGTCTGTGACAGGCGGAGCAGAGCGTGATCAAGTTGTCGGGATGATTGCCGCCGCACTTCATGGCTTCCAATGCAGCGCGGCTGAGAGCCTTTGCGCCCTGGCTCGTCCGCAGTTCGGCCTCGCCGCAGCTCTCGCACTTGTAAACAACAATCTGATAGAGGGAGGAGTGTACCCGGGTACACTCCTCGCACTCGTTTGCATCATCGCGATCCCGAGCTTCTCCAGAGTTGGAAGCGAGCGCGTCCAGCGTTTCTAGGGCTGACTGGAGAGCGGCATGCAATTCCGCAGCGGAACGAAGGACGATCGAACTCGACATGAGGGCATCCTTCCGAGGAAGGTCTTGGGAGGAAGGATGCCCCAGCAATATATAAAAGATGAGTCGATATGTCAAGCTATCTTATGATATTACAGGTCGTTACGCGTGGTGAGGTATCGCCGTTGTTGACACCTCAGTCCAACGCTGCCTCGATGAGCGGCCACTTGCGCATGGCCTCGTCGTAGCCGAGCTGCACCATCTCGCGGATGCGGTGGAAGTCGCCGCCGAGTTCCAGGCTGATCGACGGCGCCACCGAGAGCGGGTTCTTTTCCATGATGCGCCGCGCGAAGTCGTCCTGCTGGATCAGGCCCATGGCGCGCCAGAGCACGTAGATGATCGACGGCGCCATGCCGATCTGCAGCAGGCGTTCCTTCTCGAGCCGGTGTCGCTCGCGCTCGACCTCGTCCTCGCCGGGCAGCATGCGGATGCCGCGCACTGGCACGACGGGCGCGAAGCCCTCCTCCTCCAGGAAGACCGACGGCACGGGGCAGGTCATGGCGCCGTCCACGAGGTAGGTGTCCCGCCACGGGTGGGGGACGAAGATCCCCGGCATGGCGATGCTGCCGCGGATGGCGTCTAGCACGCTGCCCTCGCGGATCACGACGCTGGTGCCGCGGAGCAGGTCGGTGGCGTTGACGAGGAAGGGCACGGGCGATTCCTCCAGGAGGAAGTCGCCGTCGAGGAGCTTCTCGACGTGCGCCATCACCGCCTGTCCGGTGAGCAGTCCCGGCTGGAAGAAGCGGAAGTCGCGCACCATGAGGTAGCGCGGATGGAGCTTGCTGAAGAACTCGTCGAGGACGGCTTCCACCTTGTCCGCGCTGCCGTAGCGCAGGTAGAGCGCGCCGATGATCGCGCCGAGGCTCGTTCCGGCCAGGGCGCGGAGGGGGACGTCTCGCTCCTCGAGCAGCTTGAGCAGGCCGAGGGCCACGACGCCGAAGGGCAGGCCGCCGCCCATCGCCACGGAGATGCCGCCCTCTTTCCTTTCGTTCGCTTGCGGGGGAACCATGTCGTTCAGTGTAGCGATCTGTGGCGCGGAGACAAGTCTCTCCTCGCACGCGGGTCTTGTCAGGATCAGTCGAGAACGAGGATCTTGCGCGTCGCGACCTCGCCGCCCTGCTCCGCACGAAGCAAGTAGAGCCCGACGGGAAGCCTTCGCCCGGAAGCATCGCACGCGTCCCAGCGGTACTGCGCGGCCTCCGCTGCGACTTGCCCCGCGAAGACCGTTCGCAAGCGACGGCCGCGAACGTCGTAGACATTGATCTGCAGGCGGCCAGCGCGGCCGGCAGCGAGGCTCAGCACGATATCGCTGCGGGCGGGATTCGGATGGCAGCGGATGTCTAGTTTCCCAGGGGAAGATCCCACACCGTCCGAAGTGCCGGTCAGGTCCTGCGTGTAGAAGCGCAGGTAGCGGGTGTTCCGTCCCCCGGCAACCTCAACGGCCACTGGCTGCTCGCCATCATTGTGCAGGAGGAAGGCCTCCTCTGGGATGAGACGGGGGTGACTCTGGGTATGGCAGGCGATCTCGACGTTCCCCTTCTCGAACAGGGTGACGAGATCTTCCTCGCTCAGGTGGTCGCCCCAGGGCCAGTCCAGGTAGCCCGTGGTGATGAAGGCGGTCATGTTCACGCCCCGGACCAGACAGGTGTCGGCGTACTCGAGGGTCGAGATCCAGCCGTCGTCGGTCGAGAGGGTGAACGCGCTGGGATGGCCTTGCCAGGGATCATCACCCGGCGGGGCGATGGGTGTGTAGACCAGACTGTCGCCGGCGCTGGGCATGTGCCGCAGCATGGCGTACTCGCCGATGCTGCGCGCGTCAGCCACCCAGAAACGGCCGTCGGCGAGGAGGAGATCGAGCAGCCAGCCGAGCTTCTTTGGCTCCAGCGCGTACTCGTCGTCGCTCCGGCCGTGGATGTAGAAGTGGACCCAGGTTCCCTGCTCCACCCAGAGCTCGGCGAGGCTGTCTGCTCCGTAGGTTGGGATCCAGATATTCTCCGGCGGGGCGCCGTGCCGGTAGCAGTTAGGCGGCCGTGTCGTAGAGCAGGTCGCTCAGGTCGGCTGGGGACGTGGCCACCTGCACCGCTTTCTCGAAAAAGCCCGGGTGCAGCGGCATCTCGAAGCGGGGCCAGTGCTCCCAGCTTTGGCGCCATCTCTCGTCCCATTGCCAGCCGAGGAGGAAGCAGTGCGTGGGCTCGCCGCTGCCATCGCCGCCCGGCGTGCCTGCCCGGGCGCAGAGCCAGCCCTCGGCCTCGAGGCGCTCCATCAGCTCCCGCGTGTGGACGTGATAGGGATAGGCCAGCGAGACGGGGCGGACTCCCAGCAGGGATTCGAGGTAGTCGGCCGCGCCGTCGAGCTCCATCTCGAACTGCTCCGCGCTCAGGCCGGTCTCGTGCAGCAGCGCGCTGCCAACTGCGTCCAGGGGACCCAGGGCGCGCGATTCCAGGAGGGCGGCCTGGAAGACCGCGTCGCCGCTCGTGAGGTTGTCCGCGATGCGGTAGCCATGGCGGGGGAACTCCTCGATACGCAGCTCCGAGAGCTCGGGGTGGGAAGCCAGGAGGGCCGGCAGCTCCCGCAGGTAGAGGATATCGGTTCCGAGCTCCCACTCCGCGCCTTCGATCAGTACCCAGCCCGTCTCGCGTCCGGCGGGATTCGGGCGGGACGGATGCTCCCCGTCCGCTTTCACCGCCGAGTCGAGGAGAAATCCCGCGATGAAGACGAGCGATACGGGCAGTGCGTAAAGAGAACGGCGCCGCCGAGCCAACCAGTGAGGGAGGGGGGAGGAGAATCTCATGGGTGTCGGCCCCTCTCGAATCTTCGTGCTTGAGAAGATTTGATAATATGAAGTAATTGTAACACAAATCCGTGGGGATGCAAAACAGTTGAGTCAGAACGCCCTCCGGCGAAGGCAGCGGTGGACCGACTCCCGCCGATTCGGGTCCATTTCTGGCGCTCCCTGGCGAACAAGCTTTCCTTTGACCGTCTTTCCGGGATTCGGCTAGACTGCCGCGGTCAGGGGCGCAAAGTCCCGTGGCATCGGTGTTTCCAGATCCGGGGTGAGAGATGAGCAAGCGCAGCCGGAAACCGCAGGATTCCACCCTAGACCTCTTCGAGGGCGAGGGTGCCGGGGACGGTGTGAAGGCCAAGGCCTCGCCGCAGGCGCTTGCCGCCACGCCCAGGGGATCCTCGCGTACCGGAAGGGGTAGGCGCAGAACCGGGGAGGAGAGCCCGGTGGCGAAGAAGGGCGGCAAGCCAGCCGTGGCGGAGACGAAGATCGAGCCCAAGGCCGATCCGCCGATCGCGAAGAAGGCAGACGCCCCGCGATCTCCGAGGAAGGGCGGCAGCGCCGAACAGCAGGCGAAGAAGCAGCGGGAGATCTCCATCAGCGAGTTCTTCACGAAGAACCGCCACCTGCTCGGCTTCGACAACCCGGCCAAGGCCCTGCTTACGACCATCAAGGAGGCCGTGGACAACAGCCTCGATGCCTGCGAGGAGGCCGGCATCCTGCCCTCGATCCGCGTGGAGGCCCGGCAGATCGAGGATACGCGATTCCAGGTCGCGGTGCAGGACAACGGGCCGGGTATCGTCCGTGCACAGATCCCGAAGATCTTCGGCAAGCTACTCTACGGCTCCAAGTTCCACACCCTCAAGCAGAGCCGCGGGCAGCAGGGCATCGGCATTAGCGCGGCGGGCATGTACGGTCAGCTCACCACGGGCAAGCCCGTACTCATCACAAGCCGCACGGGCTCGCGCGCGAAAGCCCACCACTTCGAAGTGAAGATCAACACGCGCAAGAACGAGCCGGTGGTCGCGAAGGACGACGTGATCGAGTGGGACGCGAAGCACGGCACCTGTGTGGAGATCGAACTGGAGGCGAGCTACAAGCGCGGCCGCCGCTCCATCGACGACTATCTCGAGCTCACGGCCGTCGCCAATCCCCACCTCGAGCTGACCTACGTCGAGCCGGGCGGCGACGAGATCTTCTATCCCCGGGTGAGCGAGCAGCTGCCCCACGAGGCCAAGGCGATCAAGCCGCACCCCTACGGCGTCGAGCTGGGGATTCTCCTGGCCATGCTGCACGACAGCAAGTCGCGCAACCTGCGCGGTTTTCTCCAGGAGGAGTTCTCCCGCGTTGGCGGCAAGGTGGCCGACGAGATCATCGAGAAGGCCATGCTCAGCCCGAAGGCGCGGCCGAAGGGGCTGACCCGCGACAAGGCGGAGCAGCTCCTGGGGGGCATCGCGGGCACGAAGATCATGAACCCGCCCACGAACTGCCTCTCGCCTATCGGCGCCGAGGAACTGGAGGCGGGCCTGCGCAAGGTGGTCGACGCGGACTTCTTTGCCGCGGTCAGCCGCAAGCCGTCGGTGTACAGGGGCAACCCCTTCCTGGTGGAGGCCGCCCTGGCCTGGGGCGTCGAAGGGCACGGCAGCGACGACCTGGCCATCATGCACCGCTTCGCCAACCGCGCTCCGCTGCAGTATCAGCAGGGGGCCTGCGCCATATCCAAGAGCGTGGTGGGCACGGCCTGGAAGAACTACGGCCTCTCGCAGGCCCGCGGCGCGTTGCCGTCGGGTCCCATGATGCTCGTCGTCCACATCGCCAGCGCGTGGGTGCCGTTTACGAGCGAGAGCAAGGAAGCGGTGGCGTCCTACCCGGAGATCCTGAAGGAGATCAAGCTCGCGGTGCAGGAGTGCGGCCGGAAGCTGGGGGTGCACGTAAGGCGCGGCAAGCGCCTGGCCGAGGCGCAAAAGAAGCAGGACTACATCAAGAGCTACATCCCGTACATCGGTGAGGCCCTGCGCGAGATCCTCGGGCTCTCCGAGCGGCGGGAGAAGCAGATCGTCGAGAAGCTCACCGACACGCTGGAGCGCAGTCGCAAGTTCTAGGAGGCAGGCTTGGCCCGCAAGGCGGTCATCAGGAAGATCAGGGACAGGGCTCGGGAGGTGGAGAGCGGAGTCATTGCCGGGGGCAAGCCCACGCTCCGCTTCCCCGTGCGCAGTCTCGCCAACGTCCGCTACGACGCGCGCAAGGGTCATTTCGCCATGAAGAGCGGACGCAAGGAGCGCACGCTCACCGTGAGCACGGTGAAATCCTTCGCGCAGACGCTGAAGATGATGGCCTTCTCGAAGGAGCTGGTGGAGTCCGACGACATCGCCACGAAGCGAGAAGCCTACTACGTGTCGAAGAACTGGGGCGAGGCGCGCTTTTCCGAGCAGCCCGAATCGGATGCCGTCATGGACGACGTAGAGGCGCTCTTCTCCGTGAACCGCGAGCAGCTCGGCTTCATCCCCGAGGAGAAGGGCGGCGACGTGGCCGGCCGCCTCGTCGTCGTCGATCACGATCCCGACACGGGCAAGAAGCTGCGTATCGACTGCACGAAGTTCGGCAGCGGCGCCTACTCCATCCCCATCAGCGTGGAGCACCTGGCCTTCGAGACCAACGCGAAGTTCATCCTGGCCATCGAGACGGCCGGCATGTTCCAGCGTCTGGTCAAGCACGGTTACTGGAAGAAGGCGGGCTGCATCCTGGTCAGCATGGGGGGCGTGCCCACGCGGGCCTGCCGCCGCTTCATCCGCCGCCTCTCCGACGAGAAGAAGCTGCCGGTCTACGTCTTCGTGGACGGCGACCCCTACGGCATCAGCAATATCTACCGGACCCTGAAGGTAGGGAGTGGGAACGCCGCGCACCTGAACGAGTACTTCTGCGTGCCACAGGCGCGCTTCCTGGGCATCACGCCACAAGATATCAGCGACTACGAGCTGCCCACGCACCCTCTCAAGGACGTGGACATCAAGCGCGCGCGCGATGCGCTCAAGAACGATCCCTTCGTCAGGCACTACAAGCAGTGGCAGAAGGCGCTGGAACGGATGATCGAAATGGGCGTGCGCGCCGAGCAGCAGGCGCTGGCGAAGCACGGACTCAACTATGTGATCGACGAGTACCTGCCGCGGAAACTTGCGCATCCCGAGCGTTTCCTGCCCTGATCCGGGGTGACGCCGCTCGGCGGCTGGGAGGAGCCATGAGAACTATCTCGCTGATAATGATGGCGCTGTGCCTTCTCTGGGCAGCCCCGGCCCAGGCCCAGGACCACGACTACGGCGGCGCGCTGCCCGCGCTCGGCCTCAGCTCGACTCACGTGATCGACAGCCCCGCTGCGAGCATCCTCCGGCATGGCGCCTACCGTTTCTCCGGGCGCATGATGGCCAGCGGCTCCCTGGTGGCGCGCACCGAGGTGGGCATCAAGGACCGCTTCTCGGTGGGGATCTCCTGGGGCATGCAGGGCCTCTTGGGACGGGGCGACGTCGTGTTCAACGAGAACACCGCCATCAGCCTGCGCCTGTTGCTCGTGGAGGAGATGCACCTCCCAGCCATCCTCATCGGCTTCGACAACCAGGGCTACGGTCCCTGGGACGAAGAGCTTCGGCGCTACGAACGGAAGAGCAAGGGCTTCTACGCCGTGATGACCCGGAACTGGTACGGCCCCCTGGGCAGCGACGTGGCCACGACCGTGGGCGCGAACTACTCCATGGAGGGAGAGGACGAGCAGTCCGTCGACGCCTTCTTTGGCCTCGAGCAGGACTTCGGGAACCAGATCGCGCTGCTGGTCGACTACTCCCTGGGCCTGAACGATCGGGAGAGAGAGGATCCGCCGGAGTTCGGCGAGGGCAAGGGCTGGCTCGACCTGGGCATGCGCTGGAACATCCAGGAGCATATCCAGTTCAAGTTCTTCTTCCGCGACCTGCTCGCGAACTTCGAGGAAGACGGCCGGATCAACCGCCAGTTCCTGATCACTTACGAGGGTAACTTTTGACACAGCCCCGGGCGAGGTGAAGCCATGAGAGGTCCCATCCTCGACTTCGAGAAGCCCCTGGCCGAGCTGGAATCCCAGATCGAGGACATGCGCTCCTTCGCGGACGGCCAGAAGCTCGAGGTGCGGGACGAGCTCTCCCGCCTGGAGGAGAAGGCGGAGAAGCTGCGGCGCCAGATCTATGGCAAGCTGAATCGTTGGCAACAGGTGCAGCTCGCCCGGCATCCGGCCCGCCCCTACACGCTGGACTACATCGAACGCATCTTCGAGGGCTTCGTCGAGTTCCACGGCGACCGCCTCTACCGGGACGATCCCGCGATCGTTGGTGGAATGGCCGAGCTGGGCGGGCAACCGATCATGGTCATCGGGCATCAAAAGGGCCGTGAGACGAAGGAGAACATCCACCGGAACTTCGGCATGCCGAATCCCGAGGGTTACCGGAAGGCTCTCCGCCTCATGGAGATGGCCGCACGCTACGGGCGTCCCGTGATCACCTTCGTGGACACGCCCGGCGCCTACCCCGGCATCGGGGCCGAGGAGCGCGGCCAGGCCGAGGCCATCGCGCGAAACCTGCGCGAGATGGCCATGCTTAAGGCGCCCATCGTGGTCGTCATCACCGGCGAGGGTGGCAGCGGCGGCGCTCTCGCCCTGGCGGTGGGGGATCGCGTCCTGATGCTGGAGCACTCGATCTACGCGGTGATCAGTCCGGAGGGTTGCGCGTCGATCCTCTGGAAGGACGCGGCGAAGAAGGAGGAGGCGGCCGAAGCGCTGAAGCTCACCAGCAGGGATCTGGCCGAGCTGGAGGTCATCGATCGCATCGTGCCTGAACCCATGGGGGGCGCACACAGGGACGTGGACGCCATGGCCGGCCGTCTGGGAACCGTGCTGCAGGAGGAGCTGGCGGAGCTCCAGTCGCTCTCCGTGGGCGAACTGGTGGAACGCCGCATCGAGAAGTTCGGGCGGATGGGAGTTTACAGGGAGGAGGAGCCGACTTGATTTCGGGCTTCCCAGGGCTTATGCTTTTCTAGCCAGTCAGTGAGCTCCCCACCAGCGGGAGCACTCCGTTCGCGAGAAAAGCTCTACCCCCCCCTGTATTTCGCGCATAGGCTGCGGGTACGCGCCCCACGAGGGCGCGGAGCTGTGTACGCCACCGTCGGGGCGGCCGCAGCGGCCTGCGTCCCGCGTGTCGCCCGAATCAGAAAGGATGGAAGCATGGATCCGTCTTTCCTGGAGATCCTCGCCTGCCCCCTGTGCCGGGGTGGCCTGCGTTGGCAGGAGCAGGAAGAGGAGCTTGTCTGCGACGCCTGCGCCAAGGCCTATCCCATCCGTGACGGGATCCCCGACCTGCTGCCCGAGAGCGGGAGGAGCCTCCATGCGGAGAGCTGAACTCGTCATCGCGCTGCTGATCCTGGGCCTGCTACTGCCCATCCGGCCGCTGCGGGCTGCGATGGAATCGCAGTGGCAGGCCCAAGGTCGGCACGCGCGGCTCGAGTTGGTCGCCTCCGAGGGGGAGGCCGCCCAGGCTCGCACCTGGAGCGTCGCCCTGCCCTCCCGGGGCGGCTGGCGGGTCGTCGGGCTGGAGCTCGACGGGCAGCGCCGCGATCCGGCGGGCCTGCTGAGGCTCAGCCGTCCCTTCGTCTTCCGCCGTGTCCGGGTCGGTCAGATCCTCCTCGCCGCGGAGGAAACTCCCTGGCGGAAGGCGACGGTCGACCTTGCCTTCGACGCGGAACTTCCCGTGGGGCGGGTCGGCGCCATCGACCCTTTCCTGGACGGACTCCTCCTCAATCCGGAGCAGGCTAGTCCGCGTCCCCGCGCCATTAGCGGTCGCACCGGGGACGAGATCTTCGACGGCAGCTCACGCTGGATCCGCATCGACGTGACGAGCAGCGGCGTCTACCATCTCGACTACGACGAGCTCTGGACGAGCGGCGTGCCCCTCGGCACCGACACCGGCAGCTTCCGCCTGCTCGGCACGGGGGGGCGCAGTCAGTCCTTCCGCATGGGCTGGGGCGGCTCTTGGGAACGCGGCTGGACGCTTCCGGAGATCCCCATACAGGTGGGGGGCGGGGAGAGCTTCAACGAAGCGACCGAGCTGAGCTTCTACCTCCCCGGACTCGACGGCTTCGAGGACGAGTTCGGCCCCGGTGCGGGCTGGGAGGACTATCGCCGCAACGCCTACGCCGTCTGGGCGACCTACTACTTGACCTGGGACGGAGAGGCGGGCGTCCGCGTGGGCGGCCAGGACGCGTCGCCCACGGGCGGCGATCCCGTCCTCGCAACCCTGCCCGCGAAGCTGCACCGGGAGGAGAACCAGTCCTACTCCAACAAGTATCTGCACGAGGACGGCTGGGCCTGGCGCTACTTCCCCCGCAGCCCGAACGCCACGCAGTTCGAGAACGCCTTCAGCCTCGCCTGGCCCGATGCCTCGCAGCCCTTCCGCCTGCGCGTCGGTTTCGATGCGCCCCGAGGCACGGACTTCCTCAGCGGCCCGCACCACCTCACCGGCTACCTGGGCGAGAAGGACGAGGAGCACCAGCTCTTCGACGAGGTCTTCTACATCGGCAGCGCGCTCTCCCAGGAACTGCTCGTGGGCGAGCGCGTCCTGCCGGCCGACATGGACGGCATCGGCGAAAGCAAGTTTATCCTGGGCTTGCCTCGCGATCCACCCACCGGGCTCGAGAAGGACTTCGGTTACCTCCTCTGGTACGAGGTCTACTATCACACACACCCGCGCACACGTTTCTCCGCGCCGCTGGTGCTGCATGTCCCCGCCGATGAGGCGAGCGCGGAGATCCGCGTCTCGGGCTGGGACCACGAGCCCGAGGTCTGGGACGTCACCGATCCCTTCGCGACCGTCCTGCTGACGGGTGGGGACTGGGAGGGAGACAGCCTGCGCCTGCGCTTCGACACCCCCGCACCGCGACGCCTCCTCTGCGTAGATCCCCAGTCCGGGGCGGGCTACAGGCGGGTCGACCGCGTCGGCCGGGTCGCGCCGCGGCTCCTGCGCAACGAGAACGACCAGCCCCACATGCTGGTGATCCACTTCGACGGCTTCACCTCGGCCGCCGAGCGCTACGCGGCCTGGCGCCGCGGCAACTTTCCCCTCCTGGGACAGGGCGACGTGAAGACCGTGGCGGTCAGCGACATCTACGCGAACTTCGGCGGCGGTATGCAGGACCCCGCCGCCCTGCGGAACTACCTCAAGTACTGTTACGAGAGCCCGGGGAGCCGCCTGAGCTACGTGCTCCTCCTGGGCGACGCGAGCTACGACTACCGCAACTTCCTGAGCCACGACACCCTGGGCGACGGCACGAACTGCCTCGTTCCCTCCCTGAGCGACCGCTTCCGTACCGACCGTCTCCTCCAGCCCTACACGACCGACGACTACATCTGCTGCCTCGACGTCGAGGACGATTCGGTCGAAGTATCCGTGCCCGACCTGGCGGTGGGGCGTTTGGCCGCGAGCAGCCTGGAGATGGCCGATCAGATGGTGGACATGGTCATCGCCTACGAGACGGCCGCGCCCGACGGCGTCTGGCGGAACAGAGTTGCCCTCGCCGCGGACGACTACTTTCTGCACTGCGACCCGGATGAGTTCGACGGCATCGGCCACACGAGCGATGCGGAGATCCTCTACAAGAACGGCTTCCCCAGCGAGCTGGACATCGAGAAGATCTACCTCTGCGAGTGGGAATGCGACTACGCTGGCTTCAAGCCCCTTGCCCAGCAGAAGCTCTTTGCCGAGATGGAAGAGGGCGTCCTGATCTTCAACTACGTTGGACACGGCGGCAACGACGTGCTCTCCGACGAGCAGCTACTCCTCACGACGCGACTCCACTCCCTCAGCAACGCGGATCGCCGTTTCCTGTTCATCTCGGCCAGTTGCAACGTCGGCAAGTACGACGATCCGAGCAACGAGAGCATGTCGGAGACCATGCTCTCGCTCCCGCAGGGCGGCGCGATCGCCACCATGGCGTCCAGCGCGCTGTCGAGCGCCAGCTTCAACAACATCCTGAATCGCAACTTCCTGCAGGAGCTCTTCCCTGACGGCTCGCTAACGGCGCGGACTCCCGTCGGCCTCTGCCTCCTGCGCGCCAAGGTGAAGACCCAGCTCGTGGACATGCCGAGCAACCAGATCGGCGTGCAGAACGAGCGCTACAGCATCCTGGGGGATCCGTCTCTTGGTCTGCCCACGCCCCGTCTGGAGGTGGAGCTGACCGGCAGCGCGGCGGACACGCTGCCGGTGGGGGGCAGCCGCTCGCTCAGCGGCCGCATCCTCCGCGAAGGCCTCTTCGCCCCGGACTTCAATGGCGAGCTGCTGCTCAGCGTGCGCGCTTCCGCGGACACGAGCGGCTACGTCTACTACCGGCAGGTCGGTGATAGCCTGGTGGAGCGGCATGTTCCCTATCATCTGGCCGGTCCCGAGATCTTCCGGGGTCGCGTGCCGGTCGGCGACGGGCGCTTCGAGACGCCGGCCTTCTTCATCCCCGGCCTGCCGGACTCAGCGCTCGGACCCTTCGGCCGCATCCGCGCCTTTGCCGTGTCCGGGTACGAGCAGGCCGTGGGCACGCTCGACTCCCTGGCGGTGGAGCCCGGTATCCTGCCCGTCGACGACACCCCGCCCGACGTCGCCCTGAGCCTCGCGGGCGGCGCCGCCCACGGCTCGCCGGGGATGGAACTGCTCCTCCGGACCTCGGCGCCCTCGGGCATCAACTTCGTGGGCACGCACCCACACAACTCCATCTTCCTGGAGTACGTGGAGGCGGGGCAGGTGGAGAACTGGACGCAGCGCTTCGAGTACGACCTGGGCAGCGCCAGCGAGGGAGAGGTGCGTGGCACGCTTCCTGCGGGGCTGCCTTACGGACCGAACACCCTGGTGGCCTCGGTGGCGGACAACCTGGGCAACGTCGGCCGCGACACACTGCGGGTGCACGTATTCGAGGAGGGCCGCGCGGATCTGACGGCCGTGCAACCCTTCCCCAACCCCTTCGACCGGCGCTGCGCGATAAGCTTCGAGCTGACCGAAGCGGCGGAGGTGGAGTGCGTGATCTACACTATCTCGGGCCGGCGCATCCGCCGCCTGGAGATGGAGTGCCCCGAACCAAGGCGCTATGCCTTCGACTGGAACGGGCGCGACGAGTCGGGAGACGAGGTGGGAAATGGAACCTACCTCTACCGCTTGGTGGCGAGCTTCGGCGAGGAGTCACTGCGGAGGCGGGAGTGTAGCGGAGCCGTCGTGAGGATTCGCGACTAGGCTTGACCCGCTCCAGCAAAGGATCTATATTGCGCAGAATCAACCCTTTCGGAGGATATCTTTCATGAGCCGGATGCAGTCACGCTCCCCTGCCGCCCTGCTGACCATCCTGTGCCTCCTCGTCGCCGCCGCCCCCGCGGCGGCCAGCGTGGCGGGGGCGCACAGCCTGCAGATCCCACCGGGCGCGCGAGCCAACAGCCTGGGACAGGCCTTCGTGGCCCTGGCCGACGATGCCACGGCATCCTGGTGGAACCCCGCCGGCCTGGGCTTCATGCAGGGCCGGACCCTGGGGCTGATGCACAGCCAGCTCGTACCCGACCTCGCGAACGACATCTACTACGAGTACGCGGGCTGGGTGCACCAGCTGGAGAGCTGGGGCACCTATAGCATCAGCCTGATCTACTTGTCCTATGGCGAGAGCGTGAGGACCACGGACAGCCCGGAGGCCCAGGGCACCTTCAGCTCCTACGAGTTCGCGCCTGCGATCGCCTATGGCATCCGCCTGGACCGGAGCACGGCCATCGGGCTCAGCCTGAAGTACGTGCGCGTGGACCTGGCGCCGGTCTCTGCCGTGCCGGATTTCGACCGTGACGGCGCGGGCTCCTCGGTGGCCGTCGACCTGGGCTTCCTGCGCCGCTTCGGCGACCGTCTCAGCTTAGGCGCCGCCCTGACCAACTTCGGTCCCAACATCAGCTTCATCAACGAGGAGCAGAGTGACCCCTTGCCCCGGCACATCAAGCTCGGGGCGGCCTACCTCGCCTACCAGAATCCCAACTACGGGCACATCATGGTCATCGGTGACTTCAGCAAGATGCTGGTCTCGGGCGGACCGACGACGGGGCACGGCGGGGCGGAGTTCCAGTACCAGGAGATCATGGCCTTCCGCATGGGATACGTCCACGATCCCGACGGTGACATCACGGACATGACCTTCGGGGGGGGCTTCCACGTCAACCTGCGCGGCCAGGACTTCTATCTGGACTACGCGAGCGTGCCCCAGGCCTCGGACCTGGACCGCGTGCACCGCTTCTCCTTTGAGATGCTCTTCTAAGCGGGAGGGCTCGTGCGAAGCAAGCTGCCCCCTGCGACGATGAGGCGGCAAGGTCCGGCCGGAGCTCTGTTCCGGGCCCTGCTCCTGACTGCGCTCGTCTCTTCCCTGGCGGGCCCCGGCCTCGCCGAGCGCTGGCTTCCCCTCGGCCGCGAGGCGGCCGAAGCGCGCCAGCCGGCACTGGAGCGCCGGGGAGAGCGCAGGCGTGAGGTGGAAGCGCTGACGGCGCCACTGCGCGCCGCGCTCCCACGCCCCGAAACCCTCGTGGAGCTCGGCCTCCGCTCCGAGGAACCCGACACGGCCATGGTGATGGTCTGCCTGCTGGCCTTCCGTGAGAACCGGCGGCCCGACCTGACCACCGTCCCCCCCGACGGCCGCTTCATGATGCCGACCGACAGCCTCCCAGACTACTTCGACCACATCGATCCGCCGCCCCACGACAGCGCCTACTTCGACGCCCACATGCGCGCCCTGCGGGAGTTCTATCGCATCCAGAGCTACGGCCGCCTGCACATCGAGTGGGACATCCTCGACCTGCCTGGCGGCGATCCCTTCCTCCTGCCGGACATTGCGGACTACGGACCCGGCGAGATGGAGGACGAGGACTACTGGACCCTCGAGCTGCTCGAAGCCTTCGTCCGTACGGCCCTGGACAGCATCGATGCCACGCTGCAGGCGGTCCCGGACGGGCCACGCTTCGCCGACTACGAGCACGTGATGATCTTCCACGCGGGCAGCGACCTGCAGAATGACATCTACCGCGACAGCCCCAACGATCTGCCCAGCTTCAACATCTTCTTCGGCGAGCCCGACAGCGTCGACGCCGGCGAGACCGAGCTATATTCTGTCCTCCTCCTGCCGGAGACGACGATCCAGGACGTGGACCAGGCCTCTCCGGTCCTCGGCGCGCTGAACGCTGTCACAGCCCACGAATTCGCGCACCAGCTGAACCTCGTCGACACCTACAACACGCTCTGGGGCTGGCCGAGCGTGGGCTACTGGGACCTCATGGACAGCGGGCACCAGATCCTCTGGGCCCTGCAGACGGAAGACGACCCCGACAACCCGCTCTACGTCTACGGCGCCCTGCCGACGAGCCTGAGCATCTGGCACCGCATGCTCCTGGACTGGGTCAGCGAGAGCGACAGCAGCCTGCTGCGCCCTGGCGGGGGGGAGCGTGAGATCACCCTGGCGGCCAGCAACCTCCAGACCAGCGACTTCGGCCCCAAGGCCCTGCGCGTAGACCTCAGCGACCGCGAGTACTTCCTCCTGGAGAGCCGCCAGGAACTCTTGCAGCCGCGCGGCCGCTACCTCAAGAGCGACGAGGCCACGGGCGTTTTCCAGTTCATCTCCGTCAACTACCCGCAGTCGCCCGACAGCGCGGAGAACAGCGGCGAGTACGACCTGCTCATTCCCCAGTCCGGGCTCTTGGCCTGGCACGTCGACGAGCGGGACTTCGAGACCATCTACTGGCTCAACGAGATCAACCCGGACCACGACCGCCACTTCCGGCTGGTGGAGGCCGACGGCGGCAACGACCTGGGCAATCCCTACTCCTGGGACTGGCGGGGCAATGACCGCGACCCCTTCTATACGGGCAACAACACGCTCTGGACTCCGACGACGACCCCGTCCACGCGCCTGCGCGACGGCACGGCTTCTGGCTTCACGCTGAGCGAGCTGGTCACCAGCCCCTATCTCGACGGCGAGACCTTCGTCGACCGCACGATCAGCTTCCGCATCGAGCTCGCGGGCATCCCGGCGGGATATCCCCGCGACGACGGCGGGCGCGTGGACTCGGTCCTCGCGCAGATCCCCGCCGCCGGCACGCTGCTGCCCTTTGGCGACCGCATCGCCTACTTCCTTTCGACCCTGCGCACGGTGGGGGCCGACACCCTGGAGCAGAGCTTCTGGTTGCGCAGCGGCCTGGAGGCCGGCGGTGACCCGAACCTCGAGCCGCTGGCGCCGCTTCCCGCCGTGGCAAGGATCCCATCCGGCGCGGCGCTGCTGCCCGAACCGGTCGGCGTAGATCAGGCCTGGGTCTTCCTGAAGACAGACTCGGTTTTCGTCTGGGCCGCGCCGTCGGAGCAGCCGGAGGCGGAACAGGTATTCGCCGCAGAGCTCCCCGTGCCGCCGCAGGGCTTCCCCGTGACGGGCGCGGCGCCCGGCGGTTCCTGGGCTGCATGGGTGGACGTCGACGCTTTCCTGACCATCCTCTCCCTCGATCGCGGACGCGGGGCGCCCCGCCTGACCCGGACCGGCGGACGGCCCGCGCGCGAGGATGGGATCCTGCCGCAGGTCGCACAGCCCGTGGCCGTGAGCACGCCGAGCGGCACGATGCTGATCATCGTCGCAGACACGCGGATCCTTCGCCTCGACCCGTTGGCGCCCGCGGATAGCGTGGTCCTCGCCGGACCTGATCCAGAAGGCCGACCCTTCTGGATCCGGCCCGTCGACGTGGACGACGATGGCTACGAGGACGACGAGGAGCTCTTCTGGATCGGCGAGGACGGCCGCGTCATCCGTCTTGGTATCGAAGGCTTCACGCAGATCGCCGATCTCGAGCTGGGCGCAGGCGGCCTCGCCGCGCCGCCGATCGTGGCGGACCTTGACGCCGATGGCCGGCCCGAGCTCCTGCTCGCCGCGGGCTCCCGGGTGCACCGTCTTTCCACCGAGGGACACCCGCACGCGAACTGGCCCCTGCGCCTGGACGAGCTGGCGGACCTGGACGAAACCATGCGCGTGGGTTCCAGCGGCCTGCGCGCCGCGGACATGGACGGCGACGGAGTCTCCGAGCTGATCCTCTTCTCGCAGACCGGACACCTGATCGTCACCGGCGCCGACGCGAAGCCCATCCTCGGCACGCCACGTTCTCTCGCCGCCGCGGCCCCCGTGGACTTCTACTGCCCCGGTGGGATCGTGCTGGCCCTCAGCCAGGACGCCTACCTGCTCGGTTTCACGGGGCAGGGGGCCACGGCCGAGTGGTCCCTCGCGGGCGGCGGATCCGGGCGGCAGGGTCGCTGGCGCCGCCAGCACGAGATCGAGGAACTGAGCGCTTTCGCGGGCGAGGGCTGGGTGCTCTACCCGAACCCCGCGGGGGAGACCGTCCACCTCCACCACGGGCAAGTGGCCGCGGGCACGCGCGTCGCCCTCGAGGTCTTCGACCTCGAGGGGCAGCGCCGCTTCGGCAAGGAGGACACGAGCATCTCGGACGGCCCCTTCGAGCTGGACCTCGAGCTGCATGGCCTGGCGCCGGCTGTGTACTTCTGCCGCGTCGAGGTGAGCGAGGGCGATTCACGCAGCAGCTTCACGCGCTCCCTGGCGGTGCTGCGATGAGACTACGACGCACGGCACGGCGAGCGCTCGCATCGGCGCTCCTTCTCTTCGCCGCCGCGGCCCCGGCGGGGGCGATGGACGCGAAGCCCCTGCTCTACTCCCTCCTCGTGCCGGGGCTCGGCGAGTGGTCGCTGGGCTACAAGGGCCGGGCGCTGGCGCACTGGACCGTCGAGGCGGGCTGCTGGGCGGGCAACTTCTACTACCGGGACAAGGGTTTCGCGGGGCGCAAGGACTACGAGGCCTACGCCGACTCCCACTGGCACACGGCCCGCTGGGCCTCGGCCTGGAACGAGACGATCCCCGACTGGCTGGACTGGATCCCCCAGAGCGAATGGGACGAGTACGGTTGGGACGCGGTCATGCCCACGGCCGTCGAGTTCGACGAGACGCACGAGGGTTACCTCGCGAGCCACTTCGCGCCCTACCACGAGGACCCGCAGCACTACTACGAGAACCTCGGGAAATACGACTGGTACCGCTGGGGCTGGGACGACTATTCTTCCGGCACGGACCGCTCCGAGCACCGCTACGTCTACCTGCGCATGCGCAACGACAGCGACGACGACTTCAACCGCGCGCACAACTTCGTGATCGCGATGGTCCTCGCGCGCGTCGTCTCCCTGGCGGACACCTACCTTCTCCTGCACCGCCTGGAAAGCGGCGTTACGGAGAAGGAGATCCGGACGAGCTGGCGCCTGGACTTCGCACCGAAAAACGCCGACCTGAGCGGTTTCCGCATCGGCCTGAGAAGGAGTTGGTAGCCATGCAGATCGTGAAAGTCGGGAGCGCCCTTCTCCTGCTCTCCCTCGCGGCCGGGATCGCCGGCGCGTCGGAGCGAGGCTCCGGGGGTCCCGCCGCCATGCATCCCCTGCGAGCCTCTGCGGCGCAGCCCGGCAGTGAACTCGCCGGTGGGCCGGCCGCGCCCCTCGTACCTGGCCTGGGAGAGCTAACGCGGCTGGCGCCCTTCCCGATCCGGGAGCTGCGCTGGCGCCGCGACGATCCCCCGCCGCAGGGGCGTCTCGGACTCGAGGAGAAACCTAGCGGCGGCAAGAAGCTCGTGCACGCGATCTGGCGGAACCTGCTCCTGCCTGGCTGGGGGCAGCGCTACCTCGAGGCGCCGGGACGGGGCTGGGTCTTCATGAGCGGGGAGGCGGCGACCTGGGGCACCTGGGGGACCTTCAAGACCCAGGAGTGGCTCCGTCGGCGCAGCTACACCGAGATGGCGGAGGTCTTCGCGGGCGTGGCGGGCGATCACGGCAACGAGTACTGGAAGATCGTCGGGCAGTACAGGAACTGGCTGGACTACAACGAATGGCTGCGCTTCCAGGCACGGCGCGAGTACGGCTTCGGCACCGACGACTACTACGCCTACATTGCGGCCAACGAGATCGCGGCGGGAAACAGCTGGGACTGGAACAGCGAGTCTCGCCGCGAGGACTACGCCATGAAACGCAAGGCGAGCCTCAACGCCGAGCGCCGCGCCACCTACACGCTCTACGCCCTCCTGGTCAACCGCGTCATCTCGCTGGTGGACGTCTGGCGTCTCCATCGCCTGCGCGGGGACCTTGAGCAGCGCCTGGAGGAGCAGGGCAGCCTCGGCCTGGGAGCCGCGCCCACGGAAGAGGGCGTGAGCTGGCGTCTCGGCTGGTACCGGCGCTTCTGAATTCCCGGCGACCACGGAGCGCATCGCGGGCCGAGGGAGGAGCCATGCGACACGTCATCCGTCTTCTATTCCCCCTGCTGCTGCCTGTCCTCGCCCTCGCGGAGGCCGAGCTCTCTCCGAGCCCCCCCGCCATCTACACCTTCGTGGGCGGCCGGCTGCGGCCGGACAGTGTCCGCGTGATCGACCACCGGCCACTCCGGCCCGCTCGGGACATGGCCGTGGACGGTTTGGGCGACCTGCTCCTGCTCAGCCGGGAGGGAGAGCTCTTGCGTCTAGCCCGGACCGACAGCCTGCCCTTCCGCCACTTCGGTGGCGACCTGAGCGCTGGGAGCTGGCCGGAGGCCGTGGACTCGGACGGTGTCGACTGGCTCCTGCTCGACGGGCAGGGCCGCGGGATCCGCCGCATCGGGCGCCGGGGGGAGGCGCTGGAGTCGGTACAAACCCCGGACCTGGGTCCTTTCTGGCGAGACCTCGCGGCCGACCGCTCCGGCCGCATCTGGCTCGCCGAGGGGAGCGGCGGACGCTTCGCCATGCTGAGTCGCTCCGGCCAACTGCTGCAGGACTGGGACCTCGAGCGCTGGCTGCCGGGCTTCACGCCGCCTGTGATCGCCTGGTGCCCCGACGAGCACGGGGGGCTCTACATCGCCGAAGGCTGGCCGGTCCGCCTACACCACGTGAACGCGGCGGGGAACCCGCTGGGCCTCTGGCAGCTCGACCTGCCCGACGCCAGCCTGGCCTTCGCGATCGACGAGCAAGAGCGTCTGACCGTGGCCATCGATCCGGGGCGGGGCGAGCTGCTGCTCGCCGCCCGCGGCCGGCTCGGAGAGCTCTTCTGCAAGACCGAGGACGAGCTCTGGATCCTGGCGCGCGACGGGAAGGGACCCTGATGCCCGGGCGGCCGCCCTGCCGCGGTTCTGCGGCGAGTACCGCCCGCCCGCCCGTGGTCTTCCGGCTCTGCTTCCTCGCCACGCTCGTCGCCATGGCCGGGCCCACAGGCGCGACGGATCCCGCCGACAGCCTGGGAACACCGACTCCCGCCGATAGCACAATCGACCTGTTTGCTACCCCTTTCGAGGATCTTCTCGTCTTCTCCTTGAATGCCGACCTGGGGCCGCGGGAGCGGCAATTGGATCTGGGCGTGAGCTTCCTCGTTCCCGGCAGCGAGACAGTCCGAGTGGACGGCGCCCTGCTCCTTCCCGAGCGCGACTACCGGTTGGACGCGGAGCTGGGGCGCCTGGAGCTCTTCGAGACACGCCCGGGTTCCCGGCTGGAACTGTCGGCGCTGCGCCGTCCGGTGGCCTTCCCGCGCCTGTTCGCGCGCAACCCCCTGCTAGCCTGGCGCGATCTCGCCGGCGGTCCCGAGGACGCGGAGCTGCGGCCGGATGGAGCCACCCTCTCCGGCGGGAGCGAGGCGGCCCGGACCGCCACGCTGAGCCTGGGCGGCAGCAAGTCGCTCGTGCTGCGCATGGGCAGCGGCGAGGACATCGCGCTGGAGCAGAGCCTCCGTCTGAACCTGCAGGGCTGGCTCAGCGACTCGACGCGCGTGGAGGCCGTGCTGCGGGACGACGAGCTGCCCTTCCAGCCCGAGGGCAACACGGAGCGCCTGGAGGAGCTGGACAAGGTCTACCTGCGCATCCAGGGCCCGGCCGGCCGTGCCCAGGTGGGGGACTTCGTCTTTGCGGCGCGCAAGCGGGAGCTCACTCCTTTCCAGCGCGACTTTCAGGGCATCGAAGGAGACTGGGCTGGCGCGCTCGGCGGCGCGTCGGTCTGGCTGGCGCAGAGCCGCGGCCTGTTCCGCAGCGAGGAGTTCTACGGCGAGGACGGCCTGCAGGGCCCCTACGAGCTGCTCAGTGCCCTGCGCGGCGACGGCGCGGTGATCCTCGCGGGGAGCGAGCAGGTCTTCCTCGGCGGGCGGCGTCTGACGCGCGGGCGCGACCGCGACTACACGATCGACTACGATCTGGGCACCCTCACCTTCACGACGCGCGTGCCAGTGAGCGCGGGCGAGATCATCCGCGTCGACTTCCGCTACTCCCAGGAGAGCTGGCGGCGCGGCGCCTGGGGGGCCGGGGCCCGGAGCCGGCTGGGGCCGCTCGTGCTCGACTTCCTGCACTTCCAGGAACGGGACGATCCGGAAAACCCTCTCGCCTTTCCCCTCGACGACGAGCGGCGCGCCGTGCTCGCCGCTGCGGGTGACGATCCCGAACGGGCCATCACAAGCGGCGTGAGCCAGCGTCCCGGGGAAGGCCACTACGTGCTGACCCACGAGAATCCCGAAGACCCCGCGATGGACACCTACGCCTGGGTCGACTCCCTCGGCGACTACGACCTGCGCTTCCGCGAGCTGGGCACGGGCCTGGGCGACTACCAGACCGTCGGCGTCAGTGACACGGGCGAGAGGATCTTCGCCT
Organism: uncultured bacterium; assembly: GCA_964627205.1. Taxonomy (GTDB): domain Bacteria; phylum Krumholzibacteriota; class Krumholzibacteriia; order JACNKJ01; family JACNKJ01; genus CAZVHI01. Next base: position 156,560 of record CAZVHI010000001.1, read on the forward strand.
ACGTGGGCGAGGGCCAGGGCGCCTTCGCCCTCGGCGAGCGTCTGCAGAGCCCGGAGGGCTACCGCCTCGAGAGCCTGCGCCTGGACCTGTTCACTGACGCCGTGAGCGCGGAGGTGGAGCTGGCGCTCAGTGATCGGGATGCGAACCTGCTCTCGGACTTAGGCGACGGCGACAACACCGGCCTGGCCTTCCTGGCGAGGGGGGAGGGAAGCTTCGGCGCGCCCGCGGGCAGAGACCTGAGCATGGCGCTGGCGGCCGAGCGCCTGGGCGAGGACTTCCGCCACCCCGGCAGGCGGCGCGGCGCGCTGCAGTATAGGGACTGGAACCTGCCCTGGGATCCGGGCCCGGGGGAGGAGGAGCGGCTCGAGGCCGAGCTGAGCTGGGGGAGGCCCAGAGAGGGCGGGGCTGCGTTCCGCGCGGAGGTCCTGCGTCTCGGGGAGCGCTTCGACGGCGTCCGCGGCAGCGCCGAGCTCGGTGGGATCTGGCGGGGTCTTGCGGCCCTCGCCTCGCTGCGCGTGAGCGACACGAGCGACTCCCTGCTCGGGGACGGCCGGCGCGATCGCGCCTTTTTCGATCTCGCCTTGCCCCTGCCGCTGCTCCGCGGCCTCGAGCTGGAGCGGGAGCGCGCCGCCCTGACCGCGCCGGACAGCCTCGATTCTCAGCGCGTGCCCGAGCAGCGGGGCAACTTCACCCGGGAGGGCGCGACGCTGAAGCTGGGTGGGGGGGAGGCCCGCTGGCCCTGGAGCCTGGCCTGGGGGGAGGAGCGCATCGAGTCCGGCGCAGACCGCACGCGTCAGCGGCGCGTCCGGGCCGGCCTGCGCAGCTCGCTCCCGGCCGGCGGGAGCCTGGACCTGTCGGGCCTCTACCGGCACCGTCGCGATCAGGTCGAAGGCGAGGGCGGTGCCGAGGCCTCCGATCAGTTCCAGACCGAGACGCGACTCACTTGGCTAGCCCGGCCCGGGAGCTGGGGCGGCGAGGGTCTCTATCGCCTGGGCAGCCAGCGCCAGAGGCTCCGCCAGAGCCGCCTGGTCTTCGTCGGCGAGGGGCAGGGCGACCTGAACGAGGACGGTGTCTTCGTGGGCCAGGGCGAGGGGGACTACCGTCGCCTCTTCCTCCTCGCCGACGAGGCTCTGCGCACCCTTGACCTGGGCATCGAGGCGCGAGTCGTCCACGAGGAGGACCGCGGGGGCTCCATCCTGCGCCGCATCGGCAGCGAGACGCGACTCAGCCTGCGCGAGCAGACACGATCCGAGGACATATGGGGGCTGGCCCGGCTCGACCCCGCCCTCTTCCAGGATGAGGGCCGGACGCTGCTCGGTTCGCTGGAACTGCGCCAGGAGCTGCGCTATCGCCTGGTCCGTGCCGGACTGGGACTGCGCTACCGATACCGCCACCGGAATCGCATGGATGCGCGCGACGCTGCGGGTGGCACGGACGAGCTGGAGGGCGAGCACCGCCTCCGCCTGAGGGGGGCGGACGCGAACGGGAGCGCGCAGCTCGTGCTGCGGCGTGCCGCCCTCCTGCGGCGGGGCCGCGAGGGGAGCGGTGGCGGAGACTACGACGTGTCGCAGTGGGGCGGCCAGCTCGCGTGGACCCGTCACCTCGCGCCCTGGCTCAGCGCCACTCTGGGCGGCGGCTACGCGCGCGGGCGCGACGCGGACCGGGAGCTCTCCCTGCGGGAGATCGAGCTCGAACCCGCGCTGTCGCTGAGCCCAATCCGCAGCCTGCGCTTCGACGTCGCCTGGCAGTTCAAGCACAGCGAGTATCAGGCGGGCGACCCCGCCACGGGCAGGCCCTGGTTCTTCGACGCACCGGGCTGGGAGCGGACCCTGCGCGTGGAGACCACGGCGCAGGCCGGAGGCAACCTGACCCTCAGCGCGCGCTACGAGCTGCGCGAGGAGGCGGATCGACCGCGGCGGCATCGCCTCCGCATGGAGAGCCGTGCCTTCTTCTAGGAGACCGATGAGCGCGATGACGCGAAAGCTGATCAGCATCCTCTCCGCCCTGATCGTGGGCGGCGCGCTCGTGCACGCCGCCCCGAGTGCGAGCAGGGCGGAGGCTCTGCCTCGCTTGCTGGCGGAGCGCTTGCGTGCGATCGAGGGTGGCGCAGGGAGCCGGGAGAGCGTTCTCACGCACGCGGCCCTCGCGCTGCTGGAGGCCGGCTGGCTGGCCGACAGCCTGGACCTGACAGGCGGGCGGCTCTCGATCCACGGCGCGCGGCGGCGTCCCGCCCGCTTTGTGCGCGTGCGGGGCGAGGACCGGCGAGTTCCCTGGCGTTCGGACTCGCCCCTGGAAGATCCGGTGGCCCTCGCGGCGGCCGCAGAGACCTGGTTAGAGGAAATGGACTCCGCCGGACACCCCTTCGCGCAGGTCTGGCTTCGCCCCCTCGAGGCGGGGGGAGACAGCCTGCTCGTCGAGGCCGCCTTCCGGACGGGCCCGTCCGGGCCGCCCGGCGAGGTCCGCATCCTCGGTCTGGAGCGCCTGAGTGAAGGCTTCCTCGCGCGCTACCTGGGGCTGGACCCGGGCGAGCCCCTCACCCTCGCCCGCGCCCGCCGCGGACGGAACCGCCTTGCGGCCTCGGGCTGGTTCCGCGCCGTGGACGAACCCCGGCTCGGCTGGGATCCGGTGGCGGGCCGTGTCGGCCTGCTCCTTCGGGTGGAGGAGCGCCCGCGCCCGAATCGCGTCACCGCCCTCGTGGGCGGCGGCAGCGGCGAGACGAGCGGCGCGCTGGATGTCGACCTCTTCAGCCCTTTTGGCGCGGGCCGCCGCTGGCGCCTGGGCGCGGACTGGTTGGGTCGCCAGCGCAGCCGCCTCGACGTCGACCTCCGCGAACCCAGCCTCTTCGGCCGCGGGCTGGCCCTGGACCTGGGCTTCAGGCGCGTCCGCCAGGACTCCACATATCTGCAGCAGTCCGTCCAGCTGGACCTGCGCCTCTTGCTCCCCGGCGGCTGGGAGGGACTCGCGGGCTTCGGCTACGAGCGCAGCCTCTTCGAGCAGAGCCAGACCGAGATGAGTCGCCGCCGCCATCGCTTCGGGCTCGCTTGGCGCAGCCTGGGGCCGGGACCGCCGGGCGAGCGGCGCCTGCGCTTCGTTACCGACCTGCTCGTGAAGCGCTCGAGTCTGCCGGGCGACGCCCCGAGCGAAAACCAGTGGGAGGGGCGGGGTCTCGGACTCTGGACTCAGCGCCTCCGCCCACCCTGGAAGCTGCGCCTGCGGGGCGGCGCGAACCTGCTCATGGCGGGCGGCGAGGGCTTCAACGTGGCCGAGCTCTTTCCTCTCGGCGGCGCGCTCACCCTGCGCGGCTACGACGAGGAGCATTTCCGTGGTGACCGCGTGGCCCACGGATCGCTCGAGCTGGCCTTCGGCGAGCCCCTTGAGCTTTCCCTGTTCCTCGACTATGGTTGGGGCCGCTGGATCCGGCGGGAGCTGCCGGCACTGGATTTCACGGGCTGGGGAAGCGGCCTCGCGCTGCGGGCACCTGGCCCCCGGGGGGGGCTGTCCCTGGCCCTCGCGCTGGGGGAGTCGAAGCGCCTGGCGGACCTGAGGGTTCACCTGGCCCTGGACGCCGGCTTCTGAGTCCATATCGCTTGTATTTGCTTAATGATAAGGCAATCACTTGACGAAAGATCTCAGCTCGGAGAAAGCGGAGCGCCGCTGGCGGGAGCTCGCTCAGGAGATCCGCCGACACGACGAGCTCTACTTCGAATCGGCGAGCCCCGTCATCTCGGACAGCGAGTACGACGCGCTCGTCCGCGAGCTCGCCGCGCTCGAGGAGGCCTTCCCACAGTTTCGCCGTCCGGACAGCCCGACACAGCGCCCAGGTGGCGCGCGGGATGTGAGCTTCCCCGCCTTCACCCACGAGGCGCCCATGCTCAGCCTCGCCAACACCTATCGGCTAGAGGACCTGGAAGCCTTCTGTGCGCGGGTGGCCAGCGGTCTCGGTGTGGAAGAGTCAGGCGACCTGGCCTGGAGCGTGGAACCCAAGGTGGACGGCGTCGCACTGTCTCTGCACTACCGGCAAGGAAGACTCGTCAACGCCGCCACGCGCGGCGACGGCCGCAGCGGCGACGAGGTCACGGCGAACGTCTACACCTTTCTGAATCTGCCCTTCGAGCTGCCGCACCCCCTGGACCTCGTCCTGCGCGGAGAGGCCTACCTGGACCGGGAGCGCTTCGCGCGGCTCAACCGCGTCCGCGAGGAAGCGGGCGAGGAGCCCTTCGCCAATCCCCGCAACCTCTGCGCGGGCACGCTGAAGCTCCTCGACAGCCGCGAGGTGGCGCGGCGCGGGCTTTCCTTCGTGACCCACGCGCTCCTGGGAAGTGATCTGTCGGAGAGCCACCAGGGATCTCTCGACGTCCTGGCGGAGATGGGCGTGCCCGTCGTGCCCGAGCGGCGGCGCTGCCGCGGCTACGAAGAGGTGGTGGCCTGGGTCGAGCGCCTGGGCGGCATGCGCGACGGCTTCCCCTTCGAGATCGACGGCGCCGTCGTCAAGCTGGACGAACTCGCCGGGCAGGAGCGCCTCGGTGCGACGGCGAAGAGCCCGCGCTGGGGCATCGCCTACAAGTATCCCGCGGAGCAGGTGGAGACGGTCGTGCGCGGGATCACGCTCGCGGTGGGTCGCACAGGCGCCGTCACGCCTGTGGCGGAGCTGGAGCCCGTGACCGTGAGCGGGAGCACTGTCAGCCGCGCCACCCTGCACAACCGCGAGGAGCTCCAGCGCAAGGACATCCGCGTGGGCGACCACGTGATCATCGAGAAGGGCGGGGACGTCATCCCCAAGGTGCTGTCGGTGCTCGCAGACAAGCGGGACGGAAGCCAGAAGGCTTACCGCTTCCCGGAGCGCTGCCCCTCCTGCGACGCGCCCCTGCGCTTCAGCGACGAGGAGGTGGCGATCCGCTGCGAGAACCCGAGCTGTCCAGCGCAGCTCAGGCGGCGGCTGATGCACTTCGTCGCGCGGGGCGCGCTGGACATCGAGGGGCTCGGCGCGCAGTGGGTGGAGATCCTCGTCGAACAGGGATTGCTCAGCTGCTTCGCCGACCTCTATACGCTCACGGCGGAGCCGCTGCTGGCGATCGAACGCATGGGGGAAAGGAGCGTCGCCAAGCTGCTCGAAGCGATAGAGGGCAGCAAGACGCGCCCCTGGCGGCGCAAGCTCTTCGCGCTGGGCATCCGCCACGTGGGGGCGGAGACCGCGCGCATCCTGGCGGCCCGCTATCCGGACCTGGAGAGCCTGCGCGCGGCCGGCCAGGAGGAGATGGAGAAACTCGACGGCGTAGGACCGATCGTCGCGGCGTCGGTGGCGGACTTCTTCACGCGCGAGGAGGTGCGTCGCGAGTTAGACGCGCTCGCGGCCCATGGCTTCTTCGCCGCGAGCGCCGCGGAGAGCGCGGGGCCCGCGGCCGCGTCCCTGGCCGGCCGGACCATCGTCGTCACGGGCAGCTTCGCCGGCCGCAGCCGCGAGGAGATGACAGCTTACCTGCGCGAGCTGGGCGCGCGTGTGACCGGCTCGGTCTCCAAGAAGACCGACGCCGTGCTGGCGGGCGAGAACCCGGGAAGCAAGGTCGAGAAGGCGCGGGCGCTGGGCGTGGCGGTCTGGGACGAGACGCGCTTGAACGAGGAGCTTTCGGGCGGGGGTGACGCGTGAGCTTCCTGCCGGTCGCAAGCTGGCTCAACGCCACCTATCGTCCTCCCTGCCTGGACGTGCGCAGCGAGGAGGAGTTCTCCCGGGCGCACCTGCCGGGGGCGGGGAACGTGCCCCTCGGGGAACTGGAAGGCCGCATCCACGAGCTGCCGCGGAAGGGGAGCGAGGTCTTCGTCGTCGGCGGCGAGGACGCGCGCCTCGCGGCGGAGGCGCTGGCGCCGCGGAAGCGCTGGCACGTGGTCTGGTCCGACGAGCCGCCGGCGGACTGGCCCGGCGAGAGACTGGTCGCCGGTTCACCCGAGCCGCTCTGGCAGCCGAATCGCTGGCTCGCGGAGCACTGGAAGAAGATCCCGCGCGGCGGGCGCGTCTTCGACGTGGCCATGGGCAGCGGGCGCAACGCGGTCTTCCTCGCCATGCGCGGTTACCGCGTGGCCGGGGAGGACATCCTGCCCGAGGCGGTGGGCTTCGCAAGGCGTCTGGCAGGGCGCCACGGCGTCGAGATCGAGGCGAGGGTGGGGGACCTCCGCCGCGGCGGCGTGCCGGCGCCCGGCGCCTACGAAGGGGTCGTCGTCTTCAACTACCTCGACCGCGAGCTCTTCGGTCGCCTGGAGACCGCCCTGACTCCCGGCGGCGTGCTCGTCTACGAGACCTTCACGACGGAGCAGGCGCGCGTCGGCCGGCCACGCAGCTCCCGCTGGCTGCTCGAACCCATGGAGCTCTACGGCAGCTTTCCCGCCCTGGAGATTCTCGAGTACCGGGAGGGAAAGGTAGCGCCGGAGCGCTTCGCCGCCAGCCTCGTGGCGCGCCGGCCCGACCCGTCCTAGGGTCGGACGCAGGTTCCGCGCCTGCACGAAAAAAGAGACGGACCCCGCCGGGGCCCGTCTCTTCTTTCGTCATGCCTACTGCTCTAGAGCAGCGCGTCGAGCTTCTCGGCCATCTTGTCCTTGGGCGCCAGCCCGATCTGCGTGTCCTTGACCTCGCCGCCCTTCATGTAGAGGACGGTCGGCACGGACATCACGCCGAACTTCATGGCCGTCTGCCGCGCCTGGTCCACGTCGACGTGTGCGACCTTGATCTTGCCCGCGTACTCGCCGGCCAGTTCCTCGACGATGGGCTCCAGCTTCTTGCAGGGGCCGCACCAGGTCGCGCTGAAGTCCACGAGCACGGGGACCTCGCTCTGGATGACCTCGCTCTCGAAGTTGTCGTCGGTGAGATGGAGAACGTCGCTCATCTTTCCTCCTGAATCAGCCCCCGCGGACATCGGCCGCGTTCGGCCTCGGTTCAACCGTTGTGCTTGGAGAGGGCGCGCTCCATGTACGCGGCCAGCTCTTCCGCCTTCTTGAATCCGCTGAATCGCTCGAGCTCCTTGCCGCTCGAGTCAAAGAAAATAACCGTAGGCATCCCCAGCACGGCGTAATCCTTTAGGATCGCCTCGTTGGTCGGGGACTTCTCGGTCATGTCCATCTTGATGCTCGTGAAACTCTCCGCCAGCGCGAGCACCTCGGGCTGGTTGTAGCTCTTGTGGTCCAGTTCCTTGCAGGCCACGCACCACTCGGCCCAGAAGTCCATCATCACCGGCATGCCGCTCGCGGCGGCTTCGCGAAAGCCTTCGTCGGCGTCCCAGATCCAGTCCGGTTCCTGGTGGATGGCTACGCCGCCCGTGACCTGAGTTCCCCCCGTGGGCAGCAGGTCCGGCGCAAAGCCCTTCAGCCCGCCGCCGATGGCGAGGAAGGCGCCCACGATCCAGAACAGCAGCATGAGTCCCTTGAGCAGGCCCTGGCGTCCGCTCGCGCCCTCGGGGAGTGGATGGAACGCGCCCCAGGCGCCGAGGGCCATCACGAGCACCAGCCCGTAGAGCATGGTCAGCAGCCAGCCTGGCAGGATGGCGCGCAGGAACCAGAAGGCCAGGCCGAAGAGCAGCAGGGCGAAGAAATGCTTCACGCCCTCCATCCAGGCGCCCGCTCCAGGCAGGGCGGTGATGGCGCCGCTGAAGGTGCCCAGCACGATGAAGAGGAGCCCGAGGCCGAGCGCGAAGGTGAAGAGCATCCAGAAGCCGAGCAGAAGGTTGCCGGTGGTTGCGACCCAGGTCAGGAGCACGATCAGCACCGGCCCGACGCAGGGCGCGGCGATCAGCCCCGTCGCGAAGCCCATGAGGATGGGTCCGAGGAAGCCGCCGTGCCGGCCGCCCACCTTGCTGGTCAGGGAACTGGGGAGCTGGATGTCGAAGAAGCCGGCCATCGAGAGGCCCATGGCGCCTATCAGAACCGCGATGCTGCCACTCACCCAGGCGTTCTGGGTGGCCTGGCCGAAGGCCGCGCCCGTGCCCGCGGCGAGCAGGCCCAGCGCGGAGTAGGTGATCGCGATGCCCAGGACGAACCAGAGCGAGAGCACGAAGCCCTTGAAGGGATTGCCCTCGGAGCTGCCGCCGATGTAGGAGATGGTGATGGGGATCACGGGATAGACGCAGGGCGTGAAGCTGGTGAGCACTCCACCCAGGAAGATGATCAGGAAGGCGAACCAGCTGCCGCGGGCCAGGGCGTGTTCCAGGCGGCCGGCGAGGTCCGTGGGTGCCTCAGTGCCCGTACTCGCCACCTTCTCGCCCGTATCGGTCGCTGCGCCGGGAGCGCCGGACGCGGGCAGATCGAGCCCCGCCACGCTCCGCACCTGCCAGGGGCTGCCAGCGGGGAGGACGCTCGCGCTCAGGGCGGGTGTCGCCTCCTCGGGCGGGAAGCACATCTCCACCTCGCCCTCCGAGCAGATCTGGTACTCGGCCTTGGCCGTGAAGGTCAGCCCGCCAGGATCGGCGGGGAGGGTCACCGTTGTCCAGACCGGCACCTCGCCGCGGTAGAGCTTGTCATCGCCTTCGAGGATGGGTTCCGGATAGACCGGCTCGGCGAAGACGAGCGCCGGTTCGCTCGCGAACTCCACGGTGAAGAAGGCGTCGGTGAGATGAGTCTCCGGCGGCACGGAGTAGATGACCGCCAGGTGCACGGTCTCCCCGGCCACGAGGGGAGAGGCCAAAGCCTCGATGCGCACGGGCAGCTCGGGCGGCCCGAATGCATCGCCCAGATCGAGACCCTCCTCGTCGAGCGAGAGGACACTGTGGGCAGGGTAAAGTAACGCGAGGCCCGCCAACAGGAGGACGAGAAGAAGTGGGGATCTCAGGCAGCGCCGCATGGCGTTCATCGTTCGACCTCGGCGGAAGCGATTTCCGGGCAATGTAGGTCAAGACGGCGGGTCGGGCAATCGCCCTGGTATACCGGCCACAGAGCAGTGAGTCAACACCTTGCCCGAATGGGGGTTCCGCCGTCTCCCGCGGGCCGGGGGCCTTGTTCCAGCGACCCCGAATCGGCATACTGAGATGCACTCGGTGGGCAGGAGGGATTCATGTTTTCCCGCGGCTCGTTCTTTCGTCGGTTTGCATCCTTCGGGATGATCGTACTTGTCGCGAGCGCCTGCGACCTCGGTTTCGATCTGCCCACACAGAATTCGGACTTGCCTCCCGCCTGCAGCATCGAGCGGGTCGCGCGTGGCAGCATCCACGATCTAGCCCGCGCGGCAGACGGCACGCTCTTCTCCGCCGGCAAATACGGCGCCTACCAGCAGAAGAACGGCGTGTGGCAGGTCCTCGAGCCGGCGATCGACGGCAGCTACTTCGAGATCCTGCCGCTGGGGCACAGCGAGTTCCTTGCCGTCGGTGAGGATTTCTGGGACCGGGGCTGGCTCCACCACTGGCGGCGCGGCGATCTGAACCGCGAGCTGGAAGGGCTGGCCGGGAGACTGGAGACGATCTGGGGGACGGCGCAGGACGGCTTCTGGGCCGCGGGCGGCGCGGGCGTCATCTACCACGGGCGTCCGGGCACCTGGCGGAAGTCGGCGAGCTTCCCGGGAGTCGAGATCCTCGACCTGGATGCCGTGAACCGAAGCGGGATCGTCGCATGCGGAACGGACGGCTTTCTCGCCCGGCGCGGCGAGGAGGGCTGGGTTTGCATCGAGCAGGACCTGACAAGCGAGGACTTCGGGGGTGTCTGCGCCACCGCGATCGACGAGTTCTACATGATCTCGAACGACGGGGGATTCTATCGCCTGCGAGGCGAGGATCTCGAAGTCCTCCCGCCTGTTTCGAACTGGTACTTCACCGTGAGTGATCTCTGGGGAACAGCCGACGATCTATTCACGATCGGTGACGTCATTGAACCGTCCTTCAGCATGCACATCAAGCACTGGGACGGTCAGGCCTGGCAATCGATCAATGAGCATCGCTCGAACTTCATGTTCAGCGGCGAGACGGACTCCGCAGGCGATCTTCACTTCGGTGGCTGGTACGGCTCGAGGGCCTGCCACGAGCAGGATAGCTGGACCCTCGATGCCTTCGCGCCGGGACGTCGCCTGAATGCCGTCGCCGAAAGGGACGGCACCTGGTGGGCCGCGGGTTCCTACGCGATCACCTTGCGCAAGGGGCCGGGGGAAAGCTGGGAGCAGCTGGAGTCCTATAGAAGATCCCTCCTCCTGATCGATCTGACGATCCACCCGGACGGCACACCTTATGCCATCGCGTATTACTACCAAGACGAAGATATCGTGAAACGCTGGGACCACGAGGGATGGTCCACCGAGTGGCAAGCCGGCCTCGCGCATCAGCACTGGTATGGAATCTGGTGCGACGGGGAAGGGGATCTCTGGCTCGCAGGCAGCGGCGGCATACTCGCGCGGCGCGTGGACGGCGTTTGGGAACTGATCGATACGGGCCTCGACGTCGCCTTCCTCGAGGGCTCCTGGGAGAACGGCCTGCACTCGGTCGTCGGGGAGGACGGGATGATCCTCACGGGAGACGGGGAGAGCTGGAGCCACCGTCAGGTTCCGGAGGTGTGGAGCTTCCAGTCGGCCGCGCGCTCGCCGACGGGCACCCTCTACGCCGCGGGAAACCCGGGCATCCTCTGGCGCGACCGCCAGGGTGGCGAGATCCTCTTCTGGGACGAGGAGCTCTACCCTCACGAGATCGCGTTCACGCCCGGCGGCGCCCTGTGGGTGGCGGGCAACGAGGGCCTGCTCATGCACTGGATCGAGGGCCAGCTCGAACCGCTCATGGTGGATGTGACCCGGCGCAACCTGCTGGACCTGGCCGTGGACCGCGACGGCGCGATGTACGCAGTGGGACGGGGTGGCATCGTCGTCGGCAGCGCGGCGGAAATACCCACTGGAGGAGCGAAGTGACCGGCTCCCTCCGATTCGCGTTCGATTCGGAGTCCGCGGGAGAGGGGGACTGGCTCCTGAGTCCCGTAGGCGCGACGGGCGAACGCACGCTGCCCTTGGCCGACTTTCTCGCCGTCTTCGATCCCGTCGCCTCGGCCGAGTCCGGCGATGAGGTTCCCGCGGCGCTCGCGGCCCGCCTCGAGGCCCTGGACTGGGACGCGCTGACGATTACCGACTGGGGCGTTCTGCAGGGTCTCCTTGCCGACGTCGACGGCGGCGCCTGGTCCGCCTTCGCCGCGCAGGCCGGGCGCCGCGCCGCCGAAAGGAAACTCGCGGAGGGTGACAGGCGCGTTGAGGCGTCCTTCGAGAACCCATACCTGGGAATGGAGCTGGAGCGCGGCGAGGAGCTCATCGGCGAGATCTTCGCATCCGGCGGCAGGCTCGCGAAGCTACTCGGCGAGGGCTACGAGTTCCGCGAGGGGCAGCTCCAGATGGCCCTCGCGGTCTGGCAGAGCCTCGCAGGCGCAAGCGACCTGCTGCTCGAGGCTCCCACGGGCATCGGCAAGAGCCTGGCCTACGTCGTGCCCGCGGGGCTCTATTCGCTCATGACCGGCGAGCGCGTCGTCCTGTCCACGCACACTCGGAACCTCCAGGACCAGCTCCTGCGCAAGGACCTGCCCGCGGTCAGCGAGGCGGACTGGTTTCCCGTCCGCCCGGCCCTGCTCATGGGGCGGGAGAACTACCTCTGTCGGCGCAAGCTCGACCGTTGGCTGACGGGCATCGGCGAGGGCCGGGTGGACAGGCTCGCGGCGGCCGCGCTGGTCGTCTGGCGCGCGAGGAGCGCGGAGGGCCTGGTCGAGGAACTGGCCGAGAATCCGCTCGTTTCGCAAGGCCTGCTCGCAGAGCTGCGGGCGCGGAGCCAGGGGGCGGAAGAAGCGCGCTGTGCCGCCCGCGGCGACTGCTGGGTGACCTGCGCGCGGGAGCGCGCCCGCGCCGCGCAGATCGTCGTCGTCAATCACTCGCTCCTGCTTTCCGACCACGCGGTAGACGGAGGCATCCTCGGCGATTATCGCTTTCTCGTGCTCGACGAGGCCCATCATGTGGCGGAGGTAGCCACGCAGATCCTGGGCGTGTTGCTCTCGCCTCGCGAACTGGACACGATGCTGCAGGCCGTCGCGCCGGAGAGGAGCCAGGTCCGCTGGACACAACGAGCGCTGGACGCATGGCTGCCGGCGACGCGCGAGTCCGCGGAGAAGCGCGGGGACGCGGAGCGCGTGGCGAGCCGGGAGGCTCTGCTCGGCGGGCTGCTCTCGCTGCGCGACGGTTTCCGCGAACTCCTCGGCGCGCTCGCCGCCCTGCCCGGGCCCGCCTCGGTCCTGCCAGAGGCCGGGCGCCTGCGCTATCGCGAGGAGCATGGTTTCGCAACCGCGCTGGCCGAGCCTGCTGGCCGGGTCCACGCCAGCGCGGCAGAACTCGCCGCGAACGCTAACCGGCTCGCGGAGGGTGGGGGCGACGCGGCCGGCGGTGGGGAGGAGGAGCGGGAGGTAGAGCAGCTCGGCCTGCTCGCGCGTGCCATGGTGGAGTTCCGCAGTCGCCTGGACTTCCTGCTGGCGGCAGGCGGTGAGGAGTACGTCTTCTACCTCGAGGGCGATGGCGAGCGGGGTCTGCAGCGGATCGTGGCGAGCCCCGTGGACGTGGCGCCGGAGATGGCGGACTTCTTCCGGGACCGCCTGGACGCGGCGGTCCTCACGAGCGCGACCCTGACCGTGCAGGGCAGCTTCGACTACTTCGTCAGCAAGGTCGGGCTGGGCCGTGGCGAGCGCGAGCTCCACTCGCTCTACCTCGACAGCCCCTTCGACTACACGGAGCAGGCGCGCGTGCTGCTGCCTGCTTACCTGCCCGAGCCGGGGAAGGGCGGCCACCTCGACCAGCTGGCGCGGCTCCTGGCAGAGCTGGCACGCGACTTTCCCTTGAATACGCTCGTTCTCTTCACGAGCTATCGCGCGCTGGATTCCATCCGCCGCGGGCTCGTCGAGATGGGCGTGCCCGCGACGCGCATCCTCCATCAGGCGCCGGGGCAGTCGCGCGACGCGCTCGCTCGCCGCTTCCGCTGCTCCGAGGGGACGATGCTGCTGGGCACGAGCAGCTTCTGGGAGGGCGTGGACTTTCCCGGCGAGAGTCTGAAGATCCTGGTCATCGGCCGCCTGCCCTTTGCCGTGCCCACCGAGCCGCTCGTGGAGGCGCGCTGCGAGCGCGTGGCGCGCGAGGGGAACGAGCCCTTCCTCGACTACATGGTCCCCGAGGCCGTGCTCCGGTTCAAGCAGGGCTTTGGGCGCCTGATCCGCAGCGCCAAGGACGAGGGCCTCATCCTGCTGGCCGACAGCCGCCTTGGGCACAAGGGTTACGGCCAGCGCTTTTTGAGTTCCCTTCCCGTGCAGGCTCGGATATGCTTCGACGCGTCTTCCTACCGGAACGAACTCCATGACTGGTACATCTCGCGACCGCGCCCGCCGCTGACGACGGACCCCGAGTGCGGGCGAGAGACTTCTTCGTCGCCGGGAGGCGGGGAGGGGCCATGAGCTCGAATCTCGAACTCGATCTCACACCAGGGAAGCTCCGCGCGCCGCGCGGCGGCGAGTTGCACTGCCGAGGCTGGCAACAGGAAGCTGCCCTGCGCATGCTCATGAACAACCTCGACCCCGAGGTGGCGGAGATCCCGGAGGAACTGGTGGTCTACGGCGGCCGCGGCAAGGCGGCGCGGAACTGGGAGTGCTTCCGAGCCATCGTCGGCGCGCTGCGCGAGCTCGAGAACGACGAGACGCTGCTGGTGCAGTCGGGCAAGCCCGTGGGCATCTTCCGCACGCACGCGGACGCGCCGCGCGTGCTCATCGTCAACAGCCAACTCGTGCCAGCCTGGGCGACCTGGGAGCAGTTCTGGGAGCTCGAACGCAAGGGCCTGATGATGTACGGCCAGATGACCGCTGGCTCCTGGATCTACATCGGCACTCAGGGAATCCTGCAGGGAACATACGAGACCCTCGCCGAGGCGGCGCGGCAGCACTTCGGCGGGAGCCTGAAGGGCACGCTCACCCTGACCGGCGGCCTGGGCGGCATGGGGGGCGCGCAGCCGCTGGCTGTCACCATGAACGAGGGCGTGGCGCTGGTGGTCGAGGTGGACGAGACCCGCATCGACCGTCGCATCGAGCACCGCTACTGCGACGTGAAGTCCACGGACCTCGACGAGGCGCTGGCACTCTGCAGCGAAGCGAAGTCCGCGGGCCGGCCGCTCTCGGTGGGGCTGCTCGGCAACGTCGCCGACGTCTTCCCCGCGCTCGCTCAGCGGGGTGTCACGCCCGAGCTGGTTACCGACCAGACGAGCGCGCACGATCCACTGAATGGCTACGTGCCCGCGGGACTCACGCTTGCCGAGTCCCTCGCTCTGCGCGAGAGCGACCCGGAGAGCCACGTGCGACGCGCCTACGAGTCCATGGCCGTGCAGGTGCGCGCGATCCTAGCCCTGCAGGAGCGCGGCGCGGTGGCCTTCGACTACGGCAACAACCTGCGCGGTGGCGCGGTGAAGGGGGGCGAGGCTAGCGCTTTCGATTTCCCTGGCTTCGTGCCCGCCTTCGTGCGCCCCCTCTTCTGCGAGGGCAAGGGGCCCTTCCGCTGGGCGGCGCTGTCTGGCGATCCCGCCGACATCGCGCGCACGGACGAGAAGATCCTCGAGCTCTTCCCGAAGGACGAGGCCCTGGCGCGCTGGATCCGCATGGCCGCCGAGAAGATTCACTTCCAGGGCTTGCCGAGCCGCATCTGCTGGCTCGGCTATGGCGAGCGGGAGAAGGCGGGGCTCGCCTTCAACGAGCTCGTGGCAAGGGGCGAAGTCTCAGCGCCCATCGTGATCGGGCGAGACCATCTCGACAGCGGCTCGGTGGCCAGCCCCTACCGTGAGACGGAGGGCATGGCCGACGGCAGCGACGCCATCGCCGACTGGCCGCTGCTCAACGCGCTGCTCAACGCGGTCGGCGGCGCCACCTGGGTCTCGCTGCACCACGGCGGCGGCGTGGGCATCGGCAACTCGATTCACGCGGGCATGGTCATCGTGGCGGACGGCACGCCCGAAGCCGCCGCGCGGCTGAGTCGTGTGCTCACCTGCGATCCCGGCACCGGCGTCATGCGCCACGCGGACGCCGGCTACGAGAAGGCCCTCGCCACCGCGCGCGAGCGGGGCGTGAAGACCCCGCTGGTCGAATGAAGGCCGACCTGCTGATCCGGGGGGCGGGGCAGCTCGTCACCCTGGCCGGGCCCGAGCGGCCCCGGCGCGGCGCCGAGCTCACGGAGCTGGGGCTGGTAGAGCGGGGGGCCGTGGCCGCGCGCCACGGCCGCATCGTGGCCGCCGGTCCCGAGGACAAGATCCTCGCAAAGGTCGAGCTCCTGCCAGACGCGGAGCTCGTCGACGCGCAGGGCGCCCTGGTCACGCCGGGCTTCGTGGACGCGCACACGCACGCGCTCTTCGGCCGCTACCGGGCGGGCGAATACGAGCTGCGAGTGAAGGGCATGCCCTACGTGGAGATCGCAGCGCGCGGCGGCGGTATCCACGCGAGCGTGTCGGACTTCCGCGCGCGGTCGGGCGAGGAACTCCTCGCCGCGAGCCTGCCCCGGCTCCGGCGCATGACACTACGTGGCAGCACGACGATCGAGGTCAAGAGTGGCTACGGCCTGAGCCTGGACGAGGAGCTGCGCGCCCTGCGTATCATCGCCGACCTCGACAAGGAGTTGCACGCGATCCTCGTGCCCACCTTCCTCGGCGCCCACGAGGTCCCCGCCGAGCGCCGCGAAGACCGAGAGCGATACGTCGCGGAGATCTGCGACGACTGGCTGCCCGCGGTGGCTCGCCAGGGCATCGCGCGTTTCTGCGACGTCTTCTGCGAGCCGACGGTCTTTACCCTGGACGAAAGCGAGCGTATCCTGCTCGCCGCACGCGCGTGCGGCCTCGGCCTCAAGCTCCACGCGGACGAGATCGAGGCTGGCTACGGCGGCGCCGCGCTGGCCGCGAAACTGGGGGCCACGAGCGCAGACCACCTCATCGTGATGGCGCCGGGAGACATGGCGGCGCTCGCCGCCAGCGGCTGCATCGCGGTCCTCTTGCCCGCGACGAGCCTGGGCCTGGCGAGCACCGACTTCGCGCCCGCGCGAGCGATGATCGAGGCCGGCGTTGCACCGGCCCTGGCCACGGACTTCAACCCGGGCAGCAGCTGCTGCGAATCCATGCCGCTGGTGATCTCGCTCGCCTGCAGCGCGCTCGGGATGACGCCCGCCGAGGCCTTGACGGCCGCGACGGTGAACGCGGCCTGGGCCTGCGGCGAAGGGGAACGCGCGGGCAGCCTCGCGCCCGGCAAACGCGCGGACCTCCTCGTGCACGATGCCGGGGACTACCGCGAGCTTCCCTATCACATGGGCTTCGATCCCGTCGTCCGCGTCTTTGCCTCGGGACGGGAGCTGGGCTTTCCGCCTTCTGGTCTCCGCGACCGCCGTCCGCGTAGGGTCTGAGGGCTCCCGATTCCGCGGATTGATTTTGCAACGGGGTCCGGTTTTTCGCCCCTTCCTTTTTCGATGCCGAAACAGCCTCTCGCCATCCCGCATCCTAAGCACTTGGAATTCTGTCATTTCGATCGAGCGCTGCCCGCTCGCGCCTTGGAATAGCCCTTGCTGATCGGCCAGGATCCGGGGAGATCCGAGCTCGGGAAAGGAGTGCCCTTGAGCCGCATCCAAGAGTTGAAGCGTCACCTGAGCATTGCTCTACAGCACTCTGATTGGGAAGAGGCTCTGGGGACGCTTCAGAATCTCATCGATCTCGAGGACAGCCAGCCCGCCTATCACAACCAGGTGGGCGACATCTTCCTCAAGATGGGGCAGCAGATCGATGCGATCGACAGTTTCCTCCGGGGGATCCGCTCCTACCGCGAGATGGGGATGTATCCCAACGGCGCCGCGCTCTGCAAGAAGGTGATGCGGCTGGAGCCCGATCACAAGGAAGCCATCTGGATCCTGGGCGAGCTCAAGACGCGGCAGGGCTTCCTCTCCGACGGCGCGGAGAAGATGCTCGACGCGCTCCGCCTCTATGCGGAGGATCCGGAGACGGAGAAGCAGAATCTGATCGACCTCCTGGCCCAGGCTGAGCAGCTCCAGGGCGGCAGCCGCGAGGTGCTGGAGGTCGTCGCCACAACCTACGCGCAGGTGGACGAGAGGGCCCAGGCCAAGGCGGTGACGCTGCGCATTGCGGACATCGAGGAGCGCGAAGGTCGGCCCGACAACGCCAGCTACTTGCGCACCCTGGCGCAGCAATACGTGGCAGACGCACCAGGCGGCGAGGCCGGGCCGTCCGGGGAGCCCATCCCGCCCGCGACGGAGCCACCGGCCGGTGAGACCACTCCGTCCGCGATGGAGCACAGACCCGACGAGGGCATGAGCCCGGCTATGGTCGTGCCGATCGCGGACCCCATGGCGGCTCCGCCGGCAACGGCCACAGGAGAGGTTGGCAGCGTGCCGCTTCCGCCAGCTCACGGCGAGGGCGGAGAGGAGAAGCGATCCGCGGGTCCTCTCACGGACTACCTGGGCAGCGAAACACCTGTGCTCAAGAATGTGGAGCAGACCAGGGTCCTGCCCACGCGACGCCTCCTCGAGCAGTCGGAAACGACGCCCGGCCAGCCCTCTCTGCCGGAGGACATCGATCCCCTCGCGGACACCCTGCCGCCCGTCGAGGACAAGCCCGCGCACGAGCCCGAAGCAGACAAGGATTCCCCCCCGGTGGGAAAGGCGGCAAACGGAGAATCCCTCGACGAGCTCGTCGAGGAGACCCTCGCGGAGATGAACCGCACCCTGCCGGAGATCGAGGTGCTCACCCCCGACCGCTCGCAGCATCCCGCGCCGGAACAAGCTGAGGCGGAGGGCGCAGCGCCGGACGATCCAGCGGGGCAAGGGGATGTGGAGGTTCTCTCTCCCGACACGACCGTGCCCGGCGTCCACGATTCGGTGGAGGCGGCCGGCGATCCGATGGCGACGGATGATTCCCCCGTCGCCGGCGAAGCTTCCAGCGAGGATGATCCGCCCGCCGAAGAGAAGCTGCAGCTGCAGTCCTTCCAGGACGCCATCCAGGTCGCGAACGGTCCCCAGAGCGAGGAGGCCGAGGGGGAGGGGTCCGCTCAGAAGCAGGAGGCGAAGCTCGTCGATGCGCCGCCGGGCCTGTCACTGACGACCAGGCTGCGCGCGCCGGAAGAGCCGGTCGCGATCGGCCTCTCGACCACCAGCGGCGAGGCCCTGCAGGGGGACGATGTGGAGGAGGTGCTCCAGGAATTCCGCTCCCGCCTCGAGAACCAGATGGGCTCCATGGCCCCCGAGGAACGCTACCAGCTCGGCGTCTCCTACATGGAGATGGCCCTCTACGAGGAAGCCTTGGCCGAGTTCGAACACAGCCTGTCGCACCCCGACCTCGGTCAGAAGACCTGCGAATGGATGGCGCGCTGCCTCAACGAGCTGGGACGCCACGCGGACCTAGTCGAGCTGCTGGGGGCTGTGCTCGAGGAGGAGCCGTTCCCGCACATGAGTTCGGTGGAGCTCTATTATCTCCTGGGCATCGCCTACGAGGCGCTCGGCAAGAAGGATCTGGCGCTGGACTCCTTCACGAAGGTCTACCAGCTCGACGTGGACTTCCGCGATGTCCAAGGCAGGCTTGAAAAGCTGACCCATCCCGCATAGTCTGTCCTCTCCATTCCACGGGACGGCTCATGCGCTACGATCTCCACGCCCATACCCGCGCCTCGGACGGCGTGCTCGCGCCGGCGGACCTCGTGCGCCTGGCCGTCAAACTGGGACTGCAGGGGATCGCCGTCACCGATCACGACACGGTAGACGGAGTGGAGGAGGCCGTCTTGGAAGGCGAGCGCCTCGGCGTGGAGGTCGTCCCCGGAGTGGAGCTGAGCGTGCAGGTGAATGGCGAGGACGTCCACGTCCTGGGCTATTGGATCTCACACCGCGAGGCGGAGCTGACCGCCGCGCTGCGCGAGATCTTCGAGATGCGAAGCGAGCGGGCCGAGAAGATGACCCGGGAGCTGGGCGCACTCGGCTATCCGATCGACTTCTCCGCGGTGCTGGCCGAGGCGGATGGCGGCTCTCCCGGTCGCCCCCACGTCGCGCGCGCGCTGATGAGGCGCGGATACGTCTCGTCGGTCGAGGAGGCCTTCGAACGTTTCATCGGCGACGACGGCCCCGCCTACGTCCCCAAGAGCAAGATGGACGCACCCCGCGGCTTCGAGCTTCTGCGACGTTTCGGCGCGGTGCCTGTGCTGGCCCACCCCGCGCTCGTGGACTACCGCGCGTTGCTCCCGGACTTCCTGGCCAGGGGCCTCGAGGGCCTGGAGGTGGATCACCCCAAGCACGGCCTCAGCGAGCGCGCGGATCTGCGTGCTCTCTGCCGTGAGCATGATCTCGTGCCCACCGGCGGCAGCGACTTCCACGCCCCCGGTCCGCCTTCCCGCGCCCTCGGCTCGCACGCGGTTTCCGGGGAGATCGTGGAGAATCTGCGCGCGCGCCGTCCCGCCTAGCCTCACCTTGACCCTCCGGGGGGCATCCGCTACCTTCGCCGCGTCGGGTAAAGGAGAACGGATGCGTCGAACCGTCCGGATCGCCCTCTTCGCCTCTCTGGCCGCGGCGCTGGGCTTCCTGCTGGCCCCTGTCCCCAACATCGAGCTCGTGACCTTCACCCTCTTCATGGGGGGCTACGCCCTCGGCCTGCGCGACGGCGCCGTCGCCGGCGTCCTGGCGGTGCTCCTCTACTTCGGCCTGAATCCATACGGCTCGAGCCTCGCCTTCCCGCCGCTGCTCGTGGCCCAGATCCTGGCGGCGTGTGCGATCGCGGCCCTGGGCGCGGGCTTCGCATGGATCTGTCCGCCCGGCCGGGGCCCCGGCTGGCTGCGGCGTCTCCTCCTGCTCCCCTTCGCCGCCGCCGCCGCGCTGGCGCTGCCCCTGCTTCCCGCCCTCTCCTTCGCGATGGTCAGCGGTGGGTCCTGGCAGGGCTGGGCCCTCCTGGGCGTCCTCATGACCGCTTGGGGTTTCTTCTTCAACCTGATCGTCTTCGGCAGCAGCTTCGAGCCCCTCTCCCGTCAGCTTCTACGCCTGGGCTTCGAGCGGGAGGGACGATGAGCCCGCGCCGCACGCTCCCCCTGCTGCTTCTGGCAGCCATCCTCGCGGGGCGGCCGGCCGGCGCGCAGACCTGGAGCCTCTCCGGGCCGGAGCTGAGGGAGCGACACGCCGACACACTCGAGGATCTCCTGCGCGAGCTTCCCCTGCTGCGGGTGGACCGCTTCGGGGCGTCGGGGTTGCCCTTCCGGGTCGCCCTGGGCACAGAGCCCCTTAAGGGCTTCCTTCTCGTAGTCGACGACTTGCCCCAACGCGATGCCTGGTCCGGGGAGAACCTCTACGAGGAGATCCCTCTGTCCCTGCTCGAGCGCGTCGAGGTGGATCTGCGGCCGGCTCAGCTCGAATACGGCGCGGCCGCCGCCGCTGGCGTCCTGCGCATCTGGACGCGCCGCCCAGAGGCACCGAAGGTGGCCACGCGCATCCATCTGAGCCGCGGGAGCTTCACGGAGCGGGGCCGCCGCCTCTCCTTCGAAACGCCCCCGGGTGTCCTGGCTGTGAGCGTGGGGCTGGATGAATTCTTCGGCGACGGCTACCGCTTCGCCGAGGTCTGGGGCGGCGAGGGCAGTCCCGCATCGGCCCAGCCGGAGGTCGGCGTCTCGCGGCGCCGCGTGCTTGTCACGCGGCTGGACCTGGACGGGGCGCGTCTGGGACCCGTCGCGCTGCAGCTGCTCCAGACGGGCTGGCGCATGGAGCTGGGCGCGGAAAACGAACTCACCTGGAACCGCGACCTGCACCAGCTCACGCTCTCGCTGCCGGACAGCCCCCTGGGGCGGATCACGGCAGGCCACCGCATGCTGGGACGACGGGGCTGGCACTGGCGCTCGGAGAACAGCTCACTGCATCTGCACTGGCGCCTGCCGACCCTGCTGCTGCGTGGAGGCGCGCTGAGCATCTTCACTGGCGCGGAGAAACATCAGCCGGGTCTGCTCGCGGATGGCTCGCGCGTGCCCCTGGAGCGGCCGTCGCGCCTCTGGCTGGCCGCGCGCTGGGCGTCGCCTGCATACGGGCGGCTCGCGCTGCGCGCGGGAGCGCGCGCGGAGGGTGAGTGGCGCCGCTCCCCGCGCCTGCTCTACCAGGCCCGACTCGCGTGGACCCTCTCCGCCGAAGGTGGAAGCTGTGGACTCTTCCTCGCGGGCGGCCCGGACGAGGAACCCTGGCGGCACGACCGTCTCCCTGGCCTGTCCCTGTGGCCGCAGGGCATCACGGAGCCTCTGACATCATCCACCGCGAGGACGGCCCAGCGCACGGGCCTCTGGCTGGATCTGCCCGGTGAGCTCGCCTGGGCGGGGCTGCGCCTCTACCGTGAGGACGGGGCCGCGGACTGGACGCCCTACCAGACCGGGGAGGGCGAGTATGCCTGGGCGCGGGGCGAGCCGGGGCCCCGTCACCACGTCTCCCTGGACCTGGGAACCTACCTCCGCAGCCGCCTGGGGACGGCAGATGCGCGCCTCTCGCTACTGGCGGCCTTAGGCGAGTCCCTGTCCGCCTCCTTACAGGCGGGCCACCCCCGGAGCGGGCGGCTCGACCTGCGCCTCTCTCGGCCCTTCTTCCGCTCCGACGCCCGTCTCACCCTGCGCGGCGGTCTGGAGTACCGCGGCGGTCTCGAGGGGCAGGCCTCCCTCTGGCGCATCGATCTGGGTGCAGAGCTGCGCGTGATCGACGCCCGTTTCTGGCTGCGCCTGCGCAACGCACTGAACGCCGTGGGGGAGGAAATCCCCTCCTTCCCCATGCCGCCGAGCACCCTGCAGATGGGCATCGACTGGCAACTTGATCACTGAGGCGGGCAAAAGCGCACACTCCGCTCGCCGCACTTTCTGTGACCGCAAGATCCGTGGGAACGATGAGGAAGTTCCCACCCTCGCGGGACCCTCCCGGGACGAAAAGAGCTAAGTGAAGGCTGGCATGTACGTTGCCAACCATTCAGCGGTGGATTCCGCCGTGCCCTAGCCTTTCCCGGAGGATCCGTGACTCCAGAGAAAATGAGCGAGGCTCTCCTCGAGCGTCAGCTGCTCTCGCCGGAGCAGCTCGGCAACATCGTCGAGGCGCATCAGCGGCAGGGCGGCGCCCTGTCCAAGTACATCCTCGAGAGCGGCTACATCCCGGAAGAGGCATTCCGCGACTTCCTCTCCTCCGTCTACCGCGTGCAGGCTGTGGATCTGAGCAGCCTCGAGATCGATCCCGAGATCATCAGGCTTATCCCCGAGGACATCGCCACGCGCTTCCTGCTCATCCCTGTGGGCAGGCAGGGACGCGTGCTCGAAGTGGCGATGGCCAACCCGGACAACCTCTTCGCCATCGACGACCTCAAGTTCTTCACCGGCATGGAAGTCACGCCGCTGGTGGCGCCGGACTCGGAGGTCAAAGCCGCCATCGATCGCTACTACGACCGGGCGGAGACCCTCGCCTCGGTGATGCAGGAGATGGATGAGGATATCGACGTCGTCGACGACGAGGAGGAGCTGCTCCGCACCCAGGACATCGAGGCGGAGAGCCAGGCGGCGCCGGTCGTCAAGCTGGTGAACAGCCTGCTCGCCGACGCTGTGAGCCGGGGCGCGAGCGACATCCACATCGAACCCTACGAGAAGAAGATGCGGGTGCGCTACCGCATCGACGGCGTGCTGATCGACATGATGAGCCCGCCCTACCGCCTCAAGAACGCGATCATCAGCAGGCTCAAGATCATGGCCGAGCTGGACATCGCCGAGAGGCGTGTGCCCCAGGACGGCCGCATCCGGCTGCGGATCGGCAACCGGAACATCGACCTGCGCGTGAGCACCCTGCCCACGCTCTTCGACGAGAAGATCGTGCTTCGCATCCTCGACCAGGAGAACCTGCAGGTCGACCTGAACAAGCTCGGCTTCCAGGACGCACCGCTGCACGAGTTCCTGGAGGCCATCAAGGCGCCCTACGGCATGGTCCTCGTGACGGGGCCCACGGGCAGCGGCAAGACGACGACCCTCTACTCCGCGCTGACGAAGATCAACCTCCCAGAGGTCAACATCATCACGACCGAGGATCCGGTGGAGTACCACCTGGACGGCATCAACCAGGTGCAAGTGAACGAGGAGGTGGGGCTGACCTTCGCGAGCGCGCTGAAGTCCATCCTCCGCCAGGATCCCAACATCGTCATGGTCGGTGAGATCCGCGACCTGGAGACCGCCAGCATCGCGACGAAGGCGGCCCTGACGGGCCACCTGGTGCTCTCGACGGTGCACACGAACGACGCGCCGAGCACCGTGGGGCGACTGGTCGACATGGGCATCGAGCCCTTTCTCGTCTCCAGCTCCGTGCGCATGATCCTCGCTCAGCGACTCGTTAGGAAGATCTGCGACCGCTGCAAGGCGGAGCACAGCATCGGTGAGGACGTGCTCGTGGATGCGGGCCTCACGACGGAGGAGGCCGCGCAGACCTCGCTGCACAAGGGTGCCGGCTGTCCCAACTGCAACGGGAGTGGCTACTCGGGGCGGGTGGGCCTCTACGAGGTGATGGTGATGACTCCCACGATCCGAGAGATGGTGCTCGATCGCGCGTCCACGGCGGAGCTGCGTGAGCGCGCCATCGGCGACGGCATGATCACCCTGCGGCGGGATGCTCTCTGGAAGATGATGCAGGGCGTGACGACGTTGGAGGAAGTGCTGCGGGAAACGAACATCGACTAGGAGCGACATGAATCTCAGAGAACTTCTAGGAGAAATGATCGAGAAGGGCGCGAGCGACCTGCATCTGACGGCGGGCGTGCCGCCCGTGTTGCGGATCGACGGCACGATCGAGAGCTGGGGCGAGGAGCGCGTGACTCCCGACACGGCGCGCAAGCTCGCGTACAGCATCATGAACGAGGATCAGCGCTCGCGTTTCGAGAAGACGAAGGAGCTCGATTTCTCCTTCGGTATCCCGAACCTGTCGCGCTTTCGCGCCAATGTCTACCTGCAGCGCGGTGTGGTGAGCCTTGCCGTCCGGCAGATCCCCTTCGAGATCATGTCCTACGACGACCTGCGCCTGCCGGATTCCGTCCAGGAGATGGCCAAGAAGGCCCAGGGTCTCGTGCTGATCACGGGCCCGACGGGGAGTGGGAAGAGCACGACGCTGGCGAGCATGGTGGACTGGATCAACGAGAACAAGTCGGGGCACATCATCACTATCGAGGATCCGATCGAGTACCTCCACCAGCACAAGCAGTGCATCGTCAACCAGCGCGAGGTGCGGGCTGACACGGATAGCTTCACCGTCGCTCTCCGGCATGTGCTGCGGCAGGATCCGGACGTCATCCTGATCGGCGAGATGCGAGACCTGGAGACCGTGCAGGCGGCGTTGACCATCGCGGAGACGGGGCATCTCTGCCTCGCGACGCTGCACACGAACAGCGCCTACGAGAGCATCCATCGCATGATCGACATCTTCCCCGCCGAGCGACAGTCGCAGATCCGGGCACAGCTGGCCTTCGTGCTCCAGGGAGTCGTGACGCAGGAACTCCTGCCCATGATCAAGGGCACGGGCCGGGTCCTCGCCACCGAGGTGCTCATCTGCACGCCCGCCATCAAGAGCGCGATCCGCGAGGACAAGGTGCACCAAGTCTACGGCATGATGCAGGCGGGCACGAAGTACGGAATGAAGACGATGAACCAGAGTCTCTACGAACTCTACATCAACCGACAAGTCAGCATCGAGGACGCGCAGGCGCGCAGCCGCGACCCTCAAGAGCTGCAGCTCATGGTCGGGGATCTCGTGAAGGCACAGATCTAGCGGCAGAGCCGGGAGCGAGCACATGGCTACCTATATCTGGCAGGGAACATCGTTCAGCGGGAAGAAGGTCTCCGGCGAGCAGGATGCCGAGACGAAGAGCGATGTTCTCAAGAACCTGCGCAAGCAGCGGATCCGCATCACCCTGCTCAAGGAGAAGGAGGACGCGGGCGGGCTGTTCAGTCGCCGCAAGAAGGTCAAGGTCAAGGACCTCGGCCTCTTCACGCGCCAGTTCTCCACGATGATCAGCGCAGGCCTGCCGCTGATCCAATGCCTCGAGGTGCTCTCGCACCAGATGGACCATCCTACTTTGCGGCAGATCGTCCAGCAGATCACGCATCGCATCGAGAGCGGCAGCACGCTGACCGAGGCCCTGCGCGAGCATCCGAAGACCTTCAACGAGCTCTTCGTCTCGATGGTGGAGGCTGGAGAGGCGGGCGGCATCCTCGATACGATCCTCGAGCGGCTCGCCACGCACCTGGAGAAGATGGAAGCGCTCATACGCAAGGTGAAGGGGGCGATGACCTACCCCCTGGTCGTCTTCTCGGTGAGCATGGGCGCGACGGCATTCATGCTGCTCTTCCTCATTCCGCGCTTCGCCGCTCTGTTCACGGACTTCGGTGGAGTGCTGCCCCTGCCCACGCGAATCGTCATGGCGGCCAGCGACGGACTCAAGCAATTCGGCTGGCTCATCCTGATCGTCATCACGGGCCTGATCTTCGCCCTCAAGAGGTACCGCAGTACCGCCAAGGGCGGACTGGTCGTCGACCGGTTGATGCTCAAGCTGCCAGTGCTGGGTGCCGTGATGAACAAGGGTTCGGTGAGCCGCTTTTCCCGCACCCTGGGTACGCTGCTCTCGAGCGGCGTTCCCCTGCTGGACGGCCTGGGCGTGACAGCCCGCGCCGCGGGCAACCTGGCCGTGAGCGAAGCGGTCCTCGGAGTCAAGAAGTCCGTGACCGGCGGCTCGACACTCGCCGAACCCATGCGGGCAGCCGACGTCTTCCCGCCGATGGTGACGCAGATGGTGAGCGTGGGCGAAGAGACGGGTAGGCTCGACGAGATGCTCGGCAAGGTCGCCGACTTCTACGACGACGAGGTGGACGCGGCGGTCGAGTCGCTGACCTCGATCATCGAACCGCTCATGATCGTCGTCATGGGCCTGATCGTCGGCGGCATGCTCATCGCGATGTACTTGCCCATGTTCAAGCTGATCAGTGTGGTTTCCGGGGGCGGCTAGAGGCTGCCCGCAAGGAGGTGCCGGTGGATTCTGGAACACGTTCTGGCGCGGTGAGCGTCTGGCTCTTTCTCTCCTTTAGTATCCTCACCGCCATCCTCGCCCTTGCCGGCGCCAGCTTCCTTTGCGCCCTGGCGGCCTTCCTCGCCGTCCTGGGTGCGGGCTGGACCCTTCACGGGCAGCGCGCGGAAAGATCCGCCTGGAGGAAGACCGAAAGGGAACTAAAGGAAAACGCCAGGCAGGCCGATGACATCATTGCAGCGATTCCCAGCGGGCTTATAGGGCTCGACATGAAGGGCGAGGTCTGCCGCTGGAACGAGGCCGCCACGCACATCCTCGGCATGGGCCGGGGTGGGATCATCGGCCAGCACGTGGATCACTGGCCCATCGCGGACCAGCAGCCCCTCGCGGAGCTGCTCAAGGAAGCGTTGGCGGGCCGGACCATCAGGAGAGGCAGCCTGGAAGTGGCACGAACCGATGGCAGGGAGATACCGCTCGGAATCTCGACGAGCCGCCTGGGAGAGCCGGGTGCCGCGGGCACGGGCGTTGTTGCGATCTTCCAGGATCTCACGGAGGTCCGCAGGATCCAGACGAAGATGAAGCAGCAGGAGCGACTCGCGGCCGTCGGCACGCTCGCGGCTTCGATCGCGCACGAGATCAGGAATCCGCTGGCTTCGATCGCCGGCAGTGTCGAGCTCCTATCCAGCGAGCTCGACCTGAGCGGAGAGATGGGGGAGCTCTTCGGTTTGATCATCAAGGAGAGCGATCGGCTGAACCACCTCATCAGCAATTTCCTGGAGTTCACGCGCGACCGCGAGCCGGAGTTCTCGCGCTTCTCGCCTACGGAACTCATTCGCGAGACCGTGCGGGAGCTGCGCATGCGGCCCGAGGTGGGGGAAGGATTGAGTATCGAAGTGGAGACGGATTCGGCGCCGGACCACATCGACGCTGACTCCGACATGCTGAGGCAGGTGTTCCTGAACATGATCATCAATGCTTGCCAGGCCATGGAATGGAAGGGGCGTATCAGCGTGTCCGCGGAAGAGCGTGATGGAGAGGATGGGAGATGTGTGGAGTTCCGCTTCCGGGACACGGGACCGGGCATTCCCGCGCAGAACCGGGGGAACGTCTTCGATCCCTTCTTCACAACGAAGGCGGCCGGGACCGGGCTGGGGCTGGCGATCGCTCACCGCTTCGCGGAGATCCATGGCGGGCAGCTGGAGCTGCTGGACGGGAAGGAGAAAGGCGCCGAGTTCCTGTTCCGGATTCCGACGCGAGCCCGCGAGGGCCGCGTCCCGATGCAAGTCGTGACAGCCACGGACCCTTTGCCGGTCCAATAGAGCAAGCATAGAGAGGGGAGCCCCGCTTCATGGCTCAGCCCAGGATTCTTCTGGTTGACGACGAAGAGAGCATGATCCGCTTCCTGTCGATCATGCTCGGCAAGGAAGGATACGAGATCCGCGCCGTGCCCAGCGGCAAGCAGGCTCTGCGCGAGCTGCAGCACTGGCGCGCGGACCTCGTGATCAGTGACATCCGCATGCCGGAAATGGACGGCATCCAGCTCCTGGCCGGGATCAAGGCGATCGATGCCGACATCCCCGTCGTCCTCCTGACGGCTTACGCCAGCCAGGAGACCGCGATCGAGGCCGTGAACAAGGGGGCCTTCCACTACCTGATCAAGCAGGCGCGCAACGACGAGATCAAGATGGTCGTGCGCAACGCCCTGGCCATGAGAAACGCCCGCAGCGAGAACGACAAGCTTCGTCGCCAGATCCAGGACGACTCCTCGCTGGAGTCGATCATCGGCAGCAGCGAGGCCATGCAGCGCATTTTCACGACGGTGCGGAAGATCGCCGTGACCGACAGCACCATCCTCGTCAGCGGCGAGAGCGGCACGGGCAAGGAGCTCGTCGCGCGGGCCATCCACTTCATGAGCGACCGCAGCGACAAGCCCTTCGTGACCGTGAACTGCGGCGCCCTGCCCGAAAACCTCCTGGAGAGCGAGCTCTTTGGCCACGTGAAGGGCAGCTTCACGGGGGCGATCCGCGACAAGGATGGCCTGTTCAAGGTTGCCGAGGAGGGAACGATTTTCCTGGACGAGGTGGGGGAGGTCAGCCCCGCGCTGCAGGTGAAGCTGCTCAGGGTGTTGCAGGAGAAGGAGTTCCTGCCCGTGGGCGGCACCAGCACCATGCGGGTGGACGTGCGCGTGCTGGCGGCCACGAACCGCGAACTGGAGGAGGAGGTGGCCCGCGGGACCTTCCGCGCCGACCTCTACTATCGTCTCAACGTCATCCCTCTCGTCGTGCCGTCCCTGCGCGAGCGCCGGGAGGACATCCCCCTCCTGGTCAAGCACTTCCTCGACCGCCTGGCCGAGCGGCGGAGCATGTCCACGAAGACGATCGAGCAGGACGCTCTGGACGCGCTCTGCGACTACGACTGGCCGGGGAACGTGCGCGAGCTGGAGAACGTGCTCGAGCGGACGGTACTGCTGGAGGACAGGGAAGTACTCCACGTCGACTCCTTCCCCGAAAAGATCCTCCGACGCGGGAGTCCCGGTCCACAGTCCTTCTTCGAGGGCAAACCCAGGGCGACGCTCGAGGAGCTCGAGAAGGAATACCTGCTCAAGGTGCTCGACTCCACGGGATGGCAGAAGAAGAAAGCCAGCAACATCCTGGGGATCAACGCCTCCACGCTCTACCGCAAGATTCAACGCTACGGCCTCGAGAGGAAGCTACAGAAGGTGCCGGCGGACTAGAGGCCGCGCAGGCTGTCACAAACTGCATGACACACACAGGCCGAAACGCTTGCGATCCCCGAGCGACTCTCACAAGTCTTTTGTTAAGTGGAAGATGGGCTACTGGTACCGTCGCATCTGTTTGGCATTGCCCTTGCGTTGATGCGTTCGGGCCGAACAGGGAGCCACCGGAGCCCAATATCGGCGGACCAATCAGGAGGTAATTGGATGATTTCCAACAAGGGTTTCACCCTTATCGAGCTGATGATCGTCGTGGTCATCATCGGGATTCTGGCGGCGATCGCGATTCCGAATTTCATTTCCATGCAGGATCGCGCCCGTGAGGCCGGAGTCAAATCCAACGGACACACCACTCAGCTGGCGGTCGAGGATCTCGGCGTGCAGAACAACGGCACGTATCCGGACGGCGCCGGCGCGGAGGCACAGATCGAGGCCGCGATGCCCGGCGGTGTCGTGTTCGGGAATCCGTTCGGCGGCGCCGATGGCTTCTCCGCTGGCGCCGGCGCGGTGGAGGGTATGGTCGACTACACCGACCCGACGGGTACGGGTGAGGCCAACCTCTACTTACTCGACTGCTACGGCAAGAACGCCGTAAACGTCCTCGTGCTTTCGAACGGCTAGACGCTTTGACGCGAGCGGGGGCCCAGGCCCCCGCTCCGCCTGCATCTTTTCGCGCCGTGTTGAGACTCGCACAACGGCGCGCTACGAGTTTCTCGGATCGATCTCGAGCGCGGGAATGGACAAGCCCCTTCCGCGAAGCGGGGAGCCACGTCATCCCGGGAGACCGTTTGTCGGAGGATTTTGAGGAGGTAGGCCGGATGCTTTCAAGCAAAGGCTTCACCATCATCGAGCTGATGATCGTGGTGGTGATCATCTCCATACTCGCGGCGGTCGGCATCCCCAACTTCATCGACATGCACAACCGTGCGCGCGAAGCGGCGGTCAAGTCCAACGGTCACACCTGCCAGATGGCGATCGAAGACTTCGGGGCATCCAACAACGGCAACTACCCGCCCCAGGCCACGGCCATGGCC
Source organism: uncultured bacterium (assembly GCA_964627205.1). Taxonomy (GTDB): domain Bacteria; phylum Krumholzibacteriota; class Krumholzibacteriia; order JACNKJ01; family JACNKJ01; genus CAZVHI01. The sequence goes on from CAZVHI010000001.1 coordinate 186,346, forward strand.
GACATCCTCGCTCACTTGCCCGGCAACGCGGTCTTCGACAATCCCTTCACAGGCGGCGGCGGACTCTCCATCAACACGGGCGCGGTCGAGGGTATGTGCGACTACCTCGACCCCGCCGCGACGGGCACGACGCACGTCTACCGGGTCGACTGCTACGGCCGGAACGCGGTCGCCGTCCTCGTTCTCTCCAACGGCTAACGCCGTTTCTCCCTCTCCGCTCTAGTCCACAAGCTACGGTCGGGATATGGAACGGCCTGTGCGACAAACACTCCGGCGACCCTCGAACCCCGCGATTCAGGCCAGATTCTTGCCTGTTCCGGGAAGAGTGATCAATCCGTGACCAGATCGAGGAGCGAGATGCGAGAGGCGGGAGCGCTTGAGATTGCAGGCCTGGAGAAGGCGTACCGGGTCGGCTGGCGTCAGCGGCAGGAGGTTCTGCGGGGGCTCACCCTCACGGTCGGCAAGGGCGAGGGCTACGGCCTGCTCGGCCGCAACGGGGCCGGCAAGAGCACGACCTTCCGCCTGCTGACAGGCCTGGCCCGACCCGATGGCGGCGAGGCCCGTCTCCTGGGCGGCGCCCCGGGCGACCGCGATGTGAAGATGCGGGTGGGCTATTGCCCCGAGAACCCGCAGTTCCCGCCGACGCTCAAGGTCGTGGAGATCCTCCGCTTCCACAGCGCCCTGGTGAGGCGGCGCATCCTCACCCCGAAGAACCGGATCGACTGGCTGCTCGGGCAGTTCGATCTCGAGGAGTACCGCAACCGTCAGGTGCGGACCCTCTCCCGCGGCTCCGTGCAGAAGCTGGCGCTGGCGCTGGCGCTGCTCGGCCGGCCGGAGCTGCTCATTCTCGACGAGCCGCTCACGGCCCTCGATCCCGTCGCGCGGCACCGCGTCATCGGCATATTCCACGATCAGAAGAACTCGGGCACGGCGATGATCATCTCCAGCCACATCCTCAGCGAGCTCGAGTGCGTGGCAGACCGCCTGGGTGTGCTCGCAGGTGGCGTCATCAAGAAGGAGATCGACGTGGCCGCGCGCGAGAAGGAGCGGTCCAGCGCCGTCGACATCCGCGTTCCCCTGGAGTTCGTGAAGGAGGTCCTGGCGGACGATCCGGATCTGGAAAACATGCGAGAGGGCGAGAGCCAGCGCTTCACCGGCGTGCCCTTCGAGCGGGCGCAGAAGCTGCTGAAACGTTGGAGCGGCGCGGGCGTGCCGATCCTGGAGCTGCAGGCGGGCAAGTCGCCGCTCGAACAGGATGTCCTCGCGGGAATGATGAACGACGACACGGCCGCGGAAGCCCCGCAGCCCCGCGTGGAGGAGAACGTATGAAGAGCGTGGCGGTGCTCGTGCTCGGCAATGTCCGCGAGACCCTGCGGGAACGACTCCTTGCGGGTCTGCTCGCCACCGGGGGGCTCGTCCTCTTCGCACTAATGCTGGTCGCGCCGCTGGCGCTGGGCGCGCGCGTGAAGACATTCCATGATGTCGGGCTGGCGTGGATCCACCTGTCCGGCATGCTCATCCTGCTAGTGCTCGGCGCCTGGACCCTGCACCGGGAACGGGAGCGGGGCATCTGGCTCACGGTGCTCACGCGGCCCGTCGCTCGTCACGAATACCTGCTCGGCCGCTTTCTGGGTCTCGTGGCGACCCTCGCCCTGACCATCCTTGCCTCGGCGACGATCTACGTGCTCATTGGGCTGCTCGTGGGCCTCGAGCCACTGCCGGGGCTCGCCGTGGGCCTGCTCTACACCTTCCTGGAGATGAGCCTGCTGGCGGGGCTGCTGCTCTTCTTCTCCACCTTCTGCGGTTTCGGCATGACGGTCTTCTTTTCGCTGGCCGTTTTCTTCGCGGGCCACCTCTCGGGCGACCTGCTGCGCATGGGCGAGCTCGGCGCGAGCGTCGCGCTTGGCGTTGCCCTGCGATTCGCTCATGCCCTCCTGCCCAACATGGAGATCTTCCGCATCCGGGAGGGGCTGGTCAGTGGGGCGCTGCCCGCGCGAGCGGAGATCCTGCAAGCCGTGGGCTATACGGTTCTCTATCTGAGCGCGCTCTGCAGCCTGTCCTTCGCGACCTTCGCCCGGAAGGAGATCCGATGAGGCGGGGGGCCTGGCGCTTCCTCGTCCTGGGTCTGGCTCTCTTCCTCGCCGCCCAGATCTGGGTTGGTGCCACAGGACTCGGGAGCGCCCGCGAGCGCAAGCCGATGGAATCCTGGCTCATGGGCAGTCAGGCGGTCCTCGTGGACTACCTCTGGTTCGACCTGCTGCAGTACTTCGGCGCCTACAGCCTGGGGGAGCACGATCTCTCGGGCTTCCCGGGACGCTACGAGCGCCTTCACCGTCTCGCGCCCACCTTCCACCGGGCCACGATCTTTGCCAGCGCGGTCCGCTCCTCGGACATGCAGGACCCCAAGGGGGCCCTGTTCTGGCTCGAGCAGGCGGAAAGCGACAACCCCGAGCACTGGGTCTATCCCTACGAGCAAGGATTCATCCACTACCTGTGGCTGGAAAACTACCGGCAGGCGGAGGCCGCCTTCCGCCGGGCGGGTCGGCGGGAGGGCGCGCACCCCGCCTGGCGGCACTTCGTCGCCAGGATTCACGAGTTGGGTGGAGACCCCCGCGTAGCCTGCGAACTCTGGTTGCAAATCGCAGAAAACGCAGAACATCCGCGGATACGGGAAGCTGCCATGCGGAACGTCGAGCGTCTGGAAGGGATCCTGCATTCACGTTCCCGAGCTTCCTCGGGACCGGGAGCTTAGGAGCGATTGGGTCTCATCATGGCACATGCCTTGCGTTTTGAGAAACATCCAGCCCTCATGGGGAACGAGACTCCCCGACGAGGAAGCACGCGGCGCAGGAGGAAACCGTGAAGCTGCCATTCCAGAGAGAGCGCGACAGTGTCGTAGCCCTCGACATCGGCAGTCGTCTGATCAAGGTCGTAGAGCTGGGGCGGGGCGAGAACGGCCCTGTCCTCCTGCGCTACGGCACAAGCCACGTCTCCCCCGATGCAGTGGTCGAAGGCGAGATCATGGACCGCGATCTCCTCCTCGAGGGGATCGAGGATGCTTTCGCCAAGGCCGGCATCGAGACGGACGAGGTCGTCAGCGCCATCTCCAGCCGGTCGGTAATCGTCAAGCGGCTCCTCATGGACCAGATGGAGGAGGAGGAGGCGCGCGCGCTGATCGAGGTGGAGGCTGCCAACCACATCCCCTTCGAGATCGAGGACGTCAGCCTCGACTTCCAGATCCTCGACCCCGAGGCGGGGGAGGGGAAGATGGAGGTGCTCCTGGTCGCGGCCAAGCGCGAGGTCATCTACGAGCACATGGGACTGCTTCGCGACGCGGAAATGAGCACCAAGATCATCGACGTGGACGCCTTCGCCATTCAGAACCTCTATGAGTCCCTGGGCAGCGAGCAGTCGCTGGCCACGCTCGTGAACGTCGGGGCGGAGGTGACCAACGTCAACATCGTCCGAGACGGCTTCCCACTCTTCACGCGGGACTTCTCCGTGGGCTGCGGGTCCTATCTCGAGGCCCTGCAGCGGGACCTGCAGATCTCCTACGAAGACGCCCTCTCCCTGCTAAGTACGAACGGTGGGGATCAGGAGGCGGGGCAGGCGTCCATCGCCAAGCTCGCGGAGGAGATCGCCGTGGGGCTCGAGCGCAGCCTGGCCTACCTGCGATCCTCTGGCGAGTTGGAGGAGCTGAGCTCCATCCACCTCTCCGGCGGAGGCGGCAACCTACCCATACTGGCGCAGCGTCTCGAGGAGAGGCTCCGCCTGCCGGTCAAAGCGGTCAATCCGCTCGACGCCCTGGAAACGGATGAGGAGATGGCGGAACAGCTCCGCGAGGAGGGCGTCGCGACCCTGCTCACGGTGGCAGTCGGCCTCGGCATCAGGGAGGTGGGGCTGTGATTCGCATCAACCTGCTGCCCGCCGAGGACAGGTCACGTCCCCGTACCTTGCCGCTGCCGGGCCGGATCTCCCTGATCGTCTACGGCCTGGTCTGCGCGCTGCTGATCACGGGCGTCACGGTCTACTTCCAGCAGAACGGAAAGCTCTCGGCGCTACACGAGAAGAAGCGGGATCTGGCGGAGCGGGAGAAAGTCCTCGCGGAGAAAACCCGGGCCATCGAGCGGCTCGAGCTCCAGAACGCCCTGCTCGAGGAGCGCGTGAACCTCCTCCGGCAGCTCGAGGTGCATCGCTTCGAGAACGTCGAATGGCTCAACGCGCTCAACGGCGTCCTGCCAGGAAAGCTATGGTTGCTGAAGGCCACCAGGAACCAGGACGGTGGCCGCAGCACCCTCGAGGGCGTGGCCACAGGCTACCAGCCCATCTCGCGCTTGATGCGGGCGATGGAGGACAGCGGACGCTTCGCGATGGTCCAGCTCGTACGGGCTGAGCGAACCAGCTCCGACAAGAGCTCGGTGATCCACTTCACCGTCGCTTCGGACTGGGTCCTCAAGGGGCAGGCTGCGGCTTACGCGGCGGCGAGGGCCGCGAACATGCCCCAGGTCCAGAAGGCGGGAGGCGCCCAGCCCGTGAAGGCGAAGGGTGGCCTAGCCCAGGAGGCGAAACATTGAGCCTGCAGGATCCGACCATCCAGAGGCGCCTGTTCGCCGTGTTGATTGCGGCTTTGCTGGGCTACCTCTACTTCGGAAGCACGCTCTTCCCGTTCTGCTATCGGGTGCGGAAGGCCGAAGTCACCCGTCTCGAGATGGAGCTGACGGATCAAGAGCGCAAGATCAGCATCGCCATGAGCAAGGCCGGACGCCTGGAAGTGCTGCAGGCTGCCCTCGTAAAGCTGGAGGCGGATTGGCGGCAGGTCGAAGAGCTCCTGCCGCGGGAAGAGGACATCCCCGCTTTCCTGCGCGAGGTAGCGAGGCTCGCCACTCGTTCCGGCGTGAAGATCGACCTGCTTCAGCCCGGGCCGACGATGGCCGGGGAGGGGTTCAAGTCGCGCAGCATCGAGATGAAGGTACACGGCGACTACCACCGGGTCGGGCGCTTCCTCAGCCATATCGCGAACGCGCAGCGGGTAATCCGCACCGAGGGCCTGACCCTGCAGACACTTTCGGCGACATCGGTGCGCAAGAACGTACAGGGCGCCGTGAAGGACGGCAGCGTCGAGGCCTCCTTCAAGGCGACGCTCTATATGCTGGAGGGAAGTCATGCGGGTAGCTAGTGCGCTGGCCCTTAGCGCAGCAACACTGCTTTTCGTCACCCCCGTGGTCGCGACCGGCGTGGAGGGCGACGACGGCCTGAAACTGAAATCCGTGGGATACGAGGCGCGGCTCGCGCGCGATCCCTTCGACATACCGGACTTCGACGCCGCGAACACGTCGAACGCCACGGACGAGCTGAACCTCCTCGTGGCCCAGCTCGTTGGGCTCGTCCACGGTCCCGGGGGCTATATCGCCCTGGTCGAGGACGAGGGTGGCGAAGGATACACGCTTTTCGAAGGCGACCCCGTGCGCGGCGGTCGAGTCACGGAGATCGGCGACGGCTATCTCATAGCGCGAGTCAGCATCAACGGTATGCGGCAGAGAGTCCGCCTGGAGCTCGCCAAGGAAGGAGACTGAAATGCTCGGCAAGAAGCTGGGGACACTGGGGCTTTGCCTGCTCGCCCTGACGGTGGTCGCCCAGGCGGATGAAGCCACCAGGCTTCGCTCCCTGCACTGGGAGGAGAGCACGCTCGTGATGGCCTTCGACGGTCCCTACGAGAGCAGCACGCTTACGCTATACGATCCGGATCGCCTGGTACTGGACTTCCCCGAGGTGCGCTCGGACCTCTCCGTGCATCGCTACGAGGGTCCGACGGGCGTGAGCCTCGTGCGCCTGGGTCAGAACGAGGCGGACGAACCCGGCGGCGTGCGTTGCCGGATCGTGCTCGACCTCGCGTCGGCCCGTAGCTACCTCCTCGAGGAGGAGGCGCAGAGCCTTCGTCTGACACTGAACGAGCCCGGATCGCAGCCAGCCCCGAGCGCGCCCTCCCTGGAGAAGCAGACACAGGCCGCGCGAGATGAGACGGCCACGACGCATATACCGACCGCGCGAGAGGAGACGGCCACGCCGCATTTGACCGATGCGCTCGACGAGGAGATCGAGCTGGAGGCTCCTCCGGAGCTGCCGCTGGTCGCAGAGGAGAAGACGCTGGTCTCGTACCGTCCGCTGCCGGCGGAGGATGCGGTTAGCGACGTCATCGTCGCGACGGTGACCAAGCCCGTCGTCGATGAGAGCTTGAACCGGGAAGCCGCGCGGAACGCGGCACGACGGACCGCGGAGAGGCTCGCGCAGCTGCCGGAGTACACGGAACCCGTCCGACCCGATCCGCAGGGCGAGGTGGAGGACCTGGGCGAGGAGCCCGTGACGGAGTCCGAATCGCTGCCTGTGAAGCACTCCGAGGCTCCGGTCGCAACGCCTCCAGCCGAGGATACGGCGCCGGCCATCGAGGACATTGCGGTCATGGACGAGCCAGCCCTACCGGCGGTCGAACAGGACGCGAGCCCGGAGATGGATGTCAAGCAGGCGAGCGAGGAGACCCACTTGCCGGAGTTCAAGATGCTCGCCTCCTCGACGCTGGGAGCACCTCTCACCGATGGTGAGTTCGATACCGAGACGAGTAGGCCCGTCGAGAAGACAGAGCCCGCGCCCGCGAACGTTGCGCCCATCAGCGAGACGAAGCCCGCGCCAGCGAGCATCGCGCCTGTCAGCGAGACGAAGCCCGCGCCAGCGAGCGTCATACCCGTCGCCGAGACGAAGCCTGTGCCCGATCAGGCGGCCCCGGATATCAACACCCCGGTACTGGTGAAGACTGTGCCCGCCCAGAGCGTCCGCGAGACGCCCGCGCGCACCGTTCTCGCCCTCGCCGACAAGAGCAAGCCAGCGAAGAGTGAACAGCCCTCGGCCAAGGCGAAGCCCGCCGTGCGGGTCCGCTCGAGCGGCGCGCAGGTTCAGCCCACATCGCTCATGGTGGCCCGGTCCAGGGTCAAGCCCGCGGACACGCCCATCAGCGTGGAGCTGCGCGGCGCCGAGTTCAACACGCTGCTCCGGGCCTTCTCGGAGTTTTCCGGCCAGAACATCGTCAGCGGCCGCGACGTCAAGGGCAAGGTGTCGGTGAATCTCAAGCAGGTGCCCTGGCGCGAAGCGCTGGCCTCGGTCTGCGGTGCCCACGGCTACGGCATCGTCGAGGAATACGGCATCCTGCGCGTGGCGCCGCGCCAGATCCTCATGAACGAGGAGATGGAGCTGCTCACCGCGGAGAAGAAGCGACTGGAGTACCAGCCCCTGGAGACGCGCATCATCAAGCTGCTCTACGCGGTCGCCTCCGAGATCACCGAACCCCTGAGCAAAATGCTCAGCGAGCGGGGCAAGATGGACGTGGACTCGCGCACGAACAGCCTGCTTGTGACCGACCTGGGCGAGTACGTCGATCAGATAGCAGCCCTGGCGCGGGAGCTTGACCACCTCATGCCGCAGGTGGAGATCACGGCGCGCATCGTGGACGTCGACTACCGCGCGAGCCGCGATCTGGGCATCCGCTGGGAGGCCATCAACCTGGCGAGCCCCAGCGCGGACCTCACCGGCTCTGCGGTCACGAACGGCACCTTCCCCGACCCGATCGGCGAGTTCAAGCTCGGCACCGTGCGGGATTTCGGCGAGCTCAACATGACGATCCAGGCACTGGAGAAGGAGAACAAGGCCAACATCATCAGCAACCCGCGCATTATGACGATGGACAACCGCGAGGCCAATATCCTCGTCGGCAAGAAGATTCCCCTCATCGTGGCCGACGAGGCGGGCAACGCGATCACGCAGCTTACGACCATCGGCATCAAGCTCGTTGTGACGCCGCACATCAACCCCGATGGTCAGATCATGATGGCCGTGCACACGGAGGTCAGCGACCTGTCCAGCGAGGCGACCGTGCAGGGCGGCGTGATCATCACGACCAGCGAGAGCAGAACGAACGTGATGGTCGACAACGGCGAGACTGCCGTCATCGGCGGGCTGATAAAGTCCACCGACCGCACGACCGGCAGCCATGTGCCCTGGCTGGGCCGCATCCCGATTCTCGGCCACCTCTTCGGTTACGACAACAATTCCGAGGACAAGCGGGAGCTGATCATCTTCGTCACACCGCGTGTAGTCGAAAACGCCGGCGAGGACAGCGCCGCCTGGCAGGCTGCCTGGGAGGAGACGCCCACCGGTTCCTAAGATCACCGCTCCGTCTACGCGAAGCCCGGTCCGCCCCCGCAGCGGGCCGGGCTTTCTATTGCCCCCCGGAGGGCGAGCCGCTAGGCTGGGGCTGAATCGAGACCAGTTTTCCTTCTCGAGCAGGAGACGCCATGCGCCACTTGCAGCTCTACACCGCCGGCGAGTCACACGGCCCGGGCCTGACCGCGATCCTCGAGGGCCTGCCGATGGGACTCAGGATCGACATCAGGCGGATCGACGCGCAGCTCGCTCGGCGGCAGGAGGGCTACGGCCGCGGCGGACGCATGAAGATCGAGCGGGATCGCGTCCGCTTCACGGGCGGCGTGCGCCGAGGCGTGACCATGGGCGGGCCCGTGAGCCTCTGGATCGAGAACCTCGACTTCGCGAACTGGGAGAGGAGCATGCACCCCGAGCCGCGCCGGGGCTCGCCTGCGCCAAAGGCCGTGACCCAGCCGCGCCCCGGGCATGCCGACCTCGCTGGCGTGCTCAAGACCGGCACCGACGATATCCGCAACATCCTGGAACGCGCCAGCGCCCGCGAGACGGCCGCCCGCGTGGCCGCAGGCGCCCTGTGCATGCAGTTGCTCGAGCGCCTCGGGGTGCGGATCTTCAGCCACGTGCTTTCGATCGGAGGGGTGAAGGCCCACCCCGACTACGGCGACCTTGCCGCACTGGCCGAGGCCGCAGCCGGCAATGATCTGCACGTGGCCGATCCCGAGGCCGAGAAGCGCATGCGCCGGACGATCAAATCCGTCTGGCGGGACGGGGACACGATGGGGGGCGTCGCCGAAGCGATCGCCCTGGATCTTCCCCCCGGCCTGGGTCACTATGTCCACTGGGAACGACGCCTCGACGCGCGGATCGGGCAGGCGATGCTCTCCATCCCGGCCGTGAAGGGTGTCGAGATCGGACCCGCCTTCGAGAACGCGCTCAGGCGCGGCAGCCGCGTCCAGGACGAGATCCTGCCCGGGCGCAAAGCCGACGCTCTGCGCTACCGCCGCAGCTCCAACCGCGCCGGCGGCCTCGAGGGCGGCATGACCAACGGCCAGCCCCTGCTCGTGCGGGCGGCGATGAAGCCCATCTCCACCTTGACGCAGCCTCTGGCCAGCGTCGACACCCGGACGGGGCGCGCGGTCAAGGCGCTGCGAGAACGGAGCGACTGCACCGCGGTGAGCGCGATGGGGGTCGTGATGGAGGGCATGCTGGCCCTGGTGCTCACCGACGCCGTGCTCGATGAGCTCCGCTCCGAGACCCTGGCCGAGCTGAAGAGCGGCTGGCGACGCTACTGGCGCCAGCTCGGCAAGCGATGAGGATCCACCTGCTCGGCTTCATGGCCTCGGGCAAGAGCACGCTCGGGCCTGTCCTCGCGGAGGAGGGCGGGCTGGACTTCGTCGACCTGGACGACGTGATCGTGGCGGGCTGCGGTCGGAGCATCTCCGAGATCTTCCGCACTGGTGGCGAGGACACCTTCCGCGCGCTCGAGACCGAAGCCCTGGAAAGCCTGGCGGGACGGGACGGGCTCGTGCTCGCCACGGGCGGCGGTGTCGTCGAGCGGGAGGTGAACCATGCACCGCTGCTGGCGGCGCACAGCGTCTATCTGTACTGGCGCTGGGAGGAGCTGGTGGGGAGGCTAGGGCGGGAGGGCGACGAGTCCCGTCCCGTTTGGCGGGAGGGGGAGGACGCCCTGGCGATGCGCTGGCGGCGGCGCGATCCCCTCTACCGCCGCCTCGCGAAGCAGGTCCTGCTGATGCAGGAGGCTGGCGAAGGAAAGGCCGGACGTGAGAAGCTGTGGGAGCACGCCCATCGCGTCCTCGACGCGGCGCGCGAGGAGGAGGCGTGAGGGTCATCGCCGGCCGCTTCCGGGGCCGTCGCCTCGCCGCCCCGCCCGTCGGCGTGCGGCCCACGACCGACCGCGTGCGCGAGCGGCTCTTCGCTGTCCTGGGTGAACCGCCACCGGACGGCAGCGTGGTGGACCTCTACTGCGGCGCGGGCACGCTCGGGATCGAGGCGCTGAGCCGGGGCGCCGAGCGGGCCTTCTTCGTCGATCGCTCGGCTGCGAGCCTGCGCGTCCTGGCCCGCAACCTGGCGTCACTGGGGGACGCGGAGCTGGCGGTGTCGATCCACCGGCAAGACGCCCTGCGTTTCGTGGAGAAGCGCTGGCCGCAGGGCGCGGTGGCTTGGGTCTTCCTCGATCCCCCCTACGGCGACGAGGGGGGGCTGGCCTGCCTCGAGGCCTTGGGACGCTTGCACGCGGAGAGCCTGTCCTGGGTGGCCTTCGAAGGACCGGCCTCGCTCTCCATCGCCGCGATCGGTTCCCTCGTCCCGGCACGCAGCCTGGACTGTGGTGACACTCGCGTCACGCTGCTGAAAGGAGGACTGAGCTCATGAAACGCTGGCTCTACCCCGGAACCTTCGACCCGCCGACACGTGGACACCTGGATCTGATCCGGCGCACGCTACCCCTTTGCGACGAGCTGATCGTCGCGGTGGCGGACAACCCGGAAAAGAGTACATTCTTCACTCTGGAAGAGCGCGTCCAGTTGATGGAGCACATGGTGGTGGGGCTACAGGGTGTCCAGGTCGTCGGCTTCGACACCCTCCTCACAGAGCAAGTGGAGAAGCGCTCGGTGGACGCCGTGCTGCGGGGAGTTCGAGCCTTCAGCGACTTCGAGTACGAGCTTGCCCTGGCGCTGACCAACCGCAAGCTGCTCGATCGCTTCGAGACGATCTTCATGATGCCCAGCGAGGCATACATCCACCTGAGCAGCTCGATGGTCAAGGAGATCATGGCCTACGGGGGCGACATCAGCCGCTTTGTTACGGAGCCGGTGCTCGACATGATGGAGAAGATGGGCAAGGGATCTTCCCGGCCGGGGAAGGACGACTAGAAGGGAAGCCATGGAACGATTCAGCGACAAGCTCAGCAGTGTGGGGCGGGGAGTCGAGGCCTCGAAGACCCTGGCGGTGACCGCGCTCGCGAAGCGGCTCAAGTCGGAGGGGCGGGACATCATCTCGCTCACGGCGGGAGAGCCGGATTTCCACACGCCGCCGCTCGTGAGCGAAGCGGGGATGGCCGCCATTCGCGAGGGCGCGACGCGCTACACGGCGGCAGCTGGCGAGCCCGAGCTGCGCCAGCGGATCGCCGAGGTCTACTCCGAGCGCTGGGGGATGGAGCTCGCGCCGACCCAGGTCTGCGTCTCGAGCGGCGCGAAGCCGCTCCTCTACTATTTGATCTCCATCCTGGTCGACCCGGATGACGAGGTGCTCATTCCTGTTCCCTACTGGGTCAGCTACGAGGCCATGGTGCTGATGCGCGGCGGCCGACCGGTGACCGTGCCCACTAGCTTCGAGGACGGCCACAAGCTGGGCGCGGCGGAGCTCGACGCGGCAGTCACTTCCCGCTCTAAGATGCTGCTGCTCAACAACCCGACCAACCCCACCGGTGCGGTCTACACGCGCGAAGAGCTGAGCGCCATCGCGGAGGTCGCCCGCGATCGCGACCTGATCATCCTGGCCGACGAGATCTACGAGGACCTGGTCTACGACGGCCTGCGGCACCAGTCCCTCTACCGGCTCGCGCCGTGGCTGCCGGAACGGACGGTGGTCGTCACCGGCGTCTCCAAGAGCTTCGCCATGACGGGCTGGCGCCTCGGCTACGCCATCGGCGAGGAGGGCGTGATCGAGGCCCTCGCCAACTACCAGAGCCAGGCGCTTTCGAGCCCCTCTCAGATCAGCCAGCGCGCGGCGCTCGCGGCGCTCAACGGCGCCTGGGACTCCGTGATCGAGATGCGCGGCGCCTTCTCGCGCCGGCGGGATTACTGCCTCGCGCGCATCGAGGAGCTGGGCCTGCCTCATGTCATGCCGCAGGGCGCATTCTACCTGTTCTTCGACACGTCGCCCGTCTGCGAGGCGCGCGGCTGGCGGGACGGACAGGAGTTCTGCACCCACCTGCTCGAGCGGGAGGGCGTGGCCCTCGTACCGGGCGACGCCTTCGGCATGCCGAGCTGGGCCCGCATTTCCTTCGCAGCCTCGGACGATGAACTGCAGGCGGGCTTCGACCGCCTGGCGAAGTTCCTGGGTTGATATGCTCGTCGACCGCGTCTCCATCCGTGTGCTCAGCGGCAAGGGCGGGGACGGCTGCGTGGCCTTCCGGCGCGAGAAGTTCGTTCCCCGCGGCGGGCCCGCCGGCGGAGACGGCGGCCGCGGGGGCAGCGTCTATCTCGTGGTGGAGCCCCAGATGCACACCCTTCTGGACTTCCGCTACCGCAACCTCTATCGCGCGGACAAGGGCAAGCCCGGCAGCGGCGCGGAGAAGACGGGCAAGAGCGCGGCCGACCTGGAGATCCCCGTGCCGCCGGGCACCATCGTGCGCAATGCGGAAGAGGACGAGCTCCTCGGCGACCTCGTCGAACCCGGCGCGCGCCTGCTCGTCGCGCAGGGCGGCAAGGGCGGGCTGGGAAACGTGCGCTTCAAAAGCGCAACGCACCGGGCGCCGGAGCGGGCAACGTCCGGGGCGCCCGGGGAGGAGCGCACCCTGGAGCTAGAGCTGAAGCTCATCGCCGACGTGGGGCTCGTGGGCTTCCCCAACGCGGGCAAGTCCACCCTGCTGGCAACCCTGTCCGCGGCGCGGCCGAAGATCGCCGACTATCCCTTCACCACCCTCGAGCCGAACCTGGGGCTGGTGCGGACGACCGAGTACCGCAGCCTCGTAATGGCGGATATCCCCGGGCTGATCGAGGGCGCAAGCGAGGGCCGCGGCCTGGGCAAGGAGTTCCTGCGTCACGTCGAACGCACGCGCGTTCTGCTCTTCCTGGTGGACGCCAGCAGCGAGGATCCGCTCGACCAGTACCTGACCCTGCTCGCCGAGCTCGAGCAGCACGACGAGTTCTTGCTGGAGAAGAACCGCATCCTCTGCCTGACCAAGACGGACCTCCTCGGCGAGGCGCCGCAGCGTCCGCCCGGGCTGGAAGACGACGTGAGTTTCCTCAGCATCAGCGCGGTGGCTCAGCGAGGCCTCGACGAGCTGCGGCGGGAGCTGGACCGTTTCGCCCATCCGCCCGAGCAGCGCGACTCCTCGGCGATCCCGACCCTCTAGCAGGCCGCGAGTCCCCGCGGGAGGTGAGCATGCTTCCCATTGGCAGCGACCATGAGAAGAGCGCCATCCCGGCGTCGCCCCCGCGCGCCCAGGGCGGCGCTGCGCTCCACGTTGCGATCAGCGGCGCCACCGGTCTCGTGGGCTCCGCCCTGGCCGGGCGCCTGCTTGCAGACGGCCAGCGCGTGACGCGGCTCGTGCGGCGACCGCCCGCGGTGGATGGTGAGGTCCTCTGGGATCCCGCGAGCGGTGCGCTCGGCGCCGGCGGGCTCGCCGGAGCGGACGCGCTCGTGCACCTGGCGGGGGAGAACATCGCCTCTGGCCGCTGGACCGGAAAGCGTAAGCGGCGCCTCCGCGAGAGCCGTGTGACGGCGACCGCGCGGCTCTGCGAGACCCTCGCGCGCCTCGAGCGTCCGCCGCGGACGCTTGTCGCCGCGTCGGCCGCCGGCTATTACGGCGAGCGGGGGGAAGATGAGCTGGGTGAGGACGCCGCCTGTGGCGAGGGCTTCCTCGCGAAGCTGGCCCGCGACTGGGAGGCCGCCTGCGAGCCCGCGCGGGCAGCGGGGATCAGGGTGGTCTCGCTCCGCATCGGCATGGTTCTCTCGGCCAGGGGCGGCGCGCTGAAACGCATGCTGTCGCCCTTCCGTCTGGGGCTGGGAGGGCCCTTGGGCAAGGGCCGCCAGCGCGTGAGCTGGATCGCCCTGGACGACCTCCTCGCAATCATGCTGCACGTCCTCGCTGATGAGGGACTACACGGGCCCATCAACGTCGTCGCGCCCCACTCGCCGACTGGCCGTGAGTTTGCGCATACGCTCGGGGATGTCCTCGGGCGTCCTGCCCGCCTGACCGTGCCCGCGCCGCTTTTGCGCCTGGCCCTGGGCGAGATGGCAGGGCCGCTGCTCCTCGCCAGCACCCGCGTCCGCCCACGGCGCCTGGAGGAGGTGGGCTTCCGTTGGCGCCATCCCCGCCTTGACAGTGCCATCCGGAGCGCGCTCGAATGCGCAGGCCGCAGCGGGTCCTCGCCGGGCTGATCCCAGCGTGGTCGCCAACGCAGTGGACAGGTTGCCCCGCTGGCGACGACCACGTGGACAGGGGCTGGAATCCACTCCTAGATAGACCTCTAACTGCCTGCTATAATGTCGTTAACACGACTGCCAATAGGGGCCGGCAGGCGCCCGCCTTGCAAGGGGGAGAGGCGGGAGGTTCCCCCTTGGAAGTCACGGCCTCTGTCCTAGAGCTCAGCCATCGCCTGCTCTACCGGCCCGAGCTGCTCGCCCGAGTGCCTGAGGCGAAGCGTCTGTCCGGGGAGCCCGGTGCGGGAGCGCAGCTCTGGCTCGAGGCGCTCGGCCCCCCCGGCCCAGCAGATGCGGCGATGCCCGGCCCGCGCCAGCTCGAGGCGCAGGCCCGGTTCTGCCAGCGGGAGAGGATCGGTGCAGTCCTCCTGGGCGAGGCCTCCTATCCCGCAGCTCTGCGCGCCCTGGCGCTGCCACCGCCGGTGCTCTTCTGCAAGGGCCGCATGCCACCCGTGAGCGGCAAGAGGATCGCCATCGTGGGCAGCCGGCGCTCGAGCCGTGCGGGGAAGGATTTCGCCCACGCACTGGGACGGGCAGCGGCGTCCGCCGCCATACCGGTGATTAGCGGGCTGGCCCGGGGCATCGACCAGGCGGCCCACCGCGGCTGCCTGGAGATGGGGCCGACCTGGGCCGTGCTCGGCTGCGGCCTGGACCGGCTCTATCCGCCGGAGGCGGGCAGGCTGGCGGCGGCCGTCACGCTCGAAGGAGGTCTTCTCTCCGAGTTCCCGCCCGGCTGTCCTCCCCTGCCGTTCCACTTCCCGCGCCGCAACCGCATCATCGCCTCGCTTGGGGACGCGCTCGTGGTCGTGGAGGCCGGAGCGCGCAGCGGCGCGCTGAGCACGGTGGCCGAGGCGACGGCCCTCGGCCGCAACGTGGGCGTGGCGCCTGGATCGCCCCTGAGCCCGGCCTCGGCCGGCAGCAACCGCCTCTTCTTCGACGGCGCTAAACCGGTCCTCTGTCCGGACGACATGTTCGCGCTTCTTGGCGGGGGCGGCGGCAAGAGCGAGGCGAGGGAGCCGGCGCCGTGGACAGCGGAGCGCTGCCGGCGGGAGAAGGTCTCGGACCTGGAGACGCTCGCGGCGCGCAGCGGCTGGCTGTTCACCGAGGCGATCGAGGCGCTGGCGACCTGGGAGCGCGAGGGTCTCGTACTCCGCCTGCCGGCGGGGGAGTTTCGCGTCCTGGACGGCGCCACGGATCCGGAGCCGACCCTCCCCGGTCTCCCCGTCATTGCCAACGAGGACGGCGAAGAGTAGACTCCTGCGCCGTCATGCGCCTGAAACATCGCATCGAGTACGCCCTCGTACGCGGCGGACTGCGCCTGGGGAATCTCTTCCCCTGGCGCTGGATCAGCGCGTCCGGCGCCGGGCTCGGCCTCTTCTGCTTCCATGTCTTGCGCCTACGGCGGCGGGTTGTCTTAGGCAACCTCGCGCTTGCGCTGGGCGAAACCCACACGCTCGCCGAGCGGAAGCGCATTGCCTCGCGCTGCTACGCGCAGTACGGCCGCAGCTACCTGGAGTACTTCGCCCTGCCGACCTTTTTCCGGCGGCGGGTTCTGGAGCGGGTCGACTACGAGGGCCTCGAGCATCTCGACGCGGCGCGGAGCCGTGGCAAGGGCGTGCTCTTCCTGGCTGCCCACTTCGGGAACCCGGAGCTGCTCGCCCTGGCGACGAAGGCGCTCGGTATACCCGTGCACCTGCTGGTGGGGGATCTCGCCAACCCGGCGGTCGACGAGGCCATGAACGAGCTGCGGCGCAGCCTCGGCTTCACGATCGAGTACCGCGGGATGGGGCTGCGCAGCGTGATCAAGGCACTGCGGGCTGGACACTGCGTGGGCGTTCAGGGCGACCAGGAGGCGCGCTGGCACGGCATCGTCGTCCCCTTCTTCGGCCGCGAAAGCCTGACGCATCCCGGCGCGGCCTTCCTCAGCCTGAAGACCGGTGCGCCGATCCTCCCAAGCTTCTTTCTCCGGGAGGGGAATCGCTTCCGCGTGATCTACAAGGAGCCGCTCTACCCTGGGCCCGAGGCGAGCGAGGAGGCGGTCCTCGTTCTCACAGAGGCGCACACCCGCTGCACGGAGGCGATGATTCGCCGCCATCCCGATCACTGGTTCTGGTTGCACAAGAGATGGAAGAAGGCTCCCCGCGGGCCGGACGGCCTGCCTCGCCGCAGCGGCGGCGAGGCCGACTGACGCTGCCCGAGCAGCCTCAGTTGCTCTTGCCCTCGCCGGACTGGAAGCCGATCGCGGCTTGGTCGCGGGGATCGCCGATTGGACCGTGGAGGTCCTCGAAGCGCTTGATGTGCTGCTCCAGGCCCTTGAGGAAAGCCTTGGCGTTGGGCGGCGCCATGATCACGCGCGCGTAGACCTTGGCCTTGGGCCGGCCCGGCATGATCCGCGCAAAATCTAACACGAACTCGCTCCCCGACTGGTTGATCAGGGTGAGGTTGGCATAGAGGCCCTCGGCCTCGACCTCGCCCAGCTCGAGGTTGATGCGCTGGGGCTGCTGCTGGGGATTCTTCGTCTGGCTCATGGCTCCACTCCTGCCTCGTGTCGTCGGCCCTTGTCCGTGGCTGCCCGGGACGGGCCTCGCCCCGCGCAGCATGTCCTTGGTAGCACGCTCTAGCGGTCGGTGCCAGCCCCAATCTTTCCGCTGGCCTTCTATCAAAGCAGGCGCTGCCGCCCCGCCCTTTCTTGACACCCTCCGGAGCGGGTGATACCTTGCGTCGACTTGCCCAGAACCCGCCTGGCGAGGCCTCGATGCATCCCGACTCACCTTCACTCCAACGGATCCGCGAACTCCTCACCGCCATGCAGGGCGCTCCGGTCCTCGTGCTGGGCGACCTCATGCTGGACGTATACCTGTCCGGCGGGGTGGACCGCATCAGCCCGGAGGGGCCGGTGCCGGTGGTCTCCGTGCGGGAGCGGAGCGCGCGCCTGGGAGCGGCTGGCAACGTGGCCCTCAACATCAAGGCCCTCGGGGGAACGCCACGGCTTGTGGCGCTGATGGGCGGCGACGAGGCGGGGCGCGAGCTGGCGACCCTGCTCGCGGAGCGGGACATGCCGAGCGCGGGACTTGTGCTCGACCCGGAGCGGCCAAGCACGGTGAAAACGCGCGTTCTCGGCGCCGGGCAGCAGATCTGCCGCTACGACGTCGAGGACGCCCGACCCGTTGCGGGGGAGGCTCTCACCGCCCTACACGAGCGCAGCCTAGCAGCGTTAGCAGGCGCGCGAGCAGTCCTGCTGTCCGACTACGGCAAGGGCGTGCTTGCCGACGAGCTGGTCGAGGAACTCGTGCGCGAGGCCGGCCGGCGTGGCATCCCCGTCGTCGTGGACCCCAAGGAGGGTCACTTCTCCGCCTACCGCGGCGTGGATCTTGTGACGCCGAACCGGGCCGAGGCTGGCGGCTCCTTCGGCATCCCCATCCGCAGCGAAGGCGACCTGGAGACCGTGGGCCGCGGCCTGCTCGAGCGCCTCGGGGCGAAGGCGCTCATGATCACGCTCGGCGAGGACGGCATCGCGCTGTTCCGGCCGGGCGAGGACGCCGCGCGCTTCCCTGCGCGGGCGAGGCAGGTTTACGACGTCACCGGCGCGGGCGACACGGTTGTCACCGTGCTGGCGCTCACCCTGGCCGCGGGCGGGAGCCTGGAGGAGGGGGCGGTGCTGGCCAACCACGCCGCGGGCCTCGTCGTGGGCCGCGTGGGCACCGCCGCGGTGGAGGCCGAGCAGCTGCTGGGCACCTTCATGGACGAGATACTCGGCGAGACCGCCGGTGACGGCGAGGGCGAACTGCTCGACCGGGAAGACGCCGCGTCCTGGGCGGAGCGGGTTCGGAAAGACGGCCGCCGCATCGTGTTCACGAATGGCTGCTTCGACATCCTGCACTTCGGCCACTACGCGCTGCTGAACGAGGCGGCGCGGCAAGGCGACCTGTTGGTCGTGGGGGTCAACAGCGACGAGTCCGTGCGGCGCCTGAAGGGACCGTCGCGGCCCGTCAACGGCCTCGCGGAGCGGGCGCGGCTCCTGGCGCACCTGCGCTCGGTCGACGCCGTGGTGCCGTTCGCGGAGGACACGCCGCTGGAACTGATCCGGGAGCTCCGGCCCGACATCCTCGTCAAGGGGGACGAGTACGACGAGGTTGCGATCGTCGGAGCGGATGAAGTGAAAAGCTGGGGGGGGACGGTCTATCGCTTCCCCATGCAGCAGGGTTATTCGACGACGAGCAAGCTGGCCGCGACCGGTCGCGCCGAGAGCGCGCCGGATTCCGGCAAGGGGAAGAACAAGGGGAAGAAGAAGACATGAAGATTCACGAGTATCAAGCGAAGGAGCTGTTCCGCCGGCAGGGCATCGCTGTGCCGGAGGGACGCATGGTGCGCACCGCCGACGAAGCCAAACAGGTTGCCGAGGAACTGGGCGGGCAGGTCGTGGTCAAGGCGCAGGTGCTCGTCGGAGGGCGCGGGAAGGCCGGCGGTGTAAAGCTGGCGGCCGATCCGGAAGAGGCGCGGCAGAAGGCAGACCAGATCCTGGGCATGAAGCTCAAGGGGCTGACCGTCACGCGTGTCCTCGTAACGCAGGCCATCGACATCGAGAAGGAGTACTACCTGGGGATCGTCCAGGACCGCTCGCGCCAGAGGCCCATGCTGATGGTCTCCGCCGCCGGCGGCGTGGACATCGAGGAGGTCGCGGCGACGGCGCCGGAGAAGATCCTGAAGCAGCCCATCGATCCCGAGAGGGGGCTCTCCGGCTACGAGGCGCGGCAGGTGGCGTTCCGAGTGGCGGACGGCAAGGTGGCGCTGCGCATGGCCGACATCCTGGTGCGCCTCTGGCGCGCCTATCGGGACGCCGATGCGAACCTGGCGGAGATCAACCCGCTGGTCGTCACGCCCGGGCAGGAGGTCTGGGCCATTGACGCCAAGGTCAACCTGGATGACAACGCACTCTACCGGCAAGTCGAGATCGCCGGCTGGCGCGATCCAGCCGAGAGCGAGCCGGAGGAGAACGAGGCCCGCGCCGCTGGGCTCAGCTTCGTCAAGCTGGAGGGCAACGTGGGCTGCCTGGTCAACGGCGCCGGCCTGGCCATGGCCACCATGGACCTCGTGCAGCACTACGGCGGAACGCCCGCCAACTTCCTGGACATCGGCGGCAGCTCTCATCCGGACAAGGTGGTCAAAGCGCTGGACATCATCACTCGCGACGAGAACGTGCGCGCCATCCTCTTCAACATCTTCGGCGGCATCACCCGCTGCGACGACGTGGCGCGGGGGATCATCGAGGCGGGAGAGCGCATCGACCTGAACGTACCCGTGGTGGTAAGGCTCGTGGGGACCAACGAGACCGAGGCGCGAGAGCTGCTGACGCAGACCGAGCTGGTGCCCGCGGAGACCATGGACGAGGCCGTAAAGAAGGCGATCGCTCTGGCGAAAGGAGCTTCGGCATGAGCATCTTCGTGAGCAAGGACACGCGTCTGGTCGTGCAGGGCATCACGGGCAGGGACGGAGGCTTCCATGCCCAGCAGATGATCGACTACGGCACCCAGGTGGTAGCCGGGGTCACGCCGGGCAAGGGCGGCCAGAACGCCTGCGGGGTGCCGGTCTACGACACCGTGAGCGAGGCGGCTGCGGAACGGGGCGCCAACAGCAGCGTGATCTTCGTGCCCGCTCCCGTGGCGGCGGACGCCGTCCTCGAGGCCGTGGACGCTGGGCTCACGACCATCGTCTGCATCACCGAAGGCATCCCGGTGACGGACATGAACCGCATCATGCCGCGCGTGCGCGAGGCGGGTGTCCGGCTCATCGGTCCCAACTGCCCCGGTCTCATCTCGCCGGGCGAGGCAAAGGTCGGCATCCTGCCCCACGACATTGTCGCGCAGGGGCCCGTGGGCCTCGTCAGCCGCTCGGGCACCCTCACCTACGAGGTCGTCCACCAGCTGACCCTGGCCGGCATGGGCCAGTCGTCCTGCATCGGCATCGGCGGGGACTCGGTGATCGGCACCAACTTCATCGACTGCTTGGAGGCTTTCGAGGCGGATCCCGCCACCGAGGCCGTCGTCCT
Source organism: uncultured bacterium (assembly GCA_964627205.1). GTDB lineage: Bacteria > Krumholzibacteriota > Krumholzibacteriia > JACNKJ01 > JACNKJ01 > CAZVHI01. The sequence goes on from CAZVHI010000001.1 coordinate 206,765, forward strand.
GATCGGCGAGATCGGGGGCAGGGACGAGGAGGAGGCCGCGGACTACATCGCCGCGAAGCTGAGCAAGCCCGTGGTCGCTTTCATCGCGGGGCAGACGGCGCCGCCCGGAAAGCGCATGGGACATGCGGGGGCCATCATCTCAGGCGGGTCGGGGACCGCCGCCGAGAAGATCGAGAAGCTCGGCGCGGTGGGGATCCCCGTGGCGCCCATCCCCAGCGAGATCGTCCCTTTGCTGAAGACAGTCTACACCCCCAGCGGCCGCGAGCAGGAGCAGCCATGAGCCAGACCTACCTGATGATCAAGCCCGAGCTGGTCGCCGATCAAGTGATCGGCGAGATCCTGAAGATGTTGACTGACAACAGGTTTCGCGTGTCAGCTCTGGAATTGAAGGAGCTCCGCGAGGCGCAGGTGCGCGAGTTCTACACGGAGCACGAGGGCAAATCCTTCTACGAGGATCTCGTCTCCTACATCACGAGCGGGCCGGTGGTCGCCGTGCGCCTGGAGAAGGAGAACGCAGTGAGCGACCTGCGCACGCTGGTGGGGGCCACGAACCCCGCTGAGGCCGCCCCCGGCAGTATCCGCTACCTCTTCGGCCGGAGCCTGCAGAACAACGGCGTACACGCGAGCGACTCGGACGCCTCGGCGGAACGGGAGCTGGCGATCGTCTTCTCCTCCTGAGCTTCCGGCAGCCTGCTCGGGAGCCGGAAGGCCTTGACAATGGATAAGTTCGAACTTATTATGGCGCCTCTTGCCAGGTCTCTGGTCCGCCCATGAAGATCCTTCTTTCCAGCGTCAAGGAGAGCAGCCGGGAGTTCCGGCTGCGCGCCAAGATGAGTCTGGGCGGACTGGAGGGGCGGGCGGAGAGCGGCGAGGTGCTCGCGCTCGTGAATGTCCGCCCCGCAGGCGAGCGCTGGTACCTGCAGGGGCAGGTGGAGGGGAGCTTCCCCTTCCGCTGCGATCGCTGCCGCAGCCCCTTCGATGGCAAGCTCACGGGCGAGTTCACGATGATCGTCCTGGCCAAGTTGCAGGGCGACCTGGATCCCGAGGACTCCGAGGAAGTGCTCGTCCTCGCCAGCGGCAGCCAGGAGGTGGACCTGAGCGAGAAGGTGAGGGAGGCGCTGATCCTGGACCTTCCCATCCGCCTTCTCTGCGACGAGGGCTGCAAGGGTCTCTGCCCCCAGTGCGGGGCGAACCGGAACCTGGAGGAGTGCCGCTGCGAACCGGCGGAGGCCGATCCCCGCTGGTCCGCCCTGCGGAACCTGAAGAAGCTCATGGAGTCGGAGGGCGAGGCCGGAGAGGCCGGGCCCCGGTCCGACGAAAGCGAGGTTTGAGGATGGCCGTTCCCAAGAAGAGAAAGTCCCGTTCCCGCTCCCGGATGACCCGCGCGGTCTGGCTGGGCAGCGTGCGCGTGCCAACCCTGGTCAAGTGCGCGCACTGCGGGCAGATGAAGCCCAGCCATCGCGTCTGCCCCAGCTGCGGCTACTACGCCGGGCGTCAGGTCGAAACGGTCGAAGCGGAATAGCCGCCCGTGAAGGTAGCGGTTGATGCGATGGGAGGCGATCACGGGCCTCCCGTTCTCGTTCGCGGCGCGCTGCGTGCGCTGCGCGAGCTCGAGCACGCGCCCGATCTGGTCCTCTACGGCGAGCGCGCGGCCATCGAGGCCGTGTTGCGCGAGGAGGGCGTGTCTCCGGGCGATTTCGAGATTGTCGCGACGGCCGAATCCATCGACATGGGCGATTCTCCGGCCTCGGCGGTCCGGAAGAAGAAGGACTCGCCGATCGTCCGGGGGATGCTCGACATCCGCGCAGGAAAGGTGCAGGGGATCGTCAGCGCCGGCTCCACCGGCGCGATGGTGGCCGGAGCCCTGCTCCATGTCGGCCGCCTGCCCGAAGTGCAGCGGCCGGCCATCGCCACCTGGTTTCCCAGCAAGAGGGGCGGCTGCGTCGTTCTGGACGTGGGCGCCAACTCCGACAACAAGCCCGAGCACCTCGCCCAGTTCGGCGTCATGGGGCGCCTCTTCGCGGAGGCCGTCCTGCACTGCGACGATCCGCGCGTGGCTCTCCTGAACATCGGCGAGGAGAGCAGCAAGGGCAGCGAGCTCTACGTCAAGGCCTACGAACTGCTTGGCGGAGCCCCCGTCCGTTTCGTGGGGAACGTCGAGGGGAGCAAGATTCTGGCGGGGGATACCGACGTCGTGGTCTGCGACGGCTTCACCGGCAACGTCGTGCTCAAGCTCGCCGAGAGCATGGTCGGTTTCACGACCAAGCTGCTGTTGGGGCACATGAAGGAAAGCGTGCTCGCGACCTGGCGGGGCAAGCTGGGCGCCCTCATGATGCGCGATGGTCTGAACCGTGGGCAGCAGCGCATCCGCAAGGACCTCGACTACGCCGAGCACGGCGGCGCGCCCCTGATGGGCGTGAACGGTAGCGTCATCATCAGCCACGGCAAGAGCAACGAGCTCGCCATCATGAACGCCATCCGCACGGCCGTGCGCTTCCAGGAACTCCATACGACAGAACTGCTAGAGCAACTGCTCGAGAAGCTGAAGGGTGCCAGCCTTGGATCCTGAGCGCAGCGTACGAATCACAGGAACGGGGCACGCCGTCCCCGAGAAGGTCCTGACCAACGACGACCTCAGCCGCATAGTGGACACCAGCGACGAGTGGATCACCACGCGCACGGGCATCAAGAACCGGCGCATCGCGGTGGACGGCGAGAACAACAGCGATTTCGCCGCGCGCGCCTGCGAGCGCGCTCTGGCGGACGCTGGACGCAGCGCCAAGGAAGTCGACTACATCCTCATCGGCACGGTCACGGGCGATAGGATCTTCCCGAGCACGGCCTGCATCGTGCAGGAGAAGATCGGCGCCCACAACGCGGCCGCCTGGGACGTGTCTGCCGCCTGCTCGGGCTTCCTCTACAGCCTGAGCACCGGCCTCGGACTCCTGCGGGCTGGCATGGGCAAGACGGCGCTGGTGGTCGGTTCAGAGGTCCTCACGCGCCTGACGAACTGGAAGGACCGCAGCACATGCGTCCTTTTCGGGGACGGCGCCGGCGCTGTCCTGCTCGAGTCGCGCGAGGGGGAGGAAGGGGGAATCCTCTCGACCTTCAACCGTACGGACGGCAGGCTCGTCCACCTGCTGAACGCGCCCAAGGGGGGCAGCGCCGACCCGATCACGCAGGCGATCATCGATGCCGGGGAGGACAAGATCACGATGAATGGCAGGGAGGTCTTCAAGCACGCCGTGCGCAACATGGGGGACGCCGCACGACGCGTGATCGCCGACGCCGGGATCGACCCCGGTGACGTGAGCCTCTTCATCCCGCACCAGGCCAACACGCGCATCATCGACGCCCTAGCCACGCGCCTCGAGATCGACCGCGAGCGCGTCTATGTGAACATCCGGGACTTCGGAAACACCAGCGCCGCCTCGATTCCCATCGCGCTGGACCAGGCGCGCAAGGCAGGCCGCATCAACGCGGGCGATCATGTGCTGATGGCCGCGTTCGGCGGCGGTCTCACCTGGGGCGCGGCCCTGGTCCGCTTCTAGACGTGCAAGGAGGGAGCCGCATGCGTTGTTCGATGATCTTTCCCGGACAGGCCTCCCAGTTCGTTGGGATGGGGAGCGATCTCTACGAGGGGGACGCCGAGAGCCGCGAACTCTTCGACCAGGCGGAGGAGAAGCTCGGGCTGCCCCTGAAACGTCTCTGCTTCGAGGGTCCGCTCGAGGAGTTGACCGAGACGCGTCACGCCCAGCCCGCCATCCTGCTGGCGAGCGTCACCTGCCAGCGCTACCTGGCGCGGCACGGCGTGGAGCCGGCGATCGTTGCGGGGCACAGCCTGGGTGAGTTTACGGCCCTCGTCGCAGTCGGCGTGATCTCACCCCTGCGCGCGCTGGAGCTGGTGGCGCTGCGCGGGCGCCTCATGTTCGCCAGCGGCGTGGAGACGCCTGGGAAGATGGCGGCCGTGATCGGTCTCGCCGCCGAGCGCGTGGAGGTCTGCTGCACCGAGGCCGCGCAGGGCGAGGTGCTCGAACTCGCGAACCTGAACAGCGCGGAGCAACTGGTCATCAGCGGGGCCGTGGCCGCCGTGGAGCGGGCGATGGACCTCTGCACCGAGGCCGGGGCGAAGAAGGTCGTGGGCCTCAATGTCAGCGGCGCATTCCACTCGGAGCTCATGGCCCCCGCGGCCGCCGAGCTGGGCGCGGCCTTGGAGGCCACGGACTTCGCAAGCGCCGCGGCACCCGTGATCCCCAACGTCACCGCCGCGCCCACGCAGGACGGCGGCGAGCTGCGGGCTCTCCTGATCAAGCAGCTCACGAGCCCCGTCCGCTGGTACGAATCGATGCAGGCCCTGCGCGCGGCGAACGAGGGCGAACTGCTCGAGCTGGGTCCAGGGAAGGTGCTTACGGGACTCATGCGTCGCATCGATCGCGCGGCTGTGACGACCCCCCTCGGCGACATCGCCGCCATGGACGCCTGGTTGGAGCAGGCCCGAAGCAAGGAGGAGAGCTGATGAGCGACTACGACCTGACAGGCAAGCTGGCACTGGTCACCGGCGGCGCCCGGGGCATCGGCCGGACCATCGTGCAGCAGCTGCTGGGCGCGGGAGCGCGAGCGGCCTTGGTAGACCTATTCCCCGAGCAGAGCGCCGCCGCGGCGGCGGAGCTGGGTCCGGAAGATTCGGTGCGGGGTTATGGCTGCGACGTTTCCGACGAGAAGGCCGTGGCATCCTTGGTCGAGCAGGTGCGGGAGGAGATGGGAGACGTCGACTTTCTGATCAACAACGCCGGCATCACGCAGGACAATCTCCTGGCGCGCATGAAGACCGAGGAATGGGATCGCGTCATCGCCGTGAACCTGACCGGGACTTTCAACTTCTGTCGCGCACTGGCCCGCCCTATGATGAAGCGGCGGCAGGGGAGTATCGTCAACATCGCCAGCGTGGTGGGGCAGATCGGCAACGCCGGCCAGGTCAACTACGCGGCGAGCAAGGCGGGGGTGATCGGTCTGACCAAGAGCCTGGCCAAGGAACTCGCGCCGCGCGGGGTCACTGTCAACGCCGTGGCGCCGGGTTTCATCCAGACCGACATGACCGACGCCCTGCCCGAAGAGGTGAAAGCCTCGCTCAAGGCGTCGATCCCTCTGGGCTATCTCGGGGAGGCGTCCGACATCGCCGCGGCGGTGCTTTTCCTGCTCGGGCCGGGGTCGCGTTACGTCACCGGGCAGGTGATCGGCGTCAATGGCGGCATGGCCATGCCGGGCTAGAGAGCGTTTTGCATTTGACACGGGGGGGCGTGATCCCCTAAGCACTTGGCAATTACGAGCTGAGGGCCCCAGGCCCAATCGACCATCGAGGAGGTAGCTTTCATGGCTTCCATTGAAGAGCGAGTTCACGGGATCATCGAGAAGGAGCTCGGCGTCAATCCAGAGCAGATCACACCGACGGCCTCCTTCATCGAGGATCTCGGCGCGGACTCCCTGGACACCGTTGAGCTGGTGATGGCCTTCGAGGAGGAGTTCGGCATGGAGATCTCCGACGAGGACGCAGAGAAGCTCACGACTGTCCAGGCCGTCGTCGAGTATCTGAAGGCCACCGTATCCTAGGAGCTTCGGCTCCCATCCCGCCGCGGGCGGGGTCGTAGAGGAGGTGCGCGTGCTTCGACGTGTCGTCGTGACAGGAATCGGGATGATTTGCCCCGTGGGCGTGGACCGCGAGTCCGCCTGGTCGGCGCTGCTCGCCGGGCAGTCGGGTGCCGATGTGATTCAAGGCTTCGACGCCGAGGGCTACTCCGTCCGCATCGCTGCCGAGGTGACCGGCTGGGACGTCAGCGGCATCCTCGATCGCAAGGAAGCGAAGAAGACCGACCGCTACGCGCAGTTCGCCATCGCCGCCTCGGAGGAGGCGCTGGCGGACGCGGGGTTCCTCGAAGAGAAGCCCCCCGGCGAGCGCGTCGGCGTCATCATCGGTTCCGGGATCGGCGGCATGGCCAGCTTCGAGGCGAACCATCGCGCGCTGATCGAGCGGGGCCCCGGCCGCGTCAGCCCCTTCTTCATTCCGATGATGATCGGCGACATCGCCTCGGGCCTGATCTCCATGCGACACGGTTTCCGCGGCCCCAACTACGGAGTGGTCTCGGCCTGTGCTACCGGAGCCCACGCAATCGCCGACGCCGCCATGCAGATCAAGGCCGGCCGCGCGGACGTGATGGTCTGCGGCGGCGCGGAGGCCACGGTCACTCCCATGGCAGTCGCGGGCTTCGGCAACATGAAGGCCCTGTCCACCCGTAACGAGGAGCCTCAGCGCGCCAGCCGCCCCTTCGACGCCGAGCGAGACGGTTTCGTCATCGGCGAGGGGGCGGGAGTCTTGATTCTCGAGGACTACGAGCACGCGCTGGCGCGCGGCGCGCGGGTCTACTCGGAGGTGATGGGGGCCGGTCTGACGGCGGACGCACACCACATCACGGCTCCCGATCCCGAGGGGCGTGGCGCTAGCAAGGCCATGGAGATGGCTCTCGCCGAGGGTGGCGTCGACCGCGAGGCGGTGGCCTACGTGAACGCGCACGGCACGAGCACTCCCTACAACGACCGCATCGAGACCCTGGCGATTCGAACCTTCTTCGGCGATCATGCCGAGAAACTCAAGATCAGCAGCACGAAGTCCATGACGGGGCATCTCCTGGGTGCCGCGGGCGGATTGGAGTCGGCGATCACCAGCCTCGTCCTGGACTGTGGCAAGATCCCGCCGACCATCAACCAGGAGAACCCCGACCCCGACTGCGATCTCGACTACGTGCCCAACGAGGCCGTCGAGGCGGACGTGGAGTTCGCGATCAGCACCTCCCTTGGTTTCGGCGGTCACAACATCGTCCTGCTCCTGGGCGCGAGTCCCGCCCGCCGCTGAGGAGTCGAGCGAAAGGCGAAGCCCATCCGGTCCTGGCTCCGCAAGCTCTTCTCTCCCGCAGGCCCGCCGCCGGCCGCGGGTCCCTATTCCGATGTCCTCCGCGACTTCCAAGCGCGCCTCCGTTACCGCTTCCGCGACCCGTCGCTGCTCCTCCTTGCGCTGACGCACCGCTCCTTCGCGTTCCAGAAGGGCATGGAGCGTTGCGAGAGCAACGAACGCCTGGAGTTTCTCGGGGACTCCGTGCTGGGCCTCCTGATCAACGAGGCCTTGATCAGGGAGCTGCCGAACGAAGACGAAGGGCGCCTCACAAAGACGAAGAGCCTTCTGGCGAGTCGCGCCGTGCTGGCCGAGGTGGGGCACTCCGTCGGGCTGGGAGAGGTGCTGCGCCTGAGCGTGAACGAGCTCGAGAGCGGCGGGCGCGAGAGGGACTCCATCCTGGCGGACGCCTTCGAGGCGCTACTGGGCGCCCTCTATCTGGACGGCGGCCTCGGGCCCGCCCGGGCCCTCGTCGAGGACACCCTGCTCTCGCGCAAGGAGGGTTTCCTCTCCGACGACACCCACCGCAACTTCAAGTCCCTGCTCCAGGAGAAGGTGCAGTCTCTCTACAAGACCCCGCCGCGCTATCGCGTAGAGGCCACCCACGGGCCGGATCACTCCAAGGACTTCGTCGTCGAGGTGCTGGTGCAGGGATCCGTGAGGGGCAGAGGTCGGGGGCGGAGCAAGAAGGACGCCGAGCAGGCCGCCGCACGCGCTGCGTTGGAGACCTTCGTCTCGGAGATGGAGCCGGACGGCGGGGAGCGTTCCGAAGGCGACTAGAAGCGGTAGCTGAAGGTGACCAGGGCGCGGCTGCGCGTCGTCTCCTGTCGGAGGTCTACGGCGCCCGAGGTCTCAGGCCGGGTGCGACGCACGCCGTGCTCGCGGGAGTAACCGGCCTCGAGCAGGATGTTCTCGGAGAGGAAGAGACCGAAGCCGCCGCTGAGGGCGCTGCGCGCCAGGGCGACGTCCAGCTCCTTGAGTATGGCGAGCCCGCCGACGAACTCCCCGCTCTCCAGGAAACGCAGGGGTTCCTGCAGCCGCGAGTAGCCCGCGTAGATGCGGACCGGCCAGCCGGAGGGGCCCAGCTCGATGCCGTAGTGCTGGTTGACCGTCTCGGCGAGGGCGGCGCGCAGCTCCAGGTCGCTCAGGCGGCGGCCGCTCAGACGGGTCTGATTCCAGTCCACGTACTCGAGCTCTGCGGAGAGCGCAACAGGCCCCAGGTGCAGCGCCGCGCCCGCGGCGACCTGGTAGGGCAGTCGCAGCTTCTCAGCGAAGACATAGAAGCCCGAACCCACCTGCTCGCCGACCTCGCCCAAGATGTCCAGCTCCCGCCAGCGACTCTCGCCGTCGATGTTCAGCATTGCCGGGGAGCTGATGCGGATCCCAATGCGCAGCTCCTCTCGCGGCCTGGCCTGGAGGCCGAGGTGAGCCCGCCAGCCGCGCAGGTCATAGTGGTCCTCGCTCAGGTCGCGGTAGAGGGTGACGCTGTCCGCATGCTGGTAGTCGAAGCGGCTGAAGAGGTCGAGGCCGCCGTGCAGGTACTCGATACTGAGTCCGACGTCAGTCGTCGGCGCCAGGGCCACCCCGAAGCCACCGACGATGCCCATCAAACCGCCCTCGAGCTGAAGGCTGTAGGTCTCCGAGTCGCCGTCGTAGGCGTTGACTCCCTCCCAGAGCATCTCCATCGTCGGGTCGAAACGACGGAACACGCCGACCGCGGCCACCAGGCTTCCGCGATAAGTGGGGAAGGGATACGCCACGCCCATCGCGTCGAGACTCGTGCTCGCGGGGGCCTGCTCGCGGGAATTGCCGAAGTAGGTGACGAGTTGGCTGCTCTGCAGGCGGCGGAAGCCGAGCTGAGTCTCGATGCGTCCGATGCCGGTCAGACCGGCCGGATTCAGCGTCAGGCTCTGCAGATCCTCGGTCCAGGCCACGCCGCTCCCGCCGAGGGCGAGGGAGCGAGCGCCTGTGCGGGGGAGCTCGAGCAGGCCGAGGCGATCGAGGAGCACGGCGTCGAAGAGGGTCTCGTCCTGGGCCAGGGCGGCGCCACCGGGAAGAAGCACGGCCAAGAGCAGGGTGGCGAGTAAAGGCAGCGCCGACGCGCCGCGGCAGGGCATGCGGTGGCTTGCATTCATCGGATCCTCATCGCTTGCGCCGGGGTTTCTTGCGGTCGCCCTCGTCCTTCTTCTTCTCGGGCTTGGTCGAGGAGTCCTCATCGTCGCCCTGGGATTCGCTGCCCTGGTTCTGGGACGACGGGCGGCTCGAGTCGGATCCCGGGACGGAGGCGTCGGGGACGTTCCCTACGAGGGGCTCACCATCGCCCGAGGGCTTGCGCCGGCGGTGGTCGGACCAGGATCCCTGCGGGGGAGGCGTCCCGGCTTCGCCGTCGCCGTCGGGCCAGTAGTCGGGGCCATAGGGTCCGTAGAACCAGTAGTCGTTATACCACCAGGGCCGGTAGTAGGAGCCGTAGTAGGGCCGGTTCCAGCGATAGCCGCTGTGGTAGAAGTAGTAGTCGACGTGGCAGTCGCGGCAGTCCCGGTAGTAGGCATGGCCGGCGCGGTCGTAGTCGACATGGCCGCTTCCCTCGGGGTGGCTGAGCAGCGTGTAGCAACCAGCGGAGGCGAGGACCAGAAAGGCGAGCAAGGATGCGATGCGCGTGATCTTCATGATGCACCTGCATCCAAGCTAAGCGCTGCGTTTCCAACTTGTCAAGGCAGCTTCCGGGCCTGGCATCCCCTGTTTTCCCTTGACGGAGCCGCTGACACTCTCCAAGCTTCGCCTGAGACAGGCCGCGCTTGCCTGGGGGTGCGGCCGCTGATTTATCAGGAAGACCTCGATGGGAAGAACTGTTCTGAATAAGCACGTCCTGGTCCTGGACGCGGGCTACCAGCCGGTGAACATCATCAGCGCGCGGCGAGCCCTGGTTCTCCTCTACAGCGGGCGGGCCGTCGCCGTGGAGCAGAGCGACGACATCGTGCGCTCGCCCAGCACGAGCTGGAAACTACCCCGCATCATCCGGCTCTTCATCGCCATCGCCCATCGGGTCTACCGGGCCGTGAAGGTCCAGCTCAACCGCAAGAACCTCTTCGCGCGCGATAACTTCGCCTGCCAGTACTGCGGCACGAAGCACGGCCCCTTCACCATCGACCACGTCGTTCCCAGAAGCCGCCGGACACGAGAATTCCCCCGCGGCGGCACGACCGTGTGGGTGAACTGCGTCACGTGCTGCGTCCGCTGCAATCACCGTAAGGGCAACCAGCTGCTCCACGAAGCGGGGATGCACCTGATCAGCAAGCCCACGGAGCCGCGCTGGCTACCGCCCTTGCTCTTCCGTCGCTACCTCGGCGATGCCGTCCACGAGAGCTGGGAAAGCTACCTCTACATCCGGTGAGACGGCTACCTGTCGCATTCACCATCTGCCTGCTCGCAGCAGCCGCTTCTGCCGTGGAGTCCCCGCCCGCGAACTGGGTGCGCCTCCAGGTCTGGAGCCCCGACTCCGTGGCGCTCTACGCTAGCTACTTTCCCGCCCGCGATCGGGAGGCGCCCGTCGCCCTGCTGCTCCACGACCGGGGCGGCCAGGGTAGCGATCTGATGGGTCTCGCGGAGAGCTTCCAGGCCAGCGGTATCCCCGTCCTGCTGCCGGACCTGCGGGGTGAGGGAGAGAGCGTGACGTCGCGCCGGGGAAACGTGGCGCCCGCCCGGCAGTGGGGCGAGCCGGAGAAGGCGATCCTCGCACGGGACGCGGAGGCCATCTGTGCCTTCGCGGACGCGCAGGAGACCTTGCGGGATCGACCCTGGCTCGCCGTGGCGGTGGGGGAGGCTGCGCCGCTCGCCTTCGCGCTCGCCGACTCGCTGCCCCGTTTCGAACGCCTGGCGCTTCTCTCCCCCCGCTCGGGAAGCGCGCTTCCCCTGGAGCCGGGCGGGCGGGCGCTGCCCGTGCTGCTCTTTGCCTGTGACGAGGACAGCGTCGCTGCGGCAGCGGTCCGCGGGCTCTACGAGCTCCTGCCGGCAGGGATGCGGCGCATGGACCTCCTGCCCTGCCGATCCCGGGGCTCCCGCATGCTGCGCTGGGTTCCAGAGCTGACGGAGCGACTCTCGGCTTGGGCACGCAGGGACGCGGAAGAGCCCTAGCAGGCCACAAGTAATCTGCCGGAAATTCGCTGGCAGGTCTATTCCAGTGCGAGGATCCAGTCCCGCAGCGCGGCGACGAGGCGCGCCAGGCGGGAGGGGAGGATGTGCTCGGCGCGGTCGTTGGGCGTGTTGTAATCCGAGTGGAAACCTCCGAACAGGAAAATGCTCGGCACGCCGTCGCGGGCGAAGGCGTGATGGTCGCCTCCCATGGCGAACATGGGTCCGACGCCGGGCTGCGGCGCGAAGCCGTTCGCAGCGAGGGCTGCCGCGAGGCGATCGACCCAGGGCGCCGCCGCCTCCGACTGCCAGTGGATCATCAGGTGTTCGCTGGCGGCCGACGGGTCGCGCAGCTTCCGGTAGCTGTCCACACCCGCGCGGCCCACCGAGTCCAGGTTCAACACGCGCCAGGGTCGGCCGTGGCGGCGCAGATAGGACTCGGCCCCCAGGAGCCCGAGCTCCTCGCCGTCCGCGAAGAGGAAGCGCAGCTGGAAGGGCAGGCGCTCGCCCTTCAGCAGGCGGGCAAGCTCGAGGAGCGCAGCCACAGCGGCCGCGTTGTCATCCGCGCCAGGGAAGTAGCTCCCGTCCTCGCCCTTGCCGAGGTGATCGTAGTGCGCGATCAGCAGCAGGACGCGCTCTCCGTCTGTGCCGCCGCCGGGGAGACCTGCCAACAGGTTCTCGCCGCGCAGCGCGAAGGCCTCGCGCTCGGGCAGCTCCAGGCGCCACGGCCTACCTGCGTCACCCGAGAGGAGGAGCTGCGCCTCGCCGGGATCCGCGTAGGCCAGGAGGCACTCCCCCGGATCGCCATGCAGGCGGTGCAATCTCGTGTCGCGCCTGCGCGCGCGGCCGTGGTAGCGGGCATAGAGTCCGTCCGCGTCGTCGGGGTGGGGGACCAGTACGAGCGCGGCGGCTCCCGCTGTGCCGGCCTCCGCTTGCAGGGTGCTGGGGGAGAAGCCGTCGCCCCGCGCCGCGGGCCCGTGGCGGACGAGGATGTCTCCGGTGTCGCAGGAGGGCGCAGGCTGTCCGGCCGGCCAGAGCTTGAGGTGGGAGCCGGGATTCCCGGCCAGGGGCAGGCGGACGCTGAGGGTGAGGCCCACCCTGCGGCCGCCAGGACCAGCGAGGACGGCCGTGTTCGCCGCCAGCTTCTGGCCCTCGACCGCGAAGGCCTGCGCATAACCCGCGGGGATGGCAGGCGGGAGCTCCAGTGCCTCCAGGCGGCTTTTGAGGTAGGCCCGCGCCAGGGCGCCACCCTCCTCGCCGCAGCGCCGCCCCATCAGCTCCGGGGACGCCAGGTGAGCCACGATCTCCTTCAGGCGAAGGGTGTCGGGCATCTCGGCGGAGACAGCCGGGTCGGAAAGACCGAGAAGGCATGCGATCAGGACGGCTCCGAGCCAGCGCGCCCGAGTCCGGTTCTTCTCCGGACCAGCAGGCACGGCGGCGAAAGGCAGCCCCTGGCGCCCGTGAATCTCGAGGGTCGAGTGCTTTACCGACATGACCGTCGCGCTCCTTCCATGACGCCGCGCGGGCGCGGCCGCTTGCCACGATCTCCTGTCACCCTCTAGCGCATGGCGCCCACCCGGGGCAAGGCCAATAAAAGCCCTTGCTCGCCGGATCGGCATGGCATAGTATCCTCTGGAGCCCCGCATGCACGGAACCCCCATAAAGAGACGGGTTTCCGCATTTCACACTTCCCGCCGAGGTTGCCCACGATGAAGCAGCGATCCCTGCTGAGGCTCACGCCAGCGCTCGCCATTCTGCTCGCCGCTCTCGTCGTATCCTGCTCGCAGGACGATGGGGGCGTGACCGGGCCCGAAGGGACGGCCATTTCGCCGCTCGACGCCAGCTACTGGCCCCTGCCCGAGGGGACGACCTGGAGCTACCTGCGCGTCGAGGAGGGCGTCATCGATCCCGCCGTGGACTACTTCAACCACGAGGTGCCGGCGGGCGACACCCAGATGCAGGTCTCGGGTACGGTGCAGGTCGGCGGCGTGCCGGCGCGTGTGCTCAGCAGCACGACCCAGCAGTACGTCGACACGCTCGTCACCCTCCAACACGAGCTGGATCTCTGGTTCACCGAGTCCGCGGGAGGCCTCGAGCTCCACGGCGAGGACACTGCGGGGGCGACCGACAGCAGCTACGTTTTCGGGGAGGACATGCCCTACTCGTGGATCCGCTTCGGCGAGCTGCGCTGGATCGCGCGCGAGTGGGACTACAGCAGCGAAACGATCGGCGAATCCTACGGCGGCGAGGAGGAGGGCAAGATCCTGCTCTCGGAGGCCGTCGGCTTCGAGTACCCGCGCATCATCTACAATGGCGGGGGCCAGCCCGGCGAACCCTACGATCCCTCGGACGTGGATCTCGACACCTACCTCGATGGGATAGCTGCAGTACGACTCGTGGGCGAGGTGATCGAGGAGATGGACTTCGCCTACGCCGACCTGGGCGCCCTGACCGACTCCCTCTTCCCTCAGCTGAAGGACATAGTCTACGCGAACTGCAAGTGGGTGCGCTTCAGCCTGGAGGCGGACCTCTTCCTCAGCAACCAGCGGGACCCCAACGCGCCGCCCGGACAGAACTCCATCAACGAGGAGTACCTGACCGGTTTCGCCCGGATCGAACCCAGCCGTCGCGACCTGAGCCTGATGCTGCTCGCGCCGGGAGTGGGACCGGTGGTGATCGTCAACTACGTGGACATGGACAAGCAACTCAAGGTGGGCGATCCCGACGAGGAGATCCTGCTTTTCCAGTCGGACCTCATCCAGACGGACTACCTCGAGGCCACGAGCCTCATCCCTTAGCCCGCTAGCGACGCGCTAGGATTCCTCTCCCTCCGACGAGATCTCGAAGACGAGACTACCTCCGGTCAGGTCTCTGCCACGCTCTGCGAACTCCGACACAGCGCTGGGCGGCAGGACGATCGTCCAGCTCACCCCGAGCTCGTAGCGGCTCTCCTCGATCCTTCCCGCCTGGCGTTCCAGGAGCGAGCGCAGGGCCGGCTCGAACTCGTAGGCGAACTCGCAGCTCGCCCGCCGCAGCTCGAGGCGCTCTTCGGGACGCGCCTCCGCGAGGGCGAGACGGGCCGTGCCGCCATAGGCACGGATCAGGCCGCCGACACCCAGCTTGATCCCGCCGAACCAGCGAACGACGACGCAGAGCAGGTCCGAGAGGTCCGAGGCGGCAAGCGCGCGGGCGATGGCGGCGCCGGCGCTGCCCGCGGGCTCCCCGGCGTCGGAGTGGCGCAGGGTGGGCGAGCGGGGATGGCCGAGGCAAAGCGCCCAGCAGTGATGGGACGCATCCGCGTACTCTGCGGCCAACTCCGCGCGCAGGCGCGCGGCCTCGTCCTCGTCCCCTACGGGATGGACCAGGGCGACGAAGCGCGAACCCTTGATGCGCTGCTCCGCGCGGACTGGCGCGGAGAGTACTGTGTAGGAATCGGGGTGCATGGCGGCCTCCGCCCCAGCCATAGCACAGGGGGAGGGCGCTGCCAAGACGCGCGCGTGAAAGGCGCGCGACGTTCGCGGGTCCGCTAGAAGCGGTAGGCGGCGGAGACACGGAGGCTGCCGCCGAGCTCGTGGAAGAGATAGGCCGTGTCGAGCTGCAGCCGGCCACCCTGCTCGAGGTCTCGGCCGAGGCCGGCGCCCAGGCTGAGGAAACGGCTGGCTTCCGCGTCGAGGCTCTGCCTCATCCCGCCGCGGAGCTGAAGGATCGGATGCGGCGTCCACTCGACGCCGAGCGCTGCCTTCACGGGACGTTCCCCTGCCAGGCCGATCTCGATGTCCGTCGCGAGGCGCAGGGGCCCGGCGGGCAGCTGCATGCCCGCGGAGGCCGTCGGTGGAACCGACTCGTAGTAGCTGCCCCGTTCGGAACTATCCCAGCTGACGGTGCCCACCAGTTCCTCGACGTAGAACCCGAGTTCGGCGGGACCCAGCTTGCCGCGCAGACCGATGTCGAGCGCGAAGCCGTAGGCGCTGCCGGTAACCGCCTCGCCCGTGCCGCCGGAGCCGAAGCTGGCGTAGCGCATCTTGAGCGTCATCCCGAGGTCGAGGTTGCCCAGGGCGTCGAAATGCCTGCCCGCACCGACGAGCAACGTGTTCTCGCGCAGGAGTGCGTCCCCCGAGGAGATGATCCCCGCCGCCAGACCGAACCCTTCGTTCCGAGCGAGCGCGCCGGCGAGGAAGTAGGTGGGGACGAGCCCGAACTGCTCCGTCTGCATGGCGGTGAACTCGGAGCGCTCCAGCAGGGCAAGGCCGGCCGGATTCCAGACGAGGTCGCCAGCGAATCCGGAACCCGCCGCGACGGCGCCGCCGAGGCCCATGGCTCTGGCCCCGAGGCCGACGTCGGCGAAGGCTCCAGGAATGCCGCTCTGCCCGGCCAGGGCCGGAGCCG
Organism: uncultured bacterium; assembly: GCA_964627205.1. Lineage (GTDB taxonomy): Bacteria > Krumholzibacteriota > Krumholzibacteriia > JACNKJ01 > JACNKJ01 > CAZVHI01. The sequence goes on from CAZVHI010000001.1 coordinate 222,219, forward strand.
CGAGGGTCAGCGTGAGAAGACAGAGGATGGCGAGCATGCGTCTTGCGAACATGGGTTCTCCTACTTGATGAGGACGGCCTGAAGGATGTGGTCCTCGTCTCCAGAGTTGTCCCGGACCTTGATGCGCACGAGGTAGCGGCCGTTTCGCGCCAGCTCGCCCTGCTCGGTGAGACCGTTCCAGAGAAGGAGTTGCTCCTCGCTCACGCTCATGGGCTCGTGGTGGGCGAGGCTGCGGACAGGATCGCCGAGCAGGTTGAAGATCTCAACGTCCACCAGCGGTGCGTCCATCTCCTGGCTCGAGACCGTGAAGCGGATCTCCGCGCCGCCCGCCGAGCCGTAGGGGCTGAAGGGGTTCGGACTGATCGCAGCGCTGCGAACCCCGAGGGGCTCGTTCGCGACGAGGAGGGCATAGTCGGAGAAGTGCTCCAGCGAGACGGCCAGCCCATCCACGCCCTTCTCGCCTCCCAGGGCCTGCCAGCGCAGGCCTGCAGGATCCCACCAGCCCACGGACAGGCCCAGTTTGTAAAGCGCGCCGGGGATAGGCAGGGTGAGCAGGGGCTGGCTTTCCTCGGAGAAGGCGAGCCCGTCCGGGAGGAAGTGGTAGAGATCGCCGTTGACGCGGTAGGCGCCCGCGCGCCGCTTGACGGGGCTGGGCTCGAGGCGCTGAAGCGTGATCCGGACGCTCTGGCTCACCGCCCCCGCGGGCAGGTCGAGCCCCATGCCGTCGCCTCCCACCAGCTCCAGCGCTGCGTCTGGTTCCAGGCGCGCGTAGACGCCCACGGTCTTGTGGCCTGCGAGGGCAGAAGCCTCGTGACGTGCCGTGAGAATGACCTCGCCGATGTAGTCGCTGCGCGGAGTGAAGCGGCCCGTCGCCGCGTCGAGCGTACCCGCGAGCTCAGGGCTCGCGCTCCAGAACACGGGATAGCTTACCTGCTCGCCGCCCTCGACGCTCATCGCGGCGCGGTAGAGATAGCTGCCGTCGTTGTCGATCTGTTCCTCGCCGCTCACCGCGATGCTCGCCAGGGGCGCAGACACCAGCTCGAAGTCGTAGGGGCCGTGGCTGGCACCCTCGGCCACGACGACGTCCTGGCTGCGCGGCTCGGTGATGTAACCATCGATGACGAAGACGAGGGAGTATGCGCCGGGCGTCATGCCCTCGAGCAGGAAGCCACCCGTGCTGTCGATCGTCGCAGACACCTCGAGGGCGCCCGCATCGAGCGGCACGCCGCGCAGTGCGCTTCCCGGCGGAACGAGCTCGCCTCGCGTCGCGAAGAGAGTGCCGTAGACGGAGGCCGGCGCCGCGTCTAGCTCGAGGCTCAGGCTCGCACCGTCCGCCGTGATGTCCGTGAGCTCGATTCCGATCCAGCCGGGCGCGTCCGCGCTCAGTGAGTACAGGCTCGTGCTGCGCAGGTCCGCGATGAGGAAGGCGCCCGACTCGTCGGACTGGGTCTGGCCGTAGAAGCCCTCTCCGTCGTCCACCTGGATCTCCGCGCCGTCGATGCCGGCTCCCGTCGCCGCATCGCGGACATGACCCTGCACGAGACCCGTGTTTGCCGCGAGCACGAAGAGCAGTCCCTCGGCTGGCGCGATCAGGCCCGTGAGGGGATTCTCCGAGTCGGCGGAGTAGCCGGCCATGCTCGCGGAGAGGCTGAGCGGTACGTCATCGGGAAGCGCCTCGACGAGGAAAGATCCATCCGCTCCGCTCAGGGTCTGGGCGATCAGCTGACCGTCGTCGCGCACCTGAAGGCTGACGGATGCCAGGGGCTGACCCGTGGCGTTCTCTACAGAACCCGCGAGGGTTCCGCCCAGGGAAGCGAGCTGCCAATCGTGTTCCGCGTTCTCGTCCGCGGCAAGACTGACTGAAGCGAGGAGCACGGCGTAGCCGGGCTTCTGCAGCTCGAGCTCGTAGTCGTCCGCCGGCAGCCGCGGGAAGAAGTAGTAGCCGTCCGCGTTGCTGCTGGCGCTGCCGCCGCCCGTGGGGGAGCTCGCACTCAGGGCGACCCCGGCCAGGGGTTCGTCCGTCTCGGAGAGCACGCGGCCGCCGAGCGAGGCGAAGCGGGCCGTCAGGACGACGTCGAGGGTCTGGCTGCCCTGTACGACGTCGATGCCCTGCTGATGGGGGTCGTAGCCAAGCTCCGCGATGTCCAGCGTGTAGTTCCCCGGCTGCAGGCCGAGCTCGTAGTCCCCGCTCGCGTCCGTTACGGTAGACCGGCTCTCGGCGCCGGTGAAGAGCAGCGTTGCGCCGGTGACAGCAAGCCCCACGTCGTCACTCAGGTGGCCGGAGAGCAGCGCGGGTAGCAGTGGCAGGTCGAAGTCGTGGGTCCAGCTCTCGCCAGTGTCCAGGAAGGGGGACTGGACGGTCTCGTCGCCATAGCCGCTCTTCTCCGCGCTCAGCGACCAGCTGGCGCCGCTCGGGAGGACCAGGGTCCAGTCGCCGTCGAGATCGCTGCTCGTGGCGGCGGAGCCGAGCACAGACTCGGCTCGGATCGTCGCGTCACGCAGGGGCTGGCCATCGCTCGCGACCGTGCCCTGCACGGTAGCGGTCGCGGGGGTGAGGCCGAGGTCCTGCCCGGCCAGCAGCTGCCCGGGGCCGAGCGTGAGGCTCAGCGAATCGACGGGTGCCATGCCCTCCTTTTCCGCCCAGAGCAGGAAGGAGCCGGGAGCCGTGCTCACCGAGTAGTCGCCGTTCGCGTTGCTGCTGCGTACGAGCGTCTCGCTGCCGGTGTCTAGCAGGACAGTGGCGCCCGGGACCGGCTGTCCGCCTGAGAGGACGCGCCCGCTCACCGTGGCGGCGTCGGGGCTGAGCAGCCAGTCGACGCCCGTCAGGACCTGGCCCGGGGCCAGGTCGACCGGGAGGGGTCCGCCGCCGCTGTAGCCGGTCTTCCAGACCGTTAGGGTCTGGGCCCCGGCGGGAAGGCTGAGCGTGTAGCTGCCGCCCGGGCCGCTCTGGGTATTCACGGAGCCGTTGCTGACGGTGGCGCCGCCGATGTCCGCCTGGCCATCGCTGATCTGTCCGGAGACCGAGCAGGGATTGGGGCTCAGCGTGAGCTCCACACCCTCCTGGCTGTCGCCGGCGCTCAGGGTGAGCTGGACGGGGGGACCAGGGCTGTAGCCCTCCTTGTTCGCGGAGAGGATCCACGTGCCCGGGCCGAGGCTGAGCTGGTAGTCGCCCGCGGGGCCACTGGTCGTGCCGAGGACGGCGCCGGCCTCGGGCGTGGCCGTGATGTCCGCACCCGCGACCACGCCGCCGCCCGCGAGAACGAAGCCGCTGACGATGGCGGCCTCTGCGCTCAGGGTGAGGGGTGGGTCGAGCAGGTGGTCCTCGCCCGCTGCGAGCGCGATGCCGCGCGGTGGCGGCGAGACGAAGCCGAGCTTGGAGACCGTGAGCTCCCAGTCCCCGGCCGCGAGGGAGAACTGGAAGAGGCCATCGCTCGCCGTGAGCTGCTGCAAGGTTTCGCTCTCGCCCGTGGCCTCGACCGTGGCGGCGACGACCGGCTGGCCGGAGTCGCTCAGCACGGCGCCGCTCAGGGTGCTGCTGTTCGGGATGAGGGGCACGGCGCTCGCGAGCTCGAGATACTCGCCCGCGCCGACGCTCACGGCGAGCGGATCCCCGGCGTGGTAGCCACTTTTGCCGGCCGTCAGCGACCAGTCGCCGGCCGTGACACCGATCTGGAAGTCGCCGCCCGCTCCGGCCTGCGTGATGCGCTCCTCGCCGCTCGTCTCATCGAGGGCGAAGACGGTCGCGAAGGGCACCGGCACCTGCGACGGATCGCGGACGACTCCCGCCACCGTTGCGGGGCTGGCCGCCAGGACGAGCGTGGCAGTAGTCGTCGCGTCCTCGACGACCTCGACGTCGAGGGTGGAGTCCTCGAAGCCGGCCTTGCTCGCCGTCAGACGGTAGAGGCCGGGCGTGAAGTCGCCGTCGTAGCCGCCCGAGCCGCCGGTGACGATGGGCAGCGGGTTGCCGCCCCCGCCGAGGGGTTGCAGGTCCACGTCGACGTAGGGGATCGGCTCGTCGGTCTCGTCGCGCGTGTGGATCGATAGCGTGCCGGTGGCGATCTCGTAGACGAACTCCCACGCCTCGCTGGACACGCCCTGGCCCGTCTCGTCGATCGCGAAGACCTTCCACTGGTAGCGCGAGTCGATCAGGATGCTCGCGGCGGGGAGGTCGAGGAGGGTCTGGCCGCAGACCTGGTCGTAGACGGGCACGCTGCCCTGGTTCTCCTCGTCGTCGATGATCTGGCTCAAGTAGTAGTGGTAGTGGGCGGCCTCGGGCACGTCGCTCCACTCGAAGGTGATCGTCTCATCGGAAAGCGTGTCGCCCGCGGCGGGGGCGACAAGCAGCGGCGGATCGAGCGGGCAGGTGTCCGCAACCGTGAATGCGGAGACGCCGGCCTGCCGTGTGCTGCTGAGCGCCGGGTTGTTGCCGTAGTTGTTCAGGACGAGCCAGTTGTAGACGGGACCGGGCACGAGCGGCGGTGGCGTGCCGTTCATCTCGGTGAAGAAGCCGGAGGGATCCGGGGCGCCGTACTCGATAGACGTCTCCGAGACGATGACCTGCCAGGTGAGGTTCGCTCCCGAGATCACCGGGTCGCCATTCTCGTCCTCCTCGATGACGATCTCCTGATCGCTGAAGAGTACGTGGTAGTACGGGACGCCCAGCACCGGTTCCCAGGACAGGAGCGTGGACGCGCCCTCGATCTCGCCGCCGTTCTGTGGCAGCGTCATGACGGGCGCGGTCGGCGCCTCGACGAAAAGGTAGAAGGGCAGGCTGGTGTCCTCGCTGCCCTCGTGCCGCAGCCGCGCAGACCAGGCGCCCGCCCCCAGGGGGGCGAGATCTGGCTGGAAGCTCAACTCGCCGGGGGTGGAGCTGATCGTAGACACGGTGTCGGTCCATTCCACGGCGGAGGGGCCAACCTCGAGAATGGCCGTCACGGGCTCGAGCCAGCGGACGTAGACCAGTTCGTTGGGGGCGATGAGCCCCTCCGGGATCTCCGTCGGGTGGATGTCGCCCGCGCCCGCGAAACAGACGGCGGGGCCCAGGCCCATGCCGAGCACGGAGAGTACGATCAGAGAGCGTAGGGTCTTGCAGGACATCGTCTACTTCCTAGAAGAGGATTCCGGTGCTGATCTTGAACGCGGGCGTGGGCGCCGCTTCGAACACGGCGTCGACGCGGAGCCAGTCCATGATGCGGCCGCCGCCCCCGAGCGCGAGAAGAGGCAGGGGGATCATGCCCGGCTCCTTCCATTCGCCATCGATCAGGAAGCGGGGCTCGCTGAGCAGCGCGCCGAGGGAGAGAGAGACGTGAGGCGTGTAGAGCCCCAGCTTGAACAGCTGCCTGGGGCCCAGCTCGAAATGGCTGTCCAGGTAGGCGAGGCTGAAGTTGCCCTGGAAGGCCTGGTAGTCAAGCGTCGTCGTCAAGGGACCGGCCAGGAAGGCGATGCCGACCGCGAAGCTCCGGGGGAAATCCACCCGCAGATGATCGTCGACGGGGCTCGTGAACTCCTCCGTCTCGGTGGGGCTCGAGAGGGAGAGTTCCGAGGGATCGATGCCGCCCTCCTCGTCATAGGCGGCCAGGCGATGGAGCACGATCTCGGCCGTGCCCGGCATGTCGAGCGGCTGGCCGTGCTGGTAGCTGGCGCCGATAGAGACGCGGGAGAACGGCCGCCAGCCAGCGCCCATGCGAAGGATCCAGGTTCCGCCCTCGTAGAGGCCGGTGAGGCTCTGGTCCAGCGAGTTCTCCCATGGATCCGCGGGGTCGCCGAAGGCGAACTCGCGACCACTCGTGGACATCATCCCCTCGACGTCGAGCCGGCCGTCGACGCTCGCCTGACAGGAGAGCCAGTCGAAACCAGCGCCCGCCCAGAGATCCGGCCGCAGCTGTCCGCCCACGGCCAGGGAGTAGCGCTGCGACATCATCTGCAGGCTGCTCGACAGGTCGAGGTCGGCGCGCATGTGGACGACCTCGGTCTGGTCGCCGACCTGCTTCTCGATATCAGCCCAGCCCTGCATGCCGCTGGCAAGGAGGGAGAAGTCGAGCTCGAAGGCCCTGTCCAGGCCGGCCGCGATGGCCACGGGCCCCGCGGGCTGGAGGAGCGCCGCCCCGCGCAGGCCGCCCGGGTGGACGAGGCGAGCCGTGGCGTCGCTGCTCCGTATCTCGCCGTCGTCGGCCAGGTGGTCGGAGAGGGCGTCCTCGGTACTCTCGGCAATCTCGTCGCCCAGCCCGAAGCGCGAAGCAAGGTCGAGGCTGAGCTCGGGACCGTAGTCGACGGCGAGAAGCGTTCGTCTCGCCATGCCGAGCAGGGCGGGATTCTGGAGGTGCCGTCCCGGTCCCGCGTACACTGGCGCGACGCTGGTCTGCAATCCAGCGGCACCGGGTCCCAGAAGGGCGAGGCTGGCAGCGCCGAGGCTCATGTCGATGCGTCCGCCTTCGAACAGTGTGATTTTTGCAAGATCGTTCTCGTCTTGCCCACAGACCGTCGTGGGACAGGTGGTAAGGACGGGAACGAGGAGCATGGCGAGGAGATAGGATCGGATCTTCAAGGTTGCGTGCCTCCCAGGTTGCGCCGGGATATTGCAAGATCTCGACCCGTCTTCGCACTTGGGAGCGGGGCGCCGCGGTGCTAGACTGCCCTCCGCCATCGGGAGGAGACGAGATGAAGGTGCCGCAACTGGATCTTCGCGCACAGTACGAGTCGCTCAGGGAACCGATCCTGGAGGGCGTGGAGCGCCTCTTCTCCTCGCAGCGCTTCGTCCTGGGACAGACTGTTGCGGATTTCGAACAAGCGATGGCGGAATACCTCGCGGCACCCGTCTGCGTCGGGATGTCGAGCGGGAGCGAGGCGCTGCGCGTCGCGCTGGCGATCCTCGACATCGGTCCCGGCGACGAGGTGCTGCTCCCCGCTTATACCTTCTTCGCCACGGCGGGAGCGGTCGCGCACGCAGGCGCGCGGCCCGTCTTCGTCGACGTCGGCGACGACTTCCTCATCGACATGGAGGATCTGCGGCGCGCGCTCACACCGCGCAGCCGCGCCGTGATCGCAGTCCACCTCTTCGGTCTGCAGGTTCCCTGGGGGCCGCTGCGGGCTCTGGCCGAAGAGAGGGGGCTGCTGCTGATCGAGGATGCGGCGCAGTCGATCGGTTCCCGCCGCCCCGAGGGACGGAGCGGGAGCCTGGGCGACGCCGCCGCGTTCAGCTTCTTCCCGAGCAAGAACCTCGGCGGCGCGGGCGACGGGGGTCTCCTGTGCTGCCGCGACGAGCAGCTGGGAGAGCGGGCACTACGCTATCGGAATCACGGCGAGGCGAGCCGCTACCACCACGAGGAGGTGGGGATCAATGGACGCCTCGACGCCATCCAGGCCGCTGTTCTCCAGGTGAAGCTGCCCCATCTCGACGGCTGGAACCGGCGCCGGCGCGAACGAGCCCGTCGCTATGATGCGTTGCTGGCCGATCTGGGCCTGGAAGAATGGATCCGTCGGCCCGCCCTGCCGGAGGCGGAGGAGCACGTGTTCCACCAGTACACGCTCAGGGCCGAAGGTCGCGACGAGCTGCTGGCGCATCTCATGGACTGTGGGATCGGCGCTGCCGTCTACTATCCCTTGCCCTTGCACCGGCAGCCATGCTTCGCGGGCCTCCCGGGGAACGAAGGCCAGCTACCAGTAAGCGAGCGGCTCGCGCGCGAGGCGATCTCCCTGCCCATCTATCCGGAGCTGACAGGCGAGCAGCAGGAGCAGGTGACAGCTAGCATCGCCGCCTTCTACCGAGATTAGGATTCTGCCGACTGGATCAGAGATAGCGCAGGACGTTGCGCGCTTCGCGGCTGATCTCGGTCCGGTGCTCCGGACCGCCGCGCGCGAGACGGGTGAGGTCGTGTCGGCTGATGTAGCGCAGGCTGAGGAAGGGACGGAGAACGCTGACCGGGGTGTTGGTGGGATTCTCCAGGAGCGCCAGCGGCACACTGCGATTCGCGCTGCCCGTGTAGAGCTTGCGGTCGCGCGCGATGCGCAGCAGGACCTTGAGCGATCGGCTGCCGCGCGCGATGGTCTCGACAACCCCCTGCCTGCTCGTCCAGGCCTCGTTGCCCAGGATCCGCTCGCAGAAGGACTCGTCTTGCATGCGGCTCCGCAGGAGCAACAGAGGCGACTCCTCATCCCTCCACTGATCGGGGAGGGCGGGCAGACCGTCGGCGCTCACCCACTCCGTCCAGTGAAGCTTGTCGAGATTCACCCAGAAGAAGTCCCCGTCCTCGATGATCGCGCGCAGGGGAAATAGCCCTTGCGGCGGGCGCTTCTTAAGACCGAGGCGGCCGTCGCGCCAGCGCTGCGGCAGGAGGAGCGCGGCGTCCAGCGGGCGCCGGTAGCGTCGGGCGTCCAGGTTCCGTAAGAGGGAGGACCAGGCGGCGGGCTCGCTGCCGACCAGCTGGGTGCCCTCCATCCAGCGCACCCAACTCGCGATGACCCGATGGGCGATCGAGCGTTCGCCCTCGAGGCTACGTTTCCAGCGCTGGGTTTCCTCGCTGCCCAGGAACTGCTCGAGGGGATGCTTGAGCGCCTGCGCGCCCCTCTCTGCGAAGGAGTGCAGGTCGCCCTGCCACTCATCGAGGGCGACGACCAGCGGCAGGAGCTTCGCGATGGCGCGCGGGTCGTAGTCGCCAACCTTCTCCACGAGTCGGCTGCCGCGCAGGCTCGCCGCCTCTCCTTCCAGATTGATGATCTCGATCAGGGGCGCCTCGAAGGGAAAGGGCATCCGTTCCTTCTCCGCGAGGACGACCAGGAGTCTGGCGCTGTAGTCGTCGAGCCGTTCGCCGAGGGCTGCCGGGCCACAGTCCGTGGGCAGGAGTTCCTGCAGGCGGACCAGCCAGGCGAGTTCATCCTCGACGGGGGGATCGTGGAAGAGCAGGCGCGCGCCGAGGCGGCGGCAATGGCGAAGCCCTGCGATCTGCTCGGGGTAGAGGAAGGTTGTCGGTCTTCCGCAGAGGAAGGTGAACAGGAGGCGAAGGCCCTCTCTCTCGTCGCGATGCGCGGCGCCGAGGATCTCCAGCAGGATGCGTGTCCGCTCGCCCGTCTCGTGGGAGCCCAGGAGCTCCCAGAGGGCGATGCGTCTCTGCTGTGGATTGCAGTGGCCGGCGATTTTCAGCAGGGACTTTGAGATCGCGGGGGCGCGCGGGACCCACTTGTCGAGCGCCGACACCGTCGTGCGGACGAACTCGCCCGAGGCCTCGGCAAGGATCGTGTCGGTATGGAAGAGCTTCGTCGCCAAATTCTCCCCCGAAGGGCACTACGGGGTACTACAGGGAAGTGGAATCCACATCCCCTTCCTGGAAACCCCCTTCTAGCAAGGAGGGGTCCGCCTCGGCGGCCGGGTGGGAGAGAAACTGCAGGCGGTGGAAGCGGGCGTAGAGCCCTCCCCGGGCTAGGAGTTCCTCGTGGCTTCCCGACTCGGTCAGGAGCCCGCGGTGGACGACGAGAATCCGGTCCGAGTTCTGGATGGTGGACAGGCGGTGGGCGACGACGAGGCTGGTACGGCCGGCGAGCAGGTTCTCCAGGCCCGACTGGATCGCACGCTCCGTCTCCGTGTCGACGGAACTCGTGGCCTCGTCGAGGATCAGGACAGCGGGATCGTAGGCCAACGCGCGGGCGAAGGCGATCAGCTGTTTCTGCCCCGTGGAGAGGCCGCCACCGCGCGCATGGAGGCGAGTCTCGAAGCCGGCGGGGAGGCGCTCGATGAAGTCGAGGGCGCCCACGGCGCGGGCCGCCGTGCGCAGGTCCTCTGCGTCGATCCCCGGATTGCCGAGATGGATGTTCTCCGCGATCGTGCCGGGGAAGAGGAACACGTCCTGCTGCACGAGGGCCAGATGCCCGCGCAGCTGGTCCAGGGGCAGCTCCCGCAGGTCGACGCCGTCCAGCTTCACGCTGCCGGTGTCCGGGTCGTAGAAGCGCAGGAGCAGCGAGAGGAGCGTGCTCTTGCCACCGCCCGTGGGCCCGACCAGCGCGATCCGTTGTCCCGCCTCGACGCGGAAGGAGACGCCGCCCAACACCGGCTCCTCGGGGTTGTAGCGAAAGTGCACGTCCTCGAACTCGATCTCGCCCCGGCAGGTCGGCAGGAGCCGCGGCCCGGCGGGGCTGCGGATATCGAATTCGGTGTCGAGCAGTCCGAAGATCCTCTCGCTCGAGGCCATGGCCGCCTGCATGATGTTGAACTTCTCGCTCAGGTCGCTGAGCGGCTGGAAGAAGCGGCGCGCATACAGGATGAAGGCCGCCAAGCCGCCGAGCGTCAGGCCGGAGACCTCGCCGCCCGCCACCCAACGCCCGCCGAACCAGAGGATCAGCGCGATGGAGCTAGTGGCGATCAACTCCACGAGGGGCCAGAACAGAGCGAAGTTGAAGACCGTCTCCAAGTGGCTGCGCATGTGCTCGCGATTCAGATCGCAGAAGCGCTCCAGGGAACGCCGCTCCTGGACGAAGGCCTGGATCACTTCCATACCCGTGATGCGCTCCTGCAGGTAGGCGTTGATGCGGGCGATGCGTGTGCGCACCTGGCGGAAGTTGCGGCGCAGTTGGGTTCGGAAATAGAAGGTGATCGCCGCGAGGACGGGCAGGAGGCTGAAGGTGACGAGCGCTAGTCGGGGGCTCAGCACCAGGAGCATGATCATGATGCCGACGAGCATGAAGACGTCACCGAAGATCGCGATGAGGCCGGAGGTGAACATCTCGTTGAGCACCTCGACGTCGCCCGTGATGCGGGTCATCAGTCGCCCCACGGGGTTGCGGTCGAAGAAACGGATCGAGAGCCGCTCGAGGTGGGCGAAGAGGCGGAGGCGGAGATCGAGCATGAAGCGCTGCCCGAGCGTCTGCACGAGGATGGTCTGGGCGTAGCTCAGCAGGAACTCGAGCCCGAGAAAGAGCAGGTAGAGGACGGCGACCTGGTAGAGCCGGACCTGGTTGCCGCCGCGGATGCCTTCATCAATGCCGACCTTCACGAGATAGGGACCGGCCAGCCAGGTGACCTTCGACACGGCCAGCAGCACGATCGCCAGGAAGACCCTGCCCCGGTAGGGACTCAGGTAGCCGAGGAGCCTGCGCATGAGATGAGCGTCGTAGGCCTTCTGCGGAGCCTGGTCCTCCTGGAAGTAGTCGCTCACGCGCTCCTACCTCCTTCGGCGAATCCGTCCTCCAGCACCTGCCGCTCGTGGAGCCGCGAGTAGGCCCCGCCGAGTCGCAGCAGCTCCTCGTGCGTTCCGAGCTCCACGATCCTACCCTCGTCGAGCACTGCGATGCGCTCGGCCAGGCTCACCGTGGAGACGCGGTGGCTGACGAGGATCATGGTCCGCGCGCCGAGCTGCCCGCGGAGAGCCCGCAGGATGAGCTCCTCCGTCTGCGTGTCCACGCTCGAGAAGGGCGCGTCGAGGAGCAGGATCCCGGCGTCCTTGAGAAGCGCCCGTGCGAGGCAGATGCGCTGCTTCTGTCCCCCGGAGAGGTTGATGCCGCGCTCACCGATCTGGGTCTCCCAGGCTGCGGGGAAACCCCGGATCTCGGAGAGGACGGCGGCTTCCTCCGCCACGCGATCCAGCTCCGAGGTCGGCGCGTCAGGGCGGGCGAAGCCGACGTTGTGCTCCAGGGTCTCGCTGAAGAGCAGGGGTTCCTGGCCGACCCAAGCGATCCTCTCGCGCAAGCGCGCGAGAGGGAGGGTGCTGATGTCGCGGCCGCCGAGGAAGATGCTGCCGGGTGGGGGGTCGAGCAGACGCGGGATGAGGCGCAGGAGCGTCGTCTTGCCGCTGCCGGTGGCTCCCACGATGCCAAGACTGCCGCCGGCGGGCAGGGTGAGATCGACGTCGCGCAGGACCGGCTCCCCGCCGTAGGAGAAGCTGAGGCCGCGGATCTCGAGGTCGCCACCGTGCGGACCCTCGCTCGCCGGGCCGGACGGCGAGGCGATCGCGGGTTCCGTGTCCATCACCTGCAGGATGCGACGCCAGGAGGCGAGCCCGCGCTGCAGGACTCCCGTGACCCAGCCCAGGGCCGTCATCGGCCAGCTGAGCATGATCATGTACTGGATGAAGGCGAGGAGCTGTCCCAGCGTGATGCGCCCGGAGATCACGGCGTGGCTGCCGAAGAAGAGGATGAGGATGACCGCCGCGCCGCTGAAGAGACGGAAGCTGGGCATGAACAGGGCCATCATGCGGACTATGCGGAGGTTCTGCCGGAAGTAGTCCTGACCCGCTTCGCGGAAGCGATCGAGCTCCGCCTCCTCGCGACCGAAGGCCTTCACCACGCGGATGCCCGAGAGGGTCTCCTGCACGCGTGTGGTGATCAGGCTGAATCGCTCCTGGATGTCCGTGAAGCCCCTGTGAAGCCGACCGCTCAGTAGATAGACGAGCAGGCTGAGGATCGGCAGCGGGATCAGGCCGATCAGGGTGAGACGCCCGTCGATTGCGAACATCAGGGTGAGCGCGACGCTGAGAGTAGCGGCGATGTTGAGGGGATACATCAGACCGGGGCCGAGGAGCATGCGGACCGCGTTGAGGTCGTTGGTGGCGCGGGCCATGAGATCGCCGACGGGCGTGCGCTGGAAGTAGTCCAGGTCGAGGCTGAGAAGGTGCTCGAAGAGGTCGTTGCGGAGGTCGTACTCGACGCGTCTGCTGGCGCCGATCATGAGCCAACGCATGCAGAAGCGGCCGATACCGGCAATCAGAGATAGGCCGATCAGGGCGCCGGCCTGGCGGAGCAGGGTGCGGTCGTCGAGGATCCGGCTCGTGGCATCCGCCTCGTTCAGCAGGTCTACGATCCTGCCCACGAGCCAGGGCACAGCCATTCCCGCGAGGTTCGCGACGATCAGGCACAGCGCGCCGATCGTGAGTGCGAGGCGGTGACGGGCGAGATAGGGCAGAAGGCGTTTCAGCTCGGGGATGCGAGGACCTCCGACGAGGGTCCCTCAATCTAGCCGTCCCGCTGGCGTCAGGCAAGACGGCAAACATCGCGTTTTCCGATGGACAGGCCGACAGGCGGCGGATATCGTGACAGATGGTAGCGGCGATCGAAGTCTTCAAAGTGGAGTGGTCATGCTTGCATTCATGGGACATTGGGAAGTCATCCTCATCATCCTGGCCCTGTTGCTGCTCTTTGGCGGCCGCAAGATTCCCGAGCTGGCGCGGGGACTCGGTTCCGGCATCCGGGAGTTCCAGCAGGGTCTCCGTGACAAGGGCAGCAGCAAGAAGGCCTTGCCCGAGAAGAACGAGGAAAAGGACGAACCGGAGCGTGATTCCTAGCCGCTTCGGCACGCCGCGCCTGCGATCCCTCCTCCACTCGATTCTCGCCCTCCTCCCGATCCTCGCCGCCGCCGGAGAGATTCGCGGGGAGGAGGCCATCGGGCTGGGTTCTTACGAGATCCACGGCGAGTGGCGGGTCTTCCGGGGTCCGTGGCATCGGGGCGGACATTGGCGCTTCCGTTTCCTCGACGAGTCACGCGCTTCGCTCCGCATCGAGTTCCCCACCCTTGCGAATCTGCCCCGTGCCCTGCACCTCGCCAAGGACGGCGGCGCTGTTCTGCACTGGACCGACCCCGCCTCGGCAGAGGCGCTGTTGGGCGATGACGATCCCCTCCTGGAGACGCTCCGCGAGCTGCCCGCGGCAGCCTGGGCAGCCCTCCTGCTCGGACGGGGCCTGGAGACGCAGTTGCAGGTCGCCGAGGAGTGTGAGGGGGCTCGCGGGCGGATCCTGACAGGCAGCTTAGGCGGTCGCCCAGTCCGGCTGGAGGCCACCGCAGCGGCCTCGAAGACCCTGCGCTGGGAGGAGAACGGAGGCCTGCGCGAGCTACGCTGGCGGATCCACTCCGCCGCGCGCCGGCTCGTTCTGGACCTCCGCGAAGACGACAAGCTCTTGCTACGTATGAGGATGCGGCCTGAGCGCCACCGCCCGCTCAGCCCGGAAGACTGGCTATTCCTAGATCCCTGAGCTGGATTTTTCTCGGAACTTCCTCTTGATTTAAGGGTTGGAGCCCCCGGGCCGATTTCATTAACTGAGAGGTAGCGATGGCGGATGCCTGGAAACAGAAGAGGGACGGCAGCGTGCCCAGCGACGAGGACCTGATCCTCTCCGTCCAGCGCGGCAACCGGCGGGCCTACGACGAGCTGGTCACACGTTTCAAGCTCCGACTCTACAACTTCGTCCTACGCATGGTCTCGGATCCGGATCTGGCCGAGGAGATCACACAGGACGCCTTCGTCCGCGCCTACGTCAACGCCGACAAGTACCGTACGATCGCCCGCTTCTCCACCTGGCTTTATACGATCGCGATCAACCTCGTCCGCAACCATGCCCGAAAGCGGAAACGGAGCCCGATCTACCGCATGCCTCTCATCGGGAGAGACGACGGTGAAAAGGTGGAGATGGAGGCCCCCGACACGCGGGAGCTGCCCGATCAGGACCTGGAGCGGAATGAAGTCCGCCGAATCATCGCGGAGATCATGGTGAAGATTCCCGAGCACTATCGGGAACCCTTTGTCCTGCGCGAGGTTCACGATCTGTCCTACGAGGAAATCGCGGCCGCCACGGGACTCAAACTCGGCACCGTGCGCAGCCGCATAAACCGGGCGCGAGCCCACTTCAAAGTACACTGGACGACCCGCTTCAAGGGTGAGAGCGAAACAGCTTAGGGAGGACCCCTGCGATGCGATGCAAGCAAGCTCGAGATGCCATCTCCTTCTTCCTGGACGATCAGCTGGATCCCACGGGTCAGAGCCGCCTCAACCGGCACCTGGAAGGCTGCTCCGAATGCTCGGCCTACCTCGAGGATCTGCGAGAAGGATTGGGGATGCTTCACGAGATGGATCTCGAAGAACCCTCCCGGAACTTCGAGTGGAACCTGCGGCGCAAGATCCAGGATGCCGTCCTCGAGCACCGTCTCCTCGAGCGGCGCGCTCCCGCCTTCTCCTTCTGGCCCCGCTTCGCCCTCTCCGCCGCGGCGGCTCTGCTTCTGAGCCTCGGGGGCGCGAGCCTCTGGTACGCCGGGCTGGACGACGCGCCTACGCAGAACAACTCCCACTACGCGACGGGATCTCCGCAGCTCGGCGAGGACGAGGGCTCCAGCCTGCCCCTGACTCCGGGCGGCGAGATCGCCGGACCAGTGCCGGGAGTGCAGCCCGTGGGTGGCGCGGAGCACAGGGTGTCCTCGCCGCAGCAGCGCGGTACCATCCAGAGCGCGGACTCGGATCTCACGCTCCCGCGGACACGCTTCGCGCCCGGGGAGGATCGCAGCGACAGCCTCGCCCGAGATGCGACCGACCTTCGCTGAGCCCGCGTCTCCCGAACCTGGCCCCATCTCGAGAGCTCGTGCCGAGCAAAGGGTTTGACCACCCCGCCTCGGCTTCCCTATCCTGAGCTCATGGCGATTCGTTTCGAAAAGACATCTGTCCACAGCCGCGCCTCGCTTCCCGCGATCTGCGCGCTCGCCGCGTTACTCGCCTTCGGCATGCTCGTCGCGGGCTGCGGCGAGAAGAAGCTGATCCCCGCCGTGGGTCCCTACTCGGACGTGTGGCTGTTCACGGAGTCCGGCCACCGGTCGCCCTTGCTTCGCCAGTTCGTCGATGAGATCTCCCATCCGGTCACATACGTCTTCGAGGAAGAGAACGAGTTCGACGTCTACGTCCGCGACGAGAGCGTCCTGTCCGGGAACACCGACCGGAAGAATCTCATCGTGCTGACGCGCGTCGACCGGCCGGGCGGCCTGCGAAACCGCATGTCGAAGTTCCTCGGTCGCGATGTCCTCGACCGCGTGCGGCGGGAAGGGCACCTGGTCCTCTACAAGAAAGACCTCTACGCCCGCGACCAGGACGTCTACATTCTCCTAATGAACGGACCGGAGGAGGAGCAGCACGTTCTCACGCGGCTCGGGGCCACGCTCTGGAAGCGACTGCACGAGTCCACGCAGGAACGCTACCGGAAATATCTGCTGCTCAAGGAGAACAAGGGCGGCGGCAAGTACCTTTGGCGGCAGTTCGGTTTCTCGCTGCGCTTTCCGGCCGACTACCACCTGCTGCAGGAGCGACCGGATCTCGGCGCGATCGAGCTGCACCGGAAAGACCCCAGCCGCGTCCTCGGCGTCTTCTGGCGCAACGGAGTGAAGGAGTCACCGCAGCTGGCCGACTCCACCGAACTGATGGCCTTCCGCTCGTCGGTCGTGGATACGCTCTACCAGGGGGACTACCTCCTGCCGGACGACACGCGCTTCGCGATCACGGAGCTCGGAGACCGGAGGGTCCTGCGCATGCAGGGCGTGTGGCAAAACGATCGCGACGACACCGGCGGCCCCTACATCACCTACTTCCTTCACGACGACAAGCGTAATCGTCTCCTGGCCGTGGACCTCCTGCTCTACGCGCCGGGCCTGGGGAAGCACCCCTACATGCGCGAACTGGAAGCTCTGGCTAGCACCTTCCGTTTCTAGAGGATCGGGGCCGATGCACACACTCCGGGTCGAACTGGGCGATCGGAGCTACTCCATCAGGGTGGGGCGGGATCTCCTGCCGGAACACTTCTCCGAGCTACGCGCCAGCCACAGGATACCCGTGTGCATAGTAGACGCCGAGGTGGAGCGCCTGCACGCATCCCGTCTCGGCCGCATCCTGCCGGACTGCGAGCGCCTGATCGTTCCCAGCGGCGAGGAGAGCAAGCGACTCTCGGAGCTCGAGCGGCTCGCGCGCGAGCTCCTCGACCTGGGCCTGGGACGCGACGGTCTGCTGTTTGCGATCGGCGGCGGCGTCACGGGCGATCTCGCCGGCTTCCTCGCCGCGACCTACATGCGCGGCATTCCCTTCGTCCAGGTGCCGACGACGCTGCTAGCGCAGGTGGACGCGAGCGTGGGCGGCAAGGTGGCCGTCAACCTCCCCGGCGCGAAGAACTCCCTGGGTTTCTTCCTCCAGCCGCAGGCGGTCCTGACAGACCTCGCCTTCCTGGACACTCTGCCGCGCAGGGAGCTTGCCGCGGGGCTGGCCGAGATGCTGAAGATGGCAGCGTCTCTGGACGCCGACTTCTTCACGACGCTCGAAGGGCTGGGCGAGGACATGCTCGCGCCGAGCTCGGCGGATCTGGAGACCGCGATCCACCGCAGCTGTCTGCTCAAGGCACGGGTGGTCGAAAGCGACGAGAGGGAACGGGGGCCGAGGGAGCTGCTCAACTTCGGTCACACACTGGCCCACGCCATCGAGGGATCCGGGCCCGATCCCGCCTGGCTGCACGGAGAGGCGGTCGCTGTGGGTCTCGTGGCGGCTCTGCGCCTCGGCGAAGAGGCCGGCGTGACGCCCGCGGGATGCGGCAGCCGCATGGAAGCGATGCTCGGCAGGCTCGGCCTGCCCTGCCGCCTGCCGCCGGAGTCCGACCCCGCGCGTCTCCTGGGGCTGATGTCGAGTGACAAGAAGCGCCGCGGCGGGCGGCTGCGATTCGTCCTGCTGGAGGAGTGGGGGCGAGCGCGGCACGGAGTCGAGCTCGAGGATAAGCTCGTGCTGTCGGTGCTGGAGGGCCTGCGCCCAGAAAGTCCCTGAGGGAATCGTGTAGGATTAGCCGTTGACCCGTGGAGCACCCTCTGCTAGCGTTCGCCTGATCCTTCCGGTATAGGATATCGCACATATCGTTATATTCGAGCATCATAGGGGGATTACTTAAGGTGAAATCGGCATCCGCGACATCGGCCGCCAGGGGCCTCTCGGAGGAGAGGCTGCGCCGGCTCCACGCGCAGGGCCGCGCGGAACTCTTCGTGCCGCTGGCGGAGTGGTCCCGGAGGCGAGGGCGTTTCGACGAGGCAACGCGACTCCTGGAGGATGGGCTCGAGCACTGGCCAGGCCGCGTCGCGGCGTGGGTGCTGCTGGCCCGTGTCGAGGCCCAGCAGGGGCGGATCGACCAGGCGCGGCAGCACTACCGTCACGTCCTCGATGAGCTCGATCCGAGAAACCTTCCGGCGCTGCGGGCCCTCGCAGTGGCCGCCCTCGAGACGGGCGAACGCGAACGCGCGCGAGATCTCCTGGAGCGCTGGCGGCGAGAGGACCCTCTCGATGCCGAGCTGGAGGATTTCCTGGAGCTGATCGAGAGCCATCCGCCAGAGCCCGCTGGCCCAGGCGAAGGCGATGTCCCGGGCGCTGAAACGCCCCCGGAGGCCGGCCGGGCGGAGGTTCTCGATCTCTCCCTGGGCGAGCTCGAGCGGGATCTCCTCTCCGCTCCCTCGCTGCGGGACGAGGCGGCCTGGGACGATCCTGAGGGCTCCGCCAGCGCGGAGCGTGAAAGGCGGGAGTCCTGAGATGCCACGCTTCCTCGTGCTGCACGGACCCAACCTGAACCTCCTCGGCAAGCGCGAGCCTGACATCTACGGAACACGCACCCTCGCCGAGATCGAAAAGGACCTTGCCGAGTGGGCCCAGGGGCGAGGTATCGAATTGGAATTCCGCCAGAGCAACCACGAGGGCGAGCTGATCGACGCACTCCAGGCGGCGTCCGAGCGCTGCGAAGGAGCCGTCGTCAACCCGGGCGGCTACAGCCACAGCAGCGTGGCCCTGCGGGATTGCATCGCGGCGCTCACGCTGCCTGTCGTTGAGGTGCACCTCTCCAATCTCCACGCGCGCGAGAGCTGGCGCCACCAGTCCCTGACCGGTGGCGCGGCCAGGGGAGTCATCGGCGGCCTGGGCGAGCAGGGCTACCGGCTCGCCATCCTCTACCTGGCGGGAGAGTCTTGAAGCGCCGCGGCCGGCGCGACCCACGGCCTTCCGGGCCCGAAGAAAAGGAGTTCGCATGCGTGAGGACGAGATCCGGCAACTGATCCGTATCCTGGAGGAGAACGAGGGTATCGAGGAAATCGAGATGGCCGTCTATCCCCTGGGCGGAAGGAAGATCCGCGTCTCCCGACGGGGCGCGAAGGCCGCGACCTTCGTCCGCAATCCCGGGTCCGAACTCCCCGCCACGGCGGAGGCTCCGGCGGCGGCCGAGCCCATGGCGGCGCCGGAAGCCGCTTCGGAGTACCACGAGATCAAGGCGCCCATGGTCGGCACCATGTACCGTTCGCCGAGCCCCGAAGCGGAGCCCTTCGTCCAGGAGGGTGGACGCATCGCGCCGGGTAGCGTGCTCTGCATCATCGAGGCCATGAAGCTCATGAACGAGATCGAGTGCGACGTGAGCGGCACCGTGCGAGAAATCCTGGTGGAAAACGGCAGCGCGGTAGAATTCGGCCAGACCCTCTTCCTGATCGAGAGGGACTGAGACACCCGGGACCTTCCTCTTCTTCCTCATCCTGCCCCTTCGGTCCGTCTCCTGCGTGCGGAAGAGTTCTTGCTATCCCTGCGGTGGAGGCTGACATGGAACTCACTCAAATGCTGCAGGAAATGGTCGAGCGCGGAGCTAGCGACCTTCACTTGAAGGTGGGGCGCCCGCCCGGCTACAGGGTCAACGGGATTCTCACCTTCGCGGACGCCGAGATGCTCGGGGTCGAGGATCTCCTGCAGCTCTTCAAGCAGGCCCTCGACGAGAGGCAGCGCGCGGGCTTCGAATCGGACCGCGAAGTGGACTTCGCCCTGAGCATGCCCGGCCTGGGGCGTTTTCGCGGGAACATCTTCCTGCAGCGGGGCAGCGTGGCGATGGTCTTCCGGCACATCCCCACCGAGGTGCCCCAGCTCGACACCCTGAACCTGCCCGAGGTCCTCGAGAACATGTCGCTGGTCTCCCGTGGACTCGTGCTGATCACGGGCATGACAGGGAGCGGCAAGAGCACGACCCTCGCCTCGATGGTCCGCCGCATCCTCGAGCAACGGCCCGTGAGCGTCATGACCGTGGAGGATCCGGCGGAGTTCCTCCACCGCGACGGCACGGGCATGATCACGCAGCGTGAGGTGGGCTGCGACACAGCGGACTTCGCGACCGCTCTCCGGCATGTCCTCCGGCAGGACCCCGACGTCCTCGTCATCGGCGAGATTCGCGACGCAGAGACCATGCGCGTGGCCCTGACGGCCGCGGACACGGGCCACCTCGTGCTCTCGACGATCCACACCACGGACGCCATCCAGACCATCAACCGCGTCCTCTCACTCTTCCCACCGGACCAGCACAGCGAGATCCGCTACCTCCTGGCCCACAACCTGGAGGGCATCGTCAGCCTGCGCCTCGTGCCGACCAAGGATGGCGAGGGACGTATCCCTGCCACCGAGATTCTGGTGGGCTGCTCGACGGTGCGCGAATACCTCCAGGATCCAACGAAGCTGAGCAACCTGCGCGACTTCATGACCGAGGGCAGCTCCGTCTACGGCACGCGAACCTTCGACCAGTCCCTGCTCGAGCTCTGCCTGGCCGAGAAGATCGATCGAGAGGAGGCGCTGAAGCAGGCGACCTACCCCGACGAGATCCGCCTCAAGCTCTCGGGTATCGAGGGCGTGGAAAGCCTGGTCCACCCGATCCAGGGCGAGGAATCGCGCCACATCTTCTAGCAGGCTGCCAAGCTAGCAGCGCCGCGGCCGAGAGCCGTGGGGCCCCCCGTAAAGCCGGCTGGACAGTATTTAGCCGATATGATAGGCCTTGCCGGAGCGTGGCCCGGCGCGGCCGCGCGGGAAGGCCATCATGATCCGCAAGCTCGTCATTGCCAATCGGGGGGAGATCGCGCTCCGCATCATGCGTGCCTGCGAGGAGCTGGGCGTCGAGACCGTCGCCCTGCACTCGGAGGCCGACGAGGACAGCCTGCACGTCAAGTTCGCGCAGGAGGCGGTCTGTATCGGTCCTGCCGCCTCGAGCCGCAGCTATCTGAACATCCACAACATCATCAGCGCGGCGGAGGTGACCGGCGCGGACGCCGTACATCCCGGCTACGGCTTCCTTGCGGAGAACGCGCACTTCGCGGAGATCTGCCAGTCCCACGGCCTGATCTTCGTCGGCCCGGAGCCGGAGATGATCCGGCGCATGGGAGACAAGTCGCTGGCCCGGGAGACGATGATCTCGGCGGGCGTGCCCGTCGTGCCCGGCAGCGATGGTGTCGTGGAAGACGAGGTCCAGGGCCTGCAGGTCGCCCGGGAGATCGGCTTTCCGGTGATGATCAAGGCGAGCGCCGGCGGCGGCGGCAAGGGCATGCGCGGCGCCGCGACCGAAGACGAGTTCCGTCGCGCCTTCGCGACGGCCCAGGGCGAGGCGGAGGCCGCCTTCGGCCGGGGGGACATCTACCTCGAGAAGTGGATCCAGCGCCCCCGGCACGTCGAGATCCAGATTCTCGGGGACAAGCATGGCAACATCGTGCACCTGGGGGAGAGGGACTGCTCGATCCAGCGGCGGCACCAGAAGCTCATCGAGGAGTCGCCCTCGCCCAGCGTGGACGCCGAGCTGCGCGAGCGCATGGGCAAGGCCGCCACGAAGGCCGCGGAGGCGGTGAGCTATCACTCCGCTGGCACGGTCGAGTTCCTCCTCGACGAAGACCGCCGCTTCTACTTCATGGAGATGAACACGCGGATCCAGGTCGAGCACCCGGTGACGGAGATGGTCACGGGCCTGGACCTGCTCAAGGAGCAGATCCGGATCGCGGGCGGCGAGGCGATCAGCTTCCGCCAGCAGGACGTGCAGGTCAAGGGCCACGCGATCGAGTGCCGCATCAACGCCGAGGATCCGGAGAAGGACTTCGCGCCCGCGCCCGGCGAGGTGCTTGCCTTCCATCTCCCCGGCGGCCCCGGGATCCGCGTGGACAGCCACGTCTATGCGGGCTACCGGATCCCACCCTTCTACGACTCGATGATCGCCAAGCTCATCGCCTATGGCGCAACCCGGGACGAGGCCCTCGGCCGCATGCGTCGCGCGCTGGAGGAGTGCGTCATCGAGGGCGTGCCGAGCACGCTGCCCTTCCACAGGAAGATGATGCAGCACCCACGCTTCCTGCGCGGAGACGTGACAACGCATTTTCTCGAGGAAGAGGACTGGCGGACGGCCGGAGCGGATAACGCCTGACGGCCCGAGCGTTCCACGGAGGATCCCATGAAACGGCGATACCTGATCAGGGGCCTTCTCACCCTTTTGGTCGGCATGCTGCTGCTGCTCAGTCTCTGGAGCTACCGACCCGGGGACTGGCCCGGCTGGACCTTCGGCCGCCAGCTCCTCGACGCACGGAACGCCTTCGGCTTCGTGGGCGCCGTCATCGCGAAGCTCTTCGTCTTCCTCTTCGGCAAGCTGGCCATCGCCATCCTGCCGCCCTTTTTCCTCCTGGTAGGCCTCGCGGATCTGATCGGGCGCAGGCGCCGCCCGCCACTGCTCGCCTGGACCGGCGCCGCCCTGCTCATCCTGCTCTGGGGAGGCAGCGAGCTGGTGGGCGGCCCCCAGGAGGCGAGGCTCGGGTGGTTTGGCCTGCTCCTGGCGGAGGGGCTGCGCAGCCTCACGGGCGAGACGGGCTCCCAGATCATCCTGGTATTCCTGACGCTCATCGGCATCCTGGCCGTGCTTCCCTCCTCATGGCTCGATGCCCTCCAACGCCTGCTGGTCTGGCTCGTCTCCCTGCTGCCACCAGCCCTGGGCGGCGTTCTGCGCGGAACCGCTCGGGTCCTGGCTGCGGTCTTCGGCTTCTTCCTGGCTCTGCCGCGGCAGCTCGGGACGGCCTGGCAAGCGGCGGCGCGTGGCCTGGGAGCCGCCTGGCAGTCCCGTCCCCGCCGCGGCGACAGACCCTTCGAACAGGAGCAGGCCCGATACGAAGAGGACGAGGAGCTCCGGCTGCCTTCTGAGGAGAAGGGAACGGCGCCCGCCGCGGCCCGGCAGGAGGAACTGGCCTTCGCGGCCGAAGCCGCCGCAGGCGGCAGGCCCCGCCGCGCCCCTGCCACGTCCGAGCCGAGACGCAGGAAGCCGAAGTCCTCTTCGCATCGCGGCGGCTTCGAGCTGCCCGATCCTTCGCTTCTGGAAGCCCCGGTAGCCGTCGACAGCCAGGCGGACAAGCGCTTCCTCGAGGAGCGCGCCCGGATCCTCGTGGACAAGCTCGCGAGCTTCAACATCGGCGGGCGCGTGAGCGCGATGAGCCAGGGACCGGTGGTGACGACCTACGAGTTCGAGCCCGACACGGGAGTCAAGGTCAACCAGATCCTGAGCCGGCGCGAGGACCTCGCGCTCGCGCTGCGCAGCAAGGAGCTGCGCATGGTCGCGCCCATTCCCGGCAAGGCGGCCGTGGGCGTGGAGGTGCCCAACCCAAAACCACGCCTGATCCGACTGCGCGAGGTGCTGGACGCAGGGGAGTATCGCGGCCGCAAGGGGGACCTCGCGCTCGCCCTGGGTGTGGACGTCGACGGCCATGCCTTCTGGGCCGACATGGCCGAGATGCCCCACCTGCTGGTGGCCGGTGCCACGGGGACCGGCAAGAGCATCTGCATCAACAGCATCCTGATCAGCCTGCTGCTGGCCCACACGCCCGAGAGCCTGAAGCTCTTCCTCATCGATCCCAAGATGCTCGAGCTGAGTGTATACAACGAGATCCCGCATCTCCTGCACCCGGTGATCACCGACAATCGCATCGCACTGCAGGCGCTGAATTGGCTGGTGGGGGAGATGGAGCGGCGCTACCAGCTGCTCAAGCCCGCGGGCGTGCGCAGCATCGGCGAGTACAACGAGAAAGTGCTCGCGGGACAGGTGCAAGACACCGAAGGCGAGACGGTGGAAGAGACCCTGCCCTTCCTGGTGGGGGTGGTCGAGGAGTTCGCCGACCTGATGATGACCCTCGGCAAGGACATCCAGGCGCCACTCATTCGCCTCGCTCAGATGGCGCGGGCCGTCGGCATCCACCTCATCCTGGCGACCCAGCGGCCTAGCGTGGACATCATCGACGGCGTGATCAAGGCCAACTTTCCGAGCCGGATCGCCTTCAAGGTCTTCAGCCGTTTCGACTCGAAGACGATCCTCGACGCCAACGGCGCGGAGACGCTGATCGGCCGGGGTGACATGCTCTTCAAGCACGGGCGGCAACCCTTCCCTGTGCGTCTGCACGGCGCCTACGTCTCCACGCCCGAAGTAGAACAGATGGTAGAGTACTGGCGCGAGTACGACGCGAGCGTGCCCCAGCTCGAGCTGGAGCAGAAGGCCCATGACGGCAGTGGCTTCGCCGCCTCGGACGAGCTCTACGACGACGCGAAGCAGATCGTGGTACTGCAGGGATTCGGCAGCACTACCATGCTCCAGCGCCGGCTGCGCGTCGGCTACACCCGCGCGAGCCGGCTGATGGACATGCTGGAGGAGGCGGGGATCGTGGGCCCGCACACGGGCAGCAA
This sequence comes from uncultured bacterium, assembly GCA_964627205.1. Lineage (GTDB taxonomy): Bacteria > Krumholzibacteriota > Krumholzibacteriia > JACNKJ01 > JACNKJ01 > CAZVHI01. The sequence goes on from CAZVHI010000001.1 coordinate 246,455, forward strand.
GGCCCGCGAGGTCCTGGTGGGACCCGAGGTGCTGGAGGAGGACGCGCCCTGATGCCCCCGCGCCGCGTCTACCTCGAGTCCCTGGGGTGCAGCAAGGCCCTGGTGGACAGCGAAGCCGCCCTGGGCTTCCTCCTGCGCAGCGGCTACGAGCTGCGCGACGACCCGCGGGACGCCGAGCTTCTCCTGCTGAACACCTGCTCATTCATCGAGAGCGCGCGCGAGCAGTCGGTCGAACGCATCCTCGAACTGGCCCGCACGAAGGCCGAGACGGGCGCCCGGCTGGCCGTGATCGGCTGCCTCCCCCAGCGCTACGCCGACGAACTGCGACAGGAACTGCCGGAGATCGACCTGCTCGCCGGGGTCGGCAGGCAGGAGGAGCTGTCGGCAGCTGTCGACGCGCTCTTCGCCCAGGGGGAGGAGCGCGGAGAGCGCGGCACCTCGGACTTGGCCACAGGCGCGCCGCGGAGCGGTTTCGCAGGCTTGGCCGAACGTCCCCTGCTCACGCCGCCCCATCTGGCCTACGTGAAGGTGGGGGAGGGCTGTAGCCGCGGCTGCAGCTTCTGCGCCATTCCCGGCATCCGGGGAACCTTCCGCAGCCGCTCCGAGGAGGAGATCGAGACGGAAGTGCGCGCGCTCGTGGCCGGCGGCGTGCGCGAGGTCAACCTGATCAGCCAGGATACGGCCTTCTACGGACGGGACCGCGGCGCCCCAGCTCTCCTCTCCCTCGTGCGGCGCCTCGCAGAGACCCCGGACCTGCGCTGGATCCGCATCTTCTATCTCCACCCGGCGCTCACGGAGCTCGGGGAGCTGGTGGAACTCTTCTCCCTGCCGCGAGTAGTGCCCTACCTGGACATGCCCGTCCAGCACGCCTCCGACGCCATGCTGAGAAAGATGCGGCGAGGCCACGATCGCGCCCGCCTGGAGGCCTTGCTCTCGGGGCTGCGGCGGGAGCTGCCGGACCTGACCCTGCGCAGCACCGTCCTGGTGGGGCATCCGGGGGAGAGCGAGGCGGACTTCGACCAGCTGCTCGCGATGCTCGAGTCCCACCCCTTCGACAAGCTGGGCGTCTTCGCCTACAGTCGCGAGGAGGGGACGGCGGCAGGAGCGGAACATCCGCTTCCACCCGAGGTGATCGCAGAGAGGGTCGAGCGAGTGCAGGTGACGCAGATGGCCGTCAGCGAGGAGCGAAACCGCCTGCTGGTGGGGCGCAGCTTCGAGGGAGTCGTGGAGGCCCTCGCAGGCGAGGGCGACGGGCTCCCGCCGACTCGCAGCCTCGATCCCCTCGCGTCCTCGCCCTTCCCGGATGCCGTCGCGGCGATCCGCACCGAACGGGACGCCTACGAGGTGGACGGGTATCTCTTCCTCGCCGAGGACGCCGGCCTGCGCCTGGGGCAGTGGGTGGAGGTCGAGGTCACAGGTGCCGACGTCTACGACCTGCGCGGTCGCCTGCTCCCGGCCGGCACTTTGCCTTGACAGGGGCCTTCGAGCTACCTATACCCGAGCGAAACAAGACCTTAGCACGGAGATTGACATGAAAGCCTTCCGTCGCCTTGTGCCGGTCCTGGCCGGTCCGCTGCTCGCTGTCTTCCTCTTGGGCATGGCGCCCCGCGCGCTCCTGGCAGAGGAGGAGCATCCGCTGACCGTGGCTGGGGTTCCCACGAACCTCGGCCTGGCCCACGAGCTGACGAGCCGCGTTGCCCAGCTCTTGCTGCCCGAGCTGAGCGATCACATGGACGGCGCCTGTCTGCACAGCCGGGCGGGCGCGGAGCATTCCGGCAACACCTTGATGGATCTCGCGCTCGCAGAGGCCGGCAGGCAGTCCGGGCTTCGCGTTGCAGCGGAGGAGGGCCTCTGCGGGTCCGTCCTCGAGTTCAGCATCCTCGAGCTGCGCATCGCGTACACCGGCATCGACCGCAGCGCCATCGGCATGAAGAAGGAGATCGAGCGCCACGCTGCCTGTGTCGTCGCCGGGCGTGTGCTGGACGCCGAGACGGGCGAGGAGCTGGCAAGCACGCAGCAGGAAATCCTCCTCTCCGACCGCTTTCCCTACGAGCTCGAAGGGCTCGTGACCAGCGATCGCTATCCCTTCACCGCACCCACGCTCAGCGAGAGGAACTGGTCGAAGTCCGTCGAGCCCTTTGTCGTGACGGCCCTCGTCTCTGGCCTCGTCTACCTCTTCTTCAGCAATCAGAGCAGCGAATGACCAGCGGCGCCGGTCCGTTTCGACGATTCCTCCCGGGCGTCGTCCTGGGAGGGATCTGCCTGGGCGCGGCGCTTCTCGCCGGCTGCGGCGGGGACGAGCTGCGGGAGCACCTGGCCCGGGGCCAGGAGCATCTCGAGGCGGAGCGCTACGAGGAGGCGCAGCTCGAGGGTCTCTACGTCCTCCTCCGGGATCCCAAGAGCGTGGATGCCCTGCACCTGGTGGCTTACAGCCTCCTGGCCCAGGACAGAGACGGGGAGGCGGAGGCCTACTTCCGCACCCTTGCGGAGATCGACCCCCTCTACACGACACAGGCGGCGGCCCTCTACGACGAGCGCGCGCGATGGGACTTCGAGCACGGGGAGAAGAGACGCGCCTCCCGGCGCTGGTTTGTGGCTCTCGACTTCGACGCCGAGCGCGAGCTCGGGCCCTACTCCTTTTTCATGGCACAACAGGCATTCGAGCGGCGGGACTGGGAGAAGGCGGTCGCCCTCTTTTCCCGTGCCCTTGCGTCCCACCCGGACAGTAGCGCGGTGAAGACCTCCCTGTTCCCCTACGGCGTGAGCCTGCACCGCCTGGAATACTGGTCCGAGTCCCTGCTCGTGCTTGAAGCCTTCCTGCGGACCTATCCCCGCCACCGCCAGCGGCACGAGGCACTCTGGCTCTATCAGGAGCTGCTCATCCACGAGGGACAGGCCGCCGCACAGCGCATGAACTACGAGGGCGCCGTCGAGCTGCTCCGCAAGGCGCTGCGCTACGACGACAATCCCCCCAAGACGGCCGAGGCGCTGCTGGCGCTCGGCGGCTGTTACGAGAACCTGCAGGACTACGGCGCGGCCGCTTCCTGCTACCGTCGCATCGTCGAAGGGGACGGCGGCGGGCGAATCTACGATGCCGCCATCGCGCGTCTAGAAACCCTGGAGAAGGCGAGGCTGAAGTGACCCCACACTGCGGCAGAAGAAGCTGGGCAAAGGCCCTTCTGATCACGAGCCTCCTGGCCCTGGCCTGCGCTTCCAGCGAGGATCTCACGCGCCGCGAGCGCGGCGACCGGGCGTTCGAGAAAGGCGACTATCCCCAGGCGATCCAGGAGTACCAGGTCTACCTGGAGGAGGGCATGGCCAGCGCGGACGCCATGGAGGCCCAGTTCATGCTGGCCCGCTCCTACTTCGAGAACGAGGACTATCCCACCGCCGCCGTGGAGTTCGAGATCTTCCAGCGCGACTACCCGCGCAGCGACTCGCTCGAAGCAGCTGCCTTCTACGAGGCCCGCTGCTGGGTCGAGCAGTCGCCGCCCTACGACCGCGACGCAACGCTCACCGAGAAAGCGATCCGCATGCTCGAGAACTTCCTGCTGGACTATCCCGCGAGCGAGTACGCGGAGCCGGCGCGTGCGGAGATCGGCGTCCTGCGGGACAAGCTGGCCCGCAAGTGGTTGGAGACCGCGCGGCTCTACCGGGGGCTCCGCAGGCAGGAAGCGGAGATCATCTACTACGAGAAGCTGCTGCGGGAGCATCCGGACAGCGCTTACTGGGACGAGGGGATCCTCGAGCTCCTCGAGCTCCGGATGGATCGGGGCGAGGAGACCGAGGCCCGGCGCCTGCTCGACAGCATCATTGCGGAACGAGCGGACGCCGAACTGGAGAGTCGAGCTCGCGCCCTGATCGAGCGGCGGCGCTGATACCATGTCCGATGCCCGAAGGCCACGCGTCGGCCTGATGGGTGGATCCTTCGACCCGCCCCACGCAGGCCACCTCTGGATGGCGGAGCGCGCACGGCGCTTGCTGGACCTGGACGAGGTCTGGCTCATCCCCGCCTGGTGTCCGCCCCACAAGGATCCCGAAGCCCTCAGCGCATATCCCCAGCGCCTGGCGATGAGCCGACTGCTGGCGTTCGAAGCACCCTACCTCCATGTTAACGAGTCGGAAAAGGACAGGGGTGGCACGAGTTACACAGTTGATCTCATCGAATACATGAAGGCGCAATGGGGGGAGGCGCGCCACTTCGTGTTGCTGATCGGAGGCGACTCCCTGGCCGACATGGCAAGCTGGAAGGATCCGGAGCGCCTCTTCAGCTCCGTCGAGGTGGCCGTGTTCGCGCGCGAAGGCTTCTCCGCGGACCGAGACCGTCCCTGCCGCATTCTCGCGGGCGAGACGCATCCGGCCCAGAGCCGCGTGATCCGCGAGGACATCGCGGCGGGCCGCGAGCCCTCCTGGTTGACGGACTCAGTGCGCGACTACATCGCGAAGCAGGGGCTCTATACTGGGCGCCAGGGTGAGAGCCGGAAGGATTCGTCATGAAGCTGCTCATCGTGGACGGGCATGCGCTGGCCTACCGCAGCTACTATGCGATGATCAAGAGCCCCCTGACCAACAGCCGCGGTGAGAACACCAGCGCGGAGTTCGGCTTCGTGCGCACCCTGCGCGCGGTCCTGCGCGAGCAAGCGCCGGACGCGCTGCTGGTCTGCTTCGATCCCCGCGGCAAGACCTTTCGCCACGAGCGCTACCCCGAGTACAAGGCCTCACGCGCCAAGACGCCCGAGGAGCTGCACGAGAGCATCGAGCGGATCACGGGCTTTCTCGACGCCGCCGGATACGCCTGGCAGCGGCGCGAGGGATTCGAGGCCGACGACGTGATGGCGAGCGCTGCCCGCAGTGCCGCCGAGGACGGCTGGGACGTCCTGCTGTTCACGGGCGACAAGGACCTTTGCCAGCTGGTGGACGATCGCGTGCACGTCCTCCGCCCGGCCGTGGGGCAGAAGCCCGCGCGTGAGCTCGACGTGGAGGCCGTGCGCGAGGAGTTCGGCGTGAGGCCGGAGCGCCTGCTCGACTATCTGAGCCTGGTGGGGGACAGCTCCGACAACGTGCCCGGCGTAGCGGGGCTGGGGCCCAAGAGCGCACTCAAACTCTTCGAGAGCCATGACGGGCTCGATGCCGTGTACGAGGCCCTCGCTGAAATCCAGCCCGCAGGCATGCAGAAGAAGCTGACGGCGGGGCGCGAGAGCGCCTTCCTGTCGCGCGAGCTGATCCGCCTGGTGACCGATCTCGACCTCGATGTGGGCCGCGAGGAATGGGAGCTTGGCGAGCCGGCGGATCCGGAAGCGCTGCGCGAGTGGCTGATCGACCGGGACTTCCACACCCTGCTCGCCCTGTTCGAGACGGGCGGCGGCGAGGAGGAAGCGGTCGAATACCAACTCGTCGCGGACGGCGAGGAACTCGCGGCGATGCTCGCGGAGCTTGCGGGGGCGATGCGACTGGCCGTCGATACCGAGACCACGGGGCTCGATTCTCACACGGCCGAGCTGGTCGGCATCAGCCTCTGTGCCGTGGCGGGGCGCGCTTTCTACCTGCCCGTGGCGGGGCAGTGCGAGGGCGAGGCCCTAGCGCTGGCGAAGATCGCCGCGGCTCTCGGCCTCATCCTCGCCGATCCGGCGATCGAGAAGGTCGCGCAGAATCTCAAGTACGACTCCCGGATCCTCGCGCGCCATGGCATGCCGATGGCAGGGCCCTGCTACGACACCATGCTCGCCAGCTACTGCGTGGACCCCTCGCGACGCAGCCACGGGCTCGACAACCTCGCCCTCGAGCTTCTGGGCCACGAGATGATTCCCTACGACTCGCTCTTCGAGCAGGCCGACAAGGAGAGGGACATCCGCAAGGTGCCCCTGGCCGTGCTTGGACGCTACGCCGCTGAGGACGCCGACTACACGCTCCGCCTCGCGGAGCACTTCGATCCCGCGCTGGCGGAGGCAGGCGTGGAGGGACTCTTCCGGAAACTCGAGATGCCGCTCGTGCCCGTGCTTCTCGCTATGGAGGAGGCAGGCGTGGCGCTCGACGTGGGACATCTCGAGAGGCTCTCGGAGCGCATGGCAGCAAAGCGCGAAGAGCTGACAGCGCGCATCCACGAGGCGGCGGGACGCGAGTTCAAGATCGGTAGCCCCAAGCAGCTCGCGGTTGTGCTCTTCGAGGAGATGGGCCTGCCGCCCGGGAAGAAAACCAAGACGGGTTTCTCCACCGACGAGGAGGTGCTCGGCGAGCTGGCGGGCGAACATCCGATCGCCGGCTGGGTACTCGAATGGCGCGAACTTTCGAAGCTGAAGAGCACCTACGTGGACGTCCTGCCCACGATGGTGAGTGCCGCCACGGGCCGCGTGCACACGCGCTTCAACCAGGCCGTGGCCGCCACGGGCAGGCTGTCGAGCAGCGACCCGAACCTGCAGAACATCCCCATCCGCTCGGAGCTGGGCCGCGAGATCCGGCAGGCCTTCGTCGCGCCGGAGGGGAGCGTGCTGGCGTCCTTCGACTACAGCCAGGTCGAGTTGCGCATCCTCGCCCACCTCAGCGGCGACGAGGCGCTGCGCGAGGCCTTCGCCTCCGGGCGCGACATCCACCGCTGGACCGCCGCGCGTCTGGCGGGAAAGGGAGAGGACGAGGTAAGCCGCGAGGAACGCGACCGCTCCAAGGTGGTCAACTACGGCGTGCTCTACGGCATGGGCGCCCGCGGCCTGGCCCAGCGCCTGCGCATTCCGCGAGGGGAGGCGCAGCAGTTCATCGACGAGTACTTCGCGAGCTTCCCCGGCATCCGCGGCTGGACCGAAGAGACCCTGGCCCAGGCCCGCGTCGACGGAGCGGTGAGCACGCTGCTGGGCCGCCGACGCGCGCTGCCGGAGATCCACAGCAGCAACGGCCGCATCCGCGGTTTCGCCGAGCGCGTGGCGGTCAACACGCCCATCCAGGGCACGGCCGCCGATCTGATCAAGCGGGCGATGATCCGCCTCCACGCGCGGGCCGGCGATGAGGCCTGGGCCGCGCGCATGCTCCTGCAGGTGCACGACGAGCTGCTCTTCGAGATTCCCCGCGCGGATCTCGACGGCGTGGCCGCGGCGGTGGTGGAGATCATGGAGGGAGTTGCCGAGCTCGCCGTGCCGCTGGCGGTGGACTGGGGAGCGGGCAAAAACTGGCTGGAGGCGCACTGATGGGCGCAGTCTGGGTGCTCACCGGCCCCATCGGCAGCGGCAAGACCACCGTGGGGCGAATGCTCGAGGATTGCGGCGCGACGCTCCTGGACGCGGACGCCATGGTGCACCGACTGCTGGCGAAGCATGTCGAGGTACACGACGGGCTTCGCTCGCTCTTCGGCGACGGGGTCTTCAGCGAGGATGGCCGCCCGGACCGCGAGCTCATCGCGCAACGCGTCTTCGACGAGCCTGATCTGCTCCGACGGCTCGAGGCGCTACTCCATCCCTATGTGCTCGCGGAGCTGGGGGAGGAGGCCACAGATTGGCAGGGGAGTGGGCGCGGGCTCCTGGTGATGGAGGTCGTGCTCTGGTTCCAGCAGGCGGAGGCGCCCTTCCCGGTGGACGGCGTGCTGATCACCTGGGCGCCGCGAGAGGTGCTCATAGAGCGAGTCACCCATCGCAGCGAACTGGACCCGGCCGAGGTCGCGCGGCGCCTCGATAGCCAGGGCGACTGGGATTCGTTCAGCGGCCGCGCCGACAGAGTGCTCAACACCGACTGCGACCTGGATACCCTCCGAGAGCGCGTCCGCTCCTTCTATCGAGCTATGAGCTGATATATTGGCTGTGTGTGATCGCACTAGCCTTCTCTGTGCTATACTCACATATATTCCAACAAAACCAGAAGAGGGGGGAGCCGTGCGCACCATTATCTTTCTGCATGCTGTCCTGGTCTTCGCTATGCCGTGTGTCGCCTCCATCATCCATGTTCCGACCGACCAGCCTAGCATCCAAGCAGGCATCGATGCCGCTACTGAAGGTGACACAGTCCTTGTGGCGAGCGGGACCTACTACGAGCACCACATCGAGATGAGGCCTGATGTGAGCCTCATCGGTGAGGCGAGTGGAATGGGCGGAGTGACAATCGATGCCATGAGTCTTGGCCCAGCTATAGAGATTGTCTTCTATGACACGGATCTGAGCTGCCGTATCGAGGGCTTGACCATCGTCAATGGCTTCCCGGATACAGCTGGTGGCGGGATTTCGGCAAAATGGGCTTCGCCTGTCATCGAGCGATGCGTGTTCAGAGGTAACAGCGGGGCGCATGGCGCTGCGATTTGGACCTACGAATCAGTTGTGGAGATCTCTGATTGTACATTTACGCAAAACTCCGGAGAATCTGGAGGAACTCTTTGGTTCTCTGTATCGGATGTTTGGAATTCCCCCGGTTCTCTAGACACTTCCTAGGCTACAATTGAGCCTTAAGG
>CAZVHI010000002.1:0-115357 GCA_964627205.1 uncultured bacterium
CCTTCTTGCGGGTGGCCTTCTTGCGGGTGGCCTTCTTGCGGGTGGCCTTCTTGCGAGTGGCCTTCTTGCGAGTAGCCTTCTTACGGACGGCCTTCTTCGCGGTCTTGCGAACAGGGCGCTTCTTCACCGCCTTCTTCGCGGTCCGTCGGACTGCCTTCTTCCTGGCAGTCTTCTTCGCCGCCTTTCGGACGACCTTCTTCACAGCCATTTCGTACCCTCCTAGGTAGGGAAAGCGAATTGCTCTCGAGAGGAGACCGAGTCACCTCTTTCGACAGGGATATCGGAAGGAACGAAAACTTGTAAAGGAGAAATTGCGAGATTGGAGGATTTTTCTTGACGCGGAACAGGACCGAATTCTTGCGCGCCGGAGTCGTCAGGCGTCGCGTTGCCAGCTTTCGATGCTCGGCGTCTCGCTGTTGACGCCGCGCAACACGAGCTGCGCTCGTTTCCACGGCGTCTCCTGCTTGAGGTAGATCGATTGCGCGGCAAGCTCGCGCCTGATGAACTCGTCCTTGCGCTTCTCCCGATCCTTGCCCTCAAAGCCCCGCAGCTCCAGCTCTAGAGACTTCTCGAAGTCCGTCACGAGGTAGATGCGAAAGTCGAAGAACGCGAAGAACTCCTCCTGAAAAAGGAAGGGACCTTCGAGGAGGACCATGCTCCGGCGATCCAAGGCCAGGCTGCGTTTCTCCGCGATCTTGTCCTTGGCCGTATCGAAGAGGTCCAGCTGCAGGGTGGGGCTCTGCTCGCCCTGGAGGGGACGGAGCAGCTGCTCCTGCAGCCGGTCCATATCGTAGTGCTTGTAGTAGAAGCCCTCGGCTTCCGAGTAGCCCTTGGGTTTCCTCGTCTTCTTCTGGGCCGTGAAGATGTCGAGGGAGAGGAGTTCCGCCTGAAAGCCCAGCTCGCGGAGCTGCTCGGCGAGACGCTCGCTGAATCTTGTTTTGCCCGACTTGCCGATGCCGTTGATCCCGACGAGGAAGGGGCGCTCCTCCTTGCGGCGCTTGCTGCGCAGGATCAGCGCGGCAGTGTCGCGCAGGGCCAGCTGCGGCAGGCTGAGGCGCTCGGGCAGCTCATCGCCGACGGAGACGGAGAGCACGGCAACTCCCTGTTGCCGGGCCCAGGCGACGAGGCGTTCGCTCGCCGTGACCAGGAGGGATCCCTCCAGGTCGCCGTTCGCCTGCGCGGCTGCGAGCGCCTGCAGGCCCTCGTCGCCTTTCGCTCCCTCCAGCACCGCATCGAAGATCCCGGATCCCTGATGCGCGGAGGGCTCTCCCCCCGCGTGCAGGAGCCGCAGTTCGCGACCCGCGAGCCGGTCCCGCAACCGTGTCGCGAGCGCGGCCAGGTCCCCGTCCGGCCCGGTGACGGCACCGTCCAGGAGGATGCGGTCGCATGCGCTGAGCAGGGCCATGTCGCTCATCAGAAGGGTCCCGTTTCCGGCGCTGGGCCCAGCGAGACGAGGGTGAGGGTTTCGGGATCGAGGTAGCTTGCGGCAAGGCGGCGGATGTCGTCGGTCGTGACGGAATCGATCCGCTCCACCAGCTCCTCGACGCCGATGAAGCGACTCTCGTGGATCTCGTTCCTGGCCAGGCGGTTCATCCGTGCCGTCACGCTCTCCATCGCGAGCAGCAGGTTCCCCTTGAGCTGCATCTTCGTATTCTCCAGCTCCTCCTCCGTGCAACCCTTGCTGATCAGGCCCACGTACTCGTCGAGAGTATGGCGGATGGCTTCGCCCGTCCGAGCGGGCGAGACCGCCATGTAGGTGGCGAGCAGCCCCGCGTCGCTGGCGAAGTCCGCGAAGCTGAATACGCTGTAGGCGAGCCCCGCGCGCTCGCGGATCGCCTGGAAGAGCCGGCTGCTCATGCTCCCGCCCAGGAGTGTGCTGAGCAGCAGCATGGCATAGCGGTCGGGGTTGCTGTAACCGAGACCCAGGCGGCCGAGCCAGAGATGCTGCTGCTGCAGGTCTCGGCTCTCGACGCGCACGCGCTTGGCGACCGGGGCCAGTGTAGATTCCGAACGGACGAGGCCGTTCCCCGAGCGGAGCCGGAAGGCCTTCGACACGCGCTCCACCACGTCGTCGTGCGGCAGGGGACCCGCCACCGCGACGATGATGTTGTCCGTCGCGTAGCGGCTCTCCAGATAGGAGTGCAGCTGCTCGCGCTGGAATCCCGAGACGGACGCCTCTGTGCCCAGGATGGGCCGACCGAGCGGATGGGAGCCGAAGACCTCGGCGCTGGCAAGGTCGTGGATGAGATCGTCCGGATCGTCCAGGACGTTGCGGATCTCCTCGAGGACCACCTGCTTCTCCGTCGCCAGCATCTCTTCGCCCAGGAGGGGTCGCGTGAGCAGGTCGCCCAGCACGTCCAGCGCGGTGTCGAAGTGCTCGGCCACGACGCGTGAGCTGAAACAGGTCAGCTCCTTGGTAGTGAACGCATCGAGTTGCCCCCCCAGCCGGTCCATGGCCAGGGCGATGTCGAGAGCGCTGCGCGTCTCGGTACCCTTGAAGACCATGTGTTCGAGGAAGTGGGTGATGCCGTGTTCGCCGCTCTGCTCGTCCCGGCTGCCGCTCCGCACCCACACTCCCAGGGAGACGGACAGCGCGTCCGGCACGACCTGTGTGCACAAGGTGGCCCCGCCGGGCAGGACCACCTTGTTCATGTCCTCGGTGTGAGAGAAGAGGGCGCTGTTCATGACCGCCTAGTGCGGCGCAGTCTCCAGGAGCACCTTGCGGCTCAGACGGATCTTGCCCGCGTTGTCTACGTCCACGACCTTCACCTGGACGGCGTCCCCCACCTGGAAGACGTCCTCCACGCGATTGATGCGCTTGTGGTCGATCTCGGAGATGTGCAGCAGGCCGTCCTGCCCCGGCAGGATCTCGACGAAGGCGCCGAACTTGGTGATGGTTTTCACCTTGCCGTCGTAGACCTTGCCGACCTCCACCTCCGCGGTCAAGTAGGAGATCCACTCGATGGCCGCGTCGCTGCTCTCGCCGTTCACGGCAGCGATACGCACGGTGCCGTCGTCCTCCACCTCGATGGTGGCTCCGGTCTCGTCCTGGATGCGGCGGATGGTCGCGCCGCCCTTGCCGATGATGTCGCGGATCTTCTCCGTCGCGATCTTGATGCTCGTGATCTTGGGCGCGTAGCGGCTGATGTCAGGACGCGCCTCGAGCAGTACCGCCTCCATCTTGTCGAGGATCAGCATGCGCGCCTGCTTGGCCTGTGCCAGCGCATCGCGCATGACCTGCTCGGGCAGGCCGGCAATCTTGGTATCGAGCTGGAAGGTCGTGATGCCCTCGCGTGTGCCCGCCACCTTGAAGTCCATGTCGCCCAGGTGATCCTCGAGCCCCTGGATGTCTGTGAGGATGCGGAAGCGCTCCCCGTCGGTGACGAGGCCCATTGCGACGCCCGCCACGTGCGCGCGCAGGGGCACGCCGGCGTCCATGAGCGAGAGGCTGCCGCCGCAGACGGTGGCCATGGAGCTGGAGCCGTTCGACTCCATCACGTCGCTGACCACGCGGATCGTGTAGGGGAAGTCGTCCTCGTCGGGCAGCAGGGCCTTGATCGCGCGCTCGGCGAGGTTGCCGTGGCCGACCTCGCGGCGGCTGGTGAAGAAGCGCCCCACTTCGCCGACGCTGAAGCCCGGGAAGTTATAGTGCAGCATGAAGCGCTTGAAGTACTCGCCCTCGAGGTTGTCGATGCGCTGCTCGTCGCGGCTGGTGCCCAGTGTCACGGCGACAAGCGCCTGCGTCTCGCCGCGGGTGAAGAGGGCCGACCCGTGGGTCCTCGGCAGGAAGCCGGGCTCGATACTGATGGCGCGGACCTCCTCGAGGTCGCGGCCGTCAGCGCGGCGCGAGTCGTCGAGAATCAGTTGCCGGACGGACTCCTTCTCGATGTCCCCGAAGGCCTTGCCGATCCAGCGCTCCTCCTCGGGGAAGTCTTCGGCGAGCTCCTCCTTGACGCGCGCCAGCAGGTCGTCGAGCCCCTTCTGGCGCTCGTGCTTGCGGGCACCGCGGCTCGCCTCCTCGATGGCCGGGCCGTAATCCGCCCGCACGCGCTCCGCGAGGCCCGCGGGCATCTCCGGAGCCTTGACGCTCCGCTTCTCGGGCTGTCCGACCTTCTCGAAGAGCTCGCGCTGCATCCGGTTGAAGGTGCGGATGTGCTCGTGGGCGAAGCTGATCGCCGCGATCATTTCCTCCTCGGAGACCTCGCGGCTCTCGCCCTCCACCATCAGGATGGCATCGTCCGTGCCCGCGACGACGAGATCCAGCTCGCTGTCCATGGTCTCTTCGAGGGTGGGGTTGACCTTCAGCTCGCCGTCGACCTTGCCGACGCGAACGCCGGAGAGCACGCCCTCGAAGGGAATGTCTGAGAGCCCCAGCGCAACGCTGGCGCCCGTGATCGCGAGGACGTCCGCCTCGTTCTCCTGGTCATAGCTCAGCACCGTGGCCACGACCTGGGTCTCGGCCATGTAGCCGTCCGGGAACATGGGACGGATAGGACGGTCGACGAGCCGCGCGTTGAGCACCTCTTTCTCGGAGGGACGCGCCTCGCGCTTGAAGTAACCGCCGGGGATCATGCCCGCGGCGTACTTCTTTTCGCGGTACTCGACGAAAAGGGGGAAGTAGGGCCGGTCGGGATCCTCCGACTTGGCGGCGACGGCGGTGACCAGAACGACGGTCTCGCCGAAACGTACGAGGACGGAGCTGGCCTGCTTGGCCACCTGCCCCGTCTCCAGGGCATAGCTCTGCCCCGACAGTTCTAAACTGACTTTTTCCATGATACCTCCGTGGTCCGGAACGGACCATGACGTGAGACGGGAGGAGGACCCTCCTCCTCCCAGGCTCCAGCGTGGCGCTTCTGGGCGGCCGTGTTGGCCGCCTTCAGTCCTAGCGCCTGAGCTTGAGTGACATGATCAGATCGCGATAGGTCTCCAGCTTGTTCTTCTTGAGATAGTCGAGCAGGCGCCGCCGGCGGCCGACGAGCTTCATGAGACCGCGGCGCGAGTGGTGGTCCTTCTTGTGAACCTTGAAGTGCTCGGTAAGCTGGTTGATCCTCTCGGTCAAGAGAGCGATCTGCACCTCTGCGGAGCCGGAATCGGAATCGTGTAACCGATATTTTTCGATGAGGCTCTTCTTGATATCAGATTCAAGCGCCATCGTCAGTTAACCTCCCTGGGTAACTTCGAGCAGTCGCGATGGCGGCAGGCAGCGCTACGCGCACCCGCCAATGGGGCTGCAAACTAGCACAGTGGTTTTCGGCTGTAAAGACCCCCAGCTGGAGCTTTTCCCTATTCCTCGCCCCCTCCGGCGGCCAGGATCTCCCGCACCCGCTCGATGTCAGCACGGATCTGCTCCGCCAAGGCCCCGGGATCGGAGAACTTCATCTCGGGCCTAATCCATTGCAGAATTTGCAGTTCCAGCTGCTTGCCATAGAGGTCTCCCTCGAAATCCAGGAGGTGGACCTCCGGGCCGAACTCGCCCTTCAGGGTGGGCGCCCAGCCCAGGTTCAAGAGACCGTGTCGCTTCTCGTCGCCGAACTCGCAGAGGACCAGGTAGACCCCCGGCGGCGGCAGGGCCTTCTCGGGTGGCGGCGCCAGGTTCGCCGTGGGGAAGGAGAGCCCGCGGCCGGCGCCCCGGCCACGGACGACTTCGCCGGAAAGGCTGTAGGGCCGGCCGAGGGCGCGGGCCACCTCCGCCATCCGACCGGCGGCTAGATCCGTCCGGATGCGCGTGCTGCTGACGATCATGCCGTCAAGGTAGCAGGGCGTGACGACCTCCACCCGGAAGCCGAGCTCCTCCCCCAGCCGCGCCATGTCCTCGGCCGAACCCCGGCGGCCCTGGCCGAGGTGGAAGTCGTAGCCTGCCACGAGCGCTCTCGTCCCCAGCCCCCCCACGAGCACGTCGCGCGCGAAATCCTCGTGGCTCGTGGCGGCCAGCTCCGGAGTGAAGTCGAGCACGAGCAGTTCGCCCAGGCCCAGTCGCTCGAGCGCTGCGATGCGCTCGGCCAGGGTGAGGATGAGCCGCGGGGCCCGATCGGGCCGGACGACGGCCAGGGGATGGGGCTCAAAGGTGACGACGAGCTGTGAGTCCAAGCCCTCCCGCCGCACGGCCTCCTTCAAGGTCGCCAGGATCTTGGCGTGGCCCAGATGCACTCCATCGAAGATACCGACGCTCACACCGCGGCGGCGGGTCGGCGTCTGCTGTATGTCATCGAGGGAATAGTAAACGCGCATGGCTCAGGTCTTCAGGCTGCGCCGCAGGCGCAGCACGGGTTCGGGGTCCTCCTCGACCCGCGCCAGGGCGAGTAGCTCGCCCCCGGCAGCCAGCAGGCGCACCCAGGCACCCGCGGGAGGGAGGGGTCCCTCCCAGTCCAGGTCGTCGGGGGCGGGCTGCGCGCCGTGTTCGAGGCGGGGCCGGTAGTCCTCGCTCACGGCCGCAGCGGGCAGGTCCGCGAGGGCGTCCTCGAGAGAGAGTCCCAGGGGATCGGAGCTGTCCTCCCAGAGCAGGCGGTCGGCCGGCACCGCCTGCTCCACGCGAAACGGGCCGGAGGCCAGGCGGCGCAGCGCAGAGAGATGAGCCGGGATCCCCAGCAGCTCCCCCAGGTCGCGGGCCAGGGCCCGCACGTAGGTGCCGGCGCTGCAGAGGATCTCCAGATCCACCTCCGCCTCGCGCCTTTCCAGCAGGTCCAGGCGACGGATGCGCACGGGCCTGTCCGGCAGCTCCGCGGGGGCACCTTCGCCGCTGCGCATCCTCTTGTAGAGGGGAACCCCCTGCACCTTGATGGCCGAGTAGTGCGGAGGACTTTGACTCGTCCGCTCGCGCAGCTCAGCCAGGGCGGCCGCGACCGCCCCGTCTTCGAGCGAGAAGGAGTCCGCGCGGGCCAGCACCTTGCCTTCGCGGTCGTCCGTCTCGGTGGAGAAGCCGAAGCGCACGGTCCCCCGGTAGACCTTCTCGTGTCCCGCGAAGACCTCGGCGAGACGGGTTGCGCGTCCCGTGAGGATCAGGAGAAGGCCGGAGGCCATCGGATCGAGGGTGCCGCAGTGCCCGGCCTTGCGGACGCCGAGCGTGCGACGCAGTGTCGCCACCACGTCGTGGCTGGTCGGCCCCTCGGGCTTGTCGACGAGCACGAGGCGGGACATGCTCAGCCTTCGTCTTCCGGATCCGGGGAGGAGGAGGGCTCGGCCGGCGGTGGATCCGTGGCCAGGAGACCCTCGATGCGGTTGTAGCGGTCCAGGCTCTCGTCCTCCTGGAAGCGCAGTTCCGGGGCGCTCCGCATCTTCAGGAAGCGCCCCAGCTCGCCGCGTAAAAAGGCAGCCGCCTTGCGCAGGCCCGCCGGCGCGCCCTCCCCACCACCCATGGTGAAGATCTTGGCCACCGAGTTGTCCTCGTTCAGCTCCACGGCCGTCACGACCACCCCCTCGAGCCTGGGGTCGCGCGCCTCGCGCGCCAACAGGTCCGTGAGGAGCTCGAAGATGTGGCTCTCCAAGCGCTGCTTGTAGTGTCCGCTCATGGCTCTACCAATACTCCACTTCTTGCTCCAGGACGAGCACCCGCCGATCGCGGGCGACGATCGCCAGGGCTCGGCTCAGCTGCGCGTCCCCGGCAGCGCGGTTGTCCACCACGGCAGCCAGCCCGAGTCGCGCGCGATCGCGCTGGCTGCGGGGCTTAACCTCGCTCACCGAGAGGTTGAGGTCGCGACGGAGACGCGACTTGAGGGGCTCGAGCGCGCTGCGGCGCTCCTTGAGGCTGCGGCAGCCCGGGATCTGAAGGTCCAGGGTGACGATGAGCACGCGCATTGCGTTCTCCCCGCCGCGGGGTCCCGTAGCCTGCTGGCGCTAAAGGGTCCGCGCCACTTCCTCGGTGGTGAAGGCCTCTAGGGTATCGCCCTCCTTGACGTCCTGGAAGTCCGCCAGGCCGATGCCGCACTCGAAGCCCGACTCCACCTTGCCCACGTCCTCCTTGAAGCGCTTCAGGCTGGCGATCTTGCGAGTGCCGAGCACAACGCCGTCGCGGAGGATGCGGATCTGGGAGCTGCGCTCGATGACACCGTCGATCACGTAGCAGCCGGCGACGGACCCGATCTTGGGGACGCGGAAGACCTGCCTCACCTCGGCGGTCCCCTGCACCGTCTCCTTGATCTCCGGAGTGAGCAGACCGCTCATGGCCTGCTTCACTTCCTCGACGGCTTCGTAGATGATGTCGTAGGTGCGGATCTCCACTTGCTCGCGCTTCGCCAATTCGCGTACGGAGACCTGCGGGCGCACGTTGAAGCCGATGATGATCGCGTTGCTCGCGGCCGCCAGGAGCACGTCGCCCTCGTTCACCGTGCCCACCGACTTGTGGATGATGGCGACCTTCACCTCGTCGGTGGAGAGCTTCTGGAAGTTGTCGGCCATGGCCTCCACCGAACCGGCGACGTCGGCCTTGAGCACCAGCTTGAGCTCGTGCACCTCGCCCTTGCTGATCTGATCGTAGAGGTCCTCCAGTCCCATGCGCCGCTGGTAGCGGATCTCCTGCTCCCGCCTCAGCTGCTGGCGTTTCGTGGAGATCTCGCGTGCCTTGACCTCGGACTCGACGACCGTGAAGCTGTCCCCCGCCTCGGGCACGCCGCCGGCGCCCAGGATCGCCACAGGCGTGCCGGGGCCCGCCTGCTCGATGCGCTCGCCCCACTCGTTGATCAGGGCGCGGACCGTTCCAAAGTGATACCCGACGTCGAAGGGCGCTCCAATCTCGAGGGTGCCCTGCTCCACGAGGATGGTGAAGATCACGCCCCTGCCGGGGTCCTTTTTCGCTTCGATGACCGTGCCCTTCACGTGCCGGCGTGGCGCGCCCTTGAGCTCCAGCATTTCAGCCTGCAGAAGAACCATCTCCAGCAGCTTGTCGATGCCCTCGCCCTGCTTCGCGGAGATGGGCAGCGCGACCTGTTCCCCGCCGAAGTCCTCCACGGTGACGCCGTGCTGGAGGAGCTCCTGCTTCACCCGGTCGGGGTTCGCGGTGGGGAGGTCCATCTTGTTGATTGCGATGATCAGGGGCACCTGGGCGGCCTTGGCGTGGTCGATGGCCTCGACGGTCTGGGGCATGACGCCATCGTCCGCGGCGACGACCAGGATCACGATGTCCGTGACCTGCGTGCCGCGCGCGCGCATGGCCGTGAAGGCCTCGTGCCCGGGCGTATCGAGGAAGGTGATCTTGCCACCGGGGAGATCCACGCAGTAGGCGCCGATGTGCTGCGTGATCGCGCCCGCCTCGTGCTCGGCCACGTTGGCCTTGCGGATGAAGTCGAGGAGCTTGGTCTTGCCGTGGTCGACGTGACCCATCACCGTCACCACCGGCGGGCGTGCTTCGAGCTCGTCCTCGCCGATGACCTCCTCCTCTTCCTCGGGCTCGGCCTCGTACTCGCTGAGGAACTCGACCTCGAACTCGTACTCGCTGGCGATGAGCTCGATGTCCTCGGGTTCCAGGCGCTGGTTCATGGTCACCATGAGCCCGTTGCGCAGGCAGGTGGCGATGACCTCGTTCTCGGGCACCTTCATCGCGTTGGCGAGCTCCGCCAGGGTCGACAGGGGCAGGATCCGGAGCTTGCTCTCCTCGACCTTCGTCAGTTCGTCGGTCGGCGCCACTGCCACGGCGGCGGATCGACGCTTCTTCTTGCCCACGGCCCCCCTCTCCATGCTGGCCATGGTCTGACGCACGCTACGGCGGATCTCCTGCTCTCCCCGTCCTGCGCTCCGCTTGCGGCGCTTCTTTCTGCCTCGCTGTCCGGGAGCCTCGAACTGGCCGGGCGCGGG
This sequence comes from uncultured bacterium, assembly GCA_964627205.1. Taxonomy (GTDB): domain Bacteria; phylum Krumholzibacteriota; class Krumholzibacteriia; order JACNKJ01; family JACNKJ01; genus CAZVHI01. Next base: position 9,784 of record CAZVHI010000002.1, read on the forward strand.
CGGCCGCTGGCCGCCGGGACCGCGCTGGCCGCCGGGTCCACCGGGTCCGCCGGGTCCACCGGGTCCACCGGGTCCACCGTGTCCGCCGGGTCCGCCGGGCCTCCTCGGCTGAGTGCGCATGTGGAAGTCCTGAGGCTTCTGGGGCCTGGCAGCGGGTGGGGGCGTCTCGCGGCGGGCTCCCGGTTCCATGCCCGGGGCGTAGCGGATGACCCGCGGCTTCTCTTCCTTCTTCGCTTCCTCGGCAGCCTGTTCGGCGCTGGGCTTGGCAGGCGCCTTCTTGGCGGGCTGGTCGGACTTCCGGACGACCTTGACCGCCTTCTTCCTGTCCCCCACCTTGGTGACGGTCGGCGCCTCGGCCTTCTTGGTCACGGCTTTCTTGGCCGTGGCCTTCTTGGCGGTCGCCTTCTTGGCTGCCTTCTTCGCCGTGGCTTTCTTGGAGGTGGCCTTCTTGGCAGTGGTCTTCTTGGCGGTCTTCTTGGCGGTCTTCTTGGCTACCTTCTTTGCCGTGGCCTTCTTGGCCGCAGGCTTGGCTGGCTTGTACTTATTCTCGACCGCCTCGATCATCTCGACCGACATCGGAGACATGTGGCTCTTGACCTCGAAGCCCTGGTCGCGGAGATAGTGAACGATCTCCACACCCTTGACGTCAAAGGACTTGGCAACCTGATAGATTCTCTTGGCCAACACCAACCTCCGTCGAAACCTTATCGGCCTTTCGCGGATTCCAACCGCGCCCTCAACCCCGCGGCCAGGTGCGGATCGCCGAGGCCGAGGATCGCCACCTCTCTCCTGCCAAGCCACGCGCCGAGACCGGCGCGGTCCGCCAGCGGGATCATCGGAACCCCGCCAGTATCCAGACGCCGCAGGGAGTCGCCGGCGTCTTTGGCCAGGAGCACGAGGCTGCAGTCCCCCCGGCGCAGGCTGCGACGCACGGCCTGGTAACCCACCAGCAGTGCACCGCTGCGACGCGCCTGGTGCAGATAGGGCAGAACAGCCTCCAGCGCGTCGTGGTCTGTCATCGCGGCTAGACCCCCGGGCCTTCGCCTTCCCCGCGCAGCACGGCTTCGTCCGTCTCGGCTTCGGCCTCGTCGGGCTCGGGCTCGGCCACCTCGGGTTCGGACTCATCCGTCACGGGCCCGGACTCGTCCGTCTCGGCTTCGGCCTCGTCGGGCTCGGGCTCGTCCTCGTCAGCGTCGGAGCTCTCCTCCCCCTCCAGGTCCTTGAAGAGGGGGCGGGCCTCCTCCGTATCGTCCTCGACCGAATCCTCGTCCTCGTCAGCGTCGAAAGCATCTTCGTTGAAGAGCTGCTGGAGCTCCTGCGCCTGCCGCTCCTCGGCCAGACGCTGGCGCTCCGTCTCGATGAACTCGTCGCGGGCCTCCGCGAGCTCGGCGCCCACGTCCGCCGCCTTGGCCTGCAGCTTCTCGGCCGTCTTGGGCCCGATGCCGTCGATGGCCTCTAGTTCGTCCCGTGTTGCGCCGGCCAGCGCCAGTACGGTCTCGTAGCCCGCCGCGACCAGGTTGGCGGCGAGCCGCGGAGTGACGCCTTCCATCTCGGCCACTTCCACGCGCACGTGCTCGTCCGCGGCCTCGCGCAGCCGCAAGAGCTCGGACGTGACCAGATCGATCTTCCAGCCGGTGAGCTTGGCGGCCAGCCGGACGTTCTGGCCCTCCTTGCCGATGGCGAGCGAGAGCTGGTCCTCCGCGACGATGACTTCCAGCGCCCGCTCCTCCCAGTCGCGCACCCGGATGGTCGAGACCTGGGCCGGCGAGAGGGCTCGCGTGACAAACGCGCTCACGTCGTTGTCCCAGGGGACGATGTCGATCCGCTCCCCGCTCAGTTCCTTGACGATGGCCATGACTCGGGCGCCCTTCATGCCGACGCAGGCGCCCACGGCGTCCACTCGATCGTCCATGGAGTAGACGGCCACCTTGGAGCGCCAGCCCGGCTCGCGGGCGATGGCCTTGATCTCCACGAGGCCCTCGTAGACCTCGGGGATCTCCTGCTCGAACATGCGCAGCAGGAAATCGGGGTGTGTGCGGCTGAGTATGATCTGCGGCCCTCGGGACTCCCGCTGCACCTCCAGCACCAGGCCCCTCACCGTCTCGCTCTGGTGGAAGCGCTCGCGCCGGATCTGCTCGCGATAGGGCAGGAGCGCCTCCGCGCGACCCAGGTTGACGAGGATGTTACCCCGGTCCACCTGCTGCACGGTGCCGCTGACGATCTCGCCCACGCGCTTGCTGTACTCGTTGAAGACCCGCTCGCGCTCCGCCTCGCGCACGCCCTGCACCAGGACCTGCTTGGCGGTCATGATCGCGTTGCGGCCGAACTCCTTCACGTCGAGGGGAATGCGGATGACGTCCCCCACCTCGGGGTTGTCGATGTATTCGCGCGCCTCGTCGACCGTGAGCTGCTCGTCCTCGTTCTCGAGTTCCTCCTCGCTGACGACCTCCATCACGAGGTGGATCTCGATCGAACCCTTCTGGGACTGGATGTCCACGTCCACGTTCGCCTCGGAGCCGTGCTTGCGCCGCACCGCGGAGCGCAGGCCCATGGCCAGGGTTTCGATGAGGACCTCATGATCGACCTTGCGCTCGCGCATGATCTGCTGCAGGGCCTCGAGGAACCCTTCACTCATCACTTTCCTCCGTCAGAATTCGTGGCCTTGCCACGCCGGATCGACAGCTCCGGGACCACCCGGGCCTTGCTGATCGTCGAGAGGGGCAGGACTTCCTCCTGGTCCTCGATCCCCAGGCGGACGCAGTCGCCGTCCAGGCCAAGGATCGTCCCTTCGAGGCTCCGGCTCTCCTCGGGCCCCTGTTTCTGGACGAGGCGGATGCGGGCCCCGCGCGAGATCTCGTAGTGCCAGGGCTTCAGGAGGGCACGGTCGAGACCCGGCGACGACACCTCGAGCACGTAAGGGCCGTCGATGGCCCCGGCTTCCTCGATGGCGGCCGCGAGGCGCCGGCTCACGCGCGCGCACTCGTCCAGGAGCACGCCACCTTCCGAGTGCAGGAAAACCTGCAGGATCCGTCTCTTCCCTCCGGGTCTGAGGCGCCAGTGATAGAGCGTGAAGCCCGCGTCCCGGACCTCCGCTTCCAGGAGTCTCTCCAGACTCGCATCCATGGCTGTGCCTTCCCAGGAGAGAACAAAGAAAAAAGTGGGCAGAGTCACCCACTTGCCGAGACACTGTAGCCTACAAAGTCCTCCCCCGCAAGGGCTATTTTCGCCAAAACACCTGTCATTCGGAGAGATAGTGAACAGCAAGCAAGCTGCCAGAGGCCGGCGGTCCGCTAGAAGATGAAGGACGTGTTCAGGCTGAGGCCGACCGAGGTCAGCACCTCTCCGGAGCTGTCCCTGGCGCTGCGGCTGAAGCGGAGCGTGGCTCCGCCGCTGAGCTTGTCCGAGAACTGGTAGCGGGCCCCGGGAGAGAAAATCAGGGTCCGCGCTCCACCTCCCAGCTCGCGCTCGAAGCCGCTGGCCTCGATGACGAGATTGCGCGTGCGCGTGTAGTTCAGGTTGGTCGTGAGATCGAGACGGCTCTTGAAGCGGATTCCCCGCAGGCCCGGAATCCCGAGGCCGTTGGGCGCGGAGAGGTTGTAGGAGAAGTCCGCGGCGATGTTCATGTTGATGTTCTTGGTCGTCTGGGTGTTGCTGACCGACAGCGTCTTGTTGTAGCTGCCGGTGAAATTGCTGCGCATCTTGTTTCGCCAGGTGATCCCCCAGCGGGGCGTGATGCTCGTGGTCTCGTTGCGGCTGCCGATGCCGGATCCGTGGTTCTCGCTGCTCTTGCTGCTCTTGCTGAAGCCGAACCCGATGGAGCTCACGTCCATCAGGTCGCCCCAGATGGGCCACTCGTCCACGCCGCTCAGATCGACGCTGAAGCTCGGCCACTTCGTGTTCGTGCTGGTGGTGTGTACACGGCTCGCCCGCCGGTCGCTGCGCGACCAGTCGAAGCCCGTGCTGACCTGGATCTTCTCGGCGATGGTCACGCCGGTGGAGACGCGCAGATCCAGCGATTCGTCCAGCTGGTCCGCGTCCTTTCGTGTCACGAGCTCCTCGCCGTCATAGCCCGGCATCTCCGGATTTTCGGCGAAGCCGAGTCGGTAGAGCAACGAGGGCTTCTCGACGACGTTGCTGTAGGCAGTCCGGACGCTCCGGCTCAGGTCCACCTTGAGCGGCTTCAGCCCGGACAGCACCTGCAGCGTCTTCCAGACGACGACCATCGGGTCGGGCCCCGCCGACGCGCTGTCTGCGACGGCCTCCGTCGGCGTCAATGTCTCTGGGCCGGCCGTCTCCTCCTCGAACCAGCGTCGCGTCTTGCGCTTCAACATGCGGGGATCCGGCCCGCGCAGGGGGTCGACGGGTACGAGGAGGCGCGGCGGCAGCTTGCGCGGGCTGATCACGGGAGGGCTCCCCGGCGGCTGGGAGGGCTTCTTCTTTTTCCCGACGTGCTCGCCGCCCATCCACTCGAACCACTTGCCCACGGTAAAGCTGTAGTTCGTGGCGATACGGTTGTCGTTCGAGAGATCCATGGTGCCGGGCTTCTTCGCGCCGCTGCCAGCCACGAAGGCCTGCCGTGACTGGTTGTAGCTGCTGCGGAAGCTGATCTTCGGCTTGAAGCGGCGCACGAAGGGCAGCGTGTAGTCGATCGTCAGGCCCTGCCCCTGATTCGTTTGGAAACCGAGGTTGAGCTCCACCCCCGCAATGCGGTGCCGCTCGGCCTTCTCGTGTTCGAGCGAGCGCGCGTCGTTGATGGAGAAGTCGGTGCGGAGGGACGGGAAGAAGTTCCACTGCACCGAGGCGCTGTTGCTCATCTTGCCCAGGCGCGACGGCAGCTGGCGGTTGAAGCGCTGGCCCACACCGCCCGACCATCTCTCCGACCAGGAGCGATTGGTGTTCGTGCGCAGGCGGACGCTGTTGGGCACCCAGCGCAGGGCGCTGCCGCGGAACAGCCGCAGCTTGCGCTCCTTGAGCTGGGTCAGCTCGTAGGAGAGATTGTAGTCGACCGTCTCGCTCAGCGTCACGGTCGTGGGCCCCCGGCTGCGCTGCTGGGAGATCCCGCCGCCGAGCCGGAAGTTGTCCAGGAAGATGCGGCCGAACCAGTTGCGCGAGGGCGTTCGGCTCAGCGTTCCGGAAACGCGCTGCGTGATGGACTGCGTCCGGTTGGCGTCTTGTAGCTCCGCGTCGGTGAGCTCGACATCGCTGCTCGGCTCGTACTTGGGCGTGCTGGTCGAGCGGCTGTAGCTACCGCTGATGGGCAGCTTGTAGCCAAGCAGGGGCACGAAGTTCTGCAGGCTGGTGGAGGCGGTCACGCCCCAGTTCCGGGTCGTGGCCCCCGAGCCCCGGGTGGCGCGCAGTCCGCGGAACTCTGCGTCCGTCTCCTGGAAGTTGCCCCCCAGGTTGATCACGCCGCCCAGGTTCACCGTGCCGCTCACCTTGCCCGCGTAGCCCGTGTCGCGCCGCACCTCTTTGACGCGGATGTCGTTGAACCAGGACTCGCCGGTCAGCACCTCGTCGTCCGCTCCGTTGACGACGCCGAAGTAGACCGCCCCGACGCGGTTGAGGTCGGGATGCCCCACCTTGCGGATGACATACTGCCGCCCCGGGCTGACGGCGTCGGCCACGACCGCGCTGACGGTGTCCGCCGTGCTGGACAGCTTCAGGTCCGTCCAGTCCGTGAGCAGGAGATTGATCTCGGTCCACTCGCTGTGCTCGGGGTGGTGCACGACCTCGTAGTAGTTCGTGCTGTCGTAGGCCACGCGGAAGAAGACGTCGTGGTCTGTGGTCGGCAGGTCGGTGCGCACGTAGAAAGAGATGCCACGGTAGCCCGTGAGATTCAGGGACTGGTAGTCCTTGCGGATCACAGCCTGGTGCCCGGGCTCCAGGTTCTCGTAGACGAAGTTCAGGGCCTGCTCCCGCTCCGGCAGTCCGGTCTGCGGGTCGATCTGCTCGCCGAAGGGCCAGAAGAAGTTCGCGTTGTCCTTGCTGTTGATCACCTCGACACGGATGTCCTCCCCCAGGGCGAGCTCGGAGGGAGGCAAGGTGCTTCCCGTGGCCACGTCCTGGATGCCGTGAGACTTCCAGCGGTTGCCGACGATCTTGATGCTGGCGATCTCCAGGAAGTTGAAGGGCTGCTCCGGGTTCTGCCCGGCCTGGTTCATCCCCTCCACCCAGAAGCGGAAGTCCTGGATGCGGGACCAGTCGGGCGTGCTCAGGCCGTCGCTGACCTCGCGGGCGTCGGCCAGGTTGAGCCGGTAGAGCCGCCAGGCCTTGTTGCCGTCCGGCACCTGACCGTCGTCTGCGTAGACGTCCACCATGTCGATCAGCGGCACCTCGTCGAGGGCAACGTCCAGGGTGAAGTAGCCGTTCCGGGAGCTGAGCTGGCCGTTGCCGTCCAGGTCCTCGGTGTCGAGACGGCGGTTCTTCTCGGTGCCGTTGACCTTGAAGTAGGAGTTGCCAAAGCTCTCCGCCTGCTGGGCCGGGTCGTAGTCGTCGCCGGCCGGATCGCCGGCGTTCCCGTATGCGGCGCCGGTGTCCGTCTCGTTCCCGCTGTAGAGTCCGTCCAGCCCGGTATCCTCGTCGAGCTCGTCGAAGACGTTCGTGTTGAAGCGGTCCTCGGTGTCGAGGACGTTCAGCTCGGGATTCCAGTAGTCCTCGTCGATGTCCCCCAGCTCGAAGTGGATGCGCCCCCGGCGGAAGATCTCCTCCTGCTGGGAATCGTTGAGCCAGACCTCGATGTACTCCGCCTGGCTCAGGTCGAGCCCCTCGCCCCCGAAGCTCCGCATGAGACCTGCCCAGAGGGAGTCGCCCATGGCTGCGTTCTCCGCGTCGACTGGCGCCAGCGCAGGGAAGGCCTCGAGCTGCTCCTCGCTGAGATTCACGGGCACGGCCACGCGCAGCACCTCCACCGACTCCTGGGCCTCCTGCTCGGGGAGGTTGAGGTTGAAGTCCCGCCGGAAGGTCGTGTTCTGGGGATGGAACCAGTAGTAAGAGCTGGCTCGCGTACCGGGCGTCACCTCGATATCCGCGCCGCCGGGCACGCGGATCACGTCGAGGGGCTCACTCGCCAGGACCCACTGGCTGCGGTGCAGGCCCAGCTCGTCGGCGTCCTCCGCGCCCTCCATGTCGTCCAGGAAAGCCGCGCCGTCGATGTTCGGGTTGGGGAAGCTGGCGGCCAGCTCGCCCGAGACGCTTACGCTGCTCTGCGCGTCCGTGTCCACACGCGGCAGCCAGTTCACGGCCCGTGTGAGGAACTCCGGATTGGCAGTGAAGTTGCCCAGCAGGTTGCCGACCACGTTGCGTGTGGACTCCTCGCCCAGGCGAGGGCGGCGGGTGCCACTGTGCTTCGACTCGTAGAGCCAGGAGCTGGAGAGCTTGCTGCGCTTGTTCAGGTTGTAGGTGCCGTGCAGGCCGAGGAGGTTGCTCTTCCCCCCGCCGAAGATGGGACGGTACTGGTAGCTGATCTGCACGTTGCTGTCCGGACGGAGACCAGTGGCCGCATCCCCGATCAGCTCCACCTCGCCGGAGAAATAGTCGATGCGGTAGTCCGACCCCTTGGCGAGGGTCCGCCCATCCAGGGTCACGACCTCGCTGCCTTCCAGGATGTCGAAGGCACCCAGGTTGAAGCGGCTGGCGGCCGTGGAGCTGCTGAAGCGGATGACGTACTTGTTGTAGTCCGCGGCGTTTCGCTGCAGCTCCTCGTGGGTGACGGCATAGAGCGACGGGTTGCGGTCGTCCTCGGGCAGGGAGTAGCAGGTCGTGTCGCCCTGGGCGATCTCGGTTGTCCAGTCGCAGACCAGGGGCTCGGGCGGGTCGAAGGGCTGATACCAGGGGAAAAAGAGGAGACCATCTTCCGGGTTTACCCACGCGAGGTCGACGAAGTTGTCGGGGGGCGGGTTCAGCTGATCCTGCCCGAACTGGTCCAGGCCGAAGATCCGCAGGAAGGGGGGATCGCTGGGCGAGGGGTGCGAGGGATCGACGAGGGCGGGATCCTGGCGGTGGATTTCCAGCTCTAGGGTGTTGTAGTCGATGTTACGGCCGCCCAGGCGGTAGACATTCCGCATCATGTACAACCAGGTCGGGCTCTCGGGCGTGTAGATCTGCGGCTTGATGAGCTCGAGCGTCAGTGCGTCGGGGTCTCCGACCTGCAGCTCGTCGGGGTTGACCTGATCCCAGGTCAGGACGCTGGTGATGTCTGTCGTCCCGACCGGGTGCTTGCCTTCCTCGCTGTCCAGAGCCACGTAGCTGACCGCCAGCACGTCACTCTCGCGCAGCGCATAGTTCAGCTGGACCGCGTAGAAGATGTTCTGGGGGTCGAGCAGGATCTTGTAGTCCCGCCCCAGCTCGAGGCGCTTGAAGGAGCCCACCTCGAGGTTCTCCGTGTCCTCGGGAATGTTGTCCTCTACGCCGTCGCCCTCGGGATCGGCAAAGGGAAAGCCGGCGTACTCCACGTCCTGTCCCGTTCCGGGCACGTAGGGCGTGTGGTCGTCCACGAAGAGCAGGAGCGTGCCCTCGTCCACGGTGAGTCCGCTGTCCAGAGTAGGCAGGTCGAGGTAGAAGAACTGGTTGGCCAGGAACTGGGTGTCCAGGACGAGGTCGTCCTGCCGGATCTGCCCCGTGTTGTTGAAGGTCTTGTTGGCCAGCTCCCCCTCCTGCTTGCTGGCGATGGCCGTGAAGTCGAGGGGGCCAAGATTGCCCTTCATCTTCACGCCGAACAGGCCCTTGTTGGAGCTCGAGTAGCTGATCAGGCCGGAGCTGGGCAGGCTGAGCTGCGTGTCGCCCATCTCTATGAGCTTGATGACCTCGTCCTCGTCGCCCTCGTAGCGGATGCGGATCCGGTGCGCCGCGTCGCCCATGGCCAGGCTGTTGTTCTCCACCTCCACGTGAACCTTCTCGCCCACGGTCCCGCTCAGCTTGACCTGGAGCTCCTGCTTCATCTCCAGGCGCGGGAAGAGCGGCTGTCCGCGGCCGGATTCGTCCTGCACGAACTTGTTGGTGCGCTGGGTCTCGCCGCTGAAGGTGATCGACTCGCGCCCCGTGACGGTGATGTTGCTCTTCTCCCCACGCCCCACCACGCGTTCGACGCTCTTGGGCAAACTGAGGGGGATGTTGATGTCGATGAGCGAGCCGCGCGCACCCTCGGCGGCCACCTGCTGGCGCGTCAGGGAGGCCTTCTCCAGGAGGAGCTTCTGGCGACCCTCGCGCAGCAGCCGCGACAGGTAGACGTCGGTGGGAAGCATCTCGCGCCGCTGCACACCGGGCCAGCTGGCGTTCACGAGGTTGCCGTAGTCGTCGGTCTGATCCACCAGCGGGGAGAGATGCGTCATGATCCGGGGCACGCGGATCCAGAGTACCCACCCCAGCTCGGGGAGAACCTTCAGCTCGTCCATGTAGTAGTCGCCCCAGGCTCGGGGCAGAGCGGCTGGCGATACCCAGTGGCGATGGTGCATGCCGCGCAGCCAGCCCTCCGATTCGTAGCGCTGGGTCTCGAGCCAGGACGCGTAGAGGCCGCCGACGGGGATCTCGGGACCGGGGAGGAGCTCGGCGCGAGCCGGGCTGCCATGGGCGAATGACAGGAACAGGAATACGGCGAGAGCCGCGCGTGGGCGCTGCGGGCGAAGAGTCCTCTGTAGCCAAGGCCAGGTCATCGGCGATGGGTCCTCGGATCGCTGATCCTAGTAAGGGCGGACTGTCCCCCGCGGGGGACGGGTCGGTCCACGGAAAAGGACAGTCCCTCCCGATGACGCTCGCCGTCGTCTTCGAGCGTCGGGATCTCTCGGCGCCGCGTCAGCACGGTAGCTGGAACCGGCGCCGCAGGGGATCCATAATTCCCTTGGCGGGGAGCGCAGGGGTGAAGTACACTCGCCCTTCCAGTTAAGTTGTTGGCATTAAAGAGGAAACAGATGAGGCTCGCAGACCGTTACATCCTCCGTAATCATGTGGGACCCTTTCTGCTCGGCCTGTCGGTTCTCACTTTCATCTTCGTGATCGATGTCCTCTACACCTTCCTCGAGTATTTCCTGGTCAACAAGGTGCCGGCTGAAGTGGTTGCGGAACTCGTTCTCCTTAGCCTCGGCCATATTTTTGCAATGACCATTCCAATGGCCGTCCTGGTGGCGACCATGATGGCCTTTTCCCAGATGGTCGCCGAGAATGAGATCACGGCCATGCGCAGCGGAGGCATCAGCCTCTACCGGATCATCGCCGCCCCTCTGGCCGCCGCCCTGGCCATGACCGTCTTCATGTTCTTCTTCAACAACTTCCTCCTGCCGGAGACCAACCACCGTCTCAAGAACCTGCTCATCGCTGTGCGCAGTAAAAAGCCGGCGCTCGACATCAAGCCTGGCCGCTTCATCGACAAGATCCCCGGCTACACTCTCTACGCCGAACGCAAGGACGAGGGCTCCAACGAGCTCTTCGATCTGCTCATCTTCCAGGAAGAACGCGGCCGCAATCCGAGCATCATCTCCGCGCGCAAAGCCAGCTTCGTGCAGGACGAGGAGCAGAACCTGATGAAGATGGCCCTCGACACGGGAGAGCAGTTCGAGGCCGATCTCTCCGCCGGACGGGAGTTCCAGATCACGGTCTTCGACCGCATGGACCTGCTCATGCCCGACATCAACAGCGACCTGGAGAGGCGGGAGCACGAGCACCGCGGCGACCGTGAAATGACGGTGGGTATGATGCGGAGCAAGGTGGACAGAAATCGCGAGGACCTGGCCAATCTCGACCAGCGACTGGGACGGGAGGCCGAGAAGCAGCTGGAGAAGGTCATAGGCCTCCTCGACACGGAGACACGCCAGGCCTATCTGAGCAGCAAGGGCGTACGACCCGTCGCCGCCGACGCGGACTCGGCGGCGGCGGAGCGCCGGGCGGCCACGAGGCGCCATCGCAAGACGCGTATCCAGGAGGAGGAGAACACCCAGCGGGCGCTGTCCAACCTGATCCTCAGCCGGGACTCCGTGAAGCGCAAGATCCGGCGCTTCCAGGTGGAGATCCATAAGAAGTTCTCGATTCCCTTCGCCTGCATCGTCTTCATCCTCCTTGGCGCGCCGATGGCCATCAAGACGGGACGCAGCGGCACGGGCTGGGGCATCACCTTCAGCCTGATCCTCTTCACTGTCTACTACATCTTCCTCGTGGGCGGCGAGGAGCTGGCGGACCGGCAGTACCTGAGCCCCTGGCTCGCGATGTGGTCGGTGAACATCATCCTGGTCCTCTTCGGGAGCTGGATGCTCTTCTGGACCAACCGCGAGTCGCGGCCCTTCGCCTTCATGAACTGGCTCGCCGGTTTCAGGCTCCGGCGCGAGGGAGCGAAGTCGTGAGGCGCCTGGACGGCTATATCGTCCGGCAGTTTTCCAAGGCCCTCGGCCTGGGCCTCATGGCTTTCCTGCTGATCTTCGTCGTCGTCGACTTCTTCGAGAAGGTCGGCGACTTCATCGACAAGGACACCGCGGCCTGGACGATCGCCCAGCTCTACATCTTCAAGATCCCCTACATTCTCATCCTCATCCTGCCGGTCGCCATGCTCCTGGCGAGCCTGTTCAGCCTCGGCCGGCTCTCGCGGGACAACGAGCTGACGGCCATGCTGGCCTCGGGCATCCCCCTGCCGCGCATCCTCCTGCCCCTCTTCCTCCTCGGCGCGCTGATCAGCGTCGGCAGCTACTACTTCGGCGACCGCATCGTCACGCGCAGTAACCTCGCACTGGAGGACCTGCAGCGTCACGAGGTAAACCGGGAGCCGCGAGCCACGCAGTCCGTGCGGCGCTTCGTCCACAAGATCAGCGAGGACGGCACCCTCTACTGGGCCGAGGCATACTATGTCTCCCAGCAGCGTTTCGAGAACCTGGTGCTCCTGCGCTATGACGGCAGCCGGCTCCGCGAGTACACCACAGCGCGTCACGCCTACTGGAGCGGCGATCACTGGCAACTGGTGGAAGGTTACCGCCACCTCTTCCCGCGCGGCGCGGGTCGAGAGCGCCCGGAAGCGGGGAGCTTCCGCTTCGAGCATCTGGACATGGAGACCCTCACCGAGACGCCCGACGACTTCAGCAAGGACGAGAAGAACCCCGAGGCCATGGACTACGGCGAGCTGCGGCACTACATCCTCACCCAGAGCCGTTCGGGGGAGGACACGGACCGGCTCTGGGTGGACCTGCACGTCAAGGCCAGCTTCCCCTGGGCCAACCTCGTCATCGTGCTGCTCGGGGGCGCGCTCAGCGCGACCAAGAGGCGCATCTCCATGGCCGCTGGCTTCGGGCTCACGGTCGGCATTGCCTTCGTCTACATGATCTTCCTGCGCCTGGGGCTCTCGCTGGGACACAACCAGACCCTGCCGCCCCTGCTCGCGGCCTGGGTGGCCAACATCCTATTCCTGCTGGTGGGTCTGGTGCTGCTGGCGCGCGCCAGCCGCTAGGCGTCGCGGCGCGGGAAGCGGAAGAGCTCCACCGTCTCCAGCGTGAACAGGCCCGCGTCGATCTCCGACGCGAGCCCATCCAGGAAGGCGCGGATGCGTCCCTCCTCGTCGACGATCTCCACGACGAGCGGCAGGTCTTCGGACAGGCGCAGCAGCCCGGCATGGTGGACCCGCCCGCCGCTGCCGAAGCCTTCCAGCCCGCGCAGGACGGTGGCTCCCGCGAGCCGGTCAGCTTGCGCTCGGGCCACGATCCACTGGTAGAGGGGACGCCCCTCGTGATGGTCGCTCTCCCCGATGAAAATGCGCAGCAGCGTTCCTCGGATCGGCGCGCTCATGTGACTGCTCCCGCCAGCCGCGAGAGCACCAGGCCCGCCCATACCGCGATCAGGCTCAGACAGACCTGCCCGAGCACGTTGCCGAGGACCAGGGTCGTCTGCCCCGCGCGCATCAGGCCGAGCGTCTCGAAGGCGAAGGTGGAGAAGGTGGTGAATCCCCCGAGGAAGCCGATAAGGAGCAGCAGGCGGGATTCGGGACCCAGGATGCCGCGGCTCTCGGCCAGGCCGCCCAGAAGCCCGATCAGCAGGGAGCCCAGGACGTTCACGCTAAGCGTCCCCAGAGGGAATAATGTCGACGGCGCCAGGCGGTGGACGAGACCGCTGGCGCCGTAGCGCAGCACGGATCCCAGGAAGCCTCCCAGTCCGACGAGCAGCCAGCCCGGCACGGTGTTGACTCCTTGCCTAGGTCCCGGCCGAGTAGTCGGTGGAGTAGGCCTCCTGCTCGGAAGTCAAACTGTCGATCGCGATGCCCAGCGTCTCCAGCTTGAGCCGCGCGATCTCCTCGTCCTGGGCCGCGGGGATGTCGTGGACCCGATGCTCCAGCTGTTTGCCTTCCCTGCTCATCCAGAGGAGGCTCATGAACTGGTTGGCGAAGGACATGTCCATCACTTCGGAGGGATGCCCCTCGGCAGCGGCGAGGTTGACCAGGCGGCCCTTGGCGAGCACGAAGATCTTGGCGCCGTCCGGCCGCCGGAACTCCTCATTATTTGCCCGGATCTCGCGCCCCTCGCCGGCCAGGGCGGCAAGCTCCGCCAGGTTGAGCTCGCAGTCGTAGTGGCCCGTGTTGCAGACGATCGCGCCGTCGCGCATGCTTTCGAAGTGGCGCCGGATAATGATGTCCTTCATGCCCGTGGCGGTGATGAAGATGTCGCCAATGGCCGCGGCCTCGTCCATGGGCATCACGCGGAAGCCCTCGAGGGTCGCCTTCAGCGCCGTGGTGGGCTTCACCTCGGTGATGATGACCTCCGCCCCCATGCCCCGCGCCCGCATCGCGACGCCGCGCCCGCAGTGGCCGAAGCCGGCGACGACGAACTTCTTGCCCGCCAGCAGCACGCTCGTGGCGCGCAGGATGCCGTCGATGCTCGACTGCCCCGTGCCGTAGACGTTGTCGAAATCCCACTTGGTCTCGGCGTCGTTGACGGCCACGACCGGGTAGAGCAGCTTGCCGTCGTCGCCCATGGCCCGCAGGCGGTGCACGCCCGTGGTCGTCTCCTCCGTGCCTCCGTGGATCTCCTTACAGAGCTCCTGGTAGCGGGCGTGGGCGGTGAAGATGAGGTCCGCGCCGTCGTCGAGGGTCAGGGTCGGTCGCGCCTCGAGGCACTGGTCGATGGCCCAGTAGAACTCGTCGGTGTTCATGCCGTGCCAGGCGTAGATCGGCACGTCGGTGGCGGCAAGCGCGGCGGCGACGTCGTCCTGCGTGGACAGCGGGTTACAGCCCGACCACGCCACCTCGGCCCCGGCGGCCATCAGCGTCTCCACCAGCACCGCGGTCTCCTTGGTCACGTGCAGGCAGCCGGCGATTCTGTGTCCCTCGAAGGGCCTGGTCTGCGAGTACTTCTCGCGGATCGCCATCAGCACGGGCATGCGGCTCTCGGCCCATTCGATGCGCCGGCGGCCGGCGTCAGCGAGGGAAAGGTCTGCGACTTTGTGGCGGATCTGGGTGTTCATGCTCACTCCCGGGATGGGGCTTAAAGGTTGAAGCGGCTCTTCAGGTCGGGAACCTTGTCCTCGTCCTCCCAGCGGAAGCCCTCGCCTGGCCGACCGAAGTGGCCGAAGGCAGCAGTGAGCCGGAACTGGGGACGGAGCAGGTCCAGGTGCTCGATGATCTGACGCGGCTGCAGCGGGAAGACCTCCCGCACGGCGGCGGTGAGCTCGGCGTCGCTTACCTTGCCGGTCCTGAAGCTGTCGACCATCACACTGACCGGATCGGCCACGCCGATTGCGTAAGCCAGCTGGACTTCGACCTCGTCGGCCAGTCCGGCACAGACGAGGTTCTTCGCGATGTAACGCGCCATGTAGGAGGCGGAGCGGTCCACCTTGCTCGGGTCCTTGCCGCTGAACGCGCCGCCGCCGTGGCTGCCCATGCCGCCGTAGCTGTCCACGATGATCTTGCGCCCCGTGAGCCCGCAGTCGGCCTTGGGACCGCCCTCGATGAAGCAGCCTGTCGGATTGATGTGCGACTTGTAGCCCTCGTGCTCGTAGCCGCTCTCGGCCAGGACGGGGCGAATCACCCTCTCGTCCACCTCGGCCCGCAGGTCGTCGATCTGCCAGCTCTCGTCGTGCTGGGTGGAGACGACCACCGTGTCGACCCGCTTGGGATGGTGGTTGTCGTACTCGACGGTCACCTGGCTCTTGCCGTCCGGGCGCGCGAGCGGGAGCTCGCCGGCGCGGCGCAGCTCGGCCAGGCGCCGCACGAGGCGGTGGGCCAGCACGAGGGTGAGCGGCATCTTCTCCGGCGTCTCGTTCGTGGCGTAGCCGAACATCATCCCCTGGTCGCCGGCGCCACCCGTGTCCACGCCCATGGAGATGTGGGGCGACTGCTTGTCGATGCTCGTCATCACGGCGCAGGTGTGACTGTCGAAGCCCATGTCCGAACTGGTGTAGCCGATGTCGCGGATCGTCTCGCGCACGATCTTCGGGATGTCGACGTAGCAGTCTGTGCGGATCTCGCCGGCCACCACGGCCAGGCCGGTCGTCACCAGCGTCTCACAGGCCACGCGCGCGGCGGCGGGATTCGGGTCCTCCTTCAGGATCTCGTCCAGGATCGCATCGGAGATCTGGTCGGCCACCTTGTCGGGGTGCCCATCGGTCACGGACTCGGAGGTAAAGAGATGACGTTCAGACACTGCAGCTCCTATCGCTGTGGGGTGTCGTTGGGGTTGCCGCCCGTGGCAAGGCAGTGTTCGCCAAGGTTGAAGCAGCCGTCGAGGCCCGAAAGGCGGCTGTGAGCGCCGATGAGGGAGTCGCGGAGCCGACAATCTGCCATAACGCTCCCCTCGCCGACAATACTATTCTCGATGCGGCAGCCCCGGAGCTCCACGCCCTCGCCGAGGCTCACGTCCGGCCCCAGCTCGCAGTCAGCAAGGACGGCGTCGTCCGGCACCCACACGGGCGGGTGGAAGACGACGCCCGGCCGGGCCGCCGGAGCGGCCGCGTCAGCCAGCAGCGCGCGGTTGGTCTCCAGCCAGGTCTCCTCCTTGCCCACATCGAACCAGTCCTCGATGAGGAAGGGGGTGAGCTGTTCGCCCGACTCGATCATCCACACGAGAGCGTCGGTGAGCTGGAACTCACCCCGGGTCCGCTTCTCCCGCGCGACGATCTCCTCGAGGCCGCGCCTGAGGGGCGCCAGGTCGGGGAAGTTGTAGAGCCCCACCAGGGCGAGGTTGCTGCGCGGATTTTCGGGCTTCTCCTCGAGCTCGACGATGCGGTCGCCGCCTAGCACCGCCACGCCGAAGCGGCGGGGGTCGCCGACCGCCTTCACGCCCATGCCGTGGCCCGGCAGCGCCAGGAGCGCGCTCAGGTCCGCGCGCACGATGGTGTCGCCCAACACAATCAGGCCCGGCCCGTCCTCGAGCCCGGCCTGCTCGAGCGCCATGAGGATCGCGTGGCCGAGGCCCAGGCGTCTCTCCTGGAAGACGGCCTCCACACCCAGGTCAGGGTACTTCTCCTGGACCCAGGCTTCGATCTGATCTCCGAGATAGCCGAGGACCAGCACGACGCGATCGACGCCCACCTCCACGAGCTGCTCGAGGATGTGGGCGAGCACGGGGCGCCCCCCCACCGGCAGGAGCGCCTTGGGCAGGCTATGGGTATGGGGCCGCAGGCGCGTTCCCGTTCCGGCCGCAGGGATGATGGCGGTCAGGCTCATGCGTCCTCCGCTTCTCCCAGTCGCTCTTTCATGGCGCTCAAGACGGTGGTGGGCGTCGGGTCCACGCCGCGCATCAGGGCGTGGTAGACGCTCAAGAAATCCCCCAGCAGCACGCTTGTCAACACGCGCGCGGGGAGGTTCTCTCCCCGTCCGGGCAGATCCAGGCAGGCGATCCCCCGCTCCGCGAGCAGATCCTCGCTGAGCCGGCGGCGGATGGCAACCCGCGGATGCGCGTCCTCGCCGCCCAGCCAGACCGGCGCGCCCGGACAGTCGCCGCACAGCCAGGGGATCCAGCTGTTGTGGTGGAGCTCCGGCAGGGCGCGGCTTGTCGCGCTCAGCTTCGCGTTCTCCTCGAACTGCGTGCGCAGGCGCAGCGCCGCCGCATCGTAGGCGGGCGAGAGGGACACGAAGACCGGGCGCTCGTCGCCGAGCGCAAGAGCGAGGCGCTTGGCGGGATTCTCGCGCGCGCTCCTCTCGGGGGCGCAGAGCGCGGCGGTCTCCCGCAGGGCCGCGAGGGTTCCCTCCCGCGGCTCCGCGGCACAGAAGGGCTCGCCGAGCGCTGCGAGGAGCGCGAGCAGGCGGCCCAGCATGTCGGGCAGAGCGGCGCGGGGCGCAAGGGGCGGCTCCTCGCGGACGAGGCGGAGAAAGGGTACGCCCGCCGCCGCCGCCCGGCGCTCGAGCTCGCCCCCGGTGGCCAGGGCGACGAGCGGCGCTCCGAGTCCCGTCGCCTCCGTGAAGAGGGAGAGGGTCTCTTCCGTGTCCCCCGAGTAGCTGCAGACGACGAGCAGGTCGGCGTCCTCTACGTGGGGCCAATGGTAGGCGCGCACGGGAACGATGGGCCGGGCGCAGCGCTGGGCCAGGATGCCTGCGATCAGCTCGCCGGCGATGGCGCTGCCGCCCATGCCCCCGACGAGGATGCGGCGCGGGCTGACTGGCGGGATCGCGTCCGGCGCGGCGTTCCAGGCGTCTGAGAGCAGGTCGGGGAAGCGGCACAGCGCCGACAGCATGCGCCCCGGGTCGCTGGCGGCCAGGCGCTCGGGATCATCGAGCCGGCCTTCCCGGTCCGTACTCATCGGTTCCTCCCCTCGCGCGCCAGCGAGTCCGCCAGGTCGGGGAACTTCCGCGCGGCGAGCCGGCCGACGTTGCGCCGGACATCGGTCGCGGTAGCGTAGCTCCAGGCGCTCTTGACGAGGTTCTTCGCCTGGTCGTAGGTGATGCTGCGGATGATGCGCTTCATCTCGGGAATGCGGAAGGAGTTGACGCTGATCTCGTCGAGGCCCAGACCGATGAGCAGGATCGCGAACACCGGATCCTCCGGCAGCTCCCCGCATATGCCGACCCAGATCCCGGCGTCCTTGCCCGCCTTCACGGTACGCTTGATCTGCCGCAGGATGGCGGGGTGGAAGGGATCGTAGAGGTGCTGGACGTAGCGGTTGTCCCGATCGATCGCCAGGGAGTACTGGATCAGATCGTTGGTGCCGATGCTGAAGAAGTCGGCCTCCTTCGCCAGGAGGTGCGCGATGGCCACGGCGCTCGGCGTCTCGACCATGATCCCCAGCTGCGCGTCGTCGCAGAAGGGCAGACCTTCAGCCTGCAGCTCCTCCTTCACCGACTCGATGAGCGCTCTGGCGGCGCGGATCTCCTCGACCTGCGAGACCATGGGGATCATGATCCGCAGCGTCCCGTGCACGCCTGCGCGCAGGATCGCGCGGAGCTGCGTGCGGAACA
This sequence comes from uncultured bacterium, assembly GCA_964627205.1. Taxonomy (GTDB): domain Bacteria; phylum Krumholzibacteriota; class Krumholzibacteriia; order JACNKJ01; family JACNKJ01; genus CAZVHI01. The sequence continues at coordinate 28,130 of CAZVHI010000002.1, forward strand.
CATCCTCCCGCGCGAGTGCGTAGCGGATGCCCCGCCAGCCCAGGGACGGGTTGTCCTCCTCGGGGAAGCTCATGTAGGAGGCGATCTTCTCGCCGCCGAGGTCCATCGTGCGGATGATCACCGGGTCGGGCGCGAGGCCCTCCAGGACCCGGCGGTAGGCACTGTACTGCGCCTCCTCGTCCGGGTAGTCGCTGGCCGTGAGGAAGAGGTATTCGGTGCGAAAGAGGCCGACGCCGGCGGCGCCGTGATCCACGACGCTCTCCACCTCGTCGGGCAGCTCGATGTTGGCCAGCAGCTCGATCTTGCGGCCGTCCCGCGTCTCCGCAGGATGATCCTTGTAGCTCAGGCTCTCCTGCTCCAGGTCGGCGTAGGCTTGGCGCAGCTGCTCGAGTTGACGCTCTGCGCCCTCGTCCGGATGCAGCAGCACCTTGCCGGAGTGGCCGTCCAGGATGAGCTTGTCGCCGTTCCGCACCGCCTCGAGCAGGCCCTCGACTCCGACGACGACGGGAATCCCCAGGCTGCGCCCCAGGATCACCGAGTGGCTCGTCTCGCCGCCGCGCTCGGTCACGAAGCCCCGCACCTTGTCGCGGCTCATCGTGGCCGTGTCCGAGGGGCTGATGTCGCGCGCGACGACGATCACCGGCTCGCTCAGCCCGCGGAAGCCCGAGACCTGTCTGCCCTGGAGCTGCCCGAGTACACGGCGCTCCACGTCGCGCAGGTCGCCGCTGCGGTCCGGCAGCTCCCCGCCGAGATGACGGAAGGAGCGGACGATGTTCTCGCAGGCCTCGGCGTAGGCCGTCTCCGCGCACCAGCCCTGGCGGATGATCTCCCGCGCCTGGCCGGTCAGGATCTCGTCCAGGAGGATGAAACGGTGGGCGTCGAAGATGCGCGCGTGGTCCTCCCCCAGCTCTTCGGAGAGACGCCCCCGCGCCTGGAGGATTTCCGTCTCGGTGGCTTTAAGGGCGGCGTCCAGCCTCGCCAGTTCGCGCTCGACCTCGTCCGCGGCAACCTGGCGGCGCTCGGTGGTCGGCATCTTCTGGTCGTAGACGAGGACCGGGCCCATGGCGATGCCCGGCGCGCCCGTCTGTCCCTGGAAGCTCTGCATGGGTGGGGTCTCACGGCGCACCTTCGTAGAACCCCCTCGCAAAGAGCGCCTCGATCTGGCCAAGGGCGTCCTTCTCGTTCTCGCCGTCGGCGCGCACGCGCACCACGCTGCCCTTGGCCGCGCCGAGAGCGGCGACGCCGAGGATGCTCTTGCCGTCCACCTCGATGACGCCGTTGGACAGGGAAACGGTGCAGCTCAGGTTCGACGTGAGCTTGACGAGCTCGCTCGCCGCGCGCAGGTGCAACCCCTTCGCGTTGACGACTTCCAGTTCCCGCTCGACCAAGGCGACTCCTTCCTAGTCTTCATTTCCCGGCAGCCGGGACATCTCCACGCGATAGGCGAGCCGGCACTCCTCGCCGGACGCCAGGTCGATCTCCCGCAGGATCGCGAGCCACGACCCCTGGTAGACCCGCTCGAAGCCGGCCTCCGAAAGGCTCACGGTCTCGATGGGCTCACGGTAGACATCCAGGCCGTCACCGGCAAGGGCCACTGACACGCCGCTCCACTCGTCGCGGAGCTCGATACGGCCGATGCCGCGCTCCCAGCCCCGGCTGCCGAGACGGGCCTCTTTCGCCGGTCGGCCGTCGACCAGGACCAGGCGGTCCGGGGCGTCTGGGGCGAGGAGGTTGAAGTTCCAGCCGGAGGCGAAGCTGGCCGCGAGATGTCCTTCCCCCTCGTAGCGCAGCCGCAGGTCCACGGCCAGGGCCGCCCCATCATCCACCCAGGACAGCCTTTTGTCCAGGATCAGACGTCGGCCCGGCTCGAAGTCCAGGGCGCCGCTCAGCAGGAGCTCGCCGTCGCCGGTCGCGGGCAGCTCGGGTCGGAAGGCCTGGCCCCGGAAGTCGAGCCAGGCCTCGGCGTAGCCCGCCTCCCCAGCGCCGGCGGGATAGAGCCGCTCCTCGAGGCTGGCGCGCGGATGGGGATCGTAGACCAGGTAGCGCTCGAGCCCGTCTTCCTTGACCCGGACGATCTCGTGGATGCTCTGCGCCTCGTCGGGCAGGGTCCGGGCCTCCAGCTCGCGCAGCTTGTCGTGGTAGAGCTCCTCCCGTCGGGCGAGGACGTTGGTCAGGGGGAAGGGCTTGTCCAGGAAATCCAGCTCGCGCACGCTGCCGCCGTCGCCGGGCTTGAGGAAGACCCGCGCCCGCGGGCCGCTCCAGACGATCTCCTCGCGGCCGTCCAGGTCCATGTCCTCGCGCTCGAGGCGATAACCGTCCGGCAGGGCCATCTTCTCCGCCTGCAGCAAACGCTCGAAGACGGCGTGCCGCAGGTGCGGCAGATAGAGGCCTCCGAAGAGGCCGTGCCAGTATGCGCAGTTGCACTGGGCCTGGAGCTTCAGGTCCTCCGCCTCGGCCAGTACGGCGGGCGGCGCGGTGCCCTCGTCGGCGGCGCGCGCGAGCTGCCGCCCGGTCCAGAGAGCGCGCTTGTGCATCCAGTGGCTCTCCTCGTACTTCACGAAGAAGTTCCGCCAGAAGCCGCCACGCACGAAGGGCTTCAGCTCAGGCTTGCCATCTTCCACCATGCGGGCCAGCTCCTGAGCGTGGGCCTGCGCCCCGCGGGGCAGGGCCCATTCGCCCATCTCGGAATAGCTCGCCGTGGGCAGGTAGGCGTGCCCCAGGGGCGGGTGCGCGTCGAGGTAGTCGCCGAAGCCGCCGATCGTCAGGCCGGGCTCGGCTTCCAGAGCAGAGAAGAGGCGACCGAGGTAGCCCTCCTCGTAGCAGAGGAGGTTCGTGCTGCTCCAGACGCCGAACTTCTCGCCGTCGTCCATGAGCACGGCGAGCTCGCCGGCGCCGTGCTCGCCCAGGTGGGCGAGGACCTTCTCCACCGGATGGAAGGGCACGAGGTAGCGCAGCTGCTTGGAGATGGGGAAGACAGCACAGCTCGCGCCGCCCTCCTCGGTGAGGTAGTAGCCCCGGAGCTGCTCCTCGCGGAAGCCGGTGGCCAGGAAGTGGCTGTCGTCCAGGGCCACGTAGTCCAGGCCGTGCTCCGCGAGCAGGCGCGGCAGGGACGGCTCCCAGATGCGCTCCGCCAGCCAGAGGCCCCGGGGGCGCCGACCGAAGAGAAACTCGAGCTCGCCGCACATACGTTCGATCTGCGCGTGCTGGTCCCTCTCGGGAAGCACGGCGAGGATGGGCTCCCAGTAGCCGCCGCCGAAGAGCTCGACACGGCCGGCCTGCGCGAGCGCGCCGACGCGCTCCAGGTAGTCCGGCGCTTCACGCTTCTGCCACTCGAGCAGAGGACCCGAGCAGTGCAAGGCCATCTTGATCCCGGGGTGCTCCTCGAGGAGCGCCAGGAAGGGCTCGTAGGCGCGATCGTGGGCGTCGCGGATCACGTGGTCGAAGTTCCCCACCGGCTGGTGGTTGTGTACGCCCAGGATCAGGGTCGGCATCGCTCACCTCGTTCTCGGCCATTCTCGTCGCCGCCGCCGGGCAGGGATCTGCCGGCGACGTCGGGGAAGGGGCGGATCTCGACGGCGACGCCGCCCGCCGCGAGCGATCGCAGCGTGGCCAGGCTCTCCGGCCCGGCGCGCATCCCGTCCCCCAGGTCTTCGCCATCGGGATCGCGGAGCCCGAGGACCAGCAGGCGCTCGAGGCGCCCGCCCCGTTCGAGCAAGGCCAGGGCGCCGCTAGGCTCATCAGTCAACCAGAAGTCGCCTTCGTCAGCCGCGGGTAGATCCCACGGCTCCGCGAGGGGCAGGCAGAGGATCTCGCAACCCGCTTCCGCGGCCACCCCCCGATAGAGCGCCGCCCGGGCGGGATCGGCCAGGCACCGGGAGATCAGGATGTAGCGGCGCAGCCCGAGCCGCTCCCCCCAGGCGTGGAGGATGCGGCCGTGCAGCAGGCGGTCGTCCAGGTGAAGGTCCACGGCTTCCGGTCCTAGAGGCTGGGCGGGATGAGCTCCCGAATGGAGTTCTGTCCCCGGTGGAGGATCCCCTGGACCAGGTCCTCGACTGCCAACTCCTGGCGGTGGGCCAGGTAGTAGAGGAGGATCGGCAGGTTGACGCCGCTGACCAGATGGTAGTCGGGATTCGCGGGAAGCTCCGCGAGGCAGGCCGTGGCGCAGCTGCCGCCGAAGTAGTCCGTGAAGATGATGCAGCGCTCGCCGAAAGCGGCCAGGTGTTCGGCGACGACGTGTTGTAGCTCCTCGGCCGAGAGGCCCGTGTTGGAGATGGCCGTGAGATTCTCGACCTCACCGTAGATCCCCTCGAGCGCCTGGAGGTAGGCCTCGCCCAGGGTACCGTGGCAGACGATCACGGCCGGGATCATGATTCTCTCCGTCAATTCGGGTGGATTCGCGGCGATTCTCCGGTGTCCCCGGCGGAAAGTCAACCCTTGTGGCAGCAATTCCCCGCGCGGGACCGGGCCGCGCGGGCCCCCGCCCGCGCGCGGCCGGTCTTAGGGCTACTCCTCGTCGTTCTGCAGGTAGTGGTAGACGTGCGCCTCGCTCTTGCGCGCCAGGTCCTCCATGATCTGGCGATTGAAGCGCTCGGCGGGGCTGAGGCCGTAGACCTTGAGCATGTGGTTCATGGCGATGGTCTCGGCGATCACCGTGACGTTCTTCCCGGGAACGATAGGCAGAACGACGTGGGGAATCGGCACTCCGAGGATGGGGCTGGTCTCGTACTCCAGACCGACGCGGTCGTACTGCTTGCCCTCGATCCAACGCTCGAGGCGTACCTCCACCTCGATGCGCTTCTGCACGCGGATGGCGCGGATGCCGAACATCTCGCGCACATCCACCACGCCGACGCCGCGGATCTCCATGAAGTGCTTGAGGAACTCGTTGCCGCGGCCGATCAGCGTGTCGCCGCGACGCTGCAGCTGCACGACATCGTCGGCCACGAGGCGGTGACCACGCTCCACCAGATCCAGCACGATCTCGCTCTTGCCGATGCCGCTGGGGCCCGTGAACAGCAGTCCCACGCCGTAGACGTCGGCGAGGGAGCCGTGGACGTTGCCGCGCGGCGAGAAGAAGTCCTGCAGGTAGGACGTCAGAGCGTGGATGAACGGCGTCGTCGGACGCGCGGTCCTGAGCAGGGGCACGCTGTGCTCGTTGGCCAGCTCGACGAGCTCGCGAAAAGGCTTCTGGCCGCGCGTTACGATGAGGCAGGGAGTCGGCTTGACGAAGAGGTGGCTCAAGGCCTCCTTCACCTTCTTGCGCGGCAGGGACTCGAGGTAGGAGAACTCCGCGCCCGCGAGGATCTGGATCCGGCGGTTCTGGTACTTCTTGATGAATCCCGTGAGCACGAAGCCGGGCCGTGAGACCTCGGCCACGGTGATCTCGACCGCGGACTCGACCGAGTCGCTCACCAGGTTCAGATCGAGCAGGTCGGCGGACTCCTCGAGGAGTTGCGCCACCGTCAGGCTGCGATTGACGACCTCCACGGCGCCTCCTAGTCCTCGAGCCGGATCAGCCCGTAACTGCCGTCCTGGCGGCGATAGACGACGCTCATCTGCCCGCTGAAAGCCTCGGCGAAGACCCAGAAGTTGTCGCCGTGCACCTCCATCCGGCTGATGGCCTCCTCGACCCCCAGGCGATCGATGTGAATGTACTTCTCCTGGATGATGGGCCGCGCCTCGCTCTGTGTGGGTTGCTCTCCATCCAGGATCGTGATCGTGCCGACCTCGCCCTGGTCGCCACCGCCGTGGGCCGCGGCCCTGCCCTTGCGCCAGTTGGCCTTCCGGGTTTTGTACTTGCGAACCTGTCTCTCGAGCTTGTCCGACACTAGGTCGATGGCCGCGTAGAGGTTCTCGTGGTTCTCCTTCCCCGTGAAGTCGGCCTGCTTCGCGCGTAGGGTCACCTCGGCAATGTGGCGATGTCTCTCGACTCGTAATAGGACATGTGCCTCCATGATCCCGTCCACGAACTTCTCCAGCCTCCCGATCTTCTCTTCGGCATAGCTGCGAATGGCAGGTGTGAGATCCATCTTCTTCGCGGTGACGGTGATCTGCATCATCCACTCCTTTCGGGGGAAAAAGGAAAACCCGACGCGGACGTCGGGAGCACACTCTGAGGCGTTGTGATCACGGAGGAGCGAGGCGAGAGCTGTCGGGGCAATCGAACCGTCCTGAATCTCGACCCGGCGGCATGTCCGGAGCTTACTGTTAACATAGCAGCGAGTTGGGCCTTCGGCAAGATCCCAAGTTCACTAGAATTCCTTGCGCAGGCGCGCCGGCAGCACTCCCAGCTGCTCGCGGTACTTGGCCACGGTGCGCCGTGCGATCATCAGCCCTTCCTGCCGGAGGATATCCGCGATCTTCTGGTCGCTGAGGGGCTTCTTGCGGTCCTCCTTGGACACGATCTCCTGGATCCTGCTCTTGGCGGCCTTGGCGCTGACCTCCTCGCCGTCCTCCGTGCTGAGGGAGCTGCTGAAGAAGTATTTGAGCTGGAAGATCCCGCGGGGCGTCTGCACCGCCTTGTTGTTGGTCACGCGGCTGACCGTGGACTCGTGCATGCCGATCTTGCTGGCGACCTGCTGCAGCGTGAGCGGCCGCAGGGCCTGGGGGCCCCTGTCGAAGAAGTCGCGCTGCTCCTCGATGATTGCGGCCATCACCTTGACCATGGTCGAGCGCCGCTGTTCGACCGTGCGGATGAGCCACTGGGCCTGGTTCAGTCTGCCCTGGACGTAGTCCTTGGTCTCCTTCTTGGCCGAGCCGAGGTACTCCTTGTAGTTCTCGGCGATGCGCAGGCGCGGGAGGTGGCGGTCGTTGAGGTAGATCACGTACTCGCCGTCCACCTCCTCGACCACGAGGTCGGGGATGATGTAGTGGGGCTCCTCGCTCGACAACTCCAGGCCGGGCTTGGGATCGAGTTCGCCGATGTAGCGCGCGGCATCCTGGATATCCTCGACGGTCAGCTTGAGCTTGCGCGCGATCTCCTGGTACTTGCGCTGCATCAGCTCCTTGAAGTGCTCGCGGATGATCGTGGCGATCAGGGAGTCGGCCATGTTCTTCGCCTGAAGCTGTAGCAGCAGGCACTCAGGCAAGTCCCGGGCGCCGATGCCCGGCGGATCCAGGGCCTGTACGAGCAACAGCGCTTCCCGCGCGCGGGGCTCTTCGACCCGGAAGACGTTCTGGATCTCGTCGAGGCCGACGGTGAGGAAGCCGCGGTCGTCCAGACTGCCGACGATGTACTCGGCGATCTCGAGCAGCTTGTCGTCGCTCGTCGCCATGCGGAGCTGTCGCAGCAGGTTCTCAGAGGCCGACTGACGATGCACGGGCACGCGCTCCACGAAGTCCTCGGGAAGCTCCTCCTGCTCGCGGTACTGCATGTCGAAGCCGTCGTTGAAGACGTCTTCCCAGTTGTCCAGGTTGCCGGCGCTTTGCTCGTCGCTGGTCTCGCGCTGCTGACGATCCTGCTCCTCTTCCTCCTCGTCGATCTCCAGCAGGGGATTGGCCTGAACCTCGTTCTTCAGGACCTGCTCCAGCTCCAGGGTCGGGAGCTGGAGCAGCTTCAGCGCCTGCTGTAGCCGGGGAGTCATCACCAGCTGCTGTCTCTGCGCGAGCTGCAAGCGAATCTTCATTTCCATGGCAAGACTCTTTCGTTAAAGATTGAAGCTGTGTCCGAGGTAGACCTGTCTCGCCTTCTCGTCCGAGACCAGCTCCTCCGCCGTCCCCGAGCGGATGATTCTTCCCTCGAAGAGGATGTAGGAGCGGTCGGTGATACTGAGCGTCTCCCGCACGTTGTGGTCGGTGATGAGGATCCCCAATCCCATCTCCTTGAGCTGGCTGATGATCGCCTGCACGTCCCCCACCGCGATGGGATCGATGCCGGCGAAGGGCTCGTCCAGCAGCATGAAGCGCGGGCTGCAGGTCAGCGCGCGCGCGATCTCCACGCGCCGCCTTTCGCCGCCGCTTAGCTGGTGCCCGTAACTCTTCCGCAGGTGCGCCACGTGCAGCTCCTCGAGCAGACGCTCGAGCCTGCGCTTCTTCTCTTCAGCCGTCAGGGGGAGCGTTTCTAAGATCGCCCCCAGGTTGTCTTCCACCGTCAAGCGCCGGAAGACCGACGCCTCCTGGCTCAGATAGCCGATCCCCTGCCGTGCCCGTCGGTACATGGGCTGGTTGTGGATCGGCTCGTTGTCGAAATGGACCTCGCCTTCGTCGGGCCGGATCATGCCCACGATCATGTAGAAGGTCGTCGTCTTGCCCGCGCCGTTGGGTCCCAAGAGGCCGACCACCTCGCCCTGCTTCACCGAGAGCGTGACACCGTCCACCACGCGGCGGCGGCCGTAGGCCTTCACGAGCTTCCTGCCCTCCAGCACAGACCGCTCTCTGGGGAACTCAGTCATCCTGCGCCTCCGAGTTCTGGATGATGACTCCGCGCGGCTCGCGCTGGATGTGCAGGTGCTCGAGTCTCTGATCGCATTCCATGTCGTAACCCGAGTAGAGATTCTCGCCGTGCCGCACTTCCACGAAGGCCTCGGTGTGGAAGAGCTCCCGCTCTCGATCCCAGTGCAGGACGTTCGTCCACAGCTCGTAGTCATCTCTGCTCACGACGTGGACATTGCCCCTGGCGGTCATGTCCCCGGACTTCCGATCCATGGAGCCGGAATCCGCGGTCAAGCTCGAGCTCAGCAGTCCGCTGTCCCCATACATATCGACCTCCAGCCCCACGGCCTCGACCTTCTTTGCCTTCTGGTAGAAAAAGGCCTGCTCGGCCTCCAGGATCCACTGGAGGCGGCCCGAATCGGACTCCGTGGTCGTGAAGTCCCAGAGCACCTGGTCGGGCGACTTGCCGGGCTTCTCCAGGTGGGTCGTGGGAGCGTCCCCGCTGCAGCCGACCGCGAGGATCAAACAGAGGCCGATCCAGGCCCCGGTCGCCGCCAGGGCGCTCCGTGTTTCGGTTCCGCAGGGCAGGGCTTGTACGTCTTCCGACATTTCAACGCATTTCTTTTTGTGACAAAGCCTTACAAACATGAAGCGACGTATCTGGAAGCATGATAGGGGGGAAGAAACGCAGTGTCAAGCAATCCATATGCCAGACATTTCGGGAAAATTCAAGAAAATATCTACCGCGCCGGGAAGCGGAGATCCCGCTTCGGGAAGGGCAGGACTTCGTCGTCAAGGCTCTGGAAAGACGGGGATTAGCTGAGACCGGCCCGGAGGATGTCGTGGATGTGGATGACGCCGAGGACCTTGCCGTCCCCGCCGTCCACGACGAGGCTCGTGATGGGGCCTGGCTCGTTGGTTTCCATCAGGGTCAGGGCATCGGTCGCGAGGGTGTCGGGGGAGACCCGCCGGGGATCGCGGGTCGCGAAGTCCCCCACCGCACGGTCGAGGATGCCCTCCGGGCTCCGGTCGACCAGCAAGCGCTTGAGGTCACCGTCGGTGAGGACGCCCCAGAGCTCGCCGCCCTTTCCGCCTGTGACGCAGGTCATCCCGATCCCCCCCTGGATGATGCTCACGAGGGCTTCGCGCAGGCTGCTCTGTCTCTCCACGCGTGGCAGGGCTTCGCCCTTGTGCATCAGGTCCCTCACCCGCAGGCTCAGGCGCCTGCCCAGGACTCCGCCGGGATGGAAGCGGAGGAAGTCCCTGGGGCCGAAGCCGCGCCGCTTCAGCAGGGCGATCGCAAGGGCGTCTCCCATCACGAGCGCCGCGGTGCTGCTCGTGGTCGGGGCGAGGTTGTGTGGACAGGCCTCTTCGTGCACCGAGGCATCGAGGACCAGGTCGGCCTCGCCGGCCAGGAAGGAGCCGGGTTCGCCCGTGATGGCCAGGATGGGGCAGCCCCGTTCGCGCAGGAAGGGGATCCAGCCCTGCAGCTCCTCGCCGCCGCCGCTCTTCGAGATGATGACGCAGACGTCCTCGCCACGGATGAAACCGAGGTCGCCGTGCGTGGCCTCGGCCGCGTGGAGGAAGGCGGCGGGCGTGCCGGTGGAGCTGAGCGTGCTGGCGACCTTGCGGGCCACGTGGCCGGACTTGCCGACACCCGTCACCACCACGCGCCCCTGACAGGAGGCAAGCAGCCCCACTGCTCGCTCGAAGTCGTCGCCGAGGCGATCCCGGACGGCGAGCAGCGCCTGAGCCGCCTGGTCGAAGACCGCGCGGCCGTGCTCCAGGCTCACTTCCCGACTCTCGGTGCCCGTGCGCTTCGCGTCAGACATGTCCATCTCCCAGGTAGGGGGCGATCAGCGCTTCCCACTCGCCCCGCGCCGAGAGGATCCCCTCGACGATCTCGCGTGCGGCGCCGCGGCCGCCTGCTGCCTCGAGGCGCCAATCGGCCCTCGCCCGCAGCTCGGGCCTGGCGTCGGCGGGCGTCGCGCTGAGGCCCACCGCCGCCATGGCGGGCAGGTCGAAGAGATCGTCGCCCACGAAGAGCGCGTCTTCCGGCTCCACGCCCGTTTCCGCGAGGATCTCCCGCACGGCAGCCGCCTTGTCCCGGCGGCCGAGCCGCAAGTGCCGAATTCCGAGCTGCTCCGCACGCGCGCGGATCTCCGGGTGATCCTTGCCGCTGCAGAGGGCCAGCGCCAGCCCGCTCTGGCCGGCCAGCCAGAGGCCGAAACCGTCGCGCACGTCCCAGCGGCGACCGCCCTGCTCGGCGCCGACGAGTGTTCCGTCGGTGAGAACGCCATCGACGTCGAAGACTACGAGACGCAGGCGCGAGAGCCTGCCTACCAGTTCAGGGGAGGGCATGGCCTGCCTCCATGGCCGCGTAGAGCGTCTCGAGTTCGCGCAGGAGCGCGCCCGCCTGCGCAAAGTCCAGCTGTGTGGCGGCGTCGCTGCGCGCGCTCGGCGGATCGGGGTGGACCTCCAGAAAGAGTCCATCGACGCCCAGGGCGAGGGCCGCCCGGGCCAGGGAGCGGGCGAAGTCCCGCGTGCCGCCCGAGGAGCCGCCGCCCGCGCCGGGACGCTGCTGGCTGTGCGTGAGGTCGAAGAGCACAGGATGGCCCGCGGCGGCAAGCTGCGAGAAGGCGCGGAAGTCGACGATCAGATCGCGGTAGCCATGGCAGCTCCCCCGCTCGGTGAGCAGCACGCGCTCGGAGCCCGCGCGCGCTACCTTCTCGGCCGAGTAGACCATGTCGCCCGGCGCCATGAACTGGCCCTTCTTGATGTTCACCGCTAGGCCCGTCGCCCCCGCCGCCTCGAGCAGCGGGGTCTGGCGACAGAGGAAGGCTGGGATCTGCAGACAGTCGACCTGCTCGGCGGCGGCCGCCGCCTCCTCGGGGTGGTGGATGTCGGTGATCGCCGGCAGACCCGCACCCCGGCTGACCTCGCCGATGAAGGTAAGGGCCTGCTCCGGGCCGATGCTCCGGAAGCTGCCGGCAGCCAGCCGATTCTCCTTCGCATAGCTCGCCTTGAAGAGCAGCGGCCAGCCGATCTCGGCGGACAGGCCTCCCAGGAAACCCGCGCAGTCCTCCAGCATGCCGCGCCCCTCGACGACGCAGGGCCCTGCGACGAGCAGGGGCCGCCCGGCGCCCACGCGGGCGTCGCCGATCGCGAAGCCCTTCATGATACCGCGACCTCGCGGAGCATGCGCTTCTTTGCGGCCGCCACGAGCTCGCGGAAGAGCGGGTGCGCGGCATGGGGCCTGCTCTTCAGCTCGGGGTGGAACTGGACCGCGATGAAGAAGGGATGCGCGGGTAGCTCGATGATCTCCGCCAGCTGCCCGTCCGGCGACAGTCCCGAGAAGAGGAGCCCCGCCTTCTCCAGCTTCTCACGGTAGGCGTTGTTGACCTCGTAGCGGTGGCGGTGCCGCTCGGAGATGGACTCCCCGCCGTAGCAGCGCCGTGCGAGGCTGCCGTCCTGGAGCTCGCAGGGATAGGCGCCCAGGCGCATCGTGCCCCCCATCTGACGGAGCCCTTTCTGCTCCTCCATGAGGCAGATGACGGGGGCCGGCGTCTGGGGATTGAACTCGGTGCTGTCGGCGCCGGGCAGGCCCGCTTCGCTGCGCGCCAGTTCGATGATCGCCGCCTGGAGTCCGAGGCAGATTCCGAGGAAGGGAACGCCCCGTTCGCGCGCGAGCCGGATCGCCGCCACCTTGCCCTCGACACCACGGTGCCCGAAACCGCCGGGCACGAGGATGCCGTCGAGGTCTGAGAGCTTCTCCTCGGCGCCCGCCTCGTCCAGGCTCTCGCTGTCGATCCAGCGAATGCGGACGCGCACGTCGTTGGCCTCGCCCGCGTGGATGAAGGACTCGATGATACTCTTGTAGCTATCCTGATGATCGACGTACTTGCCCACCACACCGATCGTCACCTCGCGGTGCGCGGAAACCACGCCCTGGACGAAGCGGCTCCAGTCGTCGAGCTCGGGCTCGGGAGTCTCGAGCCCGAGCAGTTCGGTGACTCGCCGGTCCATGCCCTCCGCGTAGAAGCGCAGCGGCACCTCGTAGATGGACTCCACGTCGCGCGCCTCGATGACGTCCTGGGCCGCCACGTTGCAGAAGAGACCGATCTTCTCCTTGACCTCGTCGCCGAGGGGACGCGCCGTCCGGCAGACGAGAAGGTCGGGCTGGATGCCGATCTCGCGCAGGTCCTTCACGCTGTGCTGCGTGGGCTTGGTCTTGATCTCGCGGGCGGCCTCGATGTAGGGCACGAGCGTGAGGTGGATATAGAGGCAGTTCTCCTTTCCGAGGTCGAAGGGGAACTGGCGAATCGACTCCAGGAAGGGCAGACCCTCGATGTCGCCCACGGTGCCGCCGAGCTCCGTGATGATCACGTCCAGCTCGGGGTCCTTCTCCGCCAGCATGAGGACGCGGCTCTTGATCTCGTTGGTGACGTGGGGCACTACCTGCACCGTGCGGCCGAGGAAGTCGCCGCGGCGCTCCTTGGTCAGGATGGCGTCGTAGATCTGTCCGGCAGTGACGTTGTTGTCCCGGCCGAGGCTGCTGCTCAGGAAGCGCTCGTAGTGGCCGAGATCCAGGTCCGTCTCGGCGCCGTCGTCGGTGACGAAGACCTCGCCGTGCTGGAAGGGACTCATGGTTCCGGGATCGACATTCAGGTAGGGATCGAACTTGAGCAGCGATACCTTGAGACCCCGCTGCCGGAGCAGATAACCCAGGGAAGCGGCAGCGATGCCCTTGCCCAGGGACGACACCACCCCGCCCATGACGAAGATGTACTTGGTCTTGCCGGTCTTGGCCACGTCGCCTCCCGCAGCTGCGTAAAATGAAAATCCGGGCAGGACTGCCCGGAAGCTCATGCTAAGCGCCCGCCAGACGCTTTGCAACGATATTCAGGTCCTCCGGACGGTCGACGCCCGGCCCCCATTCGCGCGCCAGCTCCACCCAGATGCGCAGGCCCAGCGCGAGGGCGCGCAGCTGCTCCAGGGTCTCTGCCCTTTCCCGCTCGCAGGGCCCGGCCGCCACGAAGCGGCGCAGCGCGCCGGGCTGGTACAGGTAGACGCCCGCGTGCCGGAGCGCCGTGACGCCTCCCGTGGGCTCTCCTTCCAGCCGCCGTCGGAAGTCGACCGCGAAGCCGTCGGCGCCCCGCAGCACCTTCACCCGGTCGGGATGCTCGCGCTCGTCGGCCGTGAGGGGCAGCGCCGCGGTGCCCATGGGGATGCTCGCGTCGTCTTCGAGACGTCGGACAAGGCGTCCCACGGTCTCGCGATCGAAGAGGGGCTCGTCGCCCTGCAGGTTGAGCACCGGGCCGGACCAGTCCGCTGCGGCTTCCGCCACGCGGTCGGTGCCGCTCCGATGCTCGGGGGAAGTCATCACCGCATCGGCGCCCAGTCCGCGGAGATGCGAGAGGACGTCGGGATGGTCTGTGGCCACGCGCACGCCCGCGATCCCGGGCACCTCGAGGGCGCGCTCCCACACGAGCTGGATCAGCGTCTTGCCGGCGACCTCGGCCAGGACCTTCCCGGGGAATCGGGTCGAGGCCATGCGGGCGGGAATCACGATCAGCGTGGCCATGAACCTCCTAGCAACCTGCTGAAACGAAGAACGGCGGACCGCCTCGGCCCGCCGCCATCCATTCGCTGTGCCCGTCCGTCTCGCGGTCAGGCTGGCAGTACGTTCACGATCTTGCGGTCCTTGCCCTTCCGCGCGAACTCGACCACCCCATCGACGAGCGCGAAGAGGGTGTCGTCGCCGCCGCGGCCAACGTTCTGGCCTGGCAGGATCCGGGTGCCGCGCTGGCGGACAATGATGGAACCGGCGCGGACGGCCTGACCGGCGAATTGCTTGACGCCGAGATACTTGGGATTGCTGTCGCGCCCGTTGCGAGAACTACCCACGCCTTTCTTGTGTGCCATGTTCGCCTCCTCGCTACGCGATGCCGGTGATCTTCAGTTCCGTGTAGGTCTGCCGGTGACCCTTGGTCCGGCGGTACTTCTTCCGCCGCTTCTTCTTGAAGACGATGAGCTTGGGATCCTTGCCGTGGGCCAGGATCTCGGCCGAAACGGCCGCCCCCTCGACGAAGGGCTGGCCAACGCGGATATCGGCACCCTGGCCGACAGCTATAACTTCTTTGAATTCAAGGGACTGTCCGACTTCATGACCGAGATAGGGCACCCGGATCACCTCGTCAGGCGCAACCTTGAACTGCTTCCCGGCCACCTTGACCAGAGCGTACACGCCATGCCTCCTCGCTGGCAGATCGCAACAAAGCCGTTTAAATACTAAACTTGGACACTCCTGTCAAGCCCCCCGGCCGGTCGCGGCCTCCCGCTGCCGACCCCAGCGGCTCCTTTCCCGGCGCCGGACGGCTCCGCTCAACGGGCCACCGCCGCCAGGAGATCCCTGCCCGTCTCCAGGGAGGTGATCTCTTGTTGCTCCTGGTGCAGGCGCGGATCGTCGAGCAGATGCAGCTCGATCTTGTGCTCGCTCTGCAGCTCGCCCAGGATCGCCAGCCTGTGCTGGCGGAGGTAATGCGCCACGACCGGATTGAGGCGGACCTGATACTTGCGCTCCCGGCAGCGTGTGGCGATGCGCCGCAAGGTCGCCTCGAGCTTGTTGGTCAGACTTTCGACCGAGAGGATGTGCCCACGCCCTTCGCAATAGGGGCAGTCCTCGCTGAAGAAGTGCAGCAGGGCCGGCCGGACCCGCTTGCGGCTCATCTCGACCAGGCCGAGCGGGCTCACCTCGAAGATCTTCGTCCGGGCGCGGTCCTGACGGATGTACCGCTTGAGCTCGTTGTAGACCTTGCGCTTGTCGTCCTCCCGCTCCATGTCGATGAAGTCGATGACGATGATGCCGCCTATGTCCCGCAGGCGCAGCTGACGTGGGATCTCGCGCGCCGCGAGCAGATTGGTCTGGAGTATCGTCTCCGCCTGGTTCTTGCGGCCGACGTACTTGCCTGTGTTCACGTCGATGGCGACCAGCGCCTCCGTGTGATCGAAGATCAGGTAGCCGCCCTTCTTCAGCCAGACCTGCCGCTGCAGGCTTTTCTCCAGCTCGGCCTGGACCCCGAAGGCGTCGAAGATGGGCAGCTCCTCGCGATAGAAGAGCACCCGGTTCTCCAGCTCCGGCGCGAAGGTGCGGATGTACGCGACCAGCTCGCCGTGCTCCTTCTCGTCGTCGATCAGAAGCCTCTTCACCTCTTCGCTGAAGACGTCGCGCACCAGGCCGATGACGAGGCTGACCTCTTCCCTGAGAAGGTTGGGAGCCTTCACGCTGCGTGTGTTCTCGAGGATTTCGCGGTGCATCTCGTGGAGCCGCTGGATGTCGGCCTCGAGCTGCTTCTCCTCCACGCCCTCGCCGGCCGTGCGTACGATCACGGCGTAGCCTTTGGGCCGGCAGCGCTGGACGATGCGCTTGAGCCGCGTGCGCTCCTGGCGGTCGAGGATCTTGCGGCTCACGCCGATGTAGTCGAGATCGGGCATGACCACGCAGAACTTCCCCGGCAGGGAGAGCTGTGTGGTGAGGCGGGGACCCTTGGTGCCGATGGGCTCCTTGGTCACCTGCACGACGACCTCGTTGCCCTTCTTCAGGACGCTCTCGATCGGGGGGAGATTGACGGGCTCGCGCCGGCTGCGGCGGACGCGGCCGCCCCCCGGTCCGTCATCGCCCTCCAGCTCTTGTAAACGGTCCTGCCCGAGCTCGCCCCAGGCCAGGTCCGAGACGTGCAGGAAGCCGGCCTTCTCTTGGCCGATGTCCACGAAGGCCGCCTGGATGCCGGGCAGCACGGCCTTGACGACACCCTTGCAGGTGTCGCCCACGATCCGCTTGCTGTCGGCGCGTTCCACGAGGAACTCGACCAGTTCGCGGTTTTCCATGATTCCCACGCCGACCTCGGTCGGGCCGACGTGGACGAAGATCTCTCGTTGCATTGTACCCCCCCGCTCGTGCCGAGCAGGCAGGGGCGCCAGCGTGTGCAGCGCGGCCGACGAGCCGCGTGCGGTACCGGTGGGAGGAATCTACCGGAAAGGCGGCCCCCCCGCGGGGAGCCCGCCGGGACTGCTAGGGAAGCTCCTCGAGCGTGATCATCACCCGCCGTTCGCCACTGGGATGTAGCCAGGCCTCGAAGAGGATCTGGTTCCCGTCGGGCGTGAATCGCGGGTAGAGTTCTTGACCGGGGAAATTCGTCACCCGGGTCGTCGAGCCGTCGGCGTTCATCAGCCAGACATCGGAGCTTCCGTGGAAGCTCGAGCAGTAGACGATCCTGTCCCCCGTGTAGGAGTACGCGGGATAGGCCTCGAGAGAGACCGAGTTGGTCAGGTTCTCCGTTCCCGTTGCAGTCACTGTTTCCGCCGTGTAGTCGAGGGACAGTCGCATGATGTCCCCGTTCAACACGTAGAGTAGATCGTTTCCATCCGGGTTGAAGTAGGGCTGGCGGCCCCCGTCGTTCGTGAGGGAGATGGGCACGGACGTCTCGTCCGGTAGCCCGCCCTCGCCAAGTCTCACAACCCAGAGCCCGTTCCGGTAGAGGTCGCCATCCTCGTCGCTGATGCCGTCCTCGTCGTCGTCCAGAGCGGGATCGTAGTCTTCCTTGTTCGCGGCCCGGAGCACGGAATGTCGCACCTGCGGGTCCGCGTCGTCGGCGAATTCGTCCTCGTCGTCGTCGATGTCGACCCATCCCGGATAGCCGTCGCCGTTCATGTCGCCCAGGCCATCCTCGTCGATCTCGCCGTCGTTGTCGGTGTCGATGTAATCGGGGCCGTCCTCGTTGAGCTCGCCGTCCCCGTCGTTGTCGATCTGTTCCTCGGGCCCGTCCTCGTCGATCAGGCCGTCTTCGTCGTCGTCGATGCCATTGGGAGGATCTTCGTTGGTCTGGCCGTCGCCGTCGTTGTCGATCTCCGGCTCGCGCGGATCCTCGTTGAAGAGCCCGTCGCCGTCGTTGTCGATGATTTCCTCGAGATCCTCGTCCATGAGGCCGTCTTCATCGTCGTCCCAGGCGGGGACGTAATACTGCATGCTCCAGGCGGCGGTCCAGTCGCTCGGCTCGGCGGGCGGGTCGGTCGGAACGCCCGTCGCCATCATGGCCGCGACCTCTACGTCCTCGAAGTCCGCCAGCCCGTCGCTGTCGTCGTCCTCGCCCAGGTAGCCCGGCGCGCCGTCGTCGGGCAGCTCGCCCTCCACGACCTCGATAGCGCCCTCGGGATCCTCTCCCGCGAGCTCGCTGTCGTGCGAGTCGTAGCCGTCCCGGTCAAAGGACTGCAGAAGCGTGTCCGCATAGGCGAGCCACTGCTGCCCCTCGATGAGGGGGGTGACGCTCGCGTGGTGGCCGCCAGTGAACGCGTAGTTCTCGTTCCAGAAAACCTTCGTGTACCAGAGATCCCAGATGGGTGCGCGAATGCCGTAGGAGAAGATCTCCTCGAGCGGCGTGTCGTAGTTGTTGACGATCTCGCCCGTGTGCCCGAGGTTGGCGTCGCGAGGACTCACGGTGGAGCTGATCTGGGAGACCTTCTCGTAGCCCATCGAGTAATAGATGCGGTCGCTGTACTCGTTGTAGGAGAGGTGCCGGGGCCCGCTGAAATAGGTATTGCCCGGATAGTTCGTGATCAGCGTGTCTCCCCCCACCCCGTCGCTCACGATCTCGTAAGCGCCGATGAACGTGAACTGTTCGTGGGCCGGAATACTGAAGTGCTCCGAGGAATCGTTCTCGTTGGGATAGAACTCCTTCAGGTCGAAGCTGTCGTAGTAGCCGTCGGCGTTGCTGTCGGTGAGCATCAGGCGATAGATGTCCCCGCTGCCCCCGAAGATGCTGGTGTAGAGCACGGCGAGGAGATCGCCATCCGCTTCCAGGGGCACCGGCGAGCCCGAGTCCACCAGCGGCGTCAGCTCCAGGACGTCGATGAGCGGCTCGAAGTCGGGCGGCGCGACCACATCGGTCGTTTTGTCGCAACCAGCCACGATGAGCAAGGCCAGCATCCAGATCAGGAAGAAGCCCCTGAGCGACAGACCTCTCTTCTTCATGGAATCTCCATCTCGGATTGACGGCTCCAGGCGCTTTGGGGAAGAAGGGAAAAGGCCTTGGTTTACAGAAGCTTGCGGCTCCTGCGGGATCTCTTGGATAGCATTTCGCCGCTCGAGCTGTCAAGAGCCCGCCGGAAGCTCACCGCCCGGCCTCGCTCCCCGCTCGGGGCGATCACCCTTGAAGATGGGGAATCGTCGGGCCTCAGGCAACCCGCTTTTTCCCTGGCAGTTCCGGAGCTGGTCGGTTCGGCCGGAGAAGTCTGGTGTGTTCCTTGCTATCTATCGAAAGACCCCCGCATGTTTCATGCGCGGGGTGTCCCCCCGATGAACCCAGCCCTATCCCGGGAGCCAGACATGGAAAAGCAGACGCCGAACGGCGACCAGCGAACCGCCAGCCAGATCTTCGGCATCATCGAGGCGCGCCAGCAGCCCGAGCGATTCCGTAATCTCAACTGGGAAGGCAGTTTCCGGGATTATCTGGAAATCGTGGCGAGGAATCCGAAGCTGACGCGCAACGCCTTCCGCCGCCTCCACGACATGATCCTCTCCCATGGCTCCGAGGAGTACGTCGAGTTCAAAAAGCGGATCACCCACTACCACTTCTTCGATGACCCCTTCACCGGCGGCCAGGACGGCATCTACGGCCTCGACGTCCCCCTGATGAAGCTGGTCAACGTGTTCAAGGCCGCCGCCCAGGGCCTCGGTACCGAGAAGCGCGTGATCCTCCTGCACGGCCCGGTGGGCAGCAGCAAGAGCACGATCGTACGCCTGCTCAAGCGCGGCCTCGAGCGCTACTCTCACAGCGACGAGGGCGCGCTCTACACCTACGCCTGGCGCTTGGAAGGCAGCGAGGGGCTCGCCCCCTGCCCCATGCACGAGGAGCCCCTGGACCTGATCCCTTCCGAGTTCCGCGCGGAGGTCCTGGCCGACCTCAACCGCGATCGCGAGGACCCCGACGATCAGGTGAACATCGCCGGGGAGATCTGCCCCTTCTGCCGCTATCATTTCAACCAGCTCCTCAGGGAGTACGACGGCGACTGGACCCGGGTGATGGACCACATCGTGGTCCGCCGCCTCCTTCTCAGCGAGAAGGACCGGGTCGGCATCGGCACCTTCCAGCCCAAGGACGAGAAGAACCAGGACTCCACCGAGCTGACCGGCGACATCAATTACCGGAAGATCGCCGAGTACGGCTCCGACAGCGATCCTCGCGCCTTCAACTTCGACGGCGAGTTCAACATCGCCAATCGCGGCCTGGTGGAGTTCATCGAGGTGCTCAAGCTCGACGTGGCCTTCCTCTACGACCTCCTCGGCGCCAGCCAGGAGCACATGATCAAGCCGAAGAAGTTCGCCCAGACCTACATCGACGAGGTCATCATCGGCCATACGAACGAGGCGGAGTTCAAGAAGCTGCAGAACAACGAGTTCATGGAGGCCCTCCGCGACCGCACCGTCCGCATCGACATCCCTTACATCACGAAGTGGAATGAGGAGATCAAGATCTACGGCAAGGACTTCAACGCCGACCGCGTGCGGAAACACGTCGCGCCGCACACGGTCGACATGGCCGCGATGTGGGCGGTGCTCACCCGCCTGGAGGAGCCGAAGAAAGCCCAGCTGACGCTCGTGCAGAAGCTCAAGCTCTACAACGGCACCACCCTGCCTGGCTTCACCGAGGACAACGTGAAGGAGCTGCGCAAGGAGACCAAGCGCGAGGGCCTTGACGGCATCAGCCCCCGCTACATCCAGGACAAGATCTCCAATGCACTGGTCAGCGACATGGAGGAGGACTACATCAACCCCTTCATGGTGCTCAACGAACTCGAGTCCGGCCTGCGCACCCACACCCTGATCAACAGCGAGGAGACCCGGAAACACTACCGCGAGCTCCTGGCGCTGGTGAAGCAGGAGTACGAGGACATCGTCAAGAACGAGGTGCAGCGCGCGATCAGCGCCGACGAGGAAGCCATCAAGAAGACCTGCGCGAACTACATCGACAACGTGAAGGCCTATACGCAGAAGGAGAAGGTGCGCAACAAGTACACGGGCGAGGCCGAGGAGCCCGACGAGCGCCTGATGCGCGCCATCGAGGAGAAGATCGAGATCCCCGAAAGCCGCAAGGACGACTTCCGCAGCGAGATCATGAACTACATCGGCGCCCTGGCCGTGGAAGGCAAGCAGTTCGACTACAAGACCAACGCCCGGCTGCGCAAGGCGCTCGAGCTCAAGCTATTCGAGGACCAGAAGGATTCGATCAAGCTCACGAGCCTCGTCTCCAGCGTGGTGGACCAGGAGACGCAGGAGAAGATCGACGTCGTCAAGAAGCGCCTGGTCGAGAACTTCGGCTACACGCCGGCCAGCGCCACCGACGTGCTGAACTACGTGGCGAGCATCTTCGCGCGCGGCGACATCAAGAAGGAAGCCTAGCAGGCCGCGGAGGTTCGCCGATGATCCTCAACATCGAACGCGACCACCGTCGTTTCCGACACATCGTGCGCGGCCGGATCCGCAAGGACCTGGGCAAGTACATGTCCTCCAGCGACATGATCGGCCGCAAGGGCAAGAACGCGGTCTCCATCCCCATTCCCCAGATCGAGATCCCCCGCTTCAAGTTCGACGACCGCAAGCAGGAGGGCGTCGGGCAGGGCGAGGGCGGACCCGGAGACTCCGCCGGACAGGGCGAGAGTCAGGCGGGCGACGCCCCGGGACGCCACCTCCTCGAGGTGGAGGTCAGCCTGGAGGAACTGGCCGAGATCATGGCCGAGGAGCTGGAGCTGCCCCGCATCGAGCCCCGGGACAGGAACGCCGTCGACACGCAGTTCGACCGTTACTCCGGCCTCCGGCACACGGGCCCCCGCGCGCTGCTCAACCTGCGGCGCACCTTCCGCGAGAGCCTGCGGCGTCAGATGGCCAGCGGCCTCTACGATCCCAAGTGTCCCGTCCTCATCCCCGTCAAGGACGACCTGCGCTTCCGCTCCTGGAAGCTGACCACCAAGCCGCGCTCCGACGCGGTCATCATCTACATGATGGACGTCTCCGGCTCGATGGGCGACGAGCAGAAGGAGATCGTGCGGCTAGAGGCCTTCTGGATCGACACCTGGCTCGCCAGCCAGTACCGCGGACTCGAAACGCGCTACATCATCCACGACGCCGCCGCCGCCGAGGTGGACGCGGACACGTTCTTCCGCACGAAGGAGAGCGGTGGCACCAAGATCAGCAGCGCCTATCAGCTTGCGCTGGAGCTGATCGAGGCAAAGTTCCCGCCGAGCGAGTACAACCTCTACCTCTTCCACTTCTCCGACGGCGACAACTGGTCCGGCGGCGACACGGAGCTCTGCCTGAAGATGATGACTGAGCAGCTCCTGCCGCAGGTCAACCTCTTCGGCTACGGGCAGGTGGCCTCGCCTTACGGAAGCGGCCAGTTCATCAAGGACCTGCGCCAGAGCTTCCCGGAAGAGGAGAACCTCATCCTCAGCGAGATCCCCGACCGCGATGGCATCATGAACTCCATCCGCGAGTTTCTGGGGAAGGGGAGATGATGGTGCGCTGGACGGAGACCCTCGAGAAGAGCCGCGTTGAAATCGAGGGCTACGCGCGCGAGGCCGGTCTCGAGTTCCCCGAGGTCATCTTCGAGGTGCTCGATCATAAGCAGGTCAACGAGGTGGCCGCTTACGGCGGCTTCCCGACGCGCTACCCCCACTGGAAGTTCGGAATGCAGTACGACCAGCTCAGCAAGTCCTACACCTATGGTCTGGCCAAGATCTACGAGATGGTCATCAACACGGATCCCGTCTACGCCTATCTGATGGACTCGAACAACCTGATCGACCAAAAGCTCGTGATGGCGCACGTCTACGCGCACGCGGACTTCTTCGCCAACAACGTCTACTTCGCCGGTACGGATCGGAAGATGATGGACCGCTCCGCCAACAACGCCGTGCGCGTGGGCCGCTTCATGGACCAGCACGGGACGGACGTCGTTGAGTCCTTCATCGATCGCTGCCTATCGCTGGAGAACCTGATCGACTACCAGGCGACGATCCGGGGCGCGCAGTCCGCGGGCTCGCCGCCGGTGGAATCCCCCGAGGAGCGGCAGCAGCCGGGCAAGCTGCCCGCCAAGCCATACATGGACGCGTACATCAATCCACCCGAGTTCCTGGAGGAGCAGCGAGACCGCGCCCGCGAACAGGTGGAGCAGAGCCGCGTCTTTCCCTCCTCGCCCCAGGACGACATCCTGCTCTTCCTGCTGGAAAACGCCCCCCTGGAGCGCTGGCAGCAGGAGATCCTGGCCATGGTCCGCTCAGAGGCCTACTACTTCGCGCCGCAGGGGCAGACCAAGATCATGAACGAAGGCTGGGCCACTTTCTGGCACTCGCGGATCATGACGCAGCACGTGATCGACGACAGCGAGCTGGTCGACTACGCCGACCATCACAGCGGGACGGTGGCCATGGGCCCCGGCCGGCTCAATCCATACAAGATCGGGTTGGAGCTCTTCCGCGACATCGAGGACCGCTGGAACCGCGGGGCTCACGGCCCCGACTATGATGCCTGTCGCGACCTGCGTCAGAAGCGGGAGTGGAACACGAAGGCCGGGGAGGGGCTCGCCAAGATCTTCGAGCTGCGCCGCATCTACAACGACGTGAACTTCCTCGACAGCTTCCTCAGCGAGGACTTCTGCGCCGACCAGCAACTCTTCACCTTCCGCTACAATCCCAAGAGTCAGGAATACGAGATCGCCAGCCGGGAGTTCTCGGAGATCAAGGAGCGGCTCCTGTTCCAGCTCACGCGCATGGGCAACCCCTGGATCCAGGTCGTCAACGCCAACGCGGACAACCGGGGCGAGCTACAACTCCAGCACCGGCACGAGGGCGTCGACCTGGAGCCGCGCTATCTCGAGGCGACGATGTCCAACCTGGCAGCGCTCTGGCGCCGTCCGGTGCAGCTGATGACGGCCCTGAACGAGAAGCCCGTCCTGTTCCGTCATGACGGCAAGGAACTGGAAAAGAAAGACAGGGAAGAGTAGGGCTCGAGATCTCAGGCGCGGAAGCGATACCCCACGCCACGCACGGTCTTGACGAGGACCCCGCCCCCGGCGAGCCGGTCGAGCTTGCCTCGCAGCCGATTCACCAGCACGTCTACGGCCCGCTCGGTATTGCGCTGCTCCTCGCCCCAGACGAGGGCCTGGAGATCGGAACGGCTGAAGGTCTCCTGCGGCTTGCTGGCGAGTTGATAAAGCAGCTTGAACTCCAAGGCCGTCAGCTGGATCGAACGGTCATCCTTGCTGACGCTCAGCCTCTCCGGCTGGATGCGGAAGCCCCCGACTTCAATGCTGGGCACGCCCCGGCCGTTGTCGCCGGCCCGCTGCCGGCGGTGATGCCGGCGGAAGAGGGCGCGGATCCTCGCCAGAAGCTCCGGCACATCGACGGGCTTGACCATGTAGTCGTCGGCGCCCACCTCGAGGCCGTAGATCTTGTCGCTCTGCTCCCCCAGCGCCGTGACGATGATCAGCGACATCCCCTGGGTCTCCGGCTCCTCCCGGAGACTGCGGCAGACATCGAGTCCGCTGCTGTCGGGAAGCATCAAGTCGAGCACCACGAGCTCCGGCCGCTTCTCGCGTGCCTGCTCGATGGCGCTCGCGGCGTTCTCCGCGGTCAAAACGCGGTAGCCTGCCTTTTCGACGCTCATCGCCAGCATTCGTAACGTGCTGGGATCGTCTTCAACTATCAGGATTGTTTCATCTGCCATGGTATCCCCTTAGCCTGAACCAAGCTGGCGGGATTCTAGCGGGCCGGACCCGCGACTGCAACAAAAAGCTTACACTCGCTTGCCGGGCCGAGAGGGAGTTCCCATATTGGATAACCGCATGATTCCGTTATCTCACACAGCGAGGAAAGAGAAAGACTGGGCCATGCCCTCCCTGCTCGATCGCTCCGTCGCCCTACTCATCCCCATCGTGCCCCGGCCCATGATTCGTCGCATCTCGCGCCGCTTCATCGCGGGCGAGAGCACGACCGAGGCAATCGAGCTCGCCAGACGGCTCGGTGCCAACGGCATCCGCAGCACCATGGACATCCTGGGAGAGCATGTCGAATCCCACGCGCCCGCGCAGGCCTACACCCGCCTCTACCTCGAACTCATCGAGCGCCAGGCGGCGGCGGACGTCGACCGCAACGTCTCGGTCAAGCTGAGCCAGCTGGGGCTGACGATCGACCGCGACTTCTGCCTGGCCAATCTGCGGGCGCTGGCGGAGCTAGCGGCCGAGAGCGGCGGCAAGGTCAGGATCGACATGGAGGACAGCGGCTGGACAGACGACACCCTCTGGGTCTACCGCCGCCTGCGCGCGGATCAGACGAACGTCGGGATCGTCCTGCAGGCCTACCTGCACCGGACCTTGGGGGACGTGGAGGAGCTTCTTCCCCTGCGCCCCGACTACCGCCTGTGCAAGGGCATCTACGTGGAGACGCCGGAGCGGGCGATCCAGGATGCCGAGAAGATCCGCGAGAACTTCTTGGCCGTGCTCGAGGCGATGTGGGACGGCGGCAGCTTCGTCGGGATCGCCACCCACGACCAGCGGCTCGTGGACCTCATCCTGGAGCGGATCGCGCGGCGGGGACTCGGCCCGGAGCGCTACGAGTTCCAGATGCTCCTGGGCGTGCAGGAGAGGCTGCGCGACCGCCTCGTGGGAGCCGGCCATCCCCTGCGCATCTACCTCCCCTTCGGCCGGGACTGGTACGCTTACTCCCTCCGCCGCCTCCAGGAGAATCCCAGCGTGGCGGGCCACGTCTTCCGCTCCCTGCTTCACCTCGGCTAGTCGCCGCCGTTCCCTTCGCCGCCGCCTCCTTCAGCGCCGTTCTCTCCCTCGAGCACGGCGATCTCGCCCCTCAGGTTGCTGCTCACGATCCTCGCGCCCGCGGAGAGGCCGAGGACCGTCAGGCCCAAGCGCGCCACGAGGCGCTTCACCCCGTCGGTGGCCTCGGGGCTGGTCGCGGGCAGTGGACGGACCAGCACACGCTCTCCCTCCCACTTCAGCACGACGAAGAAGTGCAGCGGCAGCCCGCCGCTCACGACGACGGCCTCTGCCAGGATGCTCTCGCGGTCGCGCTCGCGGTAGTAGGCGATCACCTTGCGGACCCCCGTCTCGTCCCGCTCGCTGAACACGGGCAGGCGCGGGAAGAGCTCCTCCGGCGAATCCGCCCCCTCGATCTTCACGTGCGGCATGCTCTCCTCCTCAGCCCGCGGCGCTCCCGCCGCCGCGCACGGCTCCAGGTCCAGTTCCAGGATGGACGCCCAGCTCCGCCAGCAGGACAGAGGCGTAGGAGCCGGGCGGCAGCGTGAACTCCAGGCGCAGGGCGCCTGCTTCCCCCTCCCAGCGGACGCCATCGACAGGAACGCGCAGGGGTCGCCGTCCGCCCGTCAGAAGCGTGGCGAAGCTCTCCTGCCAGCCCGCCTCCGCCAGGAGCCGCTCCTCGAGCTCGCCGGCCTCCCCCGTAGGACAGCTCATGCGCCGGCCGGGCAGGGGCCCCGAGGGGCTGATCTCCAGCCTCGCCGCCCGGGCGGCCTCACGCGTGGCGTCCTCCACCGCGAAGACGGCGCCCTTCCCGTGGATCCAGGCGAGATCGCCGGTCAGCAGCGTCCCCAGCGCGCCTAACCGCTCGACGACGACGCGGTTGAAGAGCGACGCCTGGTAGGCGCTGATCAGGAAACGCTCGCGGCGGCCCCGTCCACGCGATCCCCGCCGCAGCAGTCTCTCCCCCTCGTGGTGGTTGTCTGCTCCCCGACCGAAGCGCTGGAAGCCGAAGTAGTTGGGCAGGCCCCCGCGGGCGAGCAAGGCCAGATCCGCCGCGAATGCGTCCGGGTCGGTCTCGCCCCGCAGGAGGAGACGGAAGCGGTTCCCGGCAAGGTGCCCCGCCCTCAACTTGTTCCGGTGCGCGCGCGCATCCAGGACGCGGTAGCTCTCGTCGCCCAGCACGGGCAGGCGACCCTCGGCGGCGCGCCGCGGCACGGACACGCGCTGCCGGGCCATGGCGCGCGCATCCTTGAGTCCCGCCCAGCCGATCTCCCGAGGCGGGAGCCCGAGCGCGGCGCCCAGGCGGCGCAGGAGTTCGGGTGTGTCGATGTCCCGCTTCTCGATCGTAAGGTAGAGGTGCTCTCCCTCGCCGCAGGCCTCGTAGAGAGGCAACTCCTCCACCGCGAAACAGTCGCTGCCCGAAGGGTAGGCGAGGCCCGCGGGCCCTCCCCTCCGGCGGGGCAGGGCGCCGGTCACCGGGTGCCAGGTCATGCTGGCTCCGCGAGACGGTAGCGGAAGCGGTGGATGCTCCGGCCCTCCTTGCGGTACTTGGCCTCGAAGTGTGTGTCCGGGTCGTCCAGCTCCCAGGGTAGCGCCACCAGGCGCGGCTCGGCGGCGAGCAGCTCCCCGATGGCCAGACTGTAGTCGTGGTGGTCGGTGGTCACGCGCAGCTCCCCCCCCGGCGCCAGGCAGCGCAGTGCCTCCGCCAGGAGAGCCGGAGTCAGCAGCCGCCGCTTCCGATGGCGACGCTTCGGCCATGGATCAGGGTGGTAGACGTGCAGGACGCGCAGGCTGCCGGTGGGCACCCGCCGCGCCAGGAAATCCAGGGCCTCGGCGCGGCAGACGCGCAGGTTCGCGGGCGGGTCCTTCAGGATGCGACGGCGGCCCTCCCGGTACCACTTCAGGGAGCGCTCCACGCCGAAGAAGTCCGCGTCGGGTCGAGCGCGGGCGGACTCGATCAGGAAACGGGCCTTGCCGAAGCCCAGCTCCAGCTCCACATCCGCATCGCGGCCGAAGACCGCGGCCCAGTCGATCGGTCCAGGTTCGGTGAAGTGCAGTTCGGGGTCCCGCATGCGTGCTCCCTTCGCGACGCGTAGCTTATAACAGACGCCCGGCTGCTCCTCAAGGCGTGCGCGTTGGGTCTTGCGCCGCGAGCGAAATGCTGCTAGCACGGGCCTGGGCACGGGCCCGGCGCCGCGCCGCTCCCGGAGCCCGAAAAGGGAGGAGCGGGTCCTGGCGGAATTCTTCCACATGGTCCTCGCCGGAAACATCGGCGCCGGCAAGACGACCGTCACCGGCCTGCTCACCGAGCGGCTCGGCTGGCGCTCCTACTACGAGCGCGTGGCCGACAACCCCTTCCTCGAGCCCTTCTACGGGGACATGGACCGCTGGTCCTTCGCCCTGCAACTCTACTTCCTCACGCACCGGCTCGAGGACCACCGCCTCATCGAGGAGCGCTGCGAGAGCGCGATCCAGGACCGTTCGATCCACGAGGACGCCCTCATCTTCGCCCGGAACCTCCACGAGATGGGGAAGATGGGAGGCGCCGAGTGGAACACCTACCTGAAGCTCTACCAGCAGGTGCTGGCGCTGCTCCGCCCTCCCGACCTGGTGGTCTACCTACGCCGCGGCATCGAGGGGCTGATGCAGAACATTCGCCTGCGGGGACGAGACTACGAGGCGGACATCCCGCTGGACTACCTGCAGCGGCTGAACCGCTACTACGAGGACTGGATCGACTCGCGCCCGAGCGAGCGCGTGCTCGTCGTGGAGGCGGACGAGCTCGACCCCGTCGGCAGCGAGGAGGACCTCGTCCTGCTGCTCGCCCAGATCCGCGCGGCCTTCGCCCAGCGAGAGCTCTTCGGGGATACCACGGCGCCGCCGCCCGATCCGCGCTTCCGCCTGCTACTGCCCTGAGGGGCTGTCGACGGGATTCCCTCTTGGTCGTCACGGGCAAATGGGCTACACTGGCCTTCCCCACTCCCGCCGAAGGTTCGCTCCCAGACCGGAGGCATCCATGAGCAGCCCACCCGAGGCCCGCGTGCTCCCGCGCAGCGAGCACCGGCTGTCCCGGCGCGACATCGATCCGGACGCACTGAAGGTATTGTACCGCCTGCACCGCAACGGCCACCTGGCCTACCTCGTGGGCGGCGGCGTGCGCGACCTCCTCCTGGACCGCCGCCCCAAGGACTTCGACATCAGCACCGATGCCACCCCGGAACAGATCCTCGAGCTGTTCCGCAACAGCCGCATCATCGGGCGGCGCTTCCCCATCGTCCACATCCTCTTTGGGAGGGGAAAGGCGCTGGAGGTCTCGACCTTCCGCTCCCTGCGTCCCGAAGAGGAGGAGACCAGCTCCGTGCCCAGCGACCAGGACAGCCTTGAAGAGGAGGCCCGGCTCGAGGCGGAGGCCGACGCGCTGATGGTCGAGGACGAGAACGGCAGCGAGGCCGCAGCCTCCGCGTCCGTTCCGAGCGCGGACGAGCTCGCGATAGAGGACGAGGCCGAGGAGGAGCCCGCTGCGAAGACGCGGCGCCGCGGTCGCAGGGCAGGGCGGCGCTACGACCGCGGCCGTCACCTGCTCGCCTTTGCCAATGGCCTGCAGTACGGCGATCCCGCCCAGGACGCATGGCGCCGCGACCTGACCATCAACGGGCTTTTCTACGACATCTCCGACTTCAGCGTCATCGACTACGTGGGCGGGCTGGACGACCTGGAGGCGGAGGTCATCCGCAGCATCGGCGACCCGGACCTGCGATTCGCGTCCGATCCCGTGCGCATGATCCGCGCGCTACGGCACGCCGCGCGGACGGGCTTCCGCATCGAGGACGAGACCTGGGAAGCCATCCTGAAGCACAGAGAAAAGCTGAGGGACTGCAGCAAGGCCCGGGTGCTCGAGGAGTTCTACCGCGACCTGCGCGGCGGCGCCGCGCTGCCGAGCCTGGAGCTGATGAAGAAGAGCCGTGTGCTGGGCGTGCTCCTTCGCGCCCTGGACGAGTTCCTCCCGGAGTGGGATCGGAGCGCCGGCGAGACGATGCCGCTGCCGTGGCGCCGGCTCGAGGTGCTGGACCGCTGGGTGGCAGGCGGCGGCGAGTTCAACTCGTCCTTCCTGCTCAGCCTGCTCTTCGCCTTCCCGATGCTGGACGCCCTCGCCGCAGAGGAAGAGCGCTCCTTGCCCAGCCGGCCCGACTTCGGGCGCCAGGCCTATCGTTTCCTCAAGCCTCTCACCTCGAGCCTCGGCGTCGCCCGCCGCGACACGGAGCGCCTCTTCCTGATCGGCATCAGCCAGCGCCGTCTCTCCCGCTGCCGCGAGGGCCAGCCGATCCCGCAGTTCTTCGCGAACAAGCCCTACTTCGAAGATGCCTTGCAGCTCTTCCAGCTCGACGCGGAGGCGCGTGGTCTGGAGCTGCCGGAGTTGAAGTTCGGCGGCGGTCGGAGAAGGCGGCGGCGGAGGCGACGGCGGAGGCGTTGAGATGCCTTGCGCCGCCGTGCTGGACCGGGACTTTTTCGCCCGGCCCGTCCTTACCGTCGCGGCCGACCTGCTCGGGCGCCACCTCCTGCGCGACTCCGGTGGAGGGCGCGTGGGCGGGCGCATCGTCGAGGTCGAAGCCTACGCGGGAGAATCCGATCCCGCGAGCCATGCCTTCCGCGGCCTCACCCCCCGCACCCGAGTGATGTTCGGCCCGCCGGGACACGCCTACGTCTACCTCGTCTACGGGATGCACCACTGCCTGAACCTGGTCTGCGAAAAGGACGGGCAAGCAGCGGCGGTGCTGATCCGGGCGCTCGAGCCGATCGAGGGGCAGAAGGCCATGGCGGCTCTACGGCCCGGCATCGCGCGGCGGGACTGGGCTCGCGGTCCCGGTAGGCTCTGCAGCGCTCTGGCCATCAGCCGCGAACTGGACGGACTGGCGCTGCCCTCGCCCGCGCTCTGGCTCGAGGAGGGAGTGGCGCTGCCCGCGGAAGAGCGCGCGGAGGTGCCACGTATCGGCGTGGGCTACGCCGGAAAGGCGGCCCTCTGGCCCTGGCGCCTCTACGAACGGGACAGCCTCTTCGTCAGCCGTTCACCGAATCGTCGGAAAGATCCGTGAGTTCCGAACGCAGGTCCAGGCCGCGCTCTTCTAGTTCGCGCAGGACCGCCTCGGGTTCGGCGGCGTCCTCCACGGAGTAAGCGCCTGGTCCCGCGCCCTCTCCACGTGCGAGGAGCTGGAGCAGTACCGACGCGGGGAACGCCGTGCAGCGCCGCATAGCGCTCAGACCCGTTTCCTCGTCGAAGAAATCCATGAGCTCGTAGCGTCGGCGCGCGCGCCGGCCGCCTGTCCAGCCCTCCACGTCCACTCGGAACACGACGATGTCCCGATCGCCGCCGGCCCGCAGGCTGTCTCCGAGGAGACGGGCGCTGAGCTCGCGCGGAATCACGTCGCCGTCCGCGAGTGCGACCGGCTCCTCGGCGAGGAAACCCAGCTCGGCGAGCAGGCGGATCTTCTCCGCGTGGCCGGGATAGCGCACGGTCTTGTAGTCGAGCTCGCGCACGCGTCCCGCGAAGCTCCACGGCAGCGTGCTCACGCCCCCCAGCGTGGTGAAGGCCTCGCAGGTGCCCACGGGCGGAGGGAACTCGATCGTCTCCACCTCGCACAGCGTAGCTACCCTCTCGATGCGGCCTTCCCGGAGGACGGTAGCCTCGCCCGTGTATTCGTTGAGCAGGCCGTGGATGGAAAAGAAGAGGCTGTAGCCGAGTGGCGGCTGCGGGTCGGCGGGCAGGCCACCGACGCGGATCGCCACACGCTCCAATTCGGAGAAGCCGCGGGTAGCCGCCGCGACCACCGTCGCGGAGAGCCCCGGGGCGAGGCCACAGTCCGGCACCAGGCGCGCGCCGCTCTCCTTCGCGACCGCGTCGAGCTCGAGGATGCCGCGCGAGATCTCGGTGTTGCCGCCCAGGTCGACGTAGGCGAGACCGGCGCGGGCGCAGGCCTCCGCGACGCCGGGGTTCAGAAAGTAGGGCAGGGCGCTGAAGCAAGCGTCGAAGCCGGAGAGGAGCGAGCCCAGATCGCCGCCCTCGCCGAGCTCTATGTGGCGGGTTTCGACTGCGAGTCCAGCCAGCAGGGGCGCGGCCTCCGCCAAGCTATCCTCGTCACCGTCGACGAGCAGCACGCGCGCCACGCCTTCGCTCCGGGCAAGGTCGTAGGCAGCGGCGCTGCCCTGCAGGCCCGCTCCCAGAACCAGAGCGCGCAGCTCAGTCAAAGATGCTCGTGTTGATGCTGTAGTAGAGGTAGATCAGGAAGAGGACGGTGGCGGTCGTCAGGCCGGCCACGACCCAGCGGTTGTTCTCGTAGTAGTGGATGGCGACGATCTTGTCCTCGGCCAGGTGGTGCTCGTTCACGTAGTCGGCCACGCCGTCGTCCACGATCTTGACCATGTTCAGGGTGTAGAAACCCTCCTCACCCTCTTCGAGGGACTGGGCGTAGTAGAACACGCCCTGCTCGTCCTCGATGCGAATGTTGCCGAAGTGCTCCGAGGCCGCCACCGCGTCCTCGGGGTTCACCGCCACCGAGCGCAGGCAACCGCCCAGCGCCAGGGCTACAGCTAAGGTCAACAGGATCAAAACCCAGCGTCTCATCATGGTCAAGGAACTCCTCTTGGAAGAAACCCATCGGGGCGGCGGAACTCTAGCATGAGCGCCCGTTCGCTGCAAGCGGGTGCCAGCCGCTCCGGTCATTCTTACAGGCTGCTACAGGTCCCGGTCCATCCGGAGCTTGCTGAACGCGTCGGGCACCGGCACGGGGTATTCGCCGCTGAAACAGGCTGTACAGAAGCCCTCCGGGCTCTTGGCGCAGGAGAGCATGCCCTCGAGGGAGAGGTAGGCCAGGGAGTCCACTCCCAGGAAGCTCCGGATCCCCTCGACGTCGTAGCGGCTACGGATCAGCTCCTCCTTCGTCGGCATGTCGATACCGTAGAAGCAGGGATGGGTGATCGGTGGCGAGCTGATGCGCAGGTGCACCTCGGCGGCGCCGGCCTCTCGCAAGAGGTGTACGAGCTTGCGCATCGTCGAGCCTCGCACGATGGAGTCGTCGACTACCACCACGCGCTTGCCGCGCAGCACCCCCCGCACGGGGTTGTACTTGATGAGCACGCCCGCGTCGCGCACGCTCTGCTTCGGACTGATGAAGGTCCGGCCGACGTAGTGGTTGCGGATCAGCCCGAACTCGAAGCGGATGCCGCTCTCCAGGCTGTAGCCGAGGGCGGCGCTGTTGCTGGAGTCGGGCACCGAGATCACGAAGTCGGCGTCCGCAGGGTGCTCCCGCGCTAGCCGCTTGCCCAGCTTGCGCCGCACCTTGTCCACGTTTTCCTCGAAGACGATCGAGTCCGGGCGCGCGAAATAGACGAACTCGAAGATGCAGTGCGCCTGCTCGCGGGGATCCCGCACGATCACGCTGTGCATACCCTGCTCGTCGATGGTGATCAGCTCGCCTGGCACGACGTCCCGCAGGTACTGCCCCTTGACGATGTCGAAGGCGCAGCTTTCGCTCGAGACCATCCAGGCGCCGTTCAGCTTGCCGACACAGAGGGGGCGGAAGCCCAGGGGATCGCGGTAGGAGAACAGACGGTCCTTGCTCAGGATCACGAGCGAGAAGGCGCCCTCGAGCCCATCGACCGCCTCGGCGATCATCTCGGGCAGAGTCTCCCGCTGCGAGCGGGCGATGCGGTGCAGGATCAGCTCGCTGTCGCTCGTGGACTGGAAGATATGCCCCTCGGACTCCATCGCGTCCCGGAGCTGCACGGCGTTGGTGATGTTGCCGTTGTGGGCCACGGCCAAGCGGCCGGCCTTGCAGTCGACCACGATGGGCTGCGCGTTGATGAGGCTCACGCGGCCCGTCGTGGAGTAGCGGTTGTGGCCGATGGCGAGGTGCCCCGGCAGCTCGGCCAGGTCCCGTTCGGCGAAGACGTCGCCCACCAGACCCATGCCGACCCGGCTCCGCATGCGCTCGCCGTCGCTGGCCGCGATCCCCGAGGATTCCTGCCCGCGATGCTGAAGGGAGTAGAGGCCGAGGTAGGTGATGGCGGCGGCGCTCTCCTCGCCGAAGATGCCGAAGATGCCGCACTCCTCGCGGAGACCACTCTGGCGGCATCTGGCGATCGGGGCAGTCATCGCGCCTGGGACTCCTCCACTGGATTCATGGCCAGAAGATGGCCCTCCTGGTAGTGCGGGTTGAGCAGCAGGCCCTCGCGGCGGCTGCGCGCGATCGCCAGGCCGGCCACGAGGCCGCGCGCCTCGTTCCGACTGCCGGCGCGCAGCTCGATCTCCCAGAGTGTTCCGCTGTGCAGGGAATCCAGGCGTGCGCCATCGCGCGCGAGCCGGGCGCCGCTGCTGCGGACCAGGTCAGGCCGCTCGCCGCCCTCGTCGGTCACCCAGAGCAGCGCGCGCCAGGGCGATCCCGGTTTCGCGGTCCCCGCGGGCAGGGTGTCCCCACTCCCGAGCGGCTCGCCGTCGCCGAGGAGGCCGGTCTCCAGGAAGGCCCGGCGCTCCTTGTTCGGGTTGTAGTAGGACGACGTGCGCTCGAGTTCGCGCTCCAGCGCGCCGGCCAGACCGGCGTTTCCTTCGAAGCGCCAGAGCACCGAGCGCTCCAGGCCCGTGAGCACTCCCCCCCAGCCCAGGCGCTCGGTCAGGGCGGTCCAGGCGGTCTCGCGCACCAGGTCGACGGTCTTCAGGTCCACGCGCAGGTCAAGGCGCACTTCTCGCCTCCTTCGCATGGCAAGCTCCCGCCACCATCGCCTCGAAGATGGCCATGCCGGGCCCCGCGGCCTTGAGGCGCCGCCAGTCGCCCGCCCTGGCGCGGCGCTCGTCGCCCCAGCGGCCGGCGATCATCTCGGGCACCTGCCCGAGCCAGGCGCTGCGCTCCGGATGGGGCATCATGGCCAGCACGTTGCCGGCGGGATTGCAGATGCCCGCTGCGTCCCGCTCGCTGCCGTTGGGGTTGGCCGGCCATCCGCCTGGCGCCTCCCCCTCCGGGCCGGCGTAGCGGAGCACGATCTGCCCCGCCGCCTCCAGCTCGTCGAAGAGGCCGGGGCGACGGCTCGTGAAGCGCCCCTCGCCGTGCGCGAAAGGCAGGGGCAGGACGCGCCCGCCCAGCTCCGCGAGCCAGGAGGGCGTCTGGCTTGTGACGCGCAGATGGCTCCAGTCGGTGAAGTAGCCGACGCGGTCGGGCATGCGGTTGGGCGCCAGGGCGAGGTCCAGGTCCCCACCGCCGAGGCCTGGCACGAAACCGGCCTCCACGAGGACCTGTGCGCCGTTGCAGATACCCAGGACCGGCTTCCCGCGCGACGCCTCGCCCTCCAGCGCGTCCAGGATCTCCTCCTTGGCAGCCACGGCGCCCGCGCGCACGCGGTCCTGGTAGCTGAAGCCCCCGGGCAGGCAGAAGAGGTCGAAGTCCGCGAGGCGCGAGGGGTCGTCATTCCAGCGGACGATCTCCGCCGCCGCGCCGGCAGCGGCGAGAGCGCGGGCCGACTCGTACTCGCAGTTCACGCCGGGGAACTGGATCACGGCGGCGCGGGGGCGCGTGGCCTCAGCCATCGCCGCCCCCCTCCACTCCGCCCGCGTGGGCCGCTTCCCCCGCGGGGAAGAGCCGCGGCAGGGTACCGAGCCAGGCCGCCTCGAGCTCCGCGCCCGCCAGCGCCACGGCCCGCTCGCCGCCTGCGGCGATGCGCAGCTCGCGCTTCGAGCTCACCGCGCCGATCCGGAAAGCTCGGGCGCCGCGTTCTGCGCAGAGCCGCTCGAAGTCCGCGGCGCGATCGGGATCCAGCTCGACCAGGAAACCCCCAGTCTCCGTGAAGAGCTCGCGCGCGGCGGGCAACTCCGAGGCAGGCAGGGCGAGATCCAGACCGAGGCCGTCCGCGGGGCGCCGGCCCAGCATCATCTCCGCGGCCGCGACAGCGAGGCCGCCGTCTGCGATATCGTGCGCTGCCCGCACCCAACCCGCTTGCACGGCGCCGGTCACGGCCAGCGCCTCCGCCCGGACACGGGCGAAGTCGGGCTCGGGCAGGCGGCCGCCGGCGCTGCCGTGGACGACGCGGTGGTAGGCGCCGCCTCCCATTTCGTCCCGCCGCTCGCCGACGAGGTAGACGGGATCGCCCGAGGCTTTCAGCTGCTGGCCCGGGACGCGGGACACGTCCGGCACGCGCCCCACCAGGGCGACGATGGGGCTGGGCGGGATTGCGGTGCCCGCGGCGCTCTCGTTGTAGAAACTGACGTTGCCGCTGACCACGGGGATCGGGTGGGCCGGCTCGGCTCCCGCGTCGTCCTCGCTCATGCGGCCGATGCCCCGGCAGGCCTCCCCGATGCCGCGCACGCCCTCGGCGAAGGCGCCGAAGGGCTCGGGCTTCTCCGGGTTGCCATAGTTGAGACAGTCGGTGAGTGCCAGGGGCCAGGCGCCGACGCAGGCCAGGTTGCGCACGGACTCGCAGACCGCGAGCGCGCCGCCGCGGTAGGGATCGCGCTCGCCGTACCAGGGATTGCCGTCGCTCGTGACGGCCAGGCCGAGGGGGCTGGTCGCGAAGGGCGCTTGCACGCCCGCATCGCCCTCGCCGGGGCGCAGGCAGGCATGGCCCTGCACCTCGCCATCGTAGTGCTGGTAGAGGTAGCTGCGGTCGCAGAGGTTGGGGTCGGCGAGGAGTCGTAGGAGATCGGCGCCCAGGTCGCGCGCGGGATCGTAGTCGGGGTCTGGCAGCTCGCGCACCCGCGGCGCGCTCTCGCGATCGTAGCGGATGCCGGAGGTGACGACCTCCACGGGCGCGTCGCAGAGCGTGTCCCCACCTCGCGTGAGCGTGTAGCGGGCATCGTGGGTCACCTCGCCGACCACCCGCGCGGCGGCGCCGGGATAGACGTGGGGCAGCGCGAACTCCTCGTTGTAGATCGCGAGCACGCGGTCTGCGATGCGGCGGGGCACGGCGAGGCCGTAGCGCTCCTGGGTCTCGCTGCAGGCGATCACCCGGCTGGCCAGCCGCTCGTCGGACTTGGCCACCAGGCCCAGATCGACGCGCATGCCGAATCCGCCGGCTTCGGCCAGCTCGCTGGAGACGCAGGCGATGCCGCCGGCACCCAGGTCCTTGAAGCCGATGGCGATGCGCTCCTCGCGCACGAGGCGCAGGACCGCCTTGTTGGCCTCGCTGAGCACGCGCTTGAGGAAGGGGTCGGGCACCTGCACGGCGCCGCGGTTCTCCACCTCCTCGTCGAGGATGACACTCGCGAAGGCCGCGCCGCCAAAGCCGCTCTCGTCGGTGGGCTTGCCGACGAGGATGAAGTCGTAGGGTTCGCGCGCGGCCTCGGCGGGGACCCTGCTGCGCACGACGTCGTCCTCGGCCACGAGGCCGAGCGCAACTACGTTGACGAGACAGTTGTCGTCGTAGCCGGGGTGGAAGACGAGGTCGCCGCCGAGGTTCGGCACGCCGAGCGCGTTCGCATAGTGCCAGATACCGTCGACCACGCCGGCCATGATCTCGCGGGAGCGTGTGGCGTTCTTGCCGCGGGGATCGCCGAAGCGCAAGGGGTCGAGCACGCCGATCACCTCGGCGCCCATGCAGTAGACGTCGCGCACGATGCCGCCGATGCCCGTGGCCGCGCCCTCGAAGGGCAGGACCTGGCTGGGGTGGTTGTGGCTCTCGTGGCTGATGGCGAGGCACCAGGTCTTCCCGTCCACCTCGCCCAGGCGCACGAGCCCCGCGTCCTCCACGGGGCCGAGCACGACGTCGGGGCCATCGGTGGGCAGGTGACGCTTCAGGAGCGCGCGGCTGCTTTTGTAGCTGCAGTGCTCGCTCCACATGGTGTCGAAGAGGGTCAGCTCGGTCAGGGTGGGATCGCGCCCGAGGAGTTCGGCTACCCGGCGGGCCTCGTCGACCTTGAGCGTGAGGGCGTGCTCGGAAAGGGCGTGAGTCAGCTCCGCTTGGGAAAGGCGGGAGACTTCGATCACCGCTTCCATTGGGATGACCGCCGTGCGTGCTGGTCGGAAAATTGGGGTTTTCAGAGCCGGGAAAGGCCATATACTAGGCAAGTCGCGAGCGATGTCCAGACCTTTTGTGCTCGAAGCTGTTTTCGATCGCGAGACCCGGGATTTTCGTCCCAAGCCAGGCGGCTGAGCGCCGGCGGGGCGACCCGCGAGACGGCGTTTTCCCGAAAGGAAGTCCATGGATCCCCACAAGACCGTCCAGACCATCTTCCACGTGCTCGGGATACTGGTGATCCTGGGCTTCCTCGCCCTCCAGGCCGGCGGCTGCGCGATCCTGCTCGGGGCCATGTCCCAGAGCGGCGAGGCCGCGATGAGCGCGGAGCGGGGCCGGGACACCCAGCTCTTCGGCGACGAGGATGCGGAGGCGAGCTTCCTGCACATCCCCGTGAGCGGCATCATCCGGACCGAGCCCGAGGAGAACATGTTCGGGATCGCGGAGATGTCCGTGCTCGAGGTGACGCGCACCCTGCTCGAACACGCGCGCGAGACCGCGGAGATCGACGGGATCCTGCTGGACATCGACTCGCCGGGTGGGGCGATCGATCCGAGCGACGTGATCTTCCACGAGCTGCGCCGCTTCCGCGAGGAGACGGGCAAGCCCGTTGTGGCGAACATGAACGGCATGGCCGCCAGCGGCGGCTACTACATCGCCGCGGCGGCGGACCGCATCGTCGCCCACCCGAGCTGCATCACGGGCTCGATCGGCGTGATCATCCAGAGCCTCAACATGGCCGGGCTCTTCGAAAAGGTCGGCCTAGAGCTGGTGACCCTGACCAGCGGCCCCAACAAGGACCTGCTCAACCCGGGACGCCCCCTGCGCGAGGAGGAGCGGGAGATCCTGATGGGCATCGTCGACGACGCCTACGAGTCCTTCGTGCACGCAGTGGCCACCGGGCGCGGCATGGATCCCGACGTGGTCCGCGAGATCGGCGACGGCCGCATCTACACGGCCCGCCAGGCCGAGGCGCTGGGGCTCGTCGACCGCGTGGGCTACGAGGAGGAGCTGCTCGAGGAGCTGCGGGCCACGGCCGGCGTGGAGCGCGTGGACGTGCTCCAGCACGAGCTGCCGACGCGCATCTGGGAGATGCTGGGCCTGGATCTCGAGGGGATCGCGCGGCGCTTGTCGTCCCCGCGCGCGCCGCTGAGCCGCACGATCGAGTACTACGACCTCGCGCCGGGGCTCTACTACCTCTGGCAGCCGGGGATCTAGCGAGCCGCAGCGCGAACTCGTCTTCCGGGCAAATGAAAAACCCGGTCGCCTTCTCTCATGGCGGCCGGGTTCTTCGCTGGTCCGCAAGGCCTCCGATTCGAGGCTTTCGCTTAGCTGATGGAAAGATAGGACCCGACCGAAAGGGTGGCAATCTCTTTTTGGAAACTATAGAAGCTCTGCGCCGCGAGGCGCAGAGCTTCGCCAGCGAGGCACCTCGTAGCCGGCGCCATTCCAGCCTATCGCTCAGCCCAGCACGCGTTCGTAGATGGCGCCCTCGTTGCGGAGCTGCCGCTGGATGTCGAAGCAGGCGCGGATCTCCCCCTCGCTTAAGAGGGCGCGGATGTCCTCGGAGCCCAGCGCCGCGTCCAGGAACTCCCGCTCGCTGTTCCAAATGGCCATTGCGGCCTCCTGCACGAGCCGGTATCCCTCCTCGCGGCTGATGCCCGTCTCCACCAGCGCGAGCAGCAGGGTCTGGCTGAAGACCAGCCCCCGCGTCCGCTCGAGGTTCCGCATCATGTTCTCGGGGTAGACGAGCAGGCCGTCCAGCACGCGGTTGAGCTTGGCGAACATGTAGTCCAGCAGGATTGTGCTGTCGGGTACGATCACCCGCTCCACCGACGAGTGGGTGATGTCGCGCTCGTGCCAGAGCGCCACGTTCTCCAGGGCCGCCATCGCGTTGGCGCGCAGCACGCGTGCCAGCCCGCTCACCCTCTCGCAGATGATGGGGTTGCGCTTGTGCGGCATGGCGCTCGAGCCCTTCTGCCCCTTGCCGAAGGGCTCCTCGACCTCGAGGATGTCCGTGCGCTGCAGGTTGCGCAGCTCGGTAGCGATCTTGTCCAGGCTCGAGGCGATCACGGCCAGCGTGCACAGGTACTCCGCGTGGCGGTCGCGCTGCAGCACCTGCGTGGACACAGCCGCGGGCGCCAGGTCCAGCTGCTCGCAAACGTACTCCTCCACGCCCGGATCCAGGTGCGCGAAGGTCCCCACCGCGCCGGAGATTTGCCCCACCGACACCGTCTCGATGGCGCGCTCGAGCCGCGCGCGGTTTCGCCGCATCTCCTCGTGCCAGAGCAGCAACTTGAGCCCAAAGGTTGTTGGTTCCGCGTGTATGCCGTGACTGCGTCCGATGCAGGGCGTGCCCCTAAATTCCTCCGCCCGCCGCCGGAGCACGGCGATCGTCTCGCCTATGTCCTCGAGCAGGATGCTCCCCGCCTCCCGCATGGCCATGGCCAGACCGGTGTCGAGGATGTCGCTGGAGGTCATCCCGAGGTGCACGTAGCGGCTGGGCTCGCCCACGTGCTCGGCGACGCTGGTCAGGAAGGCGATCACGTCGTGGCCCACGGTCTGTTCGATCTCGAGGATGCGCTCCACATCGAAGGCGCCCTTCTGGCGGATCTCCGCGGCCGCCTCCCGCGGGATCCGGCCCATCTCGGCCAGGGCCTCGCAGGCCAGGATCTCGATCCTCAGCCAGCGCCCGAACTTCGCCTCTTCCTCCCAGATGGCTCCCATCCTGGGACGCGTGTAGCGCTCGATCACGGGGACTCCTCCCTGCGCGGGCGGCCGGGCCGCCCTATTCCTCCTTGTAGGCCTCCAGCATGACGTCGATCGCCTTCTCCTCGCCGTCGCGGTTGACGGTGAGCTTCACCTCGTCGCCCACCTCGTAGCGGAAGAAGAGCAGGTTCCCGTCGCCGACGCTGCGGACCTGCTGGCCGCCGATGGCCGTGACGACGTCCCCGGGTATCAGGCCCGCGTCTTCCGCCGGCCCACCCTTGAAGACCCTGGTCACGAAGATCCCGTCGCGCGTCTTCAGTTCGTAGTGCACGACGTGGTAGGGCCTCAGGTTCATCGCTTCGAAGCCGGCCCAGGTGTCGCGCACCTTGCCGTAGCGCTCGAACTCGTTGAGGATCCAGCTGACCTTGTTGATGGGCCGCGCGAAGCCAATGCCGAGGCTGCCGCCGTCTTTGGTGAAGATCAGCGTGTTGATGCCGATCACCTTGCCCTCGCTGTCCACCAGCGGCCCGCCGCTGTTGCCCGGGTTGATGGCCGCGTCGGTCTGGATCATGTCCGTGTAGAGGCCCTCGCGCCCCGATCGCAGCTCGCGGTTCGTCGCACTTACCACGCCGACGGTCACGCTCGGCCGCACGTCCCCCAGCTGGATACCGAATGGGCTACCGATCGCGATCACCCACTCGCCGATGAGCAGCTCGTCACTGTCGCCGAGCTCTGCGTAGGGCATCAGCTCACCCTCGGGCAGCTCGAGCTCCAGCAGGGCGATGTCGTGCTTGGCGCTCGTGTCGAGCAGACGGGCGGGGTACTGCCGGCCGTCGCTCAGGGTCACGGAGATGCGCTGCGCGCCCTCGACCACGTGGAAGTTGGTCACCACGCGCCCGTAGGGGCTCACCAGCACGCCGCTGCCCATGCTGGGCGACTCGCGTTCGAAGACGCGCGGCCGGCCGAAGAACTCGAACCACTCGAAGACCGAGCGCGGCCGCACCGTGTAGCGCTCGACCTGCGTCCCCAGGATCGCGACCACTGCGGGCGCCACCTTCTCGACGGCGGTGACCACCGCGCTCCGCCGGCTGTCGCCGATCCCCTTGCCGCCGCCGCTCGGATTCATCTGTCCGACCGGCTCCGCGGGCAGGACGAGACCAGGCTGCTCCGCGGCGATCCGCGCCGCCTCTTCCCGGAGCAGGGTCGGCGCCCGGAAGATGAGGAACAGGGTGAGCGCCAGCGCGGCGATGGACAGGCCAGCCAGGATGCCGGTCAGGACGGGCATCCAGCGGCGGCCGCTCTCAGTGGGAAGATCGTACATGGCCTACTCCCCGTGCTTCGCCCGCCAGTCGGCGAGGAAGCGTTCGATGCCGACATCGGTCAGCGGATGTCTGACGAGCTGGGAAATCACCTTGTAGGGAATGGTCGCGACGTCGGCGCCCAGGCGCACCGACTCCACCACGTGCATGGGGTGGCGCACGCTGGCCACCAGCACCTGCGTGCTGAAGCCGTAGTTCTGGTAGAGCTGGACGATGTCGGCGATCAGGTCCATGCCGTCGGTGCCGATGTCGTCGAGGCGCCCCACGAAGGGACTCACATAGGTCGCGCCGGCTTTGGCCACCAGCAGCGCCTGGTTCAGCGAGAAGCAGAGGGTCGCGTTGGTATCAACTCCCTCGGCGGCGAAGCGCTGGAGCGCGCGCAGGCCTTCGAGAGTCGTCGGGACCTTGATCACGATGTTCTCCGCGATCTTCTTCAGGTCCAGGCCCTCCCGGATCATGCCGTCGGCGTCGAGCGCCAGCACCTC
The DNA here is from genome assembly GCA_964627205.1 of uncultured bacterium. Classification (GTDB taxonomy): domain Bacteria; phylum Krumholzibacteriota; class Krumholzibacteriia; order JACNKJ01; family JACNKJ01; genus CAZVHI01. The sequence continues at coordinate 69,818 of CAZVHI010000002.1, forward strand.
CGCGCTCACCGGACCGGGGACGATGCCGCAGATCTCCTTCAGGATCTCGCGGTCGTCGCCCTTCTCCCTGGCCAGCAGACTCGGATTGGTAGTGACTCCGTCCAGGACGCCCATGGCGGCGGCCTGCCTTATCTCGTCGACGTTGGCAGTGTCGATGAAGAAACGCATCGGTCCTCCTCGTGGCGTGGATGCGGCCAGTATAGGAACTGCCCACCGCTCCGTCCAGGGCCGGAGCGCTCGCACGGGAGCCGGTCTCTGCCCCGGCGGCACCCGGGCTCACGGGTTCAGGAAACGCCCGGGGTACTCCACACGCTCCAGGAACAAGCCGTGGGGCGGCGCCGTGGGACCGGCCAGCCTGCGGTCACCTTCGGCCAGGATCAGATCGACGCGCTCCGGCTCCCAGCGGCCGCGCCCGATCTCCACCAGCGTACCCGTGAGGATGCGCACCATGTTGTGCAGGAAGCGGTCGGCGCCGACGCGCAAACGGAGCTCGCCCCCGTCCGGTTCCAGGGCGAGCTGCCGGAGGTGGCAGACGCGGCCCTTGGCCGCCGCCTCCTTCGTGCAGAAGGCCCGCCAGTCGGTGACATCGCGCAGTCGGCCCAGGGCGGCGCGCATCGCCGCGAGGTCGACGCTCCCGGGCAGATCCCAGCGCAGGTGCCGCAGGGGCGCGCAGGGGACGAGGCCGAGACGGTAGAGGTAGAAACGCGCGGTCGCCGAGAAGCGCGCGCCGAAGTCCTCTGGCACCTCGTGCAGCTCGAGGGCGCTGACGTCATCCGGGAGCAGCCCGCGCAGCCCCGCGAGCAGGCGGTGAGCGGGCAGGGCCTCAGGCAGCACGAAGGAAGCGCACTGCCCCAGGGCGTGCACGCCGGCGTCGGTGCGGCCTGCCCCCTGCACGCTCACATCCCCGCGGGCGAGCACCGCCAGCGCGCCCTCCAGCTCCCCCTGCACGGTGCGCTGGGACGGCTGCTTCTGCCAGCCACGAAAGTCGCGGCCGTCGTAGGCGAGGAGGAGTCTGTAGGTCGGCATCGGCTCAGCTCCCCCCCATCATGAGAACGGCCAGCAGCGCGGCCAGGGCCAGCGCCGCTGAGAAGAGGTCGCCCGCGCTTGCACGCGGCAGCGGGTGGCCCGCCCATCGCTCCGGGAAGCGTCGCAGGACGAGCGCATCGGCCAGCGTGTCGGCGCGCGCGAGGACGTTGCGAAAGAGCGGCAGGAGCAGCGCCGGCCAGTGGAGCGCCCGCCTGGCGCCGCCACGCGAAAGCCCCCGCGCCCGGCGGGCGCGCTCGAGCAGCCAGGCCTCGCGGATCAGGAGGTCGAGGAAGGACAGGGCGAGGACCATCGGAATGGCGCTGCGGGCCAGGCGGGGGCGCGCCGGTAGGCGGGCCAGGAAGGCCGCCGGATGCAGGCGCCCTATGACGCGGGCCGAGATCAGGATCCAGAGCGCCATGCGCGCCGCAGAAATGAATCCGCTGGACAGGGCGGAGGCGTCCCAGGTCCAGGGCAGGCGCGCCTCGCCGCCGAATCCCCGCCAGGCGAGCAGGTGGAAGACGGGCACCAGGACGAGCAGCGGGACAAAGCCCGCCAGGACGCGCAGAGGCCGCGGCGACGGCTCCGGCCAGAGCGTGAGCGCGAGGACGCCCACCGCCGCCACGACGAGGCGCCCCGGCGTCCAGGCGAGGCCGATGGCCAGCGAGAGGAGCGCGAAGGCCACCAGCAGCAGCCCCGGGTGCGCCGCCAAAGCTGGCAGCTCGAGCGGATAGGGCGAGGGCGCGAAGGCGCTGCGTCTCACGGCGCCACCTCGCCGGCCAGACGCCTGAGGGCGCCGGCCAGGCCCTCCCAGCTGAAGCGAGCCGCGGCCGCTGCTATGGCTTCGGTCATCCCGGGCCCCAGCTCCTCGGCGAAGAAGCAGTCCATGGCCGCGGCGAGGGCGCGAGCGTCACCGGGGGGGACGAGGAGGCCCGTCACGCCGTCCTCGATCTGTTCGGGGAGGCCCCCGACGCGCGTGGCCAGCACGGGTCTGCCGAAGGCCGCCGCAATCTGGGCGATGCCGCTCTGTGTGGCGCTGCGATAGGGCTGCAACACGAGGTCGGCCGCCTGGAAGTAGCCCGCCACCTCCTCGTTGCCCACGTAGCGGTCTACTATGCACACACGGTCATTTAGCCCCAGCTCGGCGATGCGCGCATCGTAGGGCGCGCGGTCCTCGTAGAACTCCCCGACGACCCAGAGCCGGAGCGCTCCCGCGGTCGCGAGGGCGAGCGCCTCCAGCGCCAGGTCTAGGCCCTTGTAGGCCCGCACGTAGCCGAAGAAGAGCGCGACTCGCTCCCCGGGAGCGATCCCCAGACGCGCCCGCGCCTCCTCGCGGCTCGCTGCGCCGCCTTCGAAGGCGGCGTAGCGCGGGTGGGGATGCACGACATGCGGCGTGCCAGGCCTGAGCTCGCGCAGGCGCTCGGCGTCGCTCTCGCTGTGGACGAGGAAGCCCTGGGCCGCGCCGAAGGCGTAGCCCGCCAGCAGGTGGTCCAGGCGGCTGCGCTCGTGGGGCAGCACGTTGTGGCAGAGCAGGAGCCTGCGGCAGCCTGGCCGCAGACGGGCCAGGCGCCGCAGCACGCTGCCGTAGGCCGGCGCGAAGAAGGGCTGCCACCAATGGCAGACGATCGCGTCGGGCTCGCGGTCTGCGACGTGGCGGGCTGTCCGCTCCCAGCTGAGCGGATCGAGGCTGCCGACGAGACGCGGGGCCTCGAAGCGGATAGGGCTCTCGCTCTCGTCGAACTGGGTCCGGCCGGGAAAGAGGAGCCGCGGATAGAGCCGGCGGAAGTTGACGGCACGGACCTCGTCGGTGCGTGCAAGCTCGTCCGCCAGGAGGGCGCCGTAATGGGCGATGCCCCCGCGGTAGGGATGGAGCGGTCCCAGGAGCGCCCAGCGCACGGCGCCCTCTAACCGCCGCCGACGGTCATCGACCCCACCCGCAGGCTGGGCGACACGACGGCGCCAAGGCTAAAGTCCAGGTCGTCGCCCAGCATGTCGATCCCCTTCAGGACCTCCTCGAAGGGCGCGGCGATCGTGATCTCGCTGACGGGATAGGCCGGCTCGCCGTCCTCGATCCAGAGCCCCGTGCAGCCCTGGGACCAGTGCCCACTCACCGGGTCGAAACCTCCCCCCAGCATCTCGATCACGACCAGGCCCCGCCCGGTCGCAGCGAGGATCTGGTCGGGACGGGAGCTGCCCGGCGACAGGAAGAGGTTGCTCGGAGAGACGCCGCCCCCCCAGTTGCCGTGGCCGGTGGCGGGCAGATCCAGGCGCCGGGAGCTCTCCAGGTCCGTGGCGAAGTGCCGCAGCACGCCGTCTTCCACGAGGGCTAGTTGCCGGCAGGCCAGGCCCTCGCCGTCGCAGGGGCGGCTGCCGAGGCCGCGCGGGCGCGTCGGATCGTCGATCAGGGTGAAGGTATCTGTGGCCACGTTCTCGCCTAGCCGCTCGGCCAGGTAGCTCTGTTTCCGCCAGACCGCGCTGCCGGCGATACAGGCAAAGAGCTTGCCGACGAGCCCTGCCGCCATGCGTGGCTCGAAGATCACGGGGAAGCGGCCCGTGTCCACCTTACGGGCGTCGAGGCGGCGCAGCACGCGGCGCGCGGCCTCGGCCGCCAGCTCTGCCGGACTCTCCAGGTCCGCGAGATGGCAGGCGCGCTTGCCCCAGAGCTCGGTGACCAGGTCGCCGCGCCGGTCCCGCGCGACGGGCCAGACGCTCAGCGAGTGGCTCGTACCGCGCTGGCTCGCCTCGAAGCCGTTGCTGGTCAGGTAGAGCAGCTGCTGCTCGCCCCGGCCATAGGTGGCACCCTGGCTGTTCTCGATGCGGGGGTCGGTGCCGAGCACGACGTCCTCCGCCTCGCGGGCGAGCGCGATACGGCCGGCGGTGTCCGGCGGTGGTTCATCGTCCCAGAGGTCCAGGTCGACGAGCTCCGTTGCATAGAGCTCGGGCTCCGGCAGGCGGCCGTGCTCATCCGGCTCCGAGACGCTCGCCAGGGCCACGGCCTCCTCCGCCAGGCGCGCGAGCAGGTCCGGCTCGGTCACCGTGCTGCTGACGACTGCCTTCGCACCGCCGCGGAAGACGCGCAGCGCGACGCCGTGTGTGACCGCCTCCTTGAGCAGCTCCAGCTCGCCCATACGGATCTTGGCGGTGAACTCCGCCGTCTCCGAGACGCGGAGGTCGGCCTCGTCGGCGCCCGCTGCAAGGGCGGCCTTCAGCATGCCGGCGGCAAGTTCCCGGATGCCGGTCACGATGCGGCTCCCGCGCGAGTGCCGCCCACCGTGATCTCGGAGATTTTCACGTGGGGCTGGCCGACGTTCACCGGCACGTACTGCCCCCGCTTGCCGCAGGTCCAGGTGCCGCGCGAGAGCTCGAAGTCGTTGCCGACCATGCTCACCTTGCCCATGATGTCGGGGCCGTTGCCGATGAGGGTTGCGCCCTTGACCGGCGCGGTGACCCGCCCGTCCTCGATTCTGTAGCCCTCGGTGACGTTGAAGACGAAGTCGCCGCGGGCGATGTCGACCTGGCCGCCGCTGAAGTTCTTCGCGTAGAAACCGCGCCGCACCGAGCCGATGATCTCCTCAGGCGCGCTGTCTCCCGGCAGGAGGTAGGTGCAGGTCATGCGTGGCTGCGGATGGTGACGGTAGGACTCGCGGCGGCCGTTCCCCGTCAGCTCGGTCCCGAGCTGGCGGGCGCTGATACGGTCGTGGAGGTAGCCGCGCAGCACGCCATCCTCGATCAGGACGCTGCGCCCGACTGCGCTGCCCTCGTCGTCGATGTTGATGGCGCCCCGGTCGCCGGGAATGGAGGGGTCGTCCACGATCGTGCAGAGCTCGCTGGCGACCTTCTCGCCCACGCGACCCGTGAACTTCGAGGTGCCGCGCGCGTTGAAGTCCGCCTCCAGGCCGTGCCCCACCGCCTCGTGGAGGAGCACTCCGCTCGTGGCAGCGCCCAGCACGACCGGCATTGGACCCGCCTCCATCTCGATCGCTTCGAAGCGCAGCGCCGCCATGCGCAGTACTTCCCGCGCCAGCTCTTCCACTGGGTGCGTGTCGAAGAACTCTAGCCCCACGCGGCCGCCGTCGCTGAGCTGGGCCGACTCCCGGCGGCCATTCTTCTGAAACACGACAGAGGCGTTGAGGCGGACGAGGGGCTGGCGATCGCAGAGGAGCGCGCCCTCGCTGTTGGCGATGAGGATCTCCCGCTGGCTCTCGGCGTAGCTGGCCTGGACCTTCTCGACGCCGCGCTCGCCCGCGGCGGTCTCGTGGATCCGCGCCAGCAGCGCCACCTTGTCCGCGAGGGCCACCTCGCCCAGGGGACGTTCCACGGCGTAGTGCTCGGGGCGCTCGTTCTCCGTGAAGTCGGCGCTCTCGCCGCTGCCGCCGCGCGCGATGTGCGCCGCCGTGTCCGCCACCGCAAGCAGGGCGGGCTCGTCTAGCTCCTCTGTGTAAGCGTAACCCGTCTGATTGCCAGCCAGCACGCGGATGCCCGCGCCCCGGACGACCTGCCGGCGGGCCTCCTTGACGCGGCCCTCCTCCCAGCGCAGGACGAGGCTGTGCTCCCGCTCGACGAAGACGTCCGCATAGTCTCCGCCGCGCCCCAGGGCCCGGCTGATGAGCCGGGCCAGGAGACCTTCGTCCATGTCGATGGCAGGTGGATCCTGACTCATCTCACGTCCTCTCCGCTGCCTATCCGGCCGCAGGCGATTCGTGCAGGCTACTCCAAGGTCTCCGGGTCGTCAATCGCTGCCGACGAACCCTGGGTGTAGCCCGGACGCGCAATCAGGTCGGCCAGCGCGCGGCGGTGGGATTCCCAGGCGATGGGCTCAGGCGGCGCGTCCAAGGGAAACCAGCCCAGGTCGTCCGCGTCGTCACCGGCGCGCTCGTGGCCGCCGATCGCCGCCGCCCGGTAGACGACGAGCAGCGCGTTGTGCCGGGGGTCGTCGAAGGCGGAGTAGACGCCCAGGACCGGGCCGAGCGCGACCACGAGCCCGGTCTCCTCGCGGGCTTCGCGCCGCGCGCAGTCCCGGATGTCCTCCTCCCATTCCTGGAAGCCACTGGGCAGGGACCAGCCGCCCCGCTTGGGCTCCTCGGCCCGCCGAACCCAGAGGCAGAGCCCGTCCTTCAGGACTGCGACGCCGGCCGCCGGCACCGGATTGCGGTAATCCACGAAGCCGCAATCGCAGCAGGGCCGGATCCGCCCAGCATCGTCACGGTTGCGGAGCGCGACGCCGCAGCGGGGGCAATAGCGGTATTCGCTCATGCCCTCCTCCAGTATTCGCCGCGCTCCCTCTGCAGCAGCCGGGCCATGACGAGCTCCCGTCGCAGCGTGCAAAAGTCATCGTGGAAGCGGGAGATGATCTCGTTCACCTCGCTCTCTGGGTAACGCCTCTCCAGCTCGAAGTTCTCCAGAAGCCAGTGCAGGATCACGTCGCGCTTCTTCCGCTGGGCGGGGATGGCGCGCAGCCGGCCCCGGCGGACGAAGGCGGCCAGCACCTTCCGCTCGAAGGCACCCTCCGGGAAATCACCAGCGCCCTCGCGCAGGTTCTCCAGCCGCATCAGCTCTCGCGCCATCTGCTTCAGGCGGCGTTCGCGCAATAGGTAGACGCGATACTGCTGGTCCCGGCGCGACTCGACCAGACCCACTTGCCGGAGGATGCGCAGGTGGTGGCTCGCGGTGGCCAGGCTCAGCTCGAGCGCTGACGCGATCTCCTCGACCACCGCCGGCCGCGAGGCGAGCAGGCCGAGGATCTTCAGCCGCTGCACGTTCGCGAGGGCCTTGAAGAAGTCCAGCGATTCCGCGAGAGCCTCGCCGCCGTCAAGCTTTGTAATCGGAGTCACGGTGAATCTCCATTTCGACTATTGTCAAAATATCAAAGCAAGGCGGCGGCGTCAAGGAAGACGCAATCACCTTGGCACGAGGATTCGAATTGCATGCTCCGGAGCCGTGGGACATTATTCAGCCGTTGCCGTTTCGGTTCGGAGACTTCCCCTCCACAGAAGAGGCAAATCCATGAAGCGATTGCTCCTGCTCGCCCTGCTCTGCTCTCTCTTCCTCTCCGCCGGCAAAGGTAACGCCGAGATCGTCTCGCATCCCCTCGCGGGCAACGATCCCTATCTCCCCCCCCATTCCGTGGCGGGCCAGGACGGCCTCCTCGGCCTCTACGTCAATCCAGCCGCCCTGGCCATGCGGCCGGGCGAGCTGGGACTGCTCTACTTCCAAGGGCTTCGCGGCTACAACGATATGTCTGCGCTCGACGAAGAGTTCGCTAGCCGCTACACGGGAGACTGGAGCCTCGTCGCGGGCGGCAGCCTGGCCTTCGGCATCGACCGCGGGCGGAGCGTCGGCGGCTTCGACTACGACTTCGGTGGGGTGCCCGCGGACTCGATTCCGCGCCTGAGCCGATACTGGCGATACAACCTCGGCCTCTCCCACCGCTTCGTACTGCCCGGCTGGGACAGCGAGCTCTCGCTCGGGGCCGCCTACCGCTGGACGCGCAGCGACGCCTACGCGCTCGACCGGCTGGGCAGCTGGGACCTCGGCGCGCTGTTCCGCTGGCGGCGCTGGTTATCGCTCGGACTCAGCGCGCGTAACATCGACCGGCCGACGCTGAGACCGCGCTTCCCGGGCGAGTCGCTCGGTGAGCGCGAGATCGCGCCGAGCTACCTCGTCAGTCTGGCGCTCCGCCCCAAGGCCGACTGGGTCACTGCGTCGATGGACGTGCTGCAGACCGAAATCCCGAATGGCTGGGAGTACGAAACGCATCTCGGGCTGGCGCTGAGCCTCAGCAATCGCGTCGATCTCCGCCTCGACTGGAGCGACAAGAGCCGTTACCGAGCTGCGATCTTCCTCTCCCAGAACCGCTGGCGGGCGGGTGGCAACCTCGGCAACCAGGGCAGTGCCAGCGAAGGCAGCACCTACGGGGCCTTTAGCCTCGAGTGGCGGAACCGGCGCATGGGCCGTCCCCTCCTGCCGAACCGCCACTTCCTCGAGCTGAGCCTTCACGGCCCGATCCCGGAAGCGCCGCCTGGGCCGAGCCTCTTCTCCGCCAGGATTCCCTGCACGCGCGACATCCTCGACCTCATCCGCCGCGCGCGCCGGGAGAGGGATGTGGCGGGCATCCTCCTCCGCCTCGAGGACCCCGAGCTCGGTATGGCGCAGGCGGAGGAGATCCGCGCTGCCCTGCTCGAGTACCGCCGCGTAACGGGGAAGCCGGTCATCTTCTATTCCCATTCCTACAGCACCGACGAGTACTATCTCGCCACGGCGGGCAGCCACATCGCGGTGAACCCAGAGGGCGAGCTCTTGCTCACGGGCCTGAGCCTGGGCCGCCCCTATCTGCGGGGCGCTCTGGACAAGCTGGGTGTCGAGGCCCAGATGCAAAGACACGGTAGCTACAAGTCCGGCCTCGAGATCCTGACGCGGAAGGGGCCGAGCCCCGCGACCATCGAGGCCGACAGCACGTTCTTACAAAGCCGCTACAGCACACTGAGGCGGGCCATCGCCGAGGAACGGAAGCTCGACCTCACCTCCATCGCGGGACTCATCGACCGGGCCCACTACTACCCGCAGACCGCCCGCGACCGGGGTCTGGTCGACGCGACGCTCCATCCCGACCAGTTGAAAAACTACCTGACCGAGAACGGCGGCGCCGGCGGCTTGCTGGGCGCGCGCGACCTGAAGGCGCGCCGCTACAGCAAGGAGCGCTGGGGACAGGACCCGGCTTTCGCGCTGATCTACGTCACGGGCATGATCATGACGGGCGAGAGCGGCACGGGTCTGTTCGGACAACAGACCGGCGCCGCAACGGTCGCCGCCGCGCTGAAACGGGCACGGGAAAACCCGCGCATCCGCGGTGTGTTGCTCCGCGTCGACAGCGGCGGCGGAGGTGGCATGGCCAGCGAGCTGATGGCCCGGGAAATCCAGCGCACGCGGCTCGAGAAGCCCGTCGTAGTAAGCATGGGCAACGCCGCGGCCAGCGGCGGCTACCTGATCAGCGTCGAGGGCACCCGCATCCTGGCCGACCGCAGCACGGTCACCGGCAGCATCGGAGTCTTCGGTGGGAAGTTCTACCTGCGGGGGATGTTCGAGAAGCTCGGCATCACCTTCGCGGGCGTCAGCGCCGGGGAGCACGCACACTTGAACAGCTCCCTCCACCCCTACAGCGAGGAGGAGCGGGAGACGCTCCAGGCCCGGCTCGATCACTACTACGACAAGTTCGTAGGCCGTGTGTCCGAGCGACGGCACATCAGCAAGCCTGAGGTGAACCTGATCGCGCGGGGCCGGATCTGGAGCGGCGAGGACGCGATCCAGCTCGGCCTCCTCGATGCGCTGGGCGGCATGGAGGCAGCGCTCACCGCGCTGCGCCGTGAGGCCGGCATCCCCCCCGACCGAGACGTGGAGCTGATCGTGCTTCCCGCCAGGCGCGGGCTCTTCTCCGCCCTCTTCCGCGGCGATGCGGCCCGAGCGGGCTGGTTTCCGTCGCGAGGGGAGACGCTCCCCGCGTGGCTCGAAAGGCTCGATCCCACCCGAGGCGAACGAGTCCTCTACTACGAACCCACGCTGGGGCCGCTGCCCCTTCTCCCCGACGCGGCCCGGTAAGCGCGGTGGCCTGGCAGCGCCGGCGCATCTCACTGCCTCCGCCGCTGGCGGAGTTCATCGAGGAGCAGCTGCTACTCGGCGGACTGGAACACCTCGCGGTGGAAAGGCGGCCGGGAGACCCGAACGCGGAGCTCTGCATCTACGTCGAGGACCCAGTGGATCTACCCGGCCCCGAAGACCTGGCCCGCCTCTTCGCCCAGGCCGAGAGGCGTGGCCTACCCGCCGCCGTGCCCGCCTACAAGGACGAGATCCTCCCCGACCGCGACTGGAACGCCGCCTTCCGCGAGCGCTTCACGCGGCGGCGCCTCTCGGATCGCTTCGCCGTACTGCCTCCCTGGGAACGGGATCCGATCCGCCACGGAGCGGGGCGCATGCCGCCCGCTCCCGGCCAGGCCCTGGAGATCGTCATCGAACCGGGACAGGCCTTCGGCACCGGTGAGCACCCCACGACGCTCGGCTGCCTGGAACGCCTGGCCGACTGGACGGAAAAGCGGGGTGGCAAGCCCTGGCGTTGCCTGGACGTCGGCTCGGGCACTGGCATCCTCGCCATCGCCGCCCGGCTCCGCGGGGCCGTCAGAGTGGAGGGCTACGACATCGATCCCGCCTGCATCCGCAGCGCCTACCTGAACACCGACCTCAACGGCCTGGCTGGACAGATCCGCTTCCGCTGGGGCGAGCCGCGAGACCTCGCACCCGGCAGCTGCGAGCTCGTCCTCGCAAACCTCTTCCTGGGACCGATTCTGCGCCTGCTGCCCCGCATTGACGGCGCGCTCGCCCCGGATGGCAGTGCCATCCTCTCCGGCTTCCTGGCCGAGCAGGGCGCGCGCATCTCGGCCGCGGCCAGAGCGCGGGGGTGGCGCCTGCTGGACGAATCGATTCACGACGAATGGGTCGTCCAGGAGTGGAGCCGGGCCTGAGCCGCCCCGCAGCAGACCTGCCCAGCCCGCTTTCCGGTCCACGAACTCACATCCTGCCCGCAAAGGAGGACGCCCTGTCTTTCGATCGGGACAGCCTGAGAGGCAAGTGTGGAATCGCGCCTAGGGCAGTTCCTTAGCCAATTAGCGCAAGGTGTTGGGATTCGGTCAGATCCGAGATGTGGCCTGTTACCAGGTTTTTGGCATCGCTCTTGATACTGCCCGGGCAGCAGGGGTAATCCGGGAAAGTGGCTCTCATTAACTTGGGGCTGCTTTCCCATTTTTTTTGCTCCTGGAGGAGCTCCCCACAGGGGCGCGGTTTCCGCTGGCGGGATTCCCATTGACCCCTTCGACCCGGCGGTCATAAGTTCCCCGCGTTCGCGCCCGATGTTCACCCGCCTCGAGGAGCCCTCTCCGTGCGTATCCGCCTCCAGACAACCCTCGTCGTCCTTTGCTTGTCCCTGCTCCTGGCTGCAGCGTCCGTTCTCGCCGCGGAGCAGAGAATCGCCACCATCCTCATCCACGGGCTACGCCACATCGATAGGGAACGTCTCCTGGACGACCTCCTCCTGAGCGAGGGCGGCGCTTACACGAACGGGCTCGAACGCCGCGTGGAGAGGCGCGCCCGCCGTCTGCCCTATGTCCGGACCCTCCGCGTCGAGAGCCGGGCGGGCGTCCGGGGAATGCACCTCACCTTACGCGTGCGCGAGGCTTCGCGTCTGAACCTGCATCCCTTCTTCACTGTGCAAGAAGACGGCGAGCTGGGCGGAGGCTTCCACCTGGAGAGCTACACGCTCCTGGGACTCGGCGAACGCTGGCTCGGCACGGTCATGGGCGGATCGCGCACCGAGGCTCATCTCGCCATCCGCGAGATGAACCTCGGACCGGCCTGGCTGCCCGACCTGGCCTTCGACCTCGGCTTCTACGACTGGGACGACCCCTTCTGGAAGAGCGATGTCCGGCGCTACTGGGCGCTGGCCGGCCCCTCTTTCCGCCTCCCCGGCGGAGGCAGCGTCCTCGTGCTGGGCGGCTTCGAGCGGATAAGCAGCAACCCGCCCCGCGGCCTCGATCCCGGCGGGGAGGACGACTACGCGCTCTTCCGCGGTATCTTCCGTCAGCCCCTGCGCCAGGACGCGCTCGAGCTGAGCCTGGTCACAGAGCTCTGGACCCGCGAACAGGAGCGGGGCTTCGCCCGGGGCGTCCTGAGCCTGGCGGGCCGCCGCCATCAGGGCCGCTGGGATCTCGAGGCCCTCGCGGCGGCCGGTCTCTCCACCGCGAGCAGCCCGACGCAGGGGCTCCAGCACCTCGACTCCTGGCGCTACCTCCGGGCCTACGAACTGGGCTCGCTGCCCGCGAGGGACTTCCATTTCCTCCGCCTCCGCGCGGACTTCCGCCTCATCGGCATGCCCGTGCGCCTGCGTCGCGGAGCCCCGGAGAGCCAGCTTGTCTACGGGCTCTTCGTCCTCGCGGAGGGGGCGCGCCTGCGTCTTACGCGGACGGACGCTTACGACGCGCCTTTCGAGACGGGCCTGGGCCTGAGCGTGAGCTTGCCCACCCGCATCGCCAGCCGGGCGTCTTTCGGCGTGATCTGGGACCGCGACGGGAATCCGAAGAACATCGTCCTGCTCGAGGAGCGCTAGCTTGCCGCGCCCGCTCTTCGTCCTCTGCCTGATCCTCTTGGTCGGGACCTACGGCTGCAAGTCGGCCAGGGACCCGCATCGCGCCACAGAGTCCGCGGCGCCTGCGGCTTCCGCGGAAAGCACCGGCCGCGGGGACGGCCTGGCCGCCCCGCATCTCCCCGCGTTCCTGGAATCGGGCCTGGCCACCGACACCCTGCGCTTCCGCCACGGCGACACCCTGGACGGGCTCCTGCGCCGCGCGGGTATCGGTTCCGGGGATCGTGCCGCTCTGGCGGAGGCCGTCGGTCCCGTCTTCGACCTCGGGGGCTTTCGCACGGGCCACGCCCTGCACGTGCTCCGCTTCGCTGACGGGGAAGCCGCCTGCATACACTACCCGCTGGACTTCCTGCGGGATCTCTGCGCATGGCGCGCGCGAGCGGGCTTCGCAGCCGAGATCTTCACAGCCGAGCTGGACTGGCGCCCCCGCCCCGTCCATGCGGAGCTGGAGAGCTCCTTTTACGAATCCCTGGCCGAGCAGGGCGAGAACGGTGACCTGGCCACGCGCGTGGCCGACCTCTTCGCGGGCGAGATCGACTTCTTCTTCGACCTCCGGCAGGGCGACAGGATGGAGCTGCTGGTCGAGAGCGGCGAGCGCCCAGACCACAGCGAGAGACACGATCGGGTGCTGGCGGCGCGCATGATCTTGGGCGGCGAGAGAAGCGAGGCCTTCCTCTTCCCCGATTCCGACGGGCGGCGACGCTACTACCACCGCGACGGCAGCTCGCTGGAGCGGCAGTTCCTCCGCGCGCCGCTCAACTACTCGCGGATCAGCTCCGGCTTCAGCCACCGCCGCCTCCACCCCATCCTCGGCGTTCGCCGGCCCCACCGCGGCGTCGACTACGCCGCTCCCATCGGCACACCGGTGATGGCAACGGCCGACGGCACCGTCATCGACCGGCGCCGGAACGGCGGGGCGGGCCGTTACCTCAAGGTCCGCCATGCCAGTGGGATCGAGACGACCTACATGCACCTCTCCCGCTGGGCGCGCGGGAGCTCGGTCGGCCAGCGGGTCCGGAAGGGACAGGAGATCGGCTACGTGGGCAGCAGCGGACTCTCCACCGGACCGCACCTGGACTATCGGATCAAGGTGGACGGCCTCTACGTCGATCCGCGCCGCTTCCGATCCGACCCCGCGGCGCCCCTGCCCGAGGAACGCAGGGCGCAATTCGCCGAGGAACTGGAGCGCTACGATCGTCTCTGGGAATCGCTGGCCGGGGAAGAGAGCACCGATGCCGTCCCCCGGCTCAGCAGCCTGGGGACGGCGAGCAGCGCCGCTCCGTAGAGCAGGTAGAGGAGGGGCTGCAGCCAGCCCCCGAAGCGCGCGTAGAAGCTGGGCCGTTCGGTCACGGCGATCTCCCCCAGTAGTGCCGCCTTCACGTTGGTCGGCAGACGGCCGACGAGCCGCCCGCGCGCGTCGAGGATCTCGGTGACACCGCTGTTCCCGCAGCGAAGCACGGGCACGCCGTTCTCCGCGGCCCGCATGGGCGAGAGCGCCGCGTGCAGCTCGAGGGCCAGCGGGTGGGCGAACCAGCCGTCGTTGGTGATGTTCACCAGGAGCCGTGCGCCCCGCGCCGCCGACTCCCGCGCGGCGCGGGCGAATCCCATCTCGTAGCAGATGAAGGGTGCCAGGGGCAGCTCGGCGCCCTCGAAGACCCGCACGCCTTTGCCGGGCGTGAAGTCGCTCTGCCCGAGGTCGATCTCGACACCGGGCGCGAAGAGCTCAGCCATGGGGATGTACTCGCCGAAGGGCAGGAGTCGCGCCTTGCTGTAGATGCCTTCCAGAGCGCCGTTCGGAGTGAGCAAGGATGCCGCGTTGCGGTAGATGTAGCCACCGCCCTGCGCCGGCGCCAGGGCCTGGAAGCCGGTGAGGATCGGCACGCCGAGATCCCGGGCCGTGCGCCGCAGCGCCTGCTCGGCGTGGCGGTCGTAGAGGATGTTCACGGGAAAGGCGGTCTCCGGCCAAACGATGAGCCTTGCGCCCGCGAGGGCGGCCTCCTCGCTCAGCTCGCGGAAGACGTGCAGGTTCTCCATGCGGAAGTGGGGCGCCCACTTGTCCTTCAGGGCTACGTTGCCCTGCAGGGCGGCTACGGGAAGGCTGCGCTCCCCCACCCGGTGGCTGGGCAGGGACATCAGGGCGAGCAGCAGCAGCGTGGCGCCGCAGGCGCGGGCGGCGAGGCCACGCGTCTCGCGCATCCCCCAAACGGCCGCCGCCAGGGACGATTGCGCGAGCAGCATCAGGAAGCCGAGCCCCAGGCCACCCACCCAGCCCGCCGGGGCGAGGTAGCCTCCCGGCGCGGCCTGGGTCTGCGAGAGGTGCAGCCAGCTGAAGGCAAGCACGCCGCTGCCGCGCAGCCACTCCAATCCCGTCCAGACGAATGGCGCGGCGAGGAAGGTGGCGGCGCCGAGCCTGGGCCGCAGGGCGATCAGGATCCGCACGAAGAGCCAGGGCGCGAGGCAGAGGTAACAGGCCCACGCCAACCATCCCAGCCACAGGATGCCCGGCACGGTGACGTCGGCCGCCGGGCTGATAGCGGGCAGCCAGTAGGAACTGCCGAGGCCAAAGACGAGGCCGAAGGGAAGGGCGAGCCAGCGACCGGCCCGCCGCCCGTCGGGGCGCCAGGCCTCCAGGGCTCCGAGGAGGGGGAGCAAGGCGAGCCAGCCCAGCCACGGCGCGGGGTGGCCGGGCAGGGACAGGTTGTAGAGCAGCGCCGCGGCGACGCCCGCGGCGAGAAGTTTGCGGCGCATGTCCTCTCCCGAAACGGCAGGGCAGGGAGTGTAGCCGCCGGAGGAATCGCGGCCAAGGGGAAACGCGGCCGCTCCCACTCGCCGCGTCGCGCTCGCTCCACTGGCAGTTCGCTGGCAGCGTGCTAGACCTTGAGGGCCACCCGCTCCAGGCCGAGGCGCTTGAGCTTCTTGAGTAGACCCTGTCGGCTGAGGCCCAGGGCCCTGGCGCTGCGACTGCGGTTGCCGGCGAAGCGGCCCAGCGTCTGGCGGATCATGCGCCTCTCCAGGTCCTCCTGCGCTTGCTGCAGGGTGAGCCCCGAAAGGCTCATGGGCAACTCGCCCTGCTGCTCGCCGAAGAGCGACTCCGAGAGCATCCAGCGCTCCAGCCGGGGAAGCTCGCCGTAGAAGGCCACGACACGGCTGATCTCGTTTTCCAGTTCGCGGACGTTGCCGGGCCAGGCGTAAGCGCTGAGCGCAGTCATGGCGTCCTCGCTGATCTCGCGCATGGCCAGGCTCAGCTTCGCAGTCCGCTCGCGCAGGAAGGCGAGGGAGAGAACGGAGATGTCCATGGCCCGCTCGCGGAGAGGCGGGATCTCGAGCTTGACCCCCTGGATGCGGAACCAGAGGTCGAGCCGGAAGCGCCCGCTCTGCACGAGCTCGTCCATGTCGCGGTGCGTAGCCGTGATGAGGCGGAAGTCCACGGGCCGGAGACGGTTTTCGCCGACGCGGCGGATCTGCTTGTCCTGGAGTACGCGCAGGAGACGGACCTGCAGCATCGGGCTCAGGTCCCCCACCTCGTCGAGGAAGAAGGTGCCGCCGGTGGCCAGCTCGACCAGCCCGACCCTCTCCTCCCGGGCGCCGGTGAACGACCCCCGCGAGTGCCCGAACAGCTCGCTCTCGATGAGGGTGTCGGTCAGCGCGCCCCCGTTCTGCGCGACGAAGCTCCCGGCGGAACGCGGGCTGAGGCGGTGGAGGGCGCGGGCGAAGAGCTCCTTGCCGACGCCGGACTCACCCTGCAGGAAGATGGGCGTCTCGGTCCGAGCCACGCGCGCGAGCTGCTCGAGGAGCGAGCCCAGGGGACTGTCCTCGTGATGGAGAATGGACATGATCTCGCGCACGCGACCGGGGCGATGCCGCGCGCTGCGCGTCCAGTCGGCGCCGAGCTCGGTCAGCAGCAGGCCCAGCCAGTTGCGCCGCTCCTGCAGCTTCTCCGCGCAGGAGCGCTGCAGACGCCCGCAGACCCAGGGCGCGGTGCCACGCCGACCCAGGGGCCATAGCCAGTCGATGTGAGGCTCCTCCAGCGACGGGAGGCCGAAGTCGAGCTGAAGCTGCCGTCCCGCCTTCCGCTGCCGCGGCTCCTCCAAGAGGAAAGGGGGCGCGCCGGCCTCCTCGTCCAGGCGGAGCAGGCCGGGATGGGGCAGTGCCAGGCGGCCGAAGAGGAAGCGCGGGCGCTCGTCCCGCCCCCAGTGCAGGAGATCCCAGCGGCTCTCGGGGACACGACTCTCCAGGAGATCGAGGACGGCTTGGGCAACACCGAGCTGCCCGGTGGGGACGGGGAAGTCAGGGCTCATTTGCTGTCGCCTCCGAGCTGGGGCCCGGCGTGGCTCTGCAAGGCTCGTACCGCACAGGCGGGGCGCGGAAAGCGCACACGGCCGCCGTCACACGCAGGTGTGATGGGAGGGCGCGGGGCGCAAGACGTGCGCCCTATCGCCGTAGCTGGGGAACCGGGCTCAGATCGTGTCCCGGTGTGCACTTATGGGGCTGGCGATCCGGACACAAGGAATTCGCGCCCGGACGGGCGAGGCGGCGGGAAGGAGGCAAGGGGTCAGGAGCTCAGCTTCACCGGGCCGTCGCCGCTCTCGATGCGACCGATCACGCCCAGGCAGCCCGCGGGCGTTAGCTCGAGCAGACACGGCAGGTCGTCCGGGGCGATGACGAGCACGAAGCCCACTCCCATGTTGAAGACCCGGTGCATCTCCGTGCGTTCGATGCCGCCGCGCTTCATGATGAGCCGGAAGAGCGGCGGTACGGACCAGGTCGTCGTGTCGATGACGGCGTGGCAGCCGGCGGGGAGGATACGGGGGATGTTGTCGAGGAAGGCGCCGCCGGTCAAATGGACCATGCCCTTGATCGCGACCTCGCCGCGCAGGGCGCGGACCTGGGGCAGGTAGCTGCGGTGCTCGGCGAGCAGCGCGTCGGCCAGGCTCGTCTCGAGCTCCGGCGGCGTCTCGGCGAGGGAGAGCCCCTTGTCCTCGAGCAGGACCTTGCGCGCCAGGCTGTAGCCGTTGGTGTGCAGGCCTGTCGAAGACAGGCCGATCAGGAGATCGCCCGGCACGATGCTCCGCCCGTCGACCACGTGCTCGCGATCCACCAGCCCTACGATGCAACCGGCCAGGTCGTACTCGCCGTCCGCGTAGAACCCGGGCAGCTCGGCGGTCTCGCCGCCGATCAGCGCGCAGCCGTTCTCGCGGCAGGCTCGCGCCATCCCGCTCACGATCGCCTCGAGCACGCCAGGCGCCAGGCGCCCGGTGCCGAAGTAGTCGAGGAAGAAGAGGGGCTCGGCGCCCTGCACGAGGATGTCGTTCACACAGTGATTCACGAGGCAGGCGCCCACCGTGTCGTGGCGGCCCGTGGCGAAGGCGATCTTGAGCTTGGTGCCCACGCCGTCGATGCTGCTCACCAGCACGGGATGCTCGCAGCCGGTGAGTCGCCCGATGTCGAAAAGGCCTCCGAAGGCGCCGAGTCCCGAGAGCACCCGCTCGTTCCAGGTCGAGCGCAAGGACTCGCCCGCGCCCTTCAGGGCCCGGCTCGCGCGATCGATGTCCACGCCACTGTCGCGGTACTTCACGGCCTCACCTCGCCGGGGGTCTCGTCCACGATCAGATCTCCCGCAGGGCCTCGTAGATCTCCACGGGCATGTCGTCCTGCAACAAACGCAGCTCTCCCTGATCGTGCAAGGCTACGAGGGCGTCTACCACCTCGGTATCGAACTGGGAGCCGCGGTACTTCTTGAACTCCTCGATCGCACTCTCGACGCTGAGCGCCTGGCGGTAGGAGCGCGTGCTCGTCATCGCGTCGAGGGTGTCGCAGACGTGCAGGATCCGCGCCTCGAAGGGGATCTCCTCCCCCCCCAGGCCCTCGGGGTAGCCCCGCCCGTCCGGTCTTTCGTGGTGGTGTTTGACGATCTGGGCGGCGTCCTTGAGGAACTTGAGGCGCTCGATGATCTTCGCGCCCACCGCGGGATGGGACTTCATGTCCTCGTACTCCTCGTCGGTGAGCTTGCCGTTCTTGGAGATGATGTCTCCCCGCACGCCGATCTTGCCGATGTCGTGCAGCAGGGCGGCATACTCGAGAAGCTCCATGCGCTTGCCGGACAGGCCCAGGACGCGGCCGATGCTGAGCGCGTAGCGACTGACACGATAGGAGTGGCCGTGGGTGTAGGCGTCCTTCGCGTCGAGGGCGCTGGTGAGCGCCGTCAGGGTCGCGATGTGCGTGTCCTTCATGTCGAGGTAGAGCCGATACGCGTAACGCAGGAGCAGCAGGGGGATGATGAACAGCGCCAGCGTCCAAGGCACGGTGAAGTGGTAGACCAGGATGATGATGGCAGTCAGCGGCACGAAGGCCACGAGGTGGCGGACGTTCCAGAAGTAGTTCGTCCGCCAGATCCGGAGCGGATTGCGTTGATCGCTCAGGCCGATGATGGTGCTCACCAGCGAGGTGTTGATCAGGAAGTGGACCACGCCGCAGACGACCAAGGGCAGGAGGAAGAGCGGGCTGGGCAGCCGGTCTCCCCAGGGCAGGGCCTGGTAGGCCAGGCCGGCCAGCCCCGTCGAGAGGGCGAGGACGGGGACGTTGAAGAAGATCTTCTCCAGCGGACGCCGGCTGACCACGCCTTCGACGATGATGGCGCTGATGGCCTCCATCCAGGCGGCCGGGTAGGCGCCGAAGATCACGATGGCCGAGAAGGTAATGGGCGTCGAGACGCTGATCGAGGCGCCGCCGTGGGGCAGGGTCACGTTGACCAGGTCCGCGATGACGATCAGGAGGATGAAGATGGCGTACTCGAGCCAGCGGTTCAGGTCCAGCTGCCGGGACCAGAAGAAAAGCGCGACGTACCCCGTCAGGCTGACCCCGAAGTAGTAGAGGATGAAGGAGGTGTCACGGCCTTTCAGGAAGGTCAGCAAGATCTGCTCCCGTATGAGCGAAAGCCGACGCGGTGAGGGTTGCCCCCACCACTACCACCAGGTCTTGGTGAGCAGCAAATCGCCGAACAACAGGTCAAAGATGAACTTGAACATCGTTCACCTCCTTGGAGTGAGGCAAGCTGTTGCGATCTGACCGCTCCGCTCGAGGCGTACCGCTCCGCTGGGTCACCGCGTCGGCGGGCGAACAGTGACGGAGCGATGAAAAACTGTCAAAGCTTTTCCAGCGGGAGAGACTTAAATGGAAGGAAGTTGCGAAACGGCAACGCCTCGCGGGCGCCGCTTTCAGAGGATCTCGAAGTCCAGGCCGTCCCGCTCCTGCCAGAGCTCCGCCACGCGGTTGAGGGCGGAAAGCGTGGCCAGCACCGCAGCCTGGCTCGCGTCCTGACGGATGACGGCCGAGCCCGTATAGGTCTGGATGTCGCGACCCTCCACCGCGCTGAGGTAGACGACCATGATCTCCTCGCGCCCGAAGGACTCGATCTTGAACTGCGGGGAGGCGAACTCCATCCGCGGGCGGAAGAGCTGCAGCAGGGCCGCCAGCGTGGCCTCCACGACGGCACTCAGGTGCCCGTCGTCGGTGTCGGCCGATCGCGCCTCACCGACGACCTGCCGCTCCTCGCGGCTGAGGGTAACGGCCGCCAGGACGCGGCCGGCCTCGTGGGTCACGGTGATCCGGTCGTAGAGGACGCGCTCCGGGCGGAACTCGCGATCCTCGACGACGAGTTCCTCCTCGCCCACCTCCTCCCTGTCAACAGCGGGGACTTCTTCGGCGGGAGCGGGCAGCTCCGGCTCGGTCTTCGTCGCGGCCACCATGATCTTGCGGCGGTCGACTTCCAGACCCTCGCGCACCAGGAGCAGGGTTTGGACGTCCCGGGAGATCAGTCGGGGGTGACGATCGGACTCCGCGGTCACGTAGACATCGGTGATCCCGCCGTCCGCATCGGTGAGGATACGGCAGCCCGTGACCTCCTTGATGCCGGTAACCAAAGATTCCAAGTACTTGATGTCTTTAATCTTAGACGACATTTCCTGTGGAGCCAGGGCTGCGAGCCTGTCGAGAAAGGCCACTACATGGAGAATGGCTATACTATCACATTTTCGGCAAAGGATCCACCCGATTCCCCCGCAGCCTGCTAAGCGTCGATTTCGGGTGGAACGAGCAGCTCGAGCAGGCGGCGGCGGCGCTGCGCAAGGTCTGCAGGCGATCGCCCGCTCAGGCCGGCAAGGCCGAGGCCCTCCACGGCGAAGCTCCCCGTCACGCTGCCTGTCACCAGCGCGCGCCGGATCGCGTCCCGATCGTAACGGCCCTCGCGCGCCAGTTCCCCCATCACGCCGCCGGCGAAGGAATCGCCGGCGCCGGTGGGATCGACCACCGCGTCCGTGGGGAAGGAGGGAAAGGGGAAGACCTCCTCGCCGCTGAAGAGCAGCGCGCCGTGCTCCCCCTTCTTGAGCAGGCAGTGGACCGGCCCCATCGCCAGGAGACGGCGTCCCGCCGCGAGCAGGGAGCTCTCGCCGCTGAGCTGCCGCGCCTCCTCGTCGTTGATGAAGAGCAGGTCGACGCGCGCGATGACCGCGGCCAGCGCTTCGGGGCAGGTGTCGATCCAGAGGTTCATGGTATCGAGGGCGACGAAGTCCGGCGACAGGGTGGCGTCCAGCACCTCCGCCTGCAGTGCAGGATGGATGTTCGCCAGGAAGAGCACGGGGCTCCCCTGCAGCCCGGGCGAGAGCCTGGGCCGGAAGTCCTCGAACACGCCCAGCTCGGTGAACAGTGTCTCCCGCGCGCTGAAGTCGGCGCTGTAGCGGCCGCCCCAGCGGAAGGTTCGGCCCTCGCGCCGTTCGATCCCCGTGATGTCCGCGGGCAGGCCGGCCAGGAAGTCCAGATCCTCCGCGCCGAAGTCATCTCCCACGACCGCCACGATGCGGGGCAGGGCACCGCAGAGCGCGGCGGCGAGACTGAAGTGCGAGACGCTCCCGCCGAGGAGCTCGCTGCCCTTGGCGTATGCCGTCTCGATCTCGTCGTAGGCCAGGGAACCAACCACCAAGAGCGGGGAGCGCTCCATGCCCATCTCCTTTCCCTGCGTGACGGGGGGACCGCGCGGGCGGCCCGCCTGCGGCTTACATCCGCTCGGGAGCGGCCACGCCCATCAGGTCGAGGCCGAGTGCGAGTACCTGCCTCGTGGCCCGACAGAGGGCAAGCCGCGCCTGGCTCAGATCCGCGTCCGCCGACACGATCGTGTGCTCGTGGTAAAACTTGTGGAAGAGCGTGGCCACGTCCACGAGGTAGTTGAAGAGCCGATTGGGCTCCCGGGCCGCCGCCGCCGCCGCCACCTGCTCCGGAAACTGCGCGAGCAGCTGGATGAGCGCGCGCTCCTCCTCGCTACTCAGGAGCTCGAGCGCGAGTTCGCCCTCCGGCACGGGCGCTACGCCGTCGGTGGCTGCCTTGCGCAGCACGCCCGCGATGCGGGCAGTGGCGTACTGGGCGTAGAAGATGCGGCTCTTGCTGCTCTGCTCCCGCGCCAGGGCGAGATCGAACTCCAGGTGGCTGTCGCGCCGGCGCGTGAGGAAGTAGGTCCGGGCGACGTCCACGCCGACGTCGTCCAGCAAGTCGGCCATGGTGACGAACTCTCCAGCCCGCTTGCTCATGGCCACCGTCTCGCCGCCCTCGACCAGTGTCACCCACTGCAAGAGCAGGATCTCAAGCCAGCCCTCCGGCGCGCCGATGGCCCGGGCGATGGCCTGCATGCGCGTCACGTGGCCGTGGTGGTCGGGGCCGAGCACGTCGATGGCGCTGTCGAAGCCCCGCCGCAGCTTGTCGAGGTGATAGGCGGCATCCGCGGCGAAGTAGGTGGGCCGGCCGTCGCTCCGCACGAGGACGCGGTCCTTCTCGTCCCCGAAGCGTGTCGAGCGGAACCAGCGGGCGTCGTCGCGCTCGTAGACGAGGCCTTTCTCCTCGAACAGGGCGAGCACCTCCTCCACGGCGCCAGTCCGATAGAGGCCGTCCTCGCTGAACCATACGTCGAAGCGAGTGCGGAAGCGGTCCATCTCGCTGCGGATCTGCTCCTTGATCCCCGCGACGGCGTGCTCGGCGAAGCGTGCGACGGACTCCTCCTCCGCCAGCCCGTCCCAGGCGCCGGCCTCCTCGGGGAGCTGGGCTGCCATGTCCTTCAGGTAGAGGCCGTGGTAGCCGTTCTCGGGGAGCGCCAGCGGCTGCCCCTGCAGCTCGCGCCAGCGGGCGCGCAGGCTGGCCCCCAGCGCGGCCACCTGGGCGCCGCTGTCGTTGAGATAGTACTCGCAGGTCACGTCGTAGCCGGCGAAGTCGAGCAAGCGCGCGAGCGTCGAGCCGAAGGCGGCCGCCCGTGCGCTCACGACCACGGGCGGACCCGTGGGATTGGCGCTGACGAACTCGAGGTTGACGCGCCGGCCTCGCCCCCCGTCGCTGCGGCCGAAGTCCTCCCCCGCCGCGAGGATCCGTTGCAGGCTGCCCTGCACCTGCTCCTCGGCGAAGACGAAGTTGACGAACCCCGGCCCGGCCACCGCGGCCGTCGCCCGGCCCGCGAGGCGCTCGTTGCACCATGCAGCCAAGGCATCGGCGATGGCGCGCGGCTTCTCGCCCAGCTCCTTCGCGGCGGCCAGGGCAACGTTCGTGCTCAGGTCGCCGTGGGCGGGATCCCGCGGTGGCGAGAGGACGACCTCCATCACGCCGTCCACCTCAGCGCCGGGCGCATCGGCGCCGGCGTCCGCTCGCCGCACGGCGAGCCAGACCTCGATCTCCCGGCGGATCGCGTCCTTCACGCGCCCTCACCTCTCCGCGCGGGGGGCTCGTCCCGCATTTCCTCGCGGGGCGCGTCCCCCCAGAACTTCTCCAGCGAGTAGTAGTCGCGGGTCTGCTCCTGGAAGACGTGCACGACGACGTTCACGTAGTCCATCAGCACCCAGCGCAAGGTGTCGTCGCCCTCGATGTGCCAGGCCTTGAAGCGCTCCGGCTCCGCGAGCAGGCCCTCCCGGACGCCTTCGGAGATCGCCTTCACGTGCACCTCGCCGATGCCGGAACAGACCACGAAGAAATCGGCAATGGGGCTGAGCTTGCGCAGGTCGAGAACGACGACGTCCTCCGCCTTCCGGCCGAGGGCGTGCAGGGCGGCGGCCATAGCGAGATTCTTGCTGCTCAGTTTCGAAAGCCTCCTACTCAAGGGACAGCCAGGAAAGTACAACAGGCGCGGCGGAAGGGGAAGGGTCAAGAGGGTCGCCGGGGGGCGGGAGCCGGCGCCCCGTTCGCACGGACTAGCAGGCTGCTAGAACTGCCGCTCCAGGATGAAGTCTACGGTGGCGTCGAGGGCGGAGCGGATGCCGCCGCGGGGCATCTGCCGCAGAGCGAGCCGGGCCGCCTCGCCGTAGCGGCGGGCCTCGGCGAGGGCCGCTTCCACGCCCCCCTCGTCGCGGACGATGCCGACGATCTCCTCGCGGTGTCCATCGACGTCCGACAAGAGTTCGAGCAGGCGCGTCTGCGTCGCCGGGGAGGCGGCGGCGTAGGTCTTGAGCAGCGGCAGGGTCTGCTTGCCCTCGGCCAGGTCGCTGCCCACGGGCTTGCCCAGCGTCTCGGGGTCGGAGACGTAGTCGAGCACGTCGTCCACGATCTGAAAGGCCATGCCGACCTTGTGTCCAAAATCGCTGCCGGCCTCGACCTCCTCCTGCGGGCGGCCACCCAGGATGGCGCCGCTGCGGCAGGTGGCCTCGATCAGGCGGGCCGTCTTCTCGTAGATCACGCGCAGGTAGGCCGCCTCGTCCAGGACGGGACGGCTGTGGAGCTCCAGCTGCAGCAGCTCGCCGATACTCATGCGGTGCACCGTCGTCGCGAGCAGGCCGAGCACCTGGGTCAGCTCTGCTTCCACGAGCAGGGTGATGGCCCGCGAGTAGACGTAGTCGCCCATCAGGATGGCGGAGCCGTCGCCGCCCTGGGCGTTGAGCGTCGGGCGGCCGCGGCGCTGCAGGCTGCCGTCCACCACGTCGTCGTGGAGCAAGGTCGCCGTGTGGATCATCTCGACGACCGCCGAGGCCAGAATGGTCGCCCGGGGGGAGGAACCCGGCGAGCCCGCGGCGAGAATGAGCAGGGCGGGCCGCAGGCGCTTGCCCCGCGGCTCCAGCACGATGTCGTTCAGCTTCTCGATGAAGGGAATCTCCGAGCGCAGGCTCTCCTGCATCAGTTCCTCGACGCGCGCGAGGTCCGTGAGCAGGCACTCCTTCAGGCTCGTAGCCCCCAGCTTGATTCCCTTGAGGAAGGCAGCGGTCTTCAAAGCGGCTCCAGGAAGGTCGAACAGAGCGACGGCGGGCACCGACGCTCAGAGGAGGCTATCACAGGTCCCTGGGGGTGTCAACGGAGCTGGACTCGCGGCGGCGGCGCTCCACGAGCATCGAGAGCAACGCGCTGCCGAGATAGAGCAGGAGGAGCGGCAGGCTCATGGCGAGCTGGCTGATGATGTCGGGGGGCGTGAGCACGGCGCTGAAAACCAGCATGACCAGGAAGGCCACGCGCCACTGGGAGAGCAGCCAGCGGGGCGAGGCCAGGCCCATGAGCGTCAGGAGGAAGATGATCAGCGGCAGCTGGAAGACGATGCCGAAGGCGACGCTCAGCTTCGCCACCATCGCGAAGAGCTGGCTCACGCCGACGGTCATCTGCACGTTCTCGGGCACGAGACGGTAGAAGTAGCCCAGTGTGATGGGGATGATCACGAGGTAGGCGAACACCGTCCCGGCGTAGAAGAGCAGGGTTGAGGTGAGGAAGAGGGGCCGCAGCTTCAGCTTCTCGTGCCGGTAGAGGCCCGGCGCGACGAAGCTCCAGATCTTGTAGAGGATGATGGGCACGCCGACGAACAGCGCCGTCGCCGCGCTTACCTTGAGGCGGATCAGGAAGGCTTCGGGCGGCGAGAAGATGTGGGCCGGCGCTTGGCCTGGCAAGAGTTCGGTGATCACGGCCAGGATGCGCGCCGAAAAGAACCACGCCGCAAGGGTGCCCACGGCGAGGATGGTGATCATGGTCACCAGCACATGGCGCAGCTCGTCCAGGTGTTGCATGAAGGGCATGCTGGTCAAACCGCCGCCCCGCCGATCATCGCCCGAGTCGGTCATCAGTGCCCGCTGAAGGTGACGCTGAAGTTCAGGTTCTGAACGATGCTGAATTCGCTCCCCTTTTCCTTGCCCCTCTCGTCCAGTTCTTGCTGGTTGATGATCACCTTGGACTTGCCCTTCACCCGACGCAGGAAGCCCCTCTCCTTGTCCAGCAGGGCGTCGCCCGAGCTCTCGATCTTGCCCGTCATTCTAACGCGGTTGCCGGACATGGGCCCCTGGTCGATATCCAGCTCGCCATCCAGGGCGACCTTGCTGCTGAAGTGAAGGCGGGCCCGTGTGCCTCCCTGGAAGACCTCGTCACCGCGGTAGGTGTAGGTGATCGTGGAGTCCTTCATCGCCTCGCGCATGAACTCGAGGGAACCGTCCCTCTGCACCTCGATCCAGGTGCCGCCCGGGTGGACCGTCGTATCCGGGATTGCGAAATCCAGGGGGACAAGACCGGCTTGGAGCTGGCCAAAGAGCTGCTTGAACTCCCGATCTTTCGCGGGCTCGCTGACGGGCGAGAATCCCTCCCTGGTCCGGCGGTAGCGGGTGGCGAAGCCCTCCAGCCGATCGAACTCCTCGATGGGCTCCATAGCGATGCCGCTGCCGCGCCGCATGGCGGCCCGGATGTTCTTGAAGCGGACCTCGCAGGTCCAGTCCTCGCCGTCCTGCTGCCAGTCCCGCGCCTCCCAGCTGTAGCGCACGCTGCTGATGAGCGCGGTCCCGCGGATCTCCGCCTCGGTGCTGAAATCCACGTTGAAACTCATCGGCTCGGCCGGCGGTCGGAACGTGAAGTCCAGGGGCGGCTGACTCGTGTCGACGGTGACCTGCGTGTCCGCGCCACCGCCGCAGCCGGCCGCCAGAGTAATAAGCGCCAGAAGGATCGTGATCCGGAAACCCATCATGACCTCTCTTTCCTCTTGTCACGGCGATCGAGGAGTTCGTCCAGCTCGTCCATGAACTGGCTCAGGTCCGTAAAGCGTCGGTAGACCGAGGCAAAGCGCACGTAGGCGACCTCGTCGATCTCCCGCAGGCGGCTGGCCACCTCCTCGCCGATCTGCTTGCTCGTCAGCTCGCTGGCCAGCCCGGCAAAGACCACGTCGCGCTCGATCTCGTCCACCAGCTTCTCCAGGGCGTCGCGAGAGACAGAGCGCTTCTCGCATGCCTTGAGCAGGCCACCGAGGACCTTCTCACGGGAGTAGCTGGCCCGGCGGCCGTCGGACTTGACCACGGTGACAGGCGTGCGCTCGACGTACTCGTAGGTGGTGAAGCGCTCCTCGCAGGCCAGACACTCCCGGCGGCGGCGCACCGCCTCGCCCTCGCGCGTGCTGCGCGAGTCGACGACCTTGTCCTCCAGGTGACCGCAGAAGGGGCACTTCACGCCTCACCTCCCGATTGGCGTCGCCCGCGAGGGCTCGGCAGCTTGCTAGAAGACCGCGCGCGATCCCTCCGCGTAGAGGGGGAAGGCCGCGGCCATCTCCCGCGCGCTCGCGGCGACCTCGACGATCTTCGCCTCCTGCGCATCCTCGGACGAGTCAAGGGAATCCAGGACGTCCGCGATCAGGCCGCCGACGGCCCTCATCTCGTCTTCCCGCATCCCCCGCGTCGTGAGCGCGGGCGTGCCGATCCGGATGCCGCTGGTCACGAAGGGACTGCGCTCCTCGAAGGGCACCGTGTTCTTGTTGACGGTGATGCCGGCGCGCTCCAGGGCCTCCTCGGCCTGCTTGCCGGTGATCTCCGTGCCGCGGAAGCTGACCAGGAGCAGGTGGTTGTCCGTCCCGCCGGAGACCAGCCGGAAGCCGCGATCCTCGAGGGCGCCGGCCAGGGCCTTGGCGTTGGCCACGACCTGCGCGGCGTAGGTCTTGAACTCGGGACGCAGGGCCTCGGCGAAGCACACGGCCTTCGCCGCGATGATGTGCATGAAGGGTCCGCCCTGGTTCCCCGGGAAGTTCACCTTGTTGATGATGCCCACGTGCTCCTTCTTCTCGAGGATCAGTCCGCCCCGCGGTCCACGCAGAGTCTTGTGCGTGGTGCTGGTGACCACATCCGCGTAGGGCACCGGGCTGGGGTGCACGCCGCCCGCGACCAGCCCCGCAATATGGGCCATGTCGACCACGAGTACGGCGTCCACCTCGTCGGCGACCTCACGGAACTTCGCGAAGTCGATGAAGCGCGGGTAGGCGCTGGCGCCGCACATGATCAGCTTCGGCTTCTCGCGCCGGGCGATGGCCGCCAGCTCCTCGTAGTCGATGGTCTCCTCGCCCTCCTTCACGCCGTAGGGGATCACCTCGAAGAACTTGCCCGAGAAGTTCAGCGGATGGCCGTGGCTCAGGTGCCCGCCGTGGGACAGGTTCATGCCCATGATCTTGTCGCCGGGCTCGCAGAAGGCCATGTAGGCAGTGATGTTCGCCTGGGTGCCGGAGTGGGGCTGTACGTTGGCCCGCTCCGAGCCGAAGAGCTCGATGGCCCGCCTGCGCGCCAGACGCTCCGCCTCGTCGACGTGCTCGCAGCCGCCGTAGTAGCGCTTGCCTGGGTAGCCCTCGGCGTACTTGTTGGTGAGGACCGAGCCCATGGTCTGCATGACGGCGGGAGAAACGAAGTTCTCCGACGCGATCATCTCCAGCCCCTCTTCCTGCCGGGCCAGCTCGCCCCGCAGGGTCTCCCAGAGCTCTGGATCGCAGCTCCTCACCGCGTCCCACTGAGTCGTGTCCAAGTTCGAACCTCCACGGAAAAGCCCCGGGGGCCGGGGCTTCCTGTCATCAAGATTCTGCCGCGGGCCCTCGGCCCTTGTCGTAGTCTCGAATCTGCCCCATGCGCCGTTCGTGCCGGTCGCCCGCGAAGGGAGTCTCGAGCCAGATGTCCAGCCAGCGAAAGGCCCTCTCCGCCTCGAGCCAGTTGCCTGGCAGGACCAGGATCCGGGCGTCGTTGTGCTCGCGGGAGAGCCGGGCCGAGTCCTCGTCGTAGACCAGGGCCGCCAGCGCGCCGGGCACCTTATTGGCGGCGATGCTCATGCCGATGCCCGTGCCGCAGATGAGCACGCCCCGCTCCACTTCGCCCCGGACGACCTTCTCGGCGACGGCGAAGGCGTAGGCCGGGTAATCGACCATCCCCTCGTCGTGGCTACCGAGGTCTTCGACCTCGTGGCCCGCCTCCCGCAGGTGGCGGACGATCTCCTGCTTCAAGGTCAGGCCACGGTGATCGGTCGCGACGGCCAGGCGCACTACTTCTCCACAGTGGCGGGCTTCACCTGGGTTAGCCAGCCGTAGCGGTCCTCGTAGCTGCCGTCGAACATGCCGAAGAAGCGCTCCTGCAGCTGCTTCGCGACCGGCCCGCGCCGGCCGTTGCCGATCGTGATCTTGTCGACGCTGCGGATGGGCGACACCTCCGAGGCGCTGCCCGTGAAGAAGACCTCGTCGGCGATGTAGAGCATCTCCCGCGGGATAAAGGTCTCCTTCACCTCGTAGCCCAGCTCGCCGAGCAGGGTGATGATCGAGTTGCGGGTGATGCCGATGAGGATGGAGCCGTGGATGGGCGTTGTGTAGACGATGTCGTCGCGCACGATGAAGAGGTTCTCGCCGCTGCCCTCGCTGACGTAGCCGTGCACGTCCAGCCCGATGCCCTCCACGTAGCCGTTGGCGATGGCGTCCATCTTGATGAGCTGGCTGTTCATGTAGTTGCTGCTGGCCTTCGCCATGTTCGGCATGGTGTTCGGCGCCATGCGGTTCCAGTTGGAGACGCAGACGTCGACGCCCTGCTCGAGGGCCTCTGGACCCAGGTAGGCGCCCCACTCCCAGACGGCGATCGCCACATCGATGGGGCAGCCAGCGGGATCGACGCCCACCTCGCCGTAGCCGCGGTAGACGAGGGGACGGATGTAGCACTCGTCAAAGCCGTTGGCGAGGACGGTCTCCAGCATGGCGTTCCGCAGCTCCTCGTGGCTGTAGGGCACATCCATGCGGTAGATCTTCGCGGACTCGAGTAGGCGACGGACGTGCTCCTCGAGTCTCATCACGGCGGGGCCGTCTGGCGTGTTGTAGACGCGGATCCCCTCGAAGACGCTGCTGCCGTAGTGAAGAACGTGGCTCAGGATGTGGATGTTGGCGTCGTCCCAGTTCACCAGCCGCCCGTTCATCCAGATCTTCTCGGCCTTCTTGACTGGCATTCCCGCCTCCCTTTCCGGGGCGCCCGGTGCCGGCTCAGAGCCTTTCCAGCGCCCGCCTGATGTAAGCTTCGATCTCTTCGGCCGTTCGTTCGTAGTCCTGCCGGTCGCCGCCGATGGGATCGTCGATTCCCGGACCAAGAGGCGCCTCGCCGGCCCACTCGCTGAGCAGCAGCACGGGGCTGAGCGCCGCTTCGGGGAAATCGCGGATGGCCAGCCGGTGCTCCTCCTCCATCGCCACCACGAGATCCGCTTCGGCGATGATCTCGCCTCGCAGGCGGCGTGCCCGGTGCCCGGCGATGTCGACTCCCTTCTCGCGAAGGATGTCGACGCCATAGGTCGAGGCCGGGTGTCCGTCGCGTGCGATCACGCCCGCGGAAGAGAAGCGGCAATCGAGGCTCCGCTCCCGGGCAATCAGCCGGGCCAAGCCCTCGGCCATCGGGCTCCGGCAGATGTTGCCCGTGCAAACAAAGAGCACACTCCTCGGGGTCATCCCAGGGTGGCTTTCAAGGAGGACTCAAAAGGGACTTTGCCCTCACGCAGCACCTTCACCGGCCTGCAACTCAGGTCGACCAGCGTCGAGGCTGTCGCGCCCTCCTCCGCGATCCTCTTCTCCAGATCCGGATCGGAGACGACCAGATCTACATTATCTCCAAACAGCTTAACAATTTCAGCAGCAGATTCAAGTGGAGCCTCTCCGGCACGATTCGCGCTGGTGGAAAGCAGCGGCCCCTGTAGGAGATCCAGAAGTTCTTGCAGGAAAGGCACATCGGGGATACGGAAAGCAATGCGACGTAGGCCGTCCTCGTCCACGGTCACCCACTCCTCGGGAGCCTCGGGACGGGCCTCCAGGATCAGAGAAATGGCCCCCGGGCACTTCTCGGCGATGATGCGGCGTTCGGAATCCTCGATCCGGGCCCACTTCTCGATCTCCTCGACACCGGTCACGAGCAGGATGAAACCGCGCGACCCGATCTCGTAGCCCTTGATCTCGGCCAGACGATCCGGCATGCCCCCGATCGTGGCGAGGCCATGGAGGCCGTACAGCGTGTCGGTGGGCAGGACCGCGATCTCGCCCACGGTGAGTGCGCGGATCGCGCTGAGCAGCGCTTTGGGTTCCTGAACACTGATCTCGAGATCCTTCATGACTGGCTCCATTCTTCCCTAAAGGTTTCCAGCTTCCCTGCCAGGGATTCGTCTTCCAGCCCGAGTATTGCGGCCGCCAGGAGGGCGGCGTTGACGGCGCCGCTCTTGCCGATGGCGACGGTAGCGACGGGAATGCCGCGGGGCATCTGGACCATCGATAGCATCGCGTCGACGCCCGCGAGGGGCCCGGCCTGAACGGGTACGCCAATGACCGGCAGCGTGGTATGTGCCGCGACCACCCCCGGTAGGGCGGCGCTGAGCCCCGCCATGGCGATGATCACCTTCAGCCCGCGCCCCCGCGCATCCTCCGCGAACTCCCGGACGCGCTCCGGCGTGCGGTGGGCGCTGGCCACCAGGCTCTCGTGGGCGACGCCAAGGCCCGAGAGTGTGTCGCTGCAGTGGCCGAGCAGCTCCTCGTCGGAACGGCTGCCCAGGATGATGCCGACTTTCGCTTCGCTCATGAATGGCTCCCGGCCGAAAGGACGCGCCAGGCGATGTCCCGGCGATAGAAGCGTCCCTGGAATCGTATGCTGCTCGCGCACCCGTAGCAAAGCTCGGCGGCCCGCGGCAGGTCCTCGCCGAGGGCGGTCACGGCCAACACCCTGCCCCCCGCCGTGACGACCTGCTCGCCCTCCAGCCGTGTGCCGGCGTGGAAGACCCAGGGCCCCGCCTCTTCCTCCTGCCCGAGCCCCTCGATGGGGAAGCCGGTCTCGTAACCGCGCGGGTAGCCCTCGGAAGCAAGGACCACGGTGATCGCGGCCTCCGGCCTTATCGCGAGCGCGGACGCATCCAGCTCCCCCGCCGCCGCCGACGCGAGGAGCCGACCGAAGTCCCCCTCCAACCGGGGCAGGACCGCCTGCGTCTCGGGATCCCCGAAACGACAGTTGAACTCGAGCAGGCGTGGACCGTCCTCGCAGATCATGAGTCCGGCATAGAGGACGCCCCGGTAGTCGATGCCCTCGCTACGCAGGCCGGCAAGGGTCGCAGCAAAGACGCGCTCGCCCAGCTCCACCAGCTCGGCCTCGCCAATGCCGGGGACGGGGCTGTATGCACCCATCCCGCCGGTGTTCGGCCCGTGATCCCCCTCGAAGGCCCGCTTGTGATCCTGGCTGGGCGGAAGGAGGAAGTAACGCGCCCCGTCGCAGACGGCCAGGAGCGAGAGCTCCCAGCCCTCAAGGCGCTCTTCGACCAGCAGCCGGCGGCCGGCGTCGCCGAAGTCGTCTCCTGCGAGCATGCCCCTTCCTGCGGCCAGGGCCTCTTCGCGGCTCTCGGGCAGGATCACGCCCTTGCCCGCCGCGAGGCCGTCCGCCTTGAGCACCGGCGCGCCTGGGATCTCGTACAAGGCGCGCTCCAGCCCCGCGGCGTCCGTTACTTCCACGGCCGCGGCCGTGGGGATGCCGTGACCTTGCATGAAGCGCTTGGCGAAGAGCTTGGAGCCCTCGAGCCGGGCGCCATCCGCACCGGGGCCGAAGACCGCCAGACCACGCTCGCGCAAGACATCCGCGAGGCCTTCGACTAAAGGGGCCTCGGGGCCGATGACGACCAGATCCGGCTCGAGACCGGCGACGGTCCCGGCAGGATCGTCGCTGATGACGAACTCTGCGGGCAGACTCCAGCCTGCACGGGCAGTGCCCCCGTTGCCGGGCCAAACGAAAACGCTCTTTACGGAAGGGGAGCGGCTGAGCGACCATGCTAGCGCGTGCTCCCTCCCACCGGATCCGATCACGACAGCGCGCACGCCAGACTCCGTTTCAATGTTTACGCAAATGTAAGCCTAAGCTGTGGGATCCGACAACGTTTTTCCTTGTGCCTGCAAGATTGTTGCTATCGGTTCGGCTTGAGGCTCTGCGGCTGGTACGCCAACCTAGAAGGCGAATCTCAGATCATGGCAGCGGTTACTCGGCAAGGCTCGGGTGAATACTTGGCTCCAGTAATACTGCCTCCAGCGCTCCGGCAACGAAACCTTCCCTGGAAAAAGCCTCTCCCTTAGGATCTCCCCTACACGCAGCGGCTGCTTGGCCAGGCCCTTGAGCATGGCCGGTGTCTCGCGAGCGCCTTTCTCCCAGCGCCGTTTCACGTAGTTACGCCAAACGAGCAGGATCGCCAGCCGCTCCGAGGACCGCTGCCGACGCTTCGACCAGGCAATCGTCTCCCGACGGTGATTGGCGCTGCTGTGGCGGATCAACAGATCCAGCAGATTGACCTCGAAGAGCGGATTGTTCGCGTCCCGTCTCTCGGTCGAGGGTGTGATCTGCTCTTGGACTTTGCAGCCTATTTTACGGATCGCCCGGGTGTAGGCAGGATGGTCATCCCGGCGGAGCTCCACATCCTCCCTACCGTCGAGAACATCCTCCAAGAGCTCGCGAATCCCTTTCTCCACAGCCTTAGGATCGGGCCTCCCCCAGTCCTCCTCCAATCTCTCCCGGCGGCACTTCTGCTCCGGCCGCATGCGGCCCTTGCGCCTCAGCTCGCTGTCGGTGAAGTAGACGAAGAAGCCCGTATCGGCCTCCACGGCCAGGTTGTGATGGAAGGGAAAGTACTGGCTGTACTCGAAGGTCTCGAAGCCGTCGATGATCAAGGGACCCTGGACGGGACTGCCGCTGGCCACTTTCCGGTGGAAGAGCAGGCAGTGGCGTCCAAGGCGGCCGAGCTGGCGGTCCACGGTGTTGGGAGCGACCTCGAGGTCCCGGGCAATCTGGCGATTGGCCATGGCGCCGATGGTTTTCATGAAGAGCTGGGGCAGGATGTCGGGTCTCTTGAGCCAGTAGGTAGTCGAGAAGGTCTGGGAACTGAAGGAGCGCTGGCAGTGGAGGCAGCGGAAACGCTGGATGCGGTACGGAGGTCGCATTCGATAGAAGAAGCCGTGGCGTTTGAAGGATCGAAGTCCCTGGAAGCCCCGGTGGTGCTTGCAGTTGGGATTGGGGCAGCAGGGCGGTTGCCATCTTGGTGAGTAGAGGTGTCGTCCGAGCATAGCCTGGCCAGGGCAGGAGCCGGGCCAGACACAATTTCAATGGCACAAGGAACGTTTTTTCGACGTCAATCCTTGACGAAGAGCCGTCCCAGCGAGGCGGGCGGCAGGCTGCGGCCGATGACCCCCACGAGCGCCACCATCGTGAGCAGATAGGGCAGCATCTGCACGAAGCGCACGGGCAGCCATGCCGCCTGGAGATGACCCTGCAAGGACTCCGCGAAGCCGAAGAGCAGCGTGGCGGCGAGGATCCCGCGGGGACGCCACTTGCCGAAGATCAGCGCCGCCAGGGCGATGAAACCCCGCCCCGCGCTCATGTTCTTGACGAAGTACTGCGCGTTCAGACTGAGGAAGGCGCCGCCTATCCCTGCGAGGGCACCGCTCATGAGAACTCCCGCCCACTGCATGCGTCGGACACCGATCCCCAGAGAGTCCACGGCCTCGGGGTGCTCGCCCACGGCGCGGAGTCGCAGCCCGAAGCGCGTGCGGAAGAGGATCCACGAGCAGGTGGGCACGGCGAGCAGGGCGAGCAGGGTGAGCGGTGGCAGCTCGACGAAGACGCTCCCTAGGGGTCCCGGCATGGTCGCCGTCGCCAGGCGCGGGGAGTTGCTCCCGCTCCCGAAGAGGATCCACATGAGAAACTCGGTCAGGCCCATGGCCAGCATGTTGAGGGCGACGCCGCTGACGATCTGGTCGACGCGGAAGCGGAGGGCGATCAGGGCGTGCAGGGACGCCAGGAGAAGACCTGCGACGAGGGCGGCCAGGACGGCGAGCAGGGCCGAGCCCGTGTAGTAGCCGACCGCTGCCGCGGCGAAGGCTCCCACCAGCAGGATGCCCTCCAGCGCGATGTTCACCACTCCCCCGCGCTCGGAGAACATCCCGCCCAGCCCCGCGAACAGCAGCGGCGTGGCGGTGCGCAGGGTCGCGAACAGCAGCGCGATCATGCGGCCTCCTCCGGCCCCGAGGGATGCGGTGGGGCGGTGGACTCGCGCGCGGCCGCCGACTCCCGCGAGGCGCGCCGGCGCCGCCGGGCCGCCATCTCGCCGATGGAGACCACGAAGAGGATGATCAGCGCCTGCATCACCACCACGAGTTCCCGCGGCACCTCGGTGAAGATATCGATCTCCAGGGCGCCCGTGTTCAGGAAGCCGAAGAGCAGCGCCGCCAGCACGATGCCCGCGGGGTGGTTCTTGCCCATCAGCGCCACGGCGATCCCCAAAAAGCCGAGCCCCGACGAGAAGTTGTCCAGGAAGCGGTGACGGTAGAGCAGCACCTCGTGCACGCCGACCAGACCCGCCAGCGCGCCGCTTACGGCCATCGCGCGTAGCGTCACCCGCCTTACCGAGATGCCGCCGTAGCGGGCGGCGGCGGGGGCGAGGCCAACCGCGCGGAGACGGTAGCCCTCCACACCGCGGCGAAAGACCAGGCCGACCACGAGCGCCGCCAGCAGGGCCAGGAGCAGGGAAGCGCCGAGCGGGTTGGCCCGGTCCAGGCCGAGCGCCTGACCCAGCTCGCCACGCGCGAAGGGGACCAGCTGGTAGGCCGCCCCGATTTCGCGCGTATGGGGAATCATCTGCCCCGGCTCCTTGAGATGCCTATCCACGAGGTAGCCGGTCAGGCCTACGGC
Organism: uncultured bacterium; assembly: GCA_964627205.1. Taxonomy (GTDB): domain Bacteria; phylum Krumholzibacteriota; class Krumholzibacteriia; order JACNKJ01; family JACNKJ01; genus CAZVHI01. The sequence goes on from CAZVHI010000002.1 coordinate 104,960, forward strand.
GATGAAGTTCATCATGATGGTGTTGATGACCTCGTGCACGCCGAAGCGGGCCTTCAGCCAGCCTGGGATCGCCCCCCAGATCGCCCCACCGACGGCCGCCGCCAAGACGGCCAGCGGCAAGGCGACGATGCGCGGCAGGCCGGGCAGCGCGAGGGCCACCCAGGCGCATAGGAAGGCGCCCACGTAGAGCTGGCCCTCCCCGCCGATGTTGAACAGGCCCGCCCGGAACGCGTAGGCGACGGCCAGGCCCGTGAAGATCAGTGGCGTCGCGTCGAAGAGCACGCGGGCGAAGCCGTCGAGCGAGCCCAGGCCCGGCTGGAAGATCAAGACCAGCACGCGCAGCGGCGCCTCGCCGATGGCGGCGATGATGGCGGCGCAGATTCCGAGGCTGAGCAGCAGGGCGAGCCCCGGCGGCCAGAGGGCGTCCCAGGCCAGCCGTGACCAGCGCCAGGCGACGCGGGATGCATCAGGCATGGCCCGCCTCCTTCGCGCCGGTGATCCAGAGGCCAAGCTCGTCCTCGTCGGTCTCAGTGGCATCCAGGACCGTCACCAGTCGTCCCCGGTAGAGCACGCCGATGCGATCGGCCAGGGCTAAGAGCTCCTGCAACTCCGAAGAGATGAGGAGCACGGCGAGCCCGCGCCCGCGCAGGTCCAGCAGCAGCCGGTGGATGGACTCGATGGCGCCCACGTCCACGCCGCGCGTGGGCTGGCTGGCCACGAGCAGGCGTGGCTGGGCGGCCAGCTCCCGGGCCAGCACCAGCTTCTGCTGGTTGCCGCCGGACAGCTCGGCGGCGCTCTGGCCGGGGTCGCCAGCCCGCACGTCGAAGTCCGCGATGCGTCGGCGCGCCAGCTCGTCGATGCGCCGGGGGCGGTGGAGGCCGAAACGGCAGACGGCGGGATCGTCCTGCTCGCCCAAGATCAGGTTTTCCCTCAGGCTCATGTCCATGACCAGCCCCGTCTTCTGCCGGTCCTCGGGCACGTGGCCGATGCCGAGCTCCCGGGCCCGGCGGGGCGTGAGCTCCGCCAGCGACTCGCCGGCGAAGTCCAGGCTGCCGCCGTCGGGACGCAGGAGACCGGTCAGCACGGCCGCCAGCTCGCGCTGGCCGTTCCCCTCGACGCCGGCGATCCCGAGGATCTCCCCCCGGCGCAGGGTGAAGTCGATGTCATCCAGCGGGCACTGGCCCGGCCGCCGCCGTAGCTCCAGGCCCCGCACCGAGAGCAGCGCCTCGCCGGCGCGCAGCGGAGGCTTCTCCACACGCAGCAGCACCTCCCGCCCCACCATCATCCGCGCCAGGCGCGACGCTTCGGCCTCCTCGCGGGGCAGGCGACCGACGTAGCGGCCGCGCCGCATCACGTCGATCTCGTCGGCCAGGGCCAGGACCTCGTCCAGCTTGTGGGTGATGAGGACCACGGTCTTACCGCTTGCCACGAGCTGCCGGAGCATGGCGAAGAGGGAACGGCTCTCCTGGGGACTGAGCACGCCGGTGGGCTCGTCGAAGATGAGGAAGGAGGCCCCGCGATAGAGGACCTTGAGGATCTCGACTCGCTGGGCCTCGCCCACCGAGAGCTCGCCCATCAGCGCATCGGGATCCACGTCGAGGCCGAAGCGCTCGCCGCCCTCGCGCACGGCGCGGCGAGCCGCCTCGCGGCCCAGGCGGAGGCGGCCGCCGGGCTCGGCACCCAGCACGACGTTCTCGGCCACGCTCAGGGTGTCCACCAGCATGAAATGCTGGTGGACCATGCCCAGTCCGAGGGCGATGGCGTCCTGGCTGCTAGCGAAGACCCGCTCGCGGCCGTCGACGATGATGCGGCCGGAGTCCGGCGCCAGCATCCCGTAGAGCAGGCGCATCAGGGTGGTCTTGCCAGCGCCGTTCTCGCCGACGAGCGCGTAGAGGCGCCCGGGCTCGAAGCTCAGGGAAACATCCCGCACGGCGCGAACGCCGGGGAAGGAGCGGCTGAGCCCGTCGAGCTCGACGCGCACGGCCTATTCCCGCGGCACGGCGATTCGGCCCGCCACGATCTCCGTCGCCAAGGAGTCGGCCACCGCGCGCAGGCCCGGCGGCAGCAGGGCCGCGTTGTGCTCGTCGACCGAATAGCCCACGCCGCCGGAGTCCAGGCCGAACTCCTGGATGCCCCCACGGAACTCGCCCGCGTTGAGGCGGCGGATGGTCTCGTAGACGGCGTTGTCGACGCGCTTCTCCATGCTGGTGAGCACGAAGCCCGGGGCCATGTGGTTCTGGTTGGAGTCGACACCGATGGCGAGCGCGCCCTTCTCGCGCGCGGCCTCGATCACTCCGTTGCCCGTCGTGCCCGACGCGTGGAAGATGACGTCCGCCCCGCGGCCGATCTGGGAGAGCGCGAGCTCCTTCCCCTTCACCGGGTCGGCGAAGGCGCTGGGGGTGACGCCGGCGTAGTTCACCAGCACGCGGATCCCCGGCCGCACGGCCTCGGCGCCGGCCCGGTAGCCGGCCTCGAAGCGCTTGATGAGCGCGACTTCCATGCCGCCCACGAAGCCGATGGTCCCCCCTTCGGACTTCAGCGCGGCTAGCGCCCCCACCAGGAAGCAGCCCTCTTCCTCGCGGAAGACCAGGCTCGCCACGTTGGGACGGTCGTCGATGCGCTCGTCGACCAGCGCGAAGGAGACATCGGGATAGTCTAAGGCGACGCTCCGGATGGCCTCCTTGAAGAGGAAGCCGACGCCGATGATCAGGTCGAAGTCGCGCTCGGCTAGCTTGCGCAGGCCCTGCTCGCGGTCGGAGTCCTGCCCAGGCTCGAACTCCACGGGCAGGATGCCGAAGTCCTCCTTGGCGCGACAGAGACCGCGGTAGGCCGAGTCGTTGAAGGAGCGATCGCCCTTGCCGCCGATGTCGAAGACCATGCCGACGCGCAGGCGGCCGGTGTCCTCCTCCCGCTCGGCATCGTCGCCGCAGCCCTGCGTGAACGGGAACAGAAGGACGGCCGACAGTAGCACGGCGAGGATGCGCAAAGGTTGCAGCATGGGCTCTCCTTAACTTGGCGTGATGCGGGTGCCCGCGCGGCCCGCCAGGGCCTCTTCGAAGTTGTCGGGCGAGCAGACCAGCACCTCGCGGCCACCGCCGCTCAGGAAGCGCCGGGCGGCTTCCATCTTCGGCCCCATACTGCCGGGCAGGAACTCCCCGGCCGCCTGATAGGCCTCGAGCTCGGCGAGGCATATCTGATCGAGCCAGCGTTGGTCGGGTTTGCCGAAGTGGACGGCCACGGCATCGACGCTGGTTAGGAAGACGAGCCGCGTCGCCTTCAGGCTGCCGGCGAGGAGGGCCGCGGCGAGGTCCTTGTCGATGACCGCGTCGATGCCCTTGAGCAGGCCCTCCCGGTTCCGCCGCACGGGGATGCCGCCCCCGCCCGCGGCGATGACGACAACGCCGCTGTCGATCAGGCGGCGGATGGAATCCAGCTCGACAATGCGGATGGGCTCGGGGCTCGCCACGACGCGGCGGATGCCGCGGCCGGCGTCGTCCCGCATGATCCAGCCCTTCTCTTCCATCAGCGATTCCGCATGGGCGGGCTCGTAGTAGGGACCGATGGGCTTGCTGGGCGCGTCGAAGGCCGGATCGGCCGGGTCCACCTCCACCTGCGTCACCACCGTGGCGACGGGCCAGTCGTCGCCGGCGATGTGCAGCTCGTTGTGGAGGGCGTTCTGGATCATGAAACCGATTCCCCCCTGGCTGTCCGCGCCGCAGATGAAGAGCGGCATGGGCGTGACCTGCTGCCGCGCCGCCTCGTTACGGATCAGGATGTTGCCCACCACGGGTCCGTTGCCGTGGCTGAGGACCACGCCCACGCCTTCGCAGCAGAGCCCGGCGACATGGCGCATGCTGGCGCGCGTGGTCCGGAACTGTTCGTCGATGGTCCCAGTGCTGCCCACGGGCAACACGGCATTGCCGCCGAGGGTGATGACCAGCAGATCCTCTCTACTGAATCGACTCATTTTCGGTCCGGTGCTCCAGGCAGAGATCCAGTGTCAGCGCGCAGACGGACTTCGCCACGTGCAGCAGGTTGGCGGACTCGTCGAGGTGCATGGCCCGCGCGTCCTCCAGCAGGGCCTCCTCGATTTCACGGCCGCGGCTCTGGGGCATGCCGCCGCCCAGGAGCGCCTCCGGGTTCGCCAGGGAGAAACGCTCGCGCGTGAGGCGCCAGCTCTCGTGGACCTGTGCGCGCTCTCCCATCTCCTCGAGCTCGTCGAGGCTGCTCGCGGCGGCCCAGCCCAGCGAGAAGACGAGATCGGCTCCCTCGACGGCCGCGTCGGGATCGTCGATCTGCTGCAAGGCGCCGGGGACCCGGGCGTCCAGGAACTCGAGATGTTCCAGCCCGGGATGGAAGTCGGGCGGACAGGCCAGGCGAACCCCCATTCCGCGCCGCAGCAGCGCCTCGACGAGCGAAAGCGGCAGCGAGGCCGGCTTCGGGCTCATCCCCGGCGGCGCCCAGCAGACGGCCGCCTCGCCGAGGAAGCGGGCGCCCGCGCGCTCCTCCACGGTCATCAGGCTCGCCAGGGATTGGAAGGGCGCCGCGCGCTCACTGAGCATGTTCAGGACGGGGCGCTCGAGGAGCGCGGCCGCGTCCTCGATGAAGTCGTGTCCCTCGCCGGGACGTATCGAAGCCATCGCGAGGCCATGTCCCGTCAGATCGAGCTGTCGGAAGAGGTCGAGGTAGGTCTCGTCCCAGGCGAGATGGATCCGCTCCGGATCCACCACCAGAGCCTGCCCTCCGAGCTGGGCCATGGCCAGGCGGAAGGGATCCCAGGCGGGCATGACGTGGTCGGGGTCGTGGAGGAAGAGCTGCACGCCGCTCAGGAGATCCAGCTCCTCGCCGCTGGCCGATCGCGCCTTCAGCTCGTGGGCGAAGGAGAGGATCTCGCCGAGCTGCTCGTCGTCGAACTCGCCCAGGGAAACCATGTCCATGCCCTTGATGAACGCGCTCATCATCCTCCCCCCAGCGCAGGCGCCGCCTGGCAGTCCGGAAGCCCTGAATTATGGAGCCGCCCCGGGGGGCGGCTCGCCACGTTCCCGTATCTTTTCGAGTCCGCGAGGACCAGTAGCAGGCTAACGAGCCTCCGAGCGCAGGGTACTGAAGCTTCCCGGCACTGTCAATCCGGGCCGGAGGGCGCAGGATCCCTGCCGCCACCCTAGTCGCTGTCCCGCCTGTCCTCGAGGGCGGCGCGCAGGTGCCCATCCGCAGCGGCGAGGCGCGCCTCGGCCTCGGCGCGATCACAGCCGCCGAGCTGCATGAGGAGCGCGAGCTTCACGTTGCCATCCGAGCACGCGAGCAGCTCGCGTGACTGGTCGTAGCCCAGCCCGGTCAGCGCCATGACGAGCCCCCGCCCGCGCTCCACGAGCTTCTCGCTGAGCGGACGCAGGTCGATCATCAGGTTGCCGTAGACCTTGCCGGTCAGCACCATGGCCGCGCTGCTGATCATGTTGAGGGTCATCTTCTGGGCCGTGCCGGCCTTCATGCGCGTGGAGCCCGTGATCGCCTCGGGGCCGACCACGAGGCGGATCACCTCCCGGCCGGGGACGGCCACATCGGCGTTGGCGGTGATGAAGGCCGTGCGGCAGCCACGGCGATCGGCCTCTTCGACCGCCGTCACCGTGTAGGGCGTCCGGTGACTGGCGCTGATGCCGATCACCGTGTCGCTCGGGCAGGGATCGAGGGCGGCGAGATCTGCCGCTCCCCGTTCGCGGTCGTCTTCGATGCCCTCCGCGCTGCGCAGGAGCGAAGGCGGACCGCCGGCGATGAGCCCTAGCACCTGCCCGGGGTCCGTGCCGAAGGTGGGCGGGCACTCGGCGGCGTCAAGGACGCCGAGGCGGCCGCTCGTGCCCGCGCCCACGTAGATGAGCCGCCCGCCCTCGCGGAAGCTCCGCGCCGCCATCTCGGCCACGCGGGCGATCTCGGGCAGGATCCGGGCGACGGCATCCGCCACGAGGCGGTCCTGCCCGCTCAGGCGCGTCACGACACCGAGCGCATCCAGGCGGTCCAGGTCCTCCGTCTCTGGATTGCGGGCCTCGGTGATCAGCGCGGCCAGTTCGCGATAGAGTTCTTCGCCCATCAGCGCATCTTCACGACCTTGTCCTCCCACACGAGCTTCTCGCCCCGGTCATCGGTGAAGACGAGACGGGAGATGTAGACTCCGTTGGCCACACGGTCGCCCGCGCGGTCGTAGCCGTCCCATGTCGTGTAATGCCCATCGCCCTCGCTGAGCGAGTGCAGATCCGCGCGGTGCACGAGGCGGCCGCTGAGGCTGTAGATGCTCAGGCTGCCGCCCGTCACCGCGCCGGTGAGCTCGTAGTGAAGGGTCACGACGTTGCGGAAGGGATTGGGGAAGATCACGCCGCTGAGCAGGTGGGCGCGATCGTCGACCTGCAGGGTGATGGCGCCGTAGCCCTCGCCCTGGTAGAAGACCTCGACCTTGTGCTCCCCTGCGCTCCAGTCGTAGGGCAGCACGGCCTCGAAGACGATCGTCGTCGTGTCGGGATTCTCCGCCCACAGGGAGATGTTCACATCGGGGCGGGGCTCGCCGTCCTCGCGCAGGCTGAAGTCGGAGATGAGGATCTCCGCCGAAGGCACGAGGATGTGGATGTGTAGCTCGCCGTCACCGCGCACCCACTGGCCCTGGCGCAGGGAGTCTTCAGCGCCGAGATAGAACTCCACCGACTTGGCGAGGGGAATGCCGAAGGCGCCCCTGCGGCCGGCGACGTCGACGCCCTCGACGATCAGCTCCTCCAGCGTGAAGTCGTAGGGCACTTCGGCGCTGAGGTACCAGGCGCGCCCACGGCCCTGCGTGGCGGCGGTCAGCGTGTCGACCGGCACGAGCAGATCCACGAGCAGGGTGTCTGTGCTGGCCAGGAGGCTGTCGATCAGCCCGCTATCGGGATGGCTGGGACTCCAGAGAGGTTGCTCCTGGAAGGAGAACTCACCGAGATGCGTGTCCCTGAGGCGCAGCGTCTGGATGTACTCCTCGTCGACGATCAACGCCTCGATGTGCAGCGTGTCGCCCACGCTGGCGGGCGGCAGGAAATCGTCTGGGCCCATGCGCTGGCGGTCCACGTAGAGGTGCACGCGCGGCGGGGCGGAGTCCATGCGGGTCAGCGGGTCGCCGAGCAGGTTATAGCGGAAGGACGAGATCCTGCCCCCCTCGCCATGGCGCAGCTCGGAGACGATCTGCAACTCCCCGAGCCGCCACTCGGGAAAGGTCTCGAAGCCATCGAGACCGTCGTGCCAGAACATGACCTTGAGGAGATCGTGGCCCAGTTCGAGATTGGGCCAGAGGTACTCGAAGCCGTCGCTGGCGTAGCTGGCCACCGCACCGCGGTTCTCGACGAAGAGCAGCTTCTCGCCCATGCAGTCGCCGTTGCTCGTGCTGCCCTCGTTGAAAGCCGCGAAGGCATTGGCGTGGCAGCCGTAGACGAGCCAGTAGAAGGGTTGGCCCCAGTTCGTGACCGCGGTGTGGTCCAGGCCGCCGAAGCCCGTCTTGAAGTACTCCTCGTGGCCGAGCCAGATGCGGTTGGCGTGGGTCTGCGTGGCCACCATGGTGTAGCCCTGGCTCAGCGAGTCGATGAAGACCGGGGCGAGGATGGGCCGTAGGTAGGACTGGATGTCGGTCGAGGTCGCGCAGTCCTGCTCCTCGTACCAGGGCACCGAGATCACCGAGATGAAAAACGGCACGCCGTCGATGTCGCCGGGCAGGCTGCTCTCGATGATGCCGATCGAATTGGGCTCGTCCTCGTTGGGCGGCGGGAAGCCGCCCTGGCCGTACTCGAAGTTCAGCTCGTTGCCCGAGTGCTCCGAACAGCCGCCGATCTCGTCGTAGTTCCAGCTGTCGTCGGCGATCATGAAGAAGCGCTTGCGCCAGTCGCCGGCGCCGTAGCAGCCCGACTCGCCCTCGCCCTCGTCCTCGTAGGACTCGTAGCAGAAGATCTTGTCCAGCAGGATCTCCAGCTCGCCGGTGCTGCCTACTGGCAGGCGGCCCATCATCATGGAAGGCCAGCCGTCCCACTGGAACTTGACCACCCACTCTTCGAGCGCCACGAGCTCGTTGGTGCCGCCCACGGACTCCTGGATCGAGTGCGTGGGCAGGAAGTCGGGCATGGCGAACTGGTTGATGGCGCGCGCGTCCTTGTTGCAGTCTCCTACCAGGACCAAGACCTCGGTGTCCCACTGCTGGTAGGCGTAGCGGGCCGCGTTGCGGATGCCGATGGCGCCGCGGCAGCCGGAGAAGAAGGTCTCCCAGACCTGCGTGGCGGGAAGCATACGGACGCGGTAGCCCTGGGCCTCGCGGAAAGCCACCCAGGGGGCCATGCCCGCCACGAAATCGTCGTGGGCGATCACCAGCACGTCGTAGGGGCCGGTGTCGTCGAAGACATCGATCGGGGGCGGCGTCTCCAAGCCGGGGCTGAGCAGGCTCGCCTCGTCGACGAGCCACCATGTCTCCACTCCGGCGAGCTGATCGCGGAAGCGCAGCTCGTAGTCGCCCGGGCCACCGGCCTCGTTCTCCGCGCCCAGCAGGATGCGCGTCGGCGCCTCGATCCCGGTGGAGACCTGCGAACTGCGGACCAGGAGCCAGTTCTCGCGGCCGCGGCTGAGGCCGCCCACACGCAGCTCGGCGGGACCCGCTGCGTGGTCGGCGTGGAAGTAGAGGGAGTCGTCGGTGGCTTCGTAGGCAGAGGAGTAGACGAGGTCCCACCACTTGAACTTGGCGAACCACTGGTGGGCGTCGGTGCGGTCTATCGTCAGCGTGCTCGTGCCGTCCACGAGGACATCCGCGGGGATCGTCTCCTCGTAGATCACGTCGTAGGGGCTCGAGACGATGAGCTCGCTCAGGAAGTAGCTGCCGCTTGAGTTCTCGAGCTCCAGGCTGAAATAGCGCGGGTTGCTGGAGGAGGAGCGTCCCTTCCAGAGCATGTCGAGCTCCGCCTCCGTGCCCGGCAGGTAGCCCGGGCTGGGGAGATCGATGGTCTTGATGAAGCCGCTGCCGAAGGGCTCCTCGAAGAAGTAGAGGTTGTCCTTCCAGTACTCGTAGGGCGGATCGATGTAATAGTCCTGGGTGATGTTGACGTAGTAGTCCTCCACGCCATTGACGTGCCAGTGCCGGGTGAAGCTCGGCGGCACGGGATACTCGCCGGCCTCGTCCTCCCAGCCGGGCTGGGTGCTCATGTCCAGCGCCAGTTCGGGCGCGTGGCCGACCCAGAGGGCGCTCCCCTGGCCGAACCACTCCACTGAGTCCGGACTGCTCTCCGCGTGACGCAAACGCCGGCCGACGAAGACCATGAGGTCGTCGCCATCGAGGAGCCCGTCGGTCTCGCGGTCCTGCCAGAAGCGCGGGACGGCGACCTGCTCGAAGAGCGGCTGCTCGAATTCGTCGTAGGTGAACTGCTGGCGGTAGAGGGCGATCTCGCCGAGCAGCGTGCCGGCGGGGATGCCCGCCGCGATGAGGCTGTCGCCGGCGAGGCCGTAGAGGCCGTTCTCCATCAGGCGCAGTCGCAGCGCGGCCTCCGCCCTGCCCTCGCGCGGTGTGACGGCCGCGGCCGGTACGCGCTCGCGCCAGCCCACCGACGCGGGGCCGTTGAGCAGGGTGGCGCGGTAGATGGGCTCCCAGAGACGGCCCGGGCGGCGCAGGGGCTCGCGGGTCCTGCTGCGACCGGCCGGGTCGGGCAGGAAGCGAATCCGAACGCTGATCTCCGTGGCGAGACGCAGCCCCGACGCGGGATCCCAGGCCACGGGCGAGACGACCAGCTCCACGACCCGCTGGTCGCGGAGCCAGCGTGGCCCGTCCAGCTCGGCGTCGATCGGCCGCGCGCGATCGTAGAGCGCCGGCTCCCGGATTAGCTCCTCCACGAAGAGATGCTCGTCCTGGCCGACGGGCACGGCCGTACCGGTCGGGAAGGGAAGCGGCTCGCCCCGCACGGCCTCGCTCGCCGCGAGCCGCCAGTCGAGGACGGCGCGCCGTCCCGGGGGCAGGGCGACTTGGGCGCGGTAGCGGGGCAGCATCGGCGCCCCCTCCTCCCCCTCCAGGCGGCAGGCGTCGAGGGTGAGGTAGAGGCCGCCTTCCATTTCCTTGAAGCCGTCCGGCTTCCAGGCCAGACGGAGCTCGAGCGCGTCCTCGTCGCTGCGGAGCACCGATGCGCCGAGCGGCAGCAGGCTGACTCCCAAGGCGGGAGCAGGAAGGACGAGCAGCAGGACCAGCAGGGGAAGTGCGGAACGGAGCAGGGGCTGCGCGAAACGTTCACGTAGCTTCACGGGACCCTCCAGGCTTTGATTTACTGGTCGCGTTGAATCGGAAGCAGAGGCGGGACGTCATCAGGGGGTGACCCCAAGGTAACACCCGCCCTGCGGGCTGTCAAGGCGTTGCCAGTGTTGGGCTTGCGC
>CAZVHI010000002.1:115457-171813 GCA_964627205.1 uncultured bacterium
ACATTGACCAGCGGTCAAGAGTGCGGCATCGAACGACGGAAAACTAACATCGGCATTTTCTGGCTGTCAATTAAAATAACCGATTCTGTCGCAAGGTGTTGGGACAGCTCGATGGGCCCTCAGCGCAGGAGCAGAAGTTTGATGCTGCGCGGCTGGCCCTCCAGGCGTGCGAAGTAGACGCCAGAGGAGAAGGGCCGACCCGCCGGATCCCGGGCCTCCCAGGTGAATTCGTGCCGGCCGGGCGGGAAGACCCCCCGGAGGGGTTGGGCGACAAGCCGGCCGCCGACGTCGTAGATCGAGAGTCCGATCTCGCGGGCGCGTCCCTCCACCTCGAAGGCCAGGCTGACACGCGGATTGAAGGGGTTGGGCCAGGCGCCCAACAGACGCACACGGGCTTCGGGGAGCTCCAGGATCTCTCCGCCGCGATCGTCGATGCCGCCGCCGATGTTTTCCTCCATCGAGAAGGGCACCCAGGCCACGCTGCCGAAGAAGAGCTCGTCACCGGGCGTCGCGGTCCCCCAGTAGTTCCATTGCGCGAGACAGGTGTGCGCGCTGCGGTTCTCGATGGCCAGATCCATGGGCACGCCCGGCGCGCTGCGGAAGTTGTTGCGCCCCCAGCCGACCTCGCCGATGGACAGCGTGCCGAGATCGGCGACGCCCGCGCCCCCCGAGAGCAGCACCCCGCGCCTGCAGAGATCCAGGGTCGAGCTGCGGAGGACCAGCGAGGCTCCGCCCCTGAGCTCGATCCCGGTGTCGTAGCCGTGGATGCGAATGCCATGGGCGTAGCAGAGTGCGCCTCCCGTGACCTTCAGGCCCCTGGGGCGATCCTCTTGCGCGCCGGCGGCGATGATCTTCAACCTCGGCCCCAGCTCCGGGTGGCCCGAGTCGACGAGAATCCCCTCCTGCCCGCCGACGAGGACGAGGTCGCTGCACCCTTCCGCGTCCTCGCCGAACACGAGCAGCGGCCCCTCCTGGTCGGCCGCGGCGCAGATCGTGCTGCGCTCGATGCGGCCTGTGTCGAGTGTGACCCGACCCGCGCCGATCAGGCCCAGGCCGCTGAGCTCGCTCTCCTCGCCCTGGATCAGGAACTCCGCGGGCTCGTCGCCTGCGCTCCAGGCGACCGATTCGATCTCGAGCTCGCTCCCCGGCAGGGTCGTCAGTTCGCTCAGACCGTCGACAAAGGCGTAGTGGATCTTGGCTTCACCGCCTCCGTAGACCTCGAGGCTGCCCCAGGATTTCCCGGGGCCCAGGGCGGAGGCAAAACGGACGAGATCCGTCACCGTGCCCTCCACTTCCAGCTCGCCCCTCACCCGCAGCGACAGCTCCCCCGCGGCCACCAGCAGCTTCGTCCCGGGCAGGATGCTGAGCTTCCCGTCCGGCGCGACGACCAGATCGCGATCCAGACAGATCGTCTGGCCCGGGCCACCCCAGCTCTCCTCGCCCGAGATGACGGGCGGAGACGGCGAGGGAAGCGCGCGGGCCGTGTAACGGAAGGGGAAGATGCGGTTGTAGACGAAGCCGTGGCTCGGCGTCTTCTCGGTGACACTGAGCGCGAGGACGACCGACTGCCAGGCCGAGGCAAAGCAGGGAACGCGGAAGCTCAGGGTCTGGGGCAGCTCGTCCAGGCCGTAGGACTCACGCGACAGCTCCACGGCCTCGTCCCCCCGCCAGTCCAGGGAATCGCGCGCCTCCGAGTAGGCCAGGACGCTGACGTTCAGCTCGAGGTTCGACGACGGCTCCGCGGGGATGCTCTGGCCCGCGCGGGGGCAGTAGACCTCGTCCTCCAGCTCGAGGTTCACGAGCAGCTCGAAGCACTGATCCGCCGGCAGCGAGGCGTCGGCCACGAAGGGCAGGTAGCTGCTGCCGTAGGTGGCGACCTGCGGGTAGCGGGGGTAGTCCTGGCTGTCGTAGCCCGAGCCGCAGGCGGAGTCGTCGCCGTGGTAGATGTCGGAGGGGTAGATCGGCCCGGACACGGTAACGGCCTGCTCCCCCGCTGTCACGACGAGCGGCAGGGTGTTCGCGTCGTCGGCGCAGTCCAGGCCGTTGACGTTGCGGAAGAGCTGGTAGGCGAGCTGGGGCCGGCGGCCGCCCGCCCAGACCGTGGCCTCCCCCTCCACCGACGTCGAGTTGACCCAGAGGGAGAGGGCGAACTCGTGGAAGAGCTCCGCGACGCGGCCCGCTCCGCTCAGGGCGCTGAAGTATCCCTGGTAGGCCGGGCCCGCGAGGATGTCGGCCAGGCTCTCGGGCGCGATCTGGTAGAGGATGTGCCCGAAGAGGTCCTCGTAGCTGTAGTTCAGCCAGCGGTAGAGCAGGTCGTCGGTGACGTCCCCGGGATCGCCGGCGAAGTGCTCGAGCAGGTAGGCGCCGAAGAGGCCGAAGCTCGAGTACTTGTGGTCCGCGTGATCCGTGTCGATGCAGTCGCCGAACCAGTCCTGGCCGCCGAGGAAGCAGCGCTCGTAGGGATGATCGTGGACCGGCCACATGCGGTCCATGCCCGCATAGAACTCGGCGCACTTGGAGAGATACTCGTTGGTGCCTGTTTCAGCGTTGAACTTCGGCCCCGGGGCGATGCGGTCGAAGGTCACGTGCTGCCACTCGTGGGCGAAGCTCTCCCTGGCCAGCTGCTCCGCGCTAACCGCCTGGATCACCCCCGGCTCGACTTGAACCATGCTGGCCAGCAGGACCTGGTTGCCCACGCTGGTGATCTCGCCCGCCGCCTCCCGCAGACAGATGTGGAAGTGGCTGTAGCTGCCGCCGTTTTCCTGGGGGATCGTGACGCCGTCGTAGCTCTCGTCCAGGTCGACCGAGAAGTACTCCACGAGGCGGCCCAGCAGTTCCTCGCCGTTGTTCTCGTTTGCGTCGATGATCACGTCGGCGAAGGCCTGCAGGGAGTCGAGATTCCAGGCGTGGCCTTCTTCTGCCAGGTCCCAGTCGATGGAGATGTCGAAGATACCCGAGAAGACTGGATTGAGGAGCTCGGGCGGGACGGCCCGGAACTCCGCCGAGCAGGGCACGTCGGCCTGGGCAGACGCCGGGGGCGGCGAGCTGGAGGCGAGAAGCAGCAAGCAGGCCGTTGCGAGGATCCGGGCTTGGATTCGGATGGGAGACTGGATGGAAATCACCCGCTCGTGCGTCTCCAGGGATCCGAGGATCTAGCTCGGATCTCGATGTTCGAGGGCGATCATGACAGTAATGTAATTGTTACGAATCTAAGCAACTCCATGTGAAAAATGAGGATATCCCAAGGGCGAAAGGAAGGCAAGGGAATTCTCCACCGGCTTTCTGCAGCGGGAAGCAGGGGAAGGAGACGAGCGGCGGGAGGGAAAAAAGAGACCGCCGGGCGCGGGCCCGGCGGTCTTCCAGGATCTTGCGGTACCAGTTGGACTAGTACAGAGCCTTGATCGTTCCCCAGCTCGCATCCTCGGTTGCTGTGAGATCATCGAAGCACAGGCAATCCGTAGGATTGCTGCAGTTGAACGTGAACCAGCCGCCATCGGCATCGTGCTCCTCGAAGACGTCATCGACGACCACGAGGCAATCACAAGTCAAACCAGGGGCGACGGTCATGAGGTGATCCGCGCCGATCCAGGTCGGATCGATCATGAAAAAGCTCAGGGTGCCAATGAGAACCCAGGGACCCGGCTGCATAGAATCCCACGCGATGGCGATGTCGTAGCCGAGATCGCCGATCACGAGAGTGGAGGTCCAGCTGTCCGTCCGGATGCCCAGAGCAGGATTCTCTTCAGGCAGGTTGTCGACTCTGAACTCGACAGCGGTGATTCCCGGAATCTCCGGAGTCAGGTTGGCGACTACAAACACATCGTGGGCAACGTAAACTTCGACGTCGCCATAGCAGATGGTGTAATCGACATCCTCATAGATCCCGATTGTGGGAACGCCCTGGGCAGCGGCAAAACTGCTTACGCCGACCAGCAGCAGAAAAGCGACCATCACTTTCTTCATAGTTGCAACTCCTTAGGTGTTGACGTGGAATCAAAGCGATGAGCTTTGGTTCTTTCACGCCCAGCCGACGGGAATGCTCTTCAGCTCTCCTTCGAACCGTTGGTCAGCCGGAGACGTCTCGTTGTACTCGGCTGACTCTTCTGGATTGGAGTCGCCGGCAAATACCGGCGACTCCCACAACCGCAATGCGAAACTCTAGTACAGCGCCTTGACCGCGCCCCAGCTCGTGTCCTCGGTCGCGATCGTATCCAGGCAGCCACAGTTGCCGTAGGGGCCACCGGGAGTGCAGTTGGCGATGAAGCACCAGCCCGTGACATCGTGGGTCTCGAAGACGTCGTCCACGACGACCAGCTTGAAGCTGTCGAGGGTCTCCATGATGCACCAGGCGACGTCCGCGCCCGGCCAGGCCGGATTGATCGAGAAGAGGCTCATGGTTCCCAGGAAGACCAGCGGCCCCTCCTGCGCCAAGTTGAAGGCGATAGCAAAACCGTCGCCGAGCGGATCGCCGATGGTCAGCGTGGAAGCCCAGGCAAAGCTGACGATGGCATCGGCAGCGGTGAAGTTGACGCCGTCGATCCGGAACTCCGCCGCGGTGATCGCAGGGATGTCCGGTGTCAGGGAAACTATGATATTCACGGGGGTGCTGATATACAGCGGGATGATTCCTGCGCACTCAAGGGCGTCCGCATCGTAGAAAATGCCGATGTAGCTGGATTCCTGGGCGCTCACAGCCGAGGCGAGCAGCAGGATCCCGAGCGCGAAAACAGCGATCACACTCTTGTTCATGTGGTGAACTCCTCTGGTTGTTGATGCCGAAACGATGAAGCAGCTGACACGCCTGAAACAAAACGGTCTTCAGTCTGTGTTCTCAACTTCGGATTTGTGTTCAAACCTCTCTGAGTCCCCTGTTGCGCCCCGCGCGGCCCCGCGGGGCGCAGAGGGTCCTCCGCCCCTACTACTAGGGGCAGTTGCTGATGTTGAAGAACGACGCGAAGATCGCGAAGTCAGCGACGTCGCAGATCGGGCTCGTCGTGCTCTCGTTGAAATTGGCGCAGTGGTTGTCGGTGTTGAAGGCCGAACCGAAGACTGCGAAGTCTGCGACATCGGCCCCACCGCTGCCGTTGAGGTCCGGGCTGTTGACAGCGAGAGCCAGATCCTGGATCTCGTTGCCGACCGCGATCACGTTCATGCTGATCGTGCTGCAGTCATAGCCCAGAGCCACACCACCGCGAGGAGTCCCCGAGAACGTTGTGTGTCCGGGATCCGGAGCGTAAGTAGAGCTGTCAGCGATCTCCCCACCGGGGCACCATACGACGCCCGGCTCTTCGAGCCAGATGTCCGACGCGAGGATCTCGACGGGGTTGCCGCCGGAATCGTTCACATACACGTCGATCAGGTGATTCTCGGGGAAGACGAAGCTGTCAGCACCGCCCGGAGCGATTGTCATGATCCCGAGTCCGCCACCGATGTCCGCCCAGCTCATGGCTGGGTCGACGATACCGGCATTCGAGATTGAACTGATGGCCAGAAGGGCCAGCGCGGCCATCACCGCAAAGATTTTTCTGCTAGTCATTGGCAGAAACACCTCCTACAAAAGGTAGCATTCAGCGCCTAGCCCCGACTGGCATGGACCTAACAGCGCCTGGTTGTGTTAAGCAAGGGTATTGCAGGGGTTGTACGTCACCACCTCCATCCCCTCGATTGCTGTCGACCATAGATGCCTGTCGCTCCTGCGAACGACACTACTCTATGGGGATCTTCCTGCGGTGGCTGCAATTATATCAGAGGCCCAAAAGGAGTGTCAACCGGCAATTCCGGGTGACTATTATCCTTAAAACCCCATTGATCAAACACTTGAACTAGCCCGTAACGATTTTCGTCGCGAGCGGTGGGCGAAACAGGGCTCGAACCTGTGACCCCCTGCGCGTAAAGCAGATGCTCTTCCAACTGAGCTATTCGCCCCGCGGACCGGAGGCTCCCGAACCCTCGCTGGAATGTCCCAGCTTGAACAGGGCCCAGGGGATGAGGAGACAGTAACCGGCCACGAGCAGAGCTGGCGCCAGCGTCATGCTGCCGCTGGCCAGGGCGATGTATCCGATCACGATCGCGCCCAGTCCCGCTACAAAGGGTCCCAGGAATTTGAATCCCTTGACCGCCATGACTTCCTCATCTCCTTTCCGCCACCCGGGAACGCTATGGGATCCCGTCTTCTCCTGTCAAGCTCCCGTCCCGCGAAAGCCGGCTGAGACTGCCCGATGCAAAGGGCGCCAGGTCCAGGACGACCGAGGCAAATCCCAATGAGCGCAGCTCGTCGCCCAGGCGGCGCCGCAACCCTGGGTCGGTCATGCGCTCCCACTCGCCCTCGGCCAGTTCGATGCGCGCGATGGACCCGTGGTGCCGAACCCGATACTCCCGGAAGCCGAGCTCGTCCAGGCAGCGCTCGGCCTGGCCCACCTGCCGCAGCTTGTCCTCCGTGACCTCGCTGAAGAAGGGGATGCGGCTGGCCAGGCAGGCCCGCGCGGGCTTGTCCCAGATCGAGAGACCCCGCTGTCGGGCCAGCTCCCGGATCTCTTCTTTTTCGAGACCCGCCTCCTCCAGCGGCGCCCGTACCCGGTAGCGGCGGGCCGCCTCGGCCCCCGGCCGCTCGTCGCGGCGGTCGCTGAGGTTCCCACCGTAGATCAGGGTGTCGAAGCCCTCGCGACCGGCCAGCTCCTCCATTGCGGTGAACAGCTCCGTCTTGCAATGGAAGCAGCGGTCGGGCTCGTTCCTGCGATAGTCCTCGCGATCCAGCTCGCGGGTCTCCAGCACCCGCACGGGGATGCGTTGCTCCCCGGCGAAGCCCAGCGCTTCCTCCTTCTCCCAGTCGGCCAGGGAGGCGGAGTCGGCCAGGACCGCCAGGAAGCCGTCGCCCAGCACATCTCGCGCCAGCACGGCCAGGAAGGCGGAATCCACGCCACCCGAGTAGGCCAGCAGCGTGCGCCCTCCCTCGGCGAGGATCGAGCGCAGCCGTTTCTCCTTCTCCAGGAGCTCCATTCCAACCTCTCGTTCCCGCATGGCGATCAAGCTATACAATAGAGGGATCCCCTGCCAGTCAGGGCGATCCCCGCTCCCGGCGGAGCTGTTCGACCTTCCGGCGGTGCTCCTCATATGTCTCCGAGAAGAGATGTCCACCCGTGCCCGACGCGACGAAGTAGAGGCTTGGATCGGCCGGATCGGCCTCGAGCAGGGAGCGCAGGCTCCCGAGCCCGGGGTTGCAGATCGGTCCCGGCGGCAGCCCGCTCTGGCGGTAGGTGTTGTAGGGCGAGTCCACCTCGAGGTGCTTGTAGAATAGGCGGGGCCTCCGGCGGCCGAGAGCGTACATGACCGTGGGATCCGCCTCGAGCCTCATCCCCCGCCGCAGGCGGTTGAGATAGACGGCGGCGATCCGGCTGCGCTCTTCGGGCAGGCGGGCCTCGGCCTCGACAATGGAGGCGAGCGTCACCCACTCGAGGGTGGAGAGGGACCAGCCCGCCGGAGCGCTGCGCTCGAGTTCACGCAGGGTCTTGTCGAAGCTGGCAAGGATGTGACTCAAGACGCCCTCCGCCGTGCTCGGATACTCGAAGGCATAGGTATCCGGGAAGAGGAAGCCCTCGAGATCGGCCCGCCCCCTGAGGTAGCGGTAGGGCCAGTCGCGGGGCCGGCGCACGCGGCGGGCGAGGTCGAGAGAGTCCAGCTCGAGGCTCCCTGCGATCAGGCCGACGGCCTCGTCCAGCCAGAGCCCCTCGGGCAGCGTGAGCCAGAGCCTCTCCGTCTCTCCATGCCGCAGTTTCGCCAGGACGAGGGCCGGCGCGCTGGGCCGACCCAAGAGGTAGCGCCCCGCTTTCAGATTGCGGCCCTCCCCCTGGAGGCGGACTCCCCAGTGGAAGAGCCTCGGCGAGCTAAGCACGCCGGCCTCGCCGAGGAGCTCCGCGATCTGTCGCGAGGAGAGACCGGCGGGGACCTGGATCAGCGTGTCACTGGCGGCGCTTCCCGGAGTTCGTGTCCAGCGGATCTGGAAGACGGCGCTGCCGCTCAGGATCGCGAGGCTCAGTAGGATCCCCAGCGCGACGAGGACTTTCCGCCCGCGGCTCATGCCTCCTCCCCCGCCTGCGAGTCGAGATAGGACTGCAAGATCAACACCGCGGAGATGCGGTCCCAGTCCTTTCGGCTTCCGGGCGGGAAAGCCTTTCGGGCGGCTGCGGTCGTGAGCCGCTCGTCCCAGAGCAGGACCGGAAGCCCGAAGCGCTCTCGCAGGCGCTCGCTCAACCGGCGGGCCGCGAGCGCGCTCTCGCCCTCGCTCCCGTTCATGTGGAGCGGATACCCCACCACGATGCGTCCCACTTCGTAGGCCTCGACGAGCCCGGCGAGGTGCTCGAGGAAGCTGCCCCGCCCGCGACGATAGGTCTCCAGCCCCTGCGCCGTGACGCCCAGGGGATCGCTGACGGCAAGGCCGACCCGGGCGCTGCCAGGATCGATGCCCAGGATCCGCTCAGGGGGCATGGGCGATCTCCTGGCCTTTGCCCTGCGTGCCCTGGAGCACGAGCAGCGTGCAGTCGTCGTCGGGCTCGCCGCTGACGCTGAAGCGGGTGAGGTCGGACAGCAGGCTGGAGATCACGGCCTCGGGGTCACCCTTTGCGCGCGCGATGACCTCGACGAGGCGACGGTCGGAGAACTGTTCGCCGCGCGCATTGGCCGTCTCGCTGACGCCGTCCGTGTAGCAGACGAGGCGGTCGCCCTCGCCGAAGGGGATGCCGTGTGACGAGAACTCGATGCCGGGGAACGCGCCCAGTAGGACACCGCCCTCCTGCAAGGGCACTGTCAGCCCACCGGAGCGGGTGAGGAGCGGCGGGGGATGGCCCGCCGACGCGTACTCCATCTTCCGCTCGTGCAGGCGCAAGCGCCCCAGCCAGAGAGTGACGAATCGGTCCGCCGGGCTGTTCTCGTAGACGATCTGGTTGAGCTCTTGCAGGATCTTCCCGGGCTCCAGCCCCTCGCGCGTGATCGCACGGAACGACGCCTGCAGGGTCGCCATCAGCATGGCCGCGGGGATGCCCTTGCCGGAGACGTCGCCGATGACGAAGTAGAGGTCGTGCCCCTTCTCGAGCCAGTCGTAGTAGTCGCCGCCCACCTGCCGGCTCTGGAGGCTGGTCCCGTGCAGGACCAAACCCGCGAGCGAGGGCTTATCCTTGGGAAGCAGACCGAGCTGGATGCGCTGCGCGAGCTGCATCTCCTCCTCGATGATCCGCTTGTCCAGCAGCTCTCCCAGGAGCATCAGGTTCCGGAGTGCGGCGGCGAGCTGCCCCACGAGCAGCACGAGGTGCTCCCGATCGACGCCTCGCAGGCGGCGACGCTCTCCGGAGCTGCCGAGCAGGAGTAGGCCGCGGCAGCTCGCCTCGTCCGCGACGGCCAGGACGTGCGCGAAACGGATCTGGGCCGGCGGCTCGGGCAGGTCGGCCTGCCGGCACCAGGCCTGGAACTGCCGCCAGAGCAGAGGCTCCTGCAGCTCCCGCAGCCGCTGCCTGTGTCCCCGGAGGCTCTCGAACCAGCTCGGGTTCGGCGGCTCTGATTCGTCGCCGGGGCAGTCCCAGGCCAGTAGCTGCGAGTCGTCGATGTGGAAGGTGTCCTGGAGCACGGGGGTCAGGGCGCCCGTGATGTCGTCCCGGCTGCTCACGTCTCCGAGCTGGGCGCCGAATCGACGCAGCGCCACGCGCCGCGGGTCGCCGCTGTGTCCGAAGAGTCGCCGGTCCAGCACGCTCTCCACTCGGCTCAGCAGCGGCTGGAAAAGCACGATGGCAAACACGGTCAGGCCGGCCTCGAAGAGCGCGGAGAGGGTGCCGAGATAGGGACCGAAGATCGCCTGGAAGCGGTCCAGGAGGAGCAGGTAGACGATCGCGAGCAGGAGCGAGACGGTGACGTCCAGGATG
The DNA here is from genome assembly GCA_964627205.1 of uncultured bacterium. Classification (GTDB taxonomy): domain Bacteria; phylum Krumholzibacteriota; class Krumholzibacteriia; order JACNKJ01; family JACNKJ01; genus CAZVHI01. The sequence continues at coordinate 125,363 of CAZVHI010000002.1, forward strand.
CTCCTGCGCGCCAGGAGGCGGATGCGCAGGAAGCGGTGACGGATCGCCGCATAGGCGACCGCCGCGCTGGAGAGGAGGATGCAGGCCGAGAGCAGGTGCGGCTTCACCGTGGCCGATGGCGCGCGTCCCAGGAAGACCGGCAGCGCCTCGGCGATGAGGTAGCCGGTCAGGGGCAGCGCGAAGCCGAGGGTGAGGAAGAGACGCTGGCGCCGTAGCGCCCCCCCGCGTCTCAGTTCCTCGTTCCGCGCCAGCAGGACCAGGGCGCCGATGCCCATGATCAGGTTGACGCCGGGGAAGAGCAGCTCGTGCAGCGCGATGCCCAGGGACCAGATCGTGTCCAGGGTCGACAGGTGGCCGCCGAGGAAATCCGCCGAGGACTGGAAGGAATGGATGAGGCTCGACGGCTCCACCCGCCGCGAGGACAGGATGAGGATCAGGTGCACCGCGTGGGGCAGGTAAAGGAAGAACGGGAGGAAGCGGAAGCGCTCGAGGATCGGCCGCCGCTTGGGGAAGACGAGGCTGAACAGGAGCAGGGTCGGAAAGAAGAATTCCCAGGTGTAGGAAAAACGGTCGAGGAAGCCGCCCAGGAGAAAGATCTGCCCGCTCTCGGCGCGAGGCTGGACGAGGCCCACGCCGGCCAGGATGGGAGCGAGACCGCCGAAGAAGAGCATGAAGGCGAGGACGCGATGGAGCTCCTCGTGCCCGAAACGGCGCAGCAGACCGAGACCCCACACGAGCATCAGGGCGCCCGTGGCCAGGTACATGACGGGGAGGAAGGTCTCGGGGGCCATCTCCGTCTCCCGGGCCGGCGGCCGCCGCCTAGTCGCCGGTGCGTTCCGTGCTTTGCAGCGTCTTCTCGAGCTCGATCACGAAGCGGCCCTCGTCGTCCTTGTGCGTACGCACCGCATCCATGATCTCACGCATGATGAAGATCCCGCGGCCACGAGCGCCGAAAAAGGCAGGGTCGTCGGGCGCGGGGGGCACCGTCGTGAGTCGCGACCGGTTGAAGCCCGGGCCAGAATCGCTGACCGAAAAGATGAAGCGCCCGTCCTCCACTCGCAGCTCCACCCGCACGCGCTGCTCCGAATCGAAGCGGTTGCCGTGCTCGATGGCGTTGCTGACCGCCTCGATGGCGGCGATGGAGATCTGGTTGAGCAGCTCAGGAGCCCATTCGAATTCCTGCCCGATCTCCTGCAGGGCCGCGTCGATGATCCCCAGCCAGCGGAAGCGGCTCGGCAAGTCCCAGCGCAGTATCTCGGAGGATCCGTTGTCCATGGCGCTAGGGACTGCTGAAGCTCGCCAGGGCCTCATCCTCGTTGTCGTACGACTCGATGATCCCGGACAGCTTGGTTATCATTAAGATCGACTCGATGCGATCGGAGAGGTTCGCGAGCTTGAATTCTCCGCCCGCATCCCGGATCGACGTGTAGGCGGCGATGAGGATTCCCAAGCCGGTACTGTTGATCCAGTTCACCTTAGCGAGATTGACGAGGATATGTTTCTTGTCCTCGCCGATCGTCTTCTTGACCAGCTCATGGAACGTGTCCGCGTCCGGTCCCCCCATGATCCGACCGCTCACGTCGAAGACGATCACGTGGCCCTGCTCTCGCGTCTTGATCTTCATTCAAGCTCTCCTTGCGGTTTCACGCGCCCGCTGATCAGATCCAGGGCGCCTTGCATGTCCGGTGGCAGAGGCGATTCGAACACGAACTCCTCCCCCGTCACGGGATGGACGAAGTCGATCCGGTGGGCGTGCAGGGCCTGGCGCCCCATGAGGGCCAGCGCTTGCCTGCAGAGGGCGACCTCCGGCCGGCTTCGACCCCGCAGCCGGCTGCGCCGGCCGCCGTAGAGCGGGTCGCCCAGGACGGGGTGGCCCAGGTGGGCCATGTGCACGCGGATCTGGTGAGTCCGGCCCGTTTCGAGCTCTAGACGAATATAATCGAAGCATTGGCAGGTGTCTACGCGAGAGTAGCGCGTCACCGCGCTGCGCCCCTTCCCGGGCAGCACCGCCATCTTCTTTCGGTGGACCGGATCGCGTCCGACGGGCTCGTCCACGACGCCCCGCGCCTGCGCGAGCCTCCCCCAGACGATCGCGAGGTAATGCCGGCTCACCTCACGCGCGGCGATCATCTCGACCAGTCGCCGGTGAGCGCGATCGCTCTTCGCGACGAGCATCAGGCCGCTGGTGTCCTTGTCCAGGCGATGAACGATTCCCGGCCGTAGACGGTCGCCGATGCCGGAGAGCCGGTCCAGGTGGTGCAGCAGCGCGTGTACGAGCGTGCCCTCGCGATTTCCCGCCGCCGGGTGGGCGACGAGCCCCGCGGGCTTGTCCACCACGGCGAGGTGTTCGTCCTGGTAGGGAATCTCGAGAGGGATGTCCTCCGGCACGAGCTCGAGCGGCTGCGGCGCGGGGATACTCACGTCGACCCGCTGCCCGTCCTTCAGGAGCTGCCCGGCCCGGCCTTGCCGGCCGTCCACGAGCACGAGCCCCTCGCGTACGAGACGGGCGAGGGAGGAGCGGCTGCGTTCGGGGAGCCGCCCTACGAGGAAGTGATCGAGACGGAGTCCCGCCTCGCCGTCTGTCACGCTCAGCTCTTCGCGCCGGCCGGTCCCGGCGCCCATCTCACGCCGCCTCGGCGCGCGAGCCGTCGCGCAGGAGCGCCAGCACCACGAACGCGGCGCCGACCGTGATGCAGGCATCGGCCACGTTGAAGATGTACCAGCGGCTGGCACCCAGGCCCAGATCGATGAAGTCGATCACCTCGCCGCCGTTGCGCAGCCGGTCGATCAGGTTGCCCGCCGCGCCTCCGAAGATCAGCGCGAGCGGTAGCGTGAGATACGCTCCTAGCCCGAGCTTTCCCCTTCCCAGGAGCACGAGAATGATCGTGAGTGCGACGAGCTTGATCGCGATGAAGACCCCGTGCGCGCCCGGGAAGAGGCCGAAGGCGGCTCCGGGATTGTGGGTGAGCGTGATGCGGAAGAGCCCGCCGATGTACTCGCCGCGCCACGCGCCGCCGATGACGAAGTGCTTGCTGACAAGGTCGGCGAGCAGGACCAAGAGGACGGTGGCGAAAAACAGGGTCCACTCTGCGTTAGGCCTTCTCGACTTCAAGCAGCACCTCCTCGCCGGACAGGTCGAAACTTTCGCTCTTGCCCGTCCCGCTGGGGCCCTCGTCGACGGCCAGGGCCAGCACCTCCTCGGCGAGGTGTCCGCCGTGCTCGGCGATGGTGGAACGGGTCAGCTCTCCACCGGACCAGCGCAGCCGGATGCGGTCGGAAACATCGAGGCCGGCGCTCTTGCGCAGGTTCTGGACGCGGTTGATGATCTCGCGCAGGTGACCCTCCATTTTCAGGGCATTGTCGATAGGCGTGTAGAGCGCACCTGAATACGATCCGGCAACTGTGACTTCATATCCTTCCAGACCACGCACATCCATGGTCCATTCACTCTCGTTGCGGTTCAGGGCAAAGAAACGAGATCCAACGGGGACCTTGAGAATACCATCGGTCCAGGCATTCCATACTTCGCCAGAAGGCATTGCAGCCGTCGCGTCAGCGACAGTCTTCATCTCTTTTCCAAGGCGAGGTCCAAGAATCTTGAAGTTTGGTTTGGCCGAGAATTTCGCTTTGCTATGCAGATCATCGAGTAAACTAAGTTCTTTGACGTTCAACTCATCAAGTACAAGTCCCCTTAACCCCTCGTTGGCTAGTACGCGCTCCACTGCGCGGGATTGCCCAGAGATTTCGTAGTTAGCAAGAGGTTGTCTGATCCTAATGCCACTTTGATTCCGAAGAGTACGGCCTATGCTAACAAGCTCTAGAACCGTTTCCATCGATTCCTCTAACTCTTCATCTATTCGATCCTCACGCACAATTGGGTATTCCGCCTGGTGCACGCTGCCCGCGTCCCCCCCGTGCAAGCCGCGGTAGACGGCCTCCGTGAGGAAGGGAACAAAGGGCGCGGCCAGACGGCAGACCCCCTCGAGCACCTCGTAGAGGGTGCGGTATGCCGCCGCCTTGTCCGGTGTCATCTCGCCCTTCCAGAAGCGTCGCCGGCTGCGCCGCACGTACCAGTTGCTCAGCTCCTCGAGGATGAAGTGGCTGATGCCCTTCGCCGCACGCGTGAGGTCGAAGTCGTCCATCGCCCGGCGGGTCGAGGCGACCAGCGTCTCGTAGCGGGAACGGAGCCAGCGGTCGAGCAGGCTGAACTCCATGTTGTCGTTTGCGGTGTGCTGCGGATCCCAGCCGTCCAGGTTGGCGTAGAGCGAGAAGAACGCGTAGGTGTTCCGCAGCGTGCCCAGCATCTTGCTGTTCATCTCGCGCGGGCCCTCGAGGTCGAACTTCAGCGCGGACCAGATCGGCGTGGCGGTCGCCAGGTAGAGGCGGACGGCGTCCGCGCCCTCCCGCTCGAGCAGCTCGAAGGGATCGGGGAAGTTGCCTAGGGACTTGCTCATCTTCTTGCCGTGCTTGTCCTGCACGTGTCCGCTCACCAGGACGTTCTTGTAGGGCGCGCAGTCGCGCATGAACACGGAGATGGCGAGCAGGCTGTAGAACCAGCCGCGGGACTGGTCCACCGCCTCGCAGATGAAGTCGGCGGGGAACTGCGACTCGAAGCGCTCCTCGTTCTCGAAGGGGTAGTGCCACTGCGCGAAGGGCATGGCCCCCGAGTCGAACCAGGCATCGATCACATCCGGCACGCGGCGCATGGGCTCGCCCGTCTCCGGGTGGCGCAGCTCCAGCTCGTCAACCAGCGGCTTATGGGGATCGATCTCGTCGGGTGGGCTGGCGGCAAGGGAGCGCAGCTCCGCGAGGCTCCCGATGCAGACGCATTTGCCGTCCTCGGTCTTCCAGATGGGCAGGGGCGTGCCCCAGTAGCGGTCACGCGACAGCGCCCAGTCGATGTTCCCCTCCAGCCAGTCGCCGAAGCGGTTCTCCCCCACCTCGGGCGGCACCCAGCCCACCTTCGCGTTCGCCGCGAGGAAGCGCTCCTTGATCTCCGTCGTCCGGATGAACCAGGCCGGCTGGGCGTAGTAGATCAGCGGACCCTTGTCGCGCCAGCAGTGGGGATAGGTGTGCTTTACCACCTGCGTGTCGAAGAGCAGACCGCGCGCGTCGAGGTCGGCGATCACCTTCGGGTCCGCGGCCTTGAAGTCGAGGCCCGCGAAGGGCTCGGCCTCGGGGCGCACCAGCCCGTCGGGGCCCACGAGATCGAGGAAGGCCAGGTTCTTCGCCTTGCCCGCCTCGTAGTCGTCGGCGCCGTAGGCCGGCGCGAGGTGGACGACGCCCGTGCCGTCCTCCGCGCAGACGAAGTCGGCGGTCACCACCTCGCCGCCGCGCTTGCCCTCTTCGAAGGGCGCGTAGTCGTAGAGGCGCTCGTAGGGTAGGCCATCGAGGTCGCTGCCCTTGAGCTCGAAGAGCACGTAGTATTCACGTCCCGCCAGCACGGCCTCCATGCGCGCCTTGGCAAGGATCACGGTCTCCGGGTCCTCGTCCTCGCTTCCTTCCAGGCGCACCTTGACGTAGGTGAGATCCTGGTGCACCGCTGCCGCCACGTTGGACAGCAGGGTCCAGGGCGTCGTGGTCCAGACGAGCAGGCTGGCGTCCTTGTGCTCGTGCGTGAGCCGGAAGCGCACGGTGATCGACGGGTCCTCCACCTCGACGTAGCCCTGCGCCACCTCGTGGCTGGAGTAGACCGTACCCAGGCGCGGGTTGTAGGGCATCACCTTGTGGCCCTCGTAGATCAGCCCCGCGTCCCAGAGCTTCCTCAGCACGTGCCAGACCGACTCCACGTACTCGCTCGTGCAGGTGATGTAGGGATCGTCCAGGTCGAGCCAGTAGCCGATGCGCCGGGTCATCTCCCGCCAGTCCTTCTCGTAGCGGAAGACGCTCTCGCGGCAACGCGCGTTGAACTCCGCGATGCCGTAGCGCTCGATGTCGTCCTTGGTGGCGAGCCCCAGCTCGCGCTGCACCTCCAGCTCCACCGGCAGGCCGTGGGTATCCCAGCCGGCCTTACGCAGGACGAAGTGTCCGTTCATGGCCTTGTAGCGACAGACCGCGTCCTTGGCCAGGCGGGTGATGACGTGGTGCACGCCGGGTTTGCCGTTGGCCGTGGGCGGGCCCTCGTAGAAGACGAAGCGCGGCTTGCCCTGCTCCTCCTCGGGGCTCTGCGTCCGCTCGAAGATCCGCTCCGACTCCCAGTAGTCCAGGACAGCCTGCTCCAGCTCTACGGGCTTCTTGTAGCTCGAGAGCGATCGGAAGCGCTCTCCGGTCGTCTGCTCGCTCATGCTTCCACACCTCTTCGCTTGGAGAGCTCCGCGAGGAAACCCAGGAGCAGCTTCCTCAGCTTCGGTCCCGCCTCGCCCGCCACGCGCAGGATCTCGGGCACGTCCACGGGCTCCAGGGCGTCGGGGTCGCAGAGGTCGGTCACCACGGCCAGCCCCAGCACCGCCATCCCGGCGTGCACGGCCGCCAGGTTCTCGGGTACCATGCTCATCCCCACAACGTCCGCGCCGATCGCGCGCAGGAAGCGGTACTCGGCCGCCGTCTCCAGGTTCGGCCCCGCCACCGCCGCGAGCACACCGGACTTCAGCGCCAGGCCCGCCTTGTCTGCGACCGCCGACGCCATCGACTGGTACGCGCGCGAGTAGGGCTCGGACATGTCAGGAAAGCGGGGTCCGATCCGCTCGTCGTTGGGGCCGATCAGGGGGTTGTCGCCCATGAGGTTGATGTGATCGCGCACGGCCAGGATGTCGCCCTTGGCCAGGCCGGCGTTCATGCCGCCCACGGCGCTGGTCAGCACGACGGTGTCCGCCCCCAGCGCCCGGAGGCTGCGCAGTGGATGCACGACCTCGCTCATGCTGTGCCCCTCGTAATAGTGGAGGCGTCCCTCCAGCACGCAGACCCCGACGCCGCGCACCGTGCCGAAGATGAGCTCGCCGGCGTGGAAGTCGACGGTCGACGAGCCAAAGTGGGGCACCTCGGCGAAGGGAATCGCCAGCGCCCCCTCGATCTCGCCGCTCATCCCGCCGAGCCCGGAGCCGAGCACGACGGCCGCCCGGGGCCTGCCGGCGCCGCTTTCCCGCAGGAAGGCCGCGGATTCCTGGATGCGCGCGTAGAGATCGGACATGGTCCTCCCCCCTGCCGGGAAAGGGATCAGGTAGTTAAGACGAGGAATCTAGACAGCTTAAGGCCAGATTGCAACGCTTTTGCACGACATCAGGGCGCGAAGACGGCGCTGCCGACGCGCAGCAGCGTGGCCCCCTCCTCCACGGCGATCTCGAAGTCGCCGCTCATGCCCATCGAGAGGATCGTGAGCGGCAACTCGGGCAGATCCAGCGCGCGGAGTTCCTCGTGCAGGCGGCGCAGCAGGCGGAAGCTCGCCCGGGCGCCCTGGTCGCCGCCACCCAGGGGACCCATCGTCATGAGGCCCTGGACGACGATTCCCCGCAGCTCGCGCAGGGCGAGGATGAGATCCTTCGCCGTGGCCGGGTCGATTCCTGTCTTGCTCTCCTCGCCAGTGCAGTTGACCTGCACGAGCACCGGCGTCACCAGGTCGCGTGCGAGCGACTTCTCGGAGAGGCGGCGGGCCAGGGGCTCCGAGTCCAGCGACTGGATCAGGTCGAAGCGGCCGAGGACCTTGTTCACCTTGTTGCTCTGGAGGTGCCCCACGAGGTGCCAGACCACGTCGCCCGGCAGGGCATCGAGGCGGGGGAGCGCCGCCTGAATGTAGCTCTCGCCGAATTCGCGCTGGCCGGCCTCGTAGGCGGCGAGGACGCTGCTCGTGTCCGCGTACTTGCTGATCGCCACCAGGCGGATCGACTCCGGGTCCCGTCCGGCCCGTTCGGCGGCGGCGGCGATGCGTTGCCGCACCGCGGCCAGGCGGCCCGGAACACCGGCCGGATCCTGCTCGCGACCGCTCCCGGCCATCAGCCCTCCTTTTCGGCGGGGCTCGGCGGCTCGAAGTGCTCCCGGCAGCGGGGCTCGTAGGTCTCGGACGCCCCCACCATCACCCGCTCGCTTCCCGCCACGATGCGCTGGGAGTGTGTGGCCGGCGCGCCGCAGACGAGGCAGACGGCGTGGGTCTTGGTGACCTCCTCCGCCACGGCCATGAGCTGGGGCACCGGCTCGAAGGGTTCGCCGCGGTAGTCCATGTCCAGCCCGGCCACGATGACGCGCTTGCCCGCAGCGGCCAGCTCGACGCAGAGCCCCACGAGCCCGGCGCCGAGGAACTGGGCCTCGTCGATGCCGATCACCTGCGTATCCGTAGCGAGCCTCCCGCGGAGTTCGGCGGCGTCCGATACCGCGCAGGAGTCGATACGGTTCTCGTCGTGGGAGACGATGTCCCCCTCGGAGAAGCGGTCGTCGAGGCGCGGCTTGAAGGCCTGGACTTCTTGCTTCGCGATACGCGCCCGGCGCAGCCGCCGGATGAGCTCCTCGGACTTGCCGCTGAACATCCCGCCGGCGATGACCTCGATCCAGCCGGCCTGGGCCGGCCGCAGACGCGGAGTTGCTGGGTTCATGCTCGCCTCCTAATCCTCTTGTTAGCACTCCCCCATGGGAGCAATCAAGGCCCATGGCATCGATCCTGGGCCCGCCCGCGGGAACCCCCGGCGGTATTGGAGTTAGGATGTTGATTCCCGGCTCCTGGCAGCCTATCCTATCCCCCGGCTCGGCGGGGCCTACCGTCCCCCAGCCCATGAACCACAGCGAACGAGGTCTTCCATGAGACGCCTTCTGATCATCCTGCTCGCCCTATTGGCCACCGGCGCACAGGCGGAGGAACAGCGCTTCGAGTACCTGAAGGGCGGAAAGGTCTTCGGCGAGGAGCGCTTCCGGATCTACGAGTTCGGTGACACCCTCGTGGTCGACGGCATCTCGCGGCTGGGACAGCCCTTCATGAAGACCATGCGCACGCGAACTATCGTGCACGGCCCCGATGACACGCTCATCGACTACCTGCTCTGGACCGAGTCGGGCGACAGCATCTTCATCCTGGCGCGAACCGACTCGGTGCTTCTCGGCGTGGATAGCACAGAGCGCATCCAGGAGAAGACCTTCCCTCTCGAGGGTCGCAAGGCGACCCCTCTCGACAACACCGTGATACAGCATGCCTGGCTCCTGGCGCGGCAGCGCCAACGCGATCCCAGCGCCCGGGTGCCGCTCCTCGCCCTCATCCCGCAGATCGTCCACACGAGCGAGCTGCACTGGAGAGAGGTGGAGACCGTGTACGGCCACCGGGACGGGGAATCGGTCACGGTGAACCGCCACTCCTTCGAACTGGCGGGAGTGCTGCAGGAACTGGAGCTCGGACCCGAGGGCGAGCTCCTGTCCCTACACATCCCCGTCCAGGACTTCACCGTCCGGCGCGCGGGCTACGAGCGGCCCCGTCCCGCCCCGGCCGCCGCGGAGTTCCCCGAGGAGGAGATCACGCTAATCGCCGACGAGCAGCTCTCCATGGGCGGCACCCTCACGCTGCCTTCGGCAGGCGAGGGTCCCTTCCCTGCCTGCGTCATCCTCCACGGCGCCGGGCCGATCGACCGCGACCTGAGTTACGGGCCCAACCGGATCTACCGTCAGCTGGCCCACGGCCTCGCCGAGCGAGGCATCGCGAGCCTCCGCTACGACAAACGGACCTGGGTGATCAGCCGCAGCGACAGCCTGGATCCGGAGAAGTACGACGACATCACGCTGAAGGAGGAGGTGCTCGACGACGCTCTGAGTGCCTACGCCCTACTCACAGGCGACCCGCGCTTCGACGCCGAGAGCCTGTTCCTGCTTGGCCACGGCCTGGGCGGCGGCGCTACGGCGACGATCAGCAAGCTGCTCGCCGCCGATGGCGTGAGCCCCGCGGGCCTCGTCATGCTCGCGCCCATCGGCCGCGACCTGCTCACGGTTTCGATGGACCAGCATCGCTACCTGAACGAGAGGGGAATTCTCGCTCACGACCGTCTGGAGGAATACGAGAAGCAGGCCGAGAACATGCGCGCGGGCAATGTCGGGGAGGACAACGTCACCCTCTTCGCCAAACCCCGCTACTGGGATTCCGTGCTCTACTGGCAGCCCTGGCGCGACTACCGTGAGCAGTCCGCGCCCGCGCTCGTGCTCTTCGGCGAGCGCGACTACCAGACTACAGCCCCCGACCGCGAGACCTGGGCCAAGGCCTTCGCAAAACACCCGCGCGCCGAGAGCCGCCTCGAGCTTCTCCCGAGGCTGAACCACTTCTTCCTGGCGGGCGAGGGGAGGCCGGGACCAGCCGAGTACGGCAAGGAGGGCCAGCTGAGCCCGGAGTTCTTGGATCTGATCGCGGACTGGATGCGGGCCCGGCTCAAGTAGCAGGCTGCCGGCAACCCACATCGGATCCACGGCGCGGGGAGCGAAAAGGGGCCCTGGCAGGCCGGTAGGGGCTGGACTTTTCGGACCCGAATCCCTATCCTGTCCCGGCTTCCGGCCGCCCGGCCGGTTTTCGGCATCTACAGGCTCCCGACGGGGGCCGCAACCCGCTGCGGTCGTCTCAGCCGCAAGGTTGTTCGCGAGGAGGTTGACATGTCCCTGAGACTCCTTGGCAAGAAACTCGGCATGACCCAGGTTTTCGAGGACAACGGCGTACTGACGCCAGTCACGGTGATCGAGCTGGGTCCCAACTACGTCGTCCAGAAAAAGACGCCCGAGAACGACGGCTACTCGGCCCTCCAGCTCGGCTTCGAGCCCATGCGCGCCAAGCGGAGCACGCGCCCGGAGATGGGCCACACGGCCAAGGCCGGGCTCACCGCGCTGCGCTATCTCCGCGAGAGCCGCATCGAGCCCGCGGAGGCGGAGGACTACTCTGTGGGTGACGCCATCAGCACGGACTACTTCAGCGAGGGCGAGTTCGTGGACGTCATCGGCTTGAGCAAGGGCCGCGGCACCGCGGGCGTCATCAAGCGCCACGGCATGCACGGCACCGCCAGCATGACCCACGGCTCGCACGAGGTCATGCGTCACGCGGGCTCCATCGGCGCCAGCGCGACGCCCGCCCGTGTCTTCAAGGGCAAGAAGATGGCGGGCCGCATGGGATGCGACCGCAAGACCATGCAGAACCTGCGCGTCGTGGGGCTGCGTCCCGAGGAGAACCTCCTCCTAGTCAAGGGCGCCGTGCCCGGCAGCAAGGGCGGGCTGCTCATAGTGCAGAAGGCCCGGAAGCGCAGCTCCTAGTCAGCGGGCGACGGATAGAGATACGGCAAAGGGGCCGGTCCCGACGGACCGGCCCCTTCTTGCATAAGCAGTGGCCCGCGGCGCGCCCGCAGCCCGGCAGGCCGCTAGCGCTCGTCGAGCTTCGGGTAGGGCGTGCCCAGCTCCTGGCCGATGTAAGCCAGGCGGGGCCGGTAGATGCGGTTGTCCCGCATCTGCTCGAAATGGTGCCCGATCCACCCGACGACCCGCGCGATGCCGAAGACCGGTGTGAACATGTCGGTGGGCAGACCGAGGGTCTGGTAGACCACGCCGGAGAAGAAGTCCACGTTGGGCCAGATGTCGTTCTTCCCAATAGCGTCCAGCCTCTCCCGGGCCGCGTTCATGAAGCGGAGGGCCTTGCTCAGGCTGTCGGCCTCCCTCTCCGCGGCAAGCTTCTCGGCCAGATCGCGCAGGATCACGGCCCGCGGGTCCATGGTCTTGTAGACCCGATGGCCGAAGCCCATGATCTTCTTCTTGCTGGCGATCAGGTCGTCGACGAATGCCTCGACCTGGTCCGGGCTTTCGATCTGCTGCAGCATCTCGATGACGCGCTCGTTCGCACCGCCGTGCAGCGGGCCCGACAGGGAACCGAGGGCGGAGATCATCGCGGAGTAGATGTCGGCCTCGGTCGAAGATACGACGCGGGTGGTGAAGGTCGAGTTGTTGCAGCCGTGGTCCATGTGCAGCATCAGGGCCACGTCGAAGATCCGCTCCTCTTCGGGGCTCGGCACCTCGCCCGTGAGCATGTAGAGGATGTTCGCGGCATGGGAGAGGTCGTCCCGGCGGGTAACCGTGCGCTCGCGGCCGCGGAGGTTGTCGAAGTAGGTCACGATGAGCGGCATCTTGGCGATGATGCGCATGGCCTTGCGCCGCTTCGCATCGAGGGAGCGGTCCGCGATCTCGGGGTCGTGCATGGCGAGCTGGGCCAGCAGGGCCTGCAAGACCGCCATGGGGTGTCCCTCGCGCGGCGTCAGGACGATGATGGCCTTCAGGTGCGGATCGAGGTAGCGCTCCCTGACCAGCTCCGCCTTGAACTCCTCCAGCTCGCCGCGGCTGGGCAGCTGCCCGTACATGAGGAGATAGGCGACCTGCTCGAAGTTGCAGTAGGCGACCAGGTCCTCGATCGTGTAACCGCAGTAGTAGAGCTTGCCCCCCTGTCCGTCGACGAAGCTCAGGCTGCTCGTGTTGACGTGGACGCCCTCCAGGCCCGGAAAGTAGTTCTGCAAATTCTTGGTCATGCAATCTCCTCGTGCTGGTGACTCGCGGCGGCTACCCCGCTGCGAGCAGGCAAACTAACAAGCTCGGCCCGCAGGTTCAACTCCGGGCAAGCATCCTCTACCGGCCCCGGAGACCAAAGCCCTGGCTCTTCCCGTGGCGCTTCAGGGCCTCGATGCGTTATTATTGACGCCTAATCATGTGCGATGGAACCCCGTGGAGAAAGGAAGACGCGATGAAATCCCCTCTCCGAGGCCCGGCCCTCTCCCTCCGCCTGGGACTCACCCTCTCGCTGCTCGGCTTCGCGCTCACCCTCCTGCCCGCGATCGCAGCGGCGCACGGGGATCTGCCCCCCCTCCCGAAACCGACGGAGCCCTACGAGCAGACCCGCGCTCGCCTCGAGGCCGAGGGCCTCTGGCAGCCGAGCGGCCTCGCAGACCGCACGCCGCCGCCCGACCCGCAGGTGGGTGACACCTGGCTCTGGTACGTCTGGGACCTGGGCGGCTACCCTGTGGCCGACCTCAAGCCCTGCACCGTGCGTGGCATGGGCGACCACTGCTACGTGGTGGTCGACGACGAGGAATGGAACGTCGGCATGAATCAGACCGACGTGGACCGCATCGTCGATCACTTCGACAACGTGAGCGTAGGCAACTGGCCCACCCAGGGCATCTGGGACCTCAACACTTCGCACTTCGGCGATCCGCCCAACCCCTTAGACGGTCTGGACCGCATCTTCCTGTTCTACTACCGCTTCAACATCTCGGCCGACGGCTTCTTCTGGTACTTCGACCAGTATCCCGACGGCTCGCAGCCCTTCCACAGCAACGAGTGCGAGGTCGTCTACCTGGCCGTCGAGGGCGGCGGCAGCAATCCGGCCGGCGACTACATGCTGGCCGTCGGCGCGCACGAGTTCGAGCACATGATCCACTTCGCCCGCGACCAGAACGAGGATACCTGGCTGGACGAGGGCCTCGGTGAGCTGGCCATGTGGCTCTTCGGCCACCCCGACAACATCTCGTCCTTCAACACGCAACCGGACAATCCGCTCACCGACTGGGGCAGCTCCTGGGCTGACTACATCCAGTGCTACCTCTGGTCGCTCTATGCCTACGAGCAGTTCGGCGGTCAGCCCTTCATTTGGGACCTGATCCACAATACAGCGAACGGGATGGCGAGCTTCCAGGCCACGCTGGACGCACACGCGATCGGCCTGGACACCGAGGACGTGTTCCAGAACTGGTCGGTGGCGAACTTCCTGGATGACACGAGCATCCCCGACGGTCAGTACGGCTACTACGGAGAGACGCTGCCTCCCTTCCTCCCCTGGCGAACCCATAGCACCTACCCGGCGAGCAGCCCGGGCAGTGTCGGCAACTGGGCCGCCGAGTACGTGCGCCTGACGGATCTGGGCGGCGGCGCGCCGACGGTGGACTTCGACGGCGCGGACAACCGCACGTTCCGCGTCTCCCTGATGGCCCTGGACGACACGCTGCCGACGCTGGTCCGCTTCATGACCCTAGACGGCACGCAGAATGGCAGCTTCGACTTCGTGGAGTCTGCGGGCTACGACGAGGTGGTCCTCGGCATCGCGAACGTCTACCCCTACCAAGCGGGCAGCTACAGCTACACGGTGGACCTGCTCGCCACGGAGGCGCCGGCGGGCGCGACGGCGGCGACCACACTGGCCGCCAACCCCAACCCTTTCAACCCGCGCACGCAGCTGCGCTTCACCCTGCCGGAGGCGGGCCGCGCGCGCCTGAGCGTGCACGACCTGCGGGGGCGGGAGGTCGCGGTTCTTGGCGAGGGCATCTACGATGCGGGAAGCCACGAGATCACATGGCAGCCCGACGGCCTGGCGTCCGGGCTCTACCTGGCGCGCATCGCGGTGGACGGCGAGACGGAGGATATGACGAAGCTCGTCCTGATCAAGTAACGGTGATACCTAGGCAGGGCAGCACTGCCTGAAGCGCTTCAACGATTGATGAAACCGGGAAGGTAGCGGCCCTCGGCGGCCGGCGTGCGGGCGTCGCCAGCGCGGACGGTCTCCTCGTACTCCTGGATCTCGTCCACGCTGATGCAGCCCCAGTCGGCCGCGCTCAGGTCCGCGATCACCAGGTACACGCGCTCGCCCCGTAGCGTGGAGCAGTCCCAGATCCTCTCGCTCATCACGTGGGAATCCTCGCCGGTCTCCGTGAAGAGCACGGCGTCGTCGCTCTCCCGCAGGAGGGCGACGTACTCCTCCTCCGGGAGGTTCCCGCCCCCCACCAGCAGACCGATCCGGTTGCGCGTGATCCGGAAGGCGTCGCTCTGGATCCAACCAGTGCGGCTGAAGTCGGGCCAGTGCGCGCCGGGGCCGGTGACCCCACTCTGGTCAGGCCGCGAGTGACGCTCGTAGGTGGCGATGTAGCTGTTGCCCGCCATCCCGCTCGAGTAGCCCCGCTCGGGATCGTGCAGGGGATTGTCACCCCAGGTGGGTTGGTACTCGAAGGCATTGCCGTTCGTCTCGCCGACGATCTCCCAGCCGAGGTCGCGGTCGATCCGCCCTGTTTCGTCCAGGGCGATCAGTCCCGCAATGCCGGCGAGGTCGACCAGCGCGGGATGTCCCTCGTCGAGGTCCGAGAAGTCCAGCTCCCCGAACTTAAAGAGGTAGAAGCCGCCCGGCGCGTAGTGCTTGTGCTGGCTGAAGACCCAGACGCCCTCCAGGAAACTGAGCTCGGCGGCGGTGTAGCCCGTCGCGCCCAGCCGTTGTCCAGAGTAAGGATCGCTGCTCCAGCCCGCCTCGCCGCCAAGCATGCTCGCCGCCGACTGGTGCCGGGTGCCGTCTGGTGCCGAGTAGAGGAGATGCCAGAGCGCGGCGCCGTCTCCGGTCGGGATGCGGTGGAGCTGCGGCGACTCGGGCAGATGACTGCTGTCCAAGGCAAGCAGGGGCTCCGGCTCGTCGCCTCCCATGAACGCGAGTGGATCGGCGCTCGGGGCGCGGGCCAGGCCCAGCACGCCCTCGTTTTCCGGTCCCCGGCAGGTCGTCACGAGGAACCAGTCGCCCTCCTCCTGGAACACGAAGGGATCGCGGCAGTGCGCCGACCAGGGCATCGCACCCTCCCCGGCGTCCCAGACGGCCCAGTCGGCCTGGGGCCGATAGAGCGGATTGAGGTTCTCGTTCGACTCGTCCGCCCGGTGCCAGTCGAACAGGTCCTCGCTGAAGGCCACGCCGATCTGCTGCGCGCCCGCCTCCGCGTCGATGCCCGTGTAGTAGAGGATCCAGGCGGGTCCGCCCGGGACCGGATTGGCGCTCACCTGGGGAGCCCAGATCCCCCAAGCGTCCCAGGCGTCGCCGCCGGGCACGGGGAGCACGTCCGCCTCTTGCGTCCAGCGCCGGAGGTCGGGGCTGACCAGATGCCCCAGCTGGCTCGGTCCACCTCCCGCGTGCTCGTAGATGTGGAAGCAGTGGTAGCGCGTGCCGTCGAAAACGATGGCGTGGTCGGCCAGCACCTCGCCCGGCCCGCCTTCGAAGTAGGGCTGATCGAAGTTGAAGCCCAGTCCGTTGCCCTCCGGCTGCATCCAGACCTCGAAGCTCCAGACCGGACTCCACTGCTCGAAGCCGACCGCATCGCGGGCAAGGACCTGCCAGTGATGGACCGAGTCGAGGGGCAGCTCGCCCGACACGACTATCGAGCTCTCGAGAAGATCGGTCTCGAGCTTCTCGCCATCCAGGTAGACGTCGTAGCTCAGGGCGTCACCGTCGGGATCGAAGCCGGTCCAGCTCAGGGTGGGCGTCTGTTCGAAGAGGATGGCGCCGTGAGTCGGCGAGGGCGAGACTGGCGCGTGGGGGAAGGAGTTCTCACAGCGGCGGGCGACGCGGAAGCCCAGCGCGGCCCCCAGCTGCTCCGGCGCGGCGCCGGCGCGGGCCTGCGCCGCTAGGGCGGGCGCGTCGTCGGTGAAGCCGCCGCCCCGGACCGTGCGCTCCGTGCCGCCCGTGGGTCCCACGGGGTCCCAGACCTCGCCACCGGGGAGCGGCGCCTGCCAGTCCTGGCACCACTCGGCCACGTTGCCCGCGAGGTCCGTCAGGCCCATCAGGCTGGCGCCCGCGGGACGGCCGCCGACCGCGGCGCTCCAGCCGACGCAGGGCTCGCCGGCGGGCGCGAAGTTGGCCCGTTCGCAGTCCGGCTCCGCGTCGCCCCAGGGGTAGCTGCGCCCGTCGGCGAGGCGCGCGGCGTACTCCCACTCGGCCTCCGTCGGGAGGCGGTAGGACGGGCTGCCGTAGGGATCGCCGCCGTTGCAGCTCCAGTCGCCGGTGTCGTAGGGCTCCGGCAGCCTCTCCTTGCCGCTCAGCCAGTTGCAGTAGATGGCGGCGCCATACCACGTGACCGCCTTCACCGGCTGCTCGCCGGGCGCGTAGCCCAGCGGATAGGCCTCCTGGGCGGCGGGATCGGCGGCCATGCAGAGCTCGAACTCGCCGCCCACGTATGCGATCTCGCAGGCCGGGTGCGTGAGGTCGAGCAGGACCATCCCACTCGCCTCCTCCAGCACGAGCCCGTCCTCGAGGAGGATCCAGCCACTTCCCTGGGCCCAGGACAGGAAGGTGAGGTAGTCCGCGTTGCTGACCTCCAGGCGGTCCAGGTGGAAGTCGCGGTTCAGGTGCACCGTCGTGCTGTCGCCTGGTCCCATGGTGAAGCCGCCCGCGGGCAGGCGGCGCATATCGCGCCGGTGGACGCCGTCGTCCGCCGTGATGCGGATCCGCAGTGCGTCGGTCGAGAGACCGTGGCAGTCGGCACCTGCGTCCCAGACCGCGTGGCGATCCGGGCCAGGGGGCACATCGGGTCCCACGTGCCCCGTCAGGCTGACGCAGGGGAGGGTCCAGCTGAGGCCGTCGTCCCCGCTGGCCTCGATGCTCACGACGACGCTCTCGCTATCGGGATCGTGCAGGTTGTACTGGATGTCCACCAGGCCGCTGCCGTCGTCGCGCTGCATGACGTTCAGCGGCCCGAGCAGGGGGTCGATCGTGCGCGCGGCCTGCGCCAGAGCAGGAAGCACCGAGGCGGCGGCGAGGAGGACGGCGATCCGATGCGCGCGGCGGAGCTTC
This sequence comes from uncultured bacterium, assembly GCA_964627205.1. GTDB lineage: Bacteria > Krumholzibacteriota > Krumholzibacteriia > JACNKJ01 > JACNKJ01 > CAZVHI01. Next base: position 142,869 of record CAZVHI010000002.1, read on the forward strand.
ATTTCAGGAGCACCAGCTTGCGCGTCCGGCTCTCACCGGCGCATTCGAGACGCGCGAGGTAGACGCCGCTCGCCCGGCCCGCAGGGCGCCAGCGCAGCTCATGCCAGCCCCGCTCGCGGGGGCCGTCGACCAGCACGGTCACGCGCCGGCCGCGCGCGTCGTAAACGCTCAGCTTCACGGGCCCCGCCTCCGGTAGTGCGAAGCGGAAGGTCGTCGCGGGGTTGAAGGGGTTCGGGTAGTTGGCCGCGAGCACGGGGCGGGTCGGAATCGCCTCGGGCACGCCCGTACCCTCCTCGCCGATTCCGAAGGGGCCACTCTCCTCCACGGCCTGGTTCCCGAGGGAATCGACGGCCGCGACGCGCCACCAGGCATCGTCGCTGAGATCGGAGCTCACCAGCCAGTCGAGGTGGTAATCCCCCCCCGTCTCGACGGGCAAGGACTCGTTCAGAATCAGCTCGCCGTCCACGATCAGGGTGAAGACCACCGGCTCGGCGCCGGCCGCGAAGTGCTCCTCCTCGATGTGCCAGAGGAAGCGGTACTCGGCGCCCTGGGGAATCAGGTCGCCGGGCTGGGGAGCGATAAGGGTGATGGTGGGTGCGCGGGCGTCCAGAAGCGCCCTCTCGCTGAGGGCGGCGTTGCTGCCCGCCCGGGCCATGCCGCCGGAGAGGGGCAGGAGGAGGAGGGCCGCGCAAAGGGCGCGTCCTACCCGGGCTGCGCCGGACGGAACTCGTGCGCGACCTCGACGAGCACAGTCGCCGTGCGTGGTTGTTGCTACGGGCATGCGTGGCCTTTCCTCCCGCGTGGCGGGTCCACGATTATAACAAGAATGTGGCATGAGCCGCCAGGCGTGCGCTCAGCGGAGCAGGACGAGCTTCCGGGTCGCTGCGCGGCCGCCACTCCGCAGCCGGGCGAGATAGACGCCGGACGCCAGCGGGCGGCCTTCCGCGTCCCGTCCGTTCCAGCGGAGCCCCTGCCGGCCGGCATCCCGCTCCGAGTCGAGGAGACAGGCGAGCTCCCTGCCGGAGACATCGTGGATCGTGAGCAGCGCGCGTGCCCGGGTCGGCAGCTGGAAACGGAGTCGGGCTCCCGGGCGGAAGGGGTTGGAACTGCCCGACAGGCCGAAGGCCGGCACCGCATCTGCCCCAGCCTGCATCGCGGTCAGGATGGACTCGCTGGCGTAGAGGCCGATGCTCCAGCGGTAGCCGTCGTGGCCGTCGACGGCCACGAGCCAGCGATCGCCCGTCCACCAGGGATCGTAATGGTGCATGCGCTCTGCGTTCCAGCCCTCGCCCGAGGGCTTTAGGATCGGACTTGCCTCGACTTCATGCTCGGCGTAGGTCTTGGTCGTGAGCTTTGTCACCTCGAAGAGCCTCAGCATCTCCCCGTAGATCGGATAGCTTTTCTGGGCCGGCCGGAAGATGCGATCCTCTTCGAGAACGACCACCCTGCCTCCCGGTCGCGCCTTGCGGCGATCGTCCGCCACGATGGGGCTGGCAGGGTGCTCGGTCCAGGCCGCCGGGTCCTCGAGGGAGTCCGAGAAATAGAGCCAGCAGATGTTGCCTTGGGTGTTGGCGACGAACATCCACCAGAGGTCCTCGTGACGAAAGAGCGTGGCATCGGCGAAGAGGCGGCCGCTCACGAGCTCCGCGACGGGAGTCCACTGGTAGGGGAAGTCCTCGGGCTTAGCCCAGTAGAGCCGCACAGCCTCGAGGGGATAGATCGAAGGCACGAGATAGTAGTTCCCGTCCCACTGGAAGACCAGCGGGTGGGACATCTGCTCCGGCTCCTCCAGGACGAAGCCCTCGTACTGCCAGCTCAGCCCGTCCTCGCTGCTCGCCAGGGCGATCCTGCCGCCGGGACCGACGCGGTAGGCCTCGAAGAAGAGATACCAGTGCCCCTCTTCGCGGAAGAGGAAGGGGTCAGCAACGAAGGTGATCCCGGGTTCCGTGTCGAGGTAGGTGAGGATGGGATTGACGATCCCAGGCGCGTCGTCGAGGGGATAGGGCTCGTAGGGAAGGTCGTCCCAATCGGGGATCATGTCCGGCCGCTCCGCGCCGCCCGCGGCCGAGCCGAGAATCAGCAGTAGCAAGAGCAGACCGGGCAAACGAGCCATGGCTCCCCCTGCGACGAAAGAGGGAGGAGAATTATAGAATATTCACTTCGGCAGGGGGAAGGCCTGCGTCCGTCGAAGAGGATGGAAATGCGGTCCCGGATGGAATGGCAGCTTGCTAAGGGCTTTCACGGCGGAACAGGCGATCCTGCAGCAGTCCGTACCGCAGGCCTCGGTCGCTGACGGTCAGGGCCTGGGCGCCGAGCCCCGCCATGACGGCACGGACGATGGCGGCCCCCGCCAGGATCACGTCCGCGCGGGCGGGCAGCAGTCCGACGATTCGCCGCCGCTCCGCGACGGGAAGCCCGCGATAGAGCTCGATCTGACGCTCGACCTCGCCCCGGCCGAGACGGCAGCCGTGGACGCGGTCCGCATCGTAGTCCTCCAGCTTGAGCATGACCGCGGCGAGGGTCGTGACCGTGCCGCCGATCCCCACCAGCTCATCCACGGGCGGGTCCAGTTCCACCAGACCGTCCGAGAGGCGGCGGGCGAGCGCAGCGAGCTCCGACGGGGTGACGGGGTCGGAGCGGAGCAGGGCGTCCGTCGACAGGCGAGAGCCGAGTTCGACGCTGAAGCGGCGAAGGACCCGGTCGTCTTCGCTGAAGATGAACTCGGTGCTGCCGCCGCCCGTGTCGAAGATGCAGAGACGACCCGCGATGGTCGGCAGGCCGGAGAGAACCGCCAGGTGAGCCAGGCGCGCCTCCTCGTCGCCGGAGATGACCTCGATCGCGAGGCCGCATTCCCGGCGCACCCTCTCGATGAAGTCCGCCGCGTTGCCGGCGCGGCGCAGGGCCATGGTGCCCACGGCCAGGATCTCGTCAGCTCCCAGCTCGCGCGCGCGGGCCGTCAACTCTGTGGCGGCCCGCACGCTCCGCGCCATGGCCTCCTCGGCGAGGAGTCCCGTCTCCTCCAGGCCGCGACCCAGGCCGGTGACCTCGATCTGATCGAGGAGCACGGTCAGCTGCCCGCCCTCCCGTTCGGCCACCTGGATCTTGAGCGAGTTGGTCCCGATGTCGATCACCGCGTGCCGGCTCATCCCTCTCCTCCGCGCCGAGCTCCCGCTCGCGGGCCCGAGCGCTGCGGCGGCTGGGTGAGATCCTTGCTTCGACTAGAAACCCGCGCTCAGGCGACTTCCTCCTCCTCGACTGCCCCATCCCCTCGGGCGAGGATCTCACGCGCCACGTTGGCCGCGTAGCTGTTCATCCTCCGCATACCGTCCATCAGATCGAGGTGGATCTCGCTGCTGGCCACGGACTCGCTGACGGCGCTGCGGATGCGCTCGAAGTGCGTCTGGCGGTAGGTGCTCTCCAGGGCCCGGTACTTGACCTGCTTCTGGGTGATGCGGCGCGCCTTCTCCAGGCTGCCCTCGCGGAAGGCCGCCAGGCTGCGCCCCACCTGCTTGACGACCCGCTTGTGAAAGGCGCGCACCTCCTCCCGGCCGGACTCCGAGAAGTCGATCCCCTCGCTGATCATCCTCTTCGCGAGCGGTCGCAGATCCTTGTCGACGATGTCCGCCACGTGCTCGTACTGCTTGGTGACGTGCATCATCAGGTAGACCTCCTCGACCTGCTGCTCGTTGAGGTCCTGCTTGCCGATGTCGATGAGGTAGGAGGAGATCTGCTTGTCGAGGATGTCGACCTCCGATTCGAGCTCATGGAGCCGGTCGCAGGCGTCGAGATCGCGCTCGAGGAAGGGCAGCACTAGCATCTCGGTCATCTTCTTGACGCGCTTGCCCATGCGCAGGATCTCCGCCTTGGCCAGATTCAGGGCCAGCGCCGGCGTCGAGAGCATGCCGGCATCGAGGAAGCGGGCTGCGTACTTCGCTTCGATCTCCGGCATCTCCTTGTCGGGCAGGAGCCGCTTGACGAGGCGCGCCATGTAGCCGGTGAAGGGCAGGAAGACGAGGGTGACAGCGATGTTGAAGACCGTGTGCGCGTTGGCCACCTGGCGCGGAATGAAGCGGGCCATGGACGCGGTGTCGCCCGAGGCGATCTCCCCCCCCGGGGAGATGCCGCGGACGAGGTCCGCGAAGGTGGGAATCCACCAGACGAAGACGAGCATGCCGGTCACATTGAACAGCGTGTGGGCGAGCGCCACGCGCTTGGCGTCACGGATGCCGCCGAGGCTCGCGAGTCCCGCGGTGATGCAGGTGCCGATGTTGGCCCCGATGATCAGCGGGATACCCGCCTCCAAGGTCAGGAAACCCTGCTGGGCCAGCACGATCACGATACCCGTGAACGCGCTGCTGCTCTGGATCAGCGCGGTGAAGATCGTCCCCACCAGGATGCCAAGGAGTGGAGCCTCCAGGTTCTGGAGCATGTCGAGGAAGGGCTGATAGCTGCGCAGCGGATACATGGCCTTGCTCATCACGAACATGCCGTAGAAGAGGAGGCCGAAGCCGAGGAGCACGTCCCCCGCGTTGCGCAGCGTTTCCTTCTTGCCCAGGTACTTGAGTCCGAAGCCGATGGCCACCATGAGCAGCGCGTAGTCCGTGAGCTTGAAGGCGATGAGCTGGGCCGTGACCGTGGTGCCGACGTTCGCGCCGAGGTTCACGCCCAGGGTCTGGGCGAAACCGATGAGCTTCGCCTGGACGAAGCTCACCATCATCACCGTCGTGGCGCTCGAGCTCTGGATGATCATGGTCACGACCGCGCCGACGAAGGCGCCGATGAAGCGGTTGCGCGTGAGCGCGCCGAGGATGGAGCGCAGGCGGCCGCCCGCGCTCCGCTGCATGGACGAGCTCATCATGTCCATGCCGAACAGGAAGATGCCCAGGCCGCCGAGCAGGCCGAAGACCATGAAGAGCACCCAGCTGCGCTTGCGGACCGGGATCTGGTAGACGATCTGGCCGGCCTCGGAATCGCCGCCGGGGATGGAGGCGACGACGGCATGGGTCTTCTCCTTCTTGCCGGCGGTGAAGACCACCGAGGCGATCCCGTGCACGTCGGACTCGGCGTGGCCGAGGAACTTCTCGCGGGGCGTGATCTGCGCGAAGTTCACCGGCACGCCTTCGACGGGTCGGCCTGCCGCGTCGAGCACCTGGGCGTGGAGGAGACCGTCTTCACGGGCGAAGACGGTTTGCCTATCTCCCGAGACGCGCCGCAGCTGTTCGTCCGCGGGGTGCACGAGGCGCAGATCGCCCACCGGCACCGCCTCGGGAGCCGCGGCCGCCGGTGCGTCCGTCGGTGCGCTCGCCAGCGCATCCGCCGTCGTCTCCGCCGTCGTCTCCACCTGGGTCGCTGCCGCCGCGACAAGCGGCGCGAGGATCAGCGCCGCGAGTAAGATCGAGAGACGTCTCATGCTTCCCCTTCCTTGGATCCCTAGCAGGCTGCTAGTTCTTCTTCCTCGCCTTGTACTCGGCCTTGCGCGCTTTCTTTTCCGCCTTCAGCTGCTCCTTCGCGAGCTTCTTGTCGATGCTGTCCGGCCCCTGGGGAGACGCGGGGTCCGCATCCGCCAGCGCCGGCGGAGAGCTCGGGATCGCCGGGGCGGACGGATCGCCGAGAGCGCCACCGGGCCCATGCCCCTCGCGCTCCTCGCGGCGGCGCTTGCGAGCGGCTAGGATCCGCAGGGTCAAGGACTTGCCGAACTGACCCACGACCCCCGCGGCGAAGACGATCGCCGCCCACTTCAGGATTTCCAGGACGAGATCCATCGGCCCAATCTCCGACTCGTTCCTGCGCCAGCGTCCGACGCATTACCGGCGTAAGCCTTAGCGAAAAAGGGCGGAGATGACAAGCACGCAGCCGTGCTCGGTCGGGGTGGGTCCTCCCCCACCGGGCGGCGGCCACCGCCGGCGGGGGAAGACCGGGGGAAGGATTACTTGAGGAGGAGCAGCTTGTGGCGCTGCGCCTCGCCTGCCGACTCCCCTTGTACGAGGTAGAGACCCGAGGCGAGGGCCCGGCCGGCATCGTCGCGGCCGTCCCAGAGCAGGTCGTGGCGCCCGGCCGGCAGCGTCCCGCGGAAGAGGTCCCGGACGCTGCGACCGTCCACGGAGAAGATCCGCACGCTCAGCTCGACGGACGCGCCGAGGCTCAGCTGGATCCGCGTCGACGGGTTGAAGGGATTGGGGTAGTTGCCGAGTAGCTGGAGGCCCGCATCGGCGGGCGCAGCCTCGGGCACGGCGACGACGTTGTCGTTCTCCGCGCCGGCGGTCGGGGGCGAGAAGAAGTACCAGTAGGGCTGGCCATCGGGATAGCGCCCCTCGCTGATGTCGGGCTGCTGGGGACCGTAGTCGTAGAAGTCCATGCCGGTCAGGCTGTCTGACGCGCTGAGCATGACGACCTCATCACCGAGAGAGGACCAGCCGAAGCCCAGCACGGCCTCGCCGACGACCACGAACTCCCCGGGCGCGAGGACCGTGCCCAGTGGGAAGGCCCACTTGGCGTTCAGGACGCGCTCGTCGGAGATCAGCCAGCCGCTGATGTCGACCACTGCGGCGCCGCGGTTGTAGAGCTCGATCCAGTCGTCGAAACCGCCGCCCGAACTGGTGGTGTGGAACTCGTTGATGCAGACGTCGGAGAAGAGCGGGGAGCCGGCGTTGCTCGCGCCCGGCGAGGGTGTGGCCAGGTACTCGGGGACGTGTCCGTCGTCGGGCTGGTAGCCGACCGACACGTCCGCGCTCATGCGGCCGAACTCGAAGCCGCTGATGAGCACGTTGCCGTGGTCCTCGGTCTCGAAGAGCCCGGCGAACTCCCCGATGGCGGAGAAGCGGAAGCTCGCATGGAAGCTGCCCTGCGCCTCGTCGTTGTCGGCCCAGACGACGAGGTACTGACCGGGATAGAGGTCGAACTCGGGGAGCTGCCACTGGTGCGTGCGGTCGGCCTCGTCGCTGAGGAACATCCCTCCCAGGGCGACGGGGACCGCCCCCTCGTTGTAGATCTCCAGCCAGTCCTCGTGTTGGCCGTACTCGTCGGTGATGCCCGTCACGTTGCTGGCCAGGACTTCGTTCAGACGCAGCGCCGGCGGCTCGTGGCCCACCGTGTAGGCGCGGTATTCCGTGGGCGCGCTGTTGGGCCAGGCATCCGACTGACCGATGTCGTCCGTCGCGATAGCGTAGTAGCGCACCAGCGTGCCATCCGGCCGGGCGGGGATCACCGCGCCGAAGATCGAGTCGCCGGGGGCGCTGTCGCCGTGAAGGCCGTCGTCGTACATGTCCGTGGCGCTGAAGCCTTCGCCCATGTCGACCCAGAGCTGGATCGTCGCCAGGGCTTCGTGGTCATAGGCGATCACCGTCACCGTCACGTCGTCGGCGCTCGTGGGCAGGGGGATGTCGCGCGCTCCGTCCTGGCAGACGGGCGTCTGGTCGACCTGGTAGACGCTGTTCTGCTCGCCGGGCGTGCCCCAGATCACCAGGCTAGCCTCCCAGCTCGCGGGGACGTTGTTGTCCAGGAAGGGATAGATCAGCTCGAGGGAGGGGCCGTTCCCGTCGGCCTCGCCCGGCCAGTCGCCACCGTCCGAGTAGGTCACCGTGTCGTAGAGGACGTCGCCCGGCGTGTAGACGTTCACCGTGTCGCCGCTGTTTCCCAGGCCGAAGCCGGTCCCCCCGGGATTGAAATAGTTGGGATTGACGTTCGTCACGCCCGGATACTGAATCGCGAAGAGCGTGGAATCGGCGGCCACGACCAGGAAATCGCCTGAGGCCAGGGTGCCCACCAGGTAGCACTTCGGGTGGAGAGGATCGTTGTCCAGCAGATACCAGCCGTCGAGCGCGAGGGCGTAGGGTCCGCGATTGTAGAGCTCCACGTATTCCACGTCGGTGCCGGGCGAGTTGTACATGATCTCGTTGACGATCACGGTCGCCGCGGACGGAAGGGTACTGAGCGTGATGACGGCGATCGCGAGGATCGCCGGGATACGCGAGGGAGGCATGGTTGCTCCTTGCAGAAAAACTGCGGTCGGTTCTGGACGACTCGATCGACATCCAATTATATCACTTTCCGCCGGATCCCGGGGACGCTTCCGAGCCGATCCCCGGCGGCGGAGGACCCAAAGAAGCGGAAACCGCCTCTGGATGACCGATAATCCCGGCTTTTTCCCCTTTGTGCTTCAAAGGGCCGGAATGTCCTCCCCCGAGACCCCATGCCGGCCTTTCCCGCGTTTTTTCTCCCGAGCGTGCTTCCCCTTCGTGGAAGATAAGTGTTAAAATCGCTTACCGAAGATACACACGACACTGAGGGGCGCCGCACGCCGGCTTCCGGGTGAAGCCGGGCCCGTCGCGGGTGTGGATTCGCCACACGACTCGCAGAGTGGTGAGATACGTCCATGCGCCGCGATTCGGTGAGGTTGTCTGTCCGGAAAGAACGTCGTCCTTCATCCTCATCGTTCGCCTGGAAACACATGTCGATGGTACCAGCACCTCATAGGACACGCATCATCTGGCTCGCGATCTTCGGTGTCGTCGCACTGGCGCTCCTGGTCAGTGCCTTCGTGCAAGTCGAGCGCACCGTGGGCGGCACCTGCCTGCTCGATCCCGCCCTCCGCTGGACGCTGAAGGAGGTCCGGCAGGGCTCTTACGAGTCCAAGGCCACCGACATCAGCTCGGGACAGATCCTCTACTACCGCCTCTACCAGTTCGATCGGCCCGCCTTCCTGGACCTGGATCTGTCCGCCCTCTCCCCCTCCACGAGCCTGGGGCATCGCGTCTCGGCCGGTCAGGCAGTGGCGCGGATGAAGTCCAGCTCCCTGGATCTCGAACTGGCCGAGCGATCCACGGCCCTCCAGGAGGCCCAGGGTCGCCTGGCCACCATGCTCGGCGGAGCCAAGCCCGAGGAGATCGAACACGCACGGCTGGCCCTCGAACGCGCGAAGGCCGAGCTGGACGCATTCGGCCCCCAGTACGAACGGCAGCAGCAACTTCACGGCGAGGGAGTCGTCAGTGACTACGTCTGGGAGGAGGTTGCCGCACGCCGGGAGCTCTTGGAGCTCGACGTGAGCCTCGCGGAAGCCGAGCTGCGTGTTCTCTCGAGCGACGCGCAGCCCCAGATGATCGAGGAAGCTCGAATGTCCATCGCGGCCCTCGAGCAGGAGCTGGCGACGGTGGAGAACATGCTATCGGCCCAGGTGATCGAAACGCCCATACCCGGCTGGCTCCGCTCGGGCGGCGACGGGGAGACCCTTCTCTCCGTGAGCGAGCAGGACACGATGATCGTCCGCATCCTGCTGCCCCAGAGCCTCGTCTGCCACGCCGAACGGGGGCAGTCCCTGAAGGCCCACTTCCCCGGCGTCGAGGGCGGGATGACCACCGGCACCGTGCTTCGCATCGACCGGCGCGCCACCGTATCCGGAGCGGGCCCGATCATCGTGGTCTACGGCGCCATCGCGAACGAAGCGGGGTTGCTCGAGGAGGGGATGCAGGGTCGGGCGCGCCTCTACTGCGGGAAGAGCACCCTGCTGGACCGCCTCTGGGACGACATCCTCCGCGTGCTGAGACAGGAGCTCTGGCCCGCATGAGCAGCAGACCTGCATCCGTGCACCTCGTCTCGCCCGGCAAGGAACTGCCCGCCGAAGGCCTACCCGAGAGCGGGGGGAGGATCATCGCTCCGGAAGGAGCGTTCCGCTACGAACTGAAGTACGCCCTGCCCCTCTCCTTCATGGAGGAAGTGCGGACGATAACCCGCCCCTACGTACAGCACGATCGCCACTGCGCCGAGATGCCGAACGAGCATTACACGGTGCGCAGCGTCTACTACGACACGGACGACCTGCTCTTCTACTTCGAGAAGATGGACAGCGTGCGGATCCGCAAGAAACTGCGCGTGCGCACCTACAACGGGCCCGAGGACATGGCCCCCGCCTTCCTCGAGATCAAGCGCAAGTACGGCCGCCGCGGCTTCAAGGAGCGCGTGCGCCTGCCCATCACCGACATCGACAACGCGCTCAACAGCAAGGACGCCGCCGAGATCGTCGCCGGCCGGTCCTTCAAGGAGCGGAAGGCCCTGGACCGCTTCCGCTTCAACATGAGGACCAGGCACCTGCGACCCGTAGTGCTCGTGACTTACGAGAGGGAGGCTTTCGTCGGGCGCGACAACGAGCGCGTCCGCGTGACCTTCGACCAGAACATCCGCAGCCTGATCAATCCCACGCTGGAGCAGATCTTCGAGGATGTCGGCCTCCGCGTGTTCGAGGACGAGCTCTTCGTCCTCGAACTCAAGTTCGATGGCATGATGCCTCGCTGGATGACGCAGCTGATCAGGCTCTTGAACTTGCGCTCCCACCCCTACTCGAAGTACTGTCACGGAATCGACGCCTGGACACCCCATCCGAAGTAAGCCCAGCGACCCAGTCGAGAACAGGGCGGAGGACGAAGCAAGATGGACGAGATCCTGCAATCCCTGGCCTTGCGCCCGGAGCCCTGGACCGCCGGCGAGATCATTCTCAACATCGTGCTGGCCTTCCTCATGGGCGTGTTCATCGCATGGATCTATCGGGCGACCAACCGCACACTCAGCATCTCCTTCTCCTTCGTGAACACCCTGGTCCTGCTCTCACTGATCATGTCGATGGTGATGATGGTCATCGGCAACAACATCGCTCGCGCCTTCGGCCTGGCCGGCGCGATGTCGATCATCCGCTTCCGCACGGTCGTCAAGGACACACGGGACACCACCTTCGTCTTCTACTCCCTGGCGGCGGGCATGGCCGCGGGCACGGGCAACCTGCGGATCGCCCTCGTGGGCACCCTGCTTATCGGCTTCTTGATCGGCATCCTGCACTGGACCCGGCACGGCTCGGTCGCCCGCAACGAGTTCCTCCTGACCTTCCGCATGTACCCCACCGACAGCGAGGCCGAGCGCACGGTCTACATCCCGCTCTTCCAACGCTTCTTCAAACGCTTCCAGGCCGTGAGCGTGAAGTCCACCCGCATGGGGGAGACCCTGATCTTCTCCTTCCAGGTGACCCTCAAGGACCCGGACGAGCGGGACCTCATCGTGAGCGAGCTGTCCGCCCTGGAGGGGATCCAGCAGGTCTCGCTCAGCTACGGCGATCCAGCGCAGAACTGACGCGAGCCATCCTCGCCATCGCCAGCGGCCAGGCCGCGGCCTCCGCCTCGCCCCGTCCGGCAGAGAGGCCTTCGCAGTGCCATGCCAATGCTGATATAATCGTGTGTGTCCCCATACCAACAAGGAGAGGGTCCCCATGTCGGTCCGTCGCGTAACGATCGTCCTGCTCGCTCTCGTCCTCGCGCTTCCCTTCGCCCGCCTACTGGGGCAGCGCAAGGTCCCTCTGCCGCCCATGCCCACCGAGCACCGTCTCGACAGCGATGCCGAGCGGCGCAACCGTCAGGAGCGCAAGCACTGGTTTGACCAGATGCACGCCGCGGCGCCCGGCACCGACTGGCGCGCCATCGAGCGCGAGAACGGCCGCGCCCTGATGGCCCTGCGCGGGCTCATCCACCGGGAAGAGTCGCCCTGGGAGGAGATCGGCAGCCGCAACCAGGCGGGACGCATGCACTGCATGGCCCTCTCGCTTGAAGCGGACAGCCTCTACGGCGGCTCCTCCCGCGGCGGCATCTGGAAGGGCTCGTTAGACGGCGAGGGCTGGCGCCCGGTGTCCGACAACCTCTGGGGCGGCGCCCACGGCGTCGCCGTGGCGGCGGGCGATCCCGAAGTGCTGACCCGTATCACCGACGGCGGCGACATCGACTACTCGGACGACGCGGGCGCCACCTGGCAGCAGCCGCTCGGGCTGCCCGCCAGCTTTTCGGAGTGCAAGCGCGTCATGACCGATCCCGCCGATCTCAGCCGGGTCTACCTGATGGCCCGGCCCATTGGCCCAGGGAAGGTCCTCTACCGCTCCGAGGACTCTGGACGCAGCTACACGCAGGTCTACGCACTGAACTACGCCCGCGGCGACTTCTGGCTGGACCGGATAGACGGCGGCGACGTCTACGTGCTGAACAACAACAAGCTGTACCGCAGCGGCGACCACGGCGACACCTGGGTGCAGCTGGGCACGATCGGCACCATGGGAACGAGCGGCGGCGTCCTCACCGCCAGCGAGGCCGGTGCGCCCACCTTCTACGCCGCGATCAAGGTCTACGGGGACTGGGAGCTGCACCGCTCCACGGACGGCGGACTGAGCTGGGAGTACCGCTACGCCATCAACGACTTCTGGCAGACCCTCTGCGCCTCGATCACGGACCCCGACCTGATCGTCTTCGCCGGCGTGGAGTGCTGGCGCTCGCCGAACGGCGGCGCGAACTTCGTCAAGGTCAACAACTGGTGGGACTACTACGGCGATCCGCTGAACAAGCTCCACGCGGACTTCCCCGGCATGGACTGCGTGTTGCTCCCCGGCGACACGGAAGCCACCTTCTACTGTGCCACCGACGGCGGACTCTACCATGGCAGCAGCACCATGGCGTCGGTCACCAACATCTCGCTCTCGGGCCTCGGCGTGAGCCAGTACTACGACATCCACACCAGCGTGGAGGATCCGGAGCTGCTGCTCGCCGGCTCCCAGGACCAGGGCTACCAGCGTAGCGAGGGCCCGGTGCGCGGCCCGACCTGGGACTTCGACCAGCTCATCAGCGGCGACTACGGCCACCTCACCTCGGGCGACGGCACGCACGATGTCGTCTTCTCGGTCTACCCGGGCTTCCTCTTGATCCAGGAGGGCAGCGCAGCGCCCGTCCTCCACTCGGGCGACTTCCCCGCGGGTGAGAGCTACTCCTGGCTCCCGCCCATCGTGGCGAATCCGGAGAACCCGGTGGAATTCTACTTCTGCGCGAAGCACCTGCAGCTGGGCCACTGGCACGGCGGGGACACCGTCACCTACACGCCGTCGGCCCAGGACTTCACCGTGGCGGGCGGCTCCTATCTCTCGGCCTTCTCGATCGCGCCGAGCGACTACGACCGGCGCATCGCGGTGACGAACAGCGGGCGTGTCTGGTACTCGAGCGACCACGGCACAAGCTGGACGCTTTCGCCCGACGAGGGCCCATCGGCGCACTACTTCTACGGCACCGCCATCGTGCACTCGCACACCGATCCGCTGCGCGCCTGGATCGGCGGCAGCGGCTACAGCGGGCCGGGCGTCTACCGGACCGACGACGGCGGCGCGAGCTGGACATCTCAAGGGACGGGGCTGCCGTCGACGCTCGTCTACGGTCTCGTCCTGGAGAGCCCGGCGAGCGAGGTGCTGTACGCCGCCACGGAGTCGGGCCCCTACCGCCTCGATCCCGACACGCAGGTCTGGGAGTACATCGGCGGCAGCGAGGCGCCGCTGACCACCTACTGGTGCGTCGAGGCGGTGCCGGCGGCCGGCGTGGTCCGCTTCGGCACCTATGGCCGCGGCATCTGGGATTACCACGTGCTCGATCCAACCTCGGTCGCGGAAGGCGAAGCGCCGCCCGAACCCGCGATCGCGCTGGCGGCTTATCCGAACCCCTTCAATCCCCGGACCGTCCTGCGCTACCAGCTAGACGGCCCGGCTGAGCCGCGGCTGACTCTCTACGACGCGAGCGGCCGGCGGCTGCGCGTACTCCGGGAGGGCCCGCAGGATGCCGGCGCACACGAGTACGTCTGGGACGGACGCGACGGCGCAGGCAACGAGCTGCCAAGCGGCGTCTACCTGGCCCGAATCGAGGCGGCGGGCCGACACGGGAGCGCGCGCCTGACCCTGATCCGCTAGCTCGCGGCGGGAATCGGCATCAAGTCGATGGACTAGCGGTAGGTGGCCTTGATCAGGCTCCATGTCGACGACTCGGTGGACGGGTGGAAATCGAAGTCCAGCAAGTAGAGCCGGCCGGTATCTCCATCCGTGTGCCATACATCTTCGAAAACGGCAACACCCCAGGGATGCGTGCTGGGTGCTGTGCACACGGAAAGGACATCGCCGTTTGCGGGATCGACTTCGTAGATGAGGTCGGCCGTGGAATCCGAGACGACCAGCACACCCCCTCCGTAGCCGACACCCGATGGATTGTCCGTGGGCATCAGGTACTCCCTTTGGATGGCTCCGCTTCCCGGATCGATCTGAAAGATCAGGCCCTCGGTGTAGGTGGCAGTCCAGAGATAGCTGCCGTCCCAGGCCAGGCCGCCGTCGTTGGGATCTTCTTCTCCGTAGGACGGCGAGGGGATCTCGTGGAGAATCGATCCGTCCGCCGGGCTGACCTGGAAGATCCGGGCCTCATCTTCGTCCAGGCACCAGAGCGCCGAGCCGTCCCAGGCCAGGCCGCCGATCGACTCGCCCGGAGCCGGGATGCTGCCCACGATGCCGCAATCGGGATTGATCTGATAGAGAAGGGGGGAGCCGCCATAATTGAATTCTCCGACCCACAGATACTCGCCGTCCCAGGCCAGACCGCCGATGAAATAAACCGCCCCTAGACAGGAGTTGATCAATGGGCAGGAATCACGGGCCGAAGGATCGTGATGTTCCCGGTCACGGCCCGGTTTGCCGCCTACCATTCCTCCCGAGATCTCGGTAGTAAAAGTGGGAATCGCGAGAACACACAGCAGGATACAGATCTTCTTCATCGCCCCTCCTCCGATTCACCAAGGAGTCTAGACAGGATCCCATTCCGCGTCAAATAAAGCACCGCAGCCGAGTCACGAGCACTGCCACCTGGGCGCTGGCAAAGCTCGGCCGTTAGCCTGCGCCCGTTTCGAGGGAGAAGCTCTGGCCATACTCGGGCAGCACGACGTCGGCGATGCCGCCTTCACGCAGCGCCGCCGCCAGGGACTCCATCTGCCGCTCTTCCCCATGCACGAGGAAGACGCGCTTCGCCCGCGGCTCCATCCCCAGCGCGAAGTCCAGCAGGTCCGCGCGATCGGCGTGGGCGCTGAAGGCGTGCAATCCCACGACCTCCGCGCGCACCTCGTGCATCCCGCCTAGGATTCGCACCTCGCGGGCGCCATCCTCGAGACGGCGTCCCAGCGTGTGGCCTGCCTGGAAGCCCACGATTAGGATCGTGTTGCGCGGATCCTCGACGCTGTTCCGCAGGTGATGCAGCACGCGCCCCGCCTCGGCCATGCCGGAGGCGGAGATGATCACGCAGGGCTCGTCCCGGCGGTTCAGCTCCTTGGAGGCCTCCACGCTCTCGATGTAGCTCATGCGGTCGAAACCGAAGGGATCGTCGCCGCCCTCGATGATCTCCCAGGTCTCCTCGTCGAAGCACTCGCGGTGCTCCGCGAAGATCCGGCTCACCTTCACCGTCATCGGACTGTCGACGTAGATGGGTATGTCCGGCAGCTCCCCCGCCCGGATCAGCTCGTGCAGCTCGTAGACGATCTCCTGGCTGCGCCCCACGCTGAAGGCGGGGATGACCACCTTCCCGCCGCGCGCGGCCGTGCGGGAGACGATGTCGCCCAGGCGCTCTTCCGTCCCCCGGATGTCCTCGTGCAGGCGGTCGCCGTAGGTGCTCTCCATGATCAGGACGTCCGCCGCGGGGACCGGTTCGGGGTCCCGCAGGATGGGCAGATGCTTGCGGCCCAGGTCGCCCGAGAAGACCACGCTCAGGGGATCGGCATCCCCGCGCTCGATCTCCAGGCAGACGATCGCGCTGCCGAGGATGTGCCCCGCGTCGAGGAAGCGGCAGGCGACCCCGGGCAAGGGTTCGAAATCATCGTGATAGGATTGAGGGACGACGAGCTCGAGCAGGCGCTCGACGTCGCGCGTACCGTAGAGCGGCACGACGGGATCCTCGCCCTTCTTGAGGCGCTTGTTGAGGTAGCGAGCGTCGCGCTCCTGGATGTGCGCGCTGTCGCGCAGCATCACCTCCAAGAGCGCGGCCGTGGCTTTGGTGCAGTGGACCTTCCCGGCGAATCCAAGTTTCGCTAGGGTCGGCAGGTTACCACTGTGGTCGATGTGGGCGTGGCTGAGAAGGGCGGCGCCTAAGCCTGCGACATCGAAGGGCAGCTTGCGGTTGAGCCGCGTGGTCTCCGAGCGCCGCCCCTGGAAGAGGCCGCAGTCCAAGAGCAGACCCCGCCCCCCCACTCGCAGCAGATGGCGGCTGCCCGTGACGCCACGCGTGGCGCCGTGGAAGCTCAGGTCGATCGTGTCCGACATGCTATTGTTCCTTTCGCTCTTCGCCCGCCGATCGTAGGCTGGGCAGTCTCCTTCAGTCCGCGGACGGCGGCGACCAGTCCAGGCGGTAGCAGACGACGGACATGGGCACGGCTTCCTCTTCCTCCTCCACTTCCTCCTCCTCGGTCTCGCGGCCGAACATGGACATGAGGGCCGACTGGTACTGTGTCAGTACGTAGAGCCGGCCCTCTCGCAGGAGGATACGGTCCCGCTCGAAGTCGCCCTCTCCCGCCAGGGTGACGGCCTGCAGGTAGCGCCCCTCGGAGTCGAAGACGTCGAAGGTCCCCAGGACGCCCGCGGGCACCTCCTTGACGCCGCGCCCCGTCATCACCCACAGGTATCCATCGCCGTCGGTGCCCAGCCACCAGATGCCGCGCTCCCGGTCTGTGACTTCGATCTCTGGCGTGATGCCGTGGCGCCGGCCGCGGAAGCGCACCCGGGATTCGAGGTAGCGCCGTCGCTCCTCCATCTCCTCGTCGCTCCGCAGATAGGGCTCGTGTTCCCGCATCACGATCCGGTCCTTGTCTCCGCCCGGCCGCCAGAACTGCAGGCGGTAATCATAGTTGGTGCTGGCGACGAGCGTGCCGTCCGGCAGGAGCGTCCAGATGACAGTCAGCCCGTCGTCCTCGAGGACCACGGGGTTCGCCATGTTCGTCACGCGGGCGCTCTCGTGGTAAAGCTTCGTGAGCCCACCGGCCTGATCCACCGCGATCAGGCGCCGCGAGCGCTCCATGCGCCCCTCCTCGAAGACGAAGTTGTTCCCCATGAGCACGATCGCGTCGCCGGCGCAGGCGCCTTCCTGGAGGCTGCGCAGGCCGCCGTCCTCCGGGCTCGGCACGGGGAGGTTCCCGCCGGGAAGGCCGTCCGGGGTCAACAGCACGAGGCGGCTGGGCCGTCGCTGGACCACCGCGAGCTGGGCGTCGGGCAGGAAGAAGAGGCCCTGCGGGTTGCGAAACTCACCGGGGCCCTCGCCCTCGCGGCCGATCGTGCGTTGCCACTCTCCCTCCGCGGAGAATACGTTGATCTCGGCCAGCTGCCGGTCGAGGAGGTATGCGGCGCCGTCGGAGTCCACCGCGACATCCACGATGACGCCGAAGAACTCGCCCTCCTCCTCGGAGTCGCCGCCCACGCGCCAGAGCTCCTCGAGGGTGAGGGTGACAGGCGGGTGGAGCGGCGCGGCCGGATTCTCCACGTGGAGCACCCCGTCTCGGGAGCTCTCGCGGCCCTGCCACGCGGCGGCGGCTGGAAGAACGGCCAGGATCAATACGACAAACCCCGCCAGGAGTCGACGACCGGCCGGTAGGCAACAAGGCTTGGAATCGGAGTGCTCGTGCATTGCATTCCTCTCGTTGCGAGGCTGGTGTGAGGTGAGACGGGAAGCTCTCGCGCAAAACGTCACGATTCTGCTTTCTTCCCCGAAGACGTGTACGCTTCTTCTGACAATTCGATTCGCTTCGTTTATCGACACGCTCTCCAGGACGGAGTGCAATCGTGCAATGAACAATATGCTATAATCGGGGTCGAATCAAGGGTCTGAGTTGCAGGGACCACAGGGCTGTCTCCCTAATTGCAGTCGAGAACATGAGGAGGAATCATGCGTTTGAGCTTCAGTCTCTCCCTTTTTCTGATCTTGATCCTGCTTGCAAGCAGCAGTGCAATCGCCGTGATGGAAATGGGGCTGGATTCGGAGCATTTCTCCGTGGGCAGCGCATCCGATCGGGAGCCCTGCACGATCCTCGGAACTTGCCCATGGCTCGAGGCCGTTCCCGGGGGTCTGGCTTGGGATGGGACCTACCTCTGGGTGGGCATCTACTTCGGTGATCCCATCATCTACCAGATGGATCCAGGAACATGCGCCGTCATCCACAGTTTTCCCGCGCCGGGGGAAGGCAGCGGCATCGGCGGTCTGGCCTGGGACGGTGAAACGCTCTGGGCGGCTCACGAGGGAAGCGGACAGATCTTCCAGCTGGATCCAGTCGATGGGAGTGTTCTCCACGTGATTCCCGCGCCCTCTTACGGCGAGTGGGATCCAAACGGCGCTGGCCTGGCTTGGGATGGCCAGTATCTCTGGCACTCTGATTACACCCACGACAAGATCTACAGGCTGGATCCGGCGGACGGGGACATCATCGTAGAGTATCCAGCGCCAACCGCGGGTCCCTCCGGCGTCGGCTATCAGAACGGCTTCCTCGTCCTGGGCGACTACCTGGGCGATCAGGTCTTCACCATCGACCCCGCCAGTGGCGCCGTCATCGGGCAATGTGCGTCTCCCGGCTCCCATCCCTGGGGAATCGCCCTGAATGGGGATGTTTGGTGCGGAGACGGTCACACGGACCAGGTCGATCTGCTAGAGCTGAGCGTGGTCACGGCCACCGAGACCACGACCTGGAGCAGGATCAAGTCATACTATCGTTGATTCCAACCGGTTCTCAGCGCTCTCCATTGCAGCAGCGAGGCCGAGTCGTGTGCGGTCATCCTCCTCAGGATTCGCCGCCGAGCCGGAGGCGCAGGCCGGCGTGAAGCATGCGGCCCGGCGCGGGCAGGCCGGCCTGGGCACGGGAACGCTGGTCGAAGACGTTGTCCGCACGCAGATAGATCTCGGCGTCCGTGGCCCGGCCGGTGCGGATCGGCAGCAGCCAGGCGACGCGGAGGTTCCAGCTGGACTGGGCGGGCAGGCGAGAGAGCCCGTCCTCCTCCTCGCTCGCATCGGCGCTGTGCCGGGCGCCGAGGAGCCTGCCCTCACAGCGCAGGCGCAGACCGAAGGCCGAGGTCCAGGTCAGGTCCAGCGAGCTCACGTACTCCGCCCGATCCTCGGCCGGCGAGTCGAGGCCTTCGCCTTCCAGGCGGCGCGCGTCGAGCTGGGTGTGGCGCGCGCTCAGGACCAGCCCCCGTCGCGGCCGCCAGACGGCGGCGAGCTCGAGGCCGAGGCTGCGGATCTCCTGCGCGTTGACGCGCCGGAAGCGTCCCACCTCGCCCGGCAGCGTCTGTTTCTCGATCCCCCCGCGCAGGCGAGACACGAAGGCCGTCACGCCAAGCTCGTGACGCCGCCCGGCCCGCGACAGGCCCAGCTCTGCAAGATCCTGCCTCTCGGGCGCGAGCTCCGGGTTGAGCTCGAACTTACCGAGCGCGCCCGAGTAGAGCTCGCGCAGGGAGGGGAAGCGGCTCCTACGCGAGAGCGCGGCGTGGATGCGTGCGCCGCCATGCGGGCGCCGCTCGACGCGCAGTAAGAACAGGCCGACGTCCGTCGGATCCCGTTCCGGTTTGTCTCCCGTCAGCGGTGTCGCCGCGCGCTCCCAGCCCGTGCCGAAGCGGAGTTGCCAATCTTCGTTCGGCGAGACGTCGAGCTCGCAGGCCAGAGAGGAGAGGAGCTGGGAGTAACGCTCCTCCGGGCCCTCGTACTCTAGGCTCTCGCGGTGCAAGGTGTGCCGAACAGCAGCGAGCAGCCCGAGCCCGGCACTTTCCCCGAGAGCGCGGCGGAGACCCGCGCGGGCGTGGAGGCTCCGGTCGCGGTCGATCTCGTGCTCGACTCCGGGCGCCAGCGGCGGCGAGTCGTAGCCCGCGTTGTCGTAGCGGCGGATCTCCTGCCCGAAGAGGTCGGCGGCGAGCTGCGTGCGCAGCCGCCAGCGCCGCTTTTCCCCCAGCGGCAGACTCAGCGCAAGGCCCGCGATCCCTCGGCGCTGCTCCGGGTAGCGCCAGAAGCGCGCGATGTCGACATGAGTCTCCGGCGGCACGCCCCGGCTGCCCGCCAGACCCAGCAGCGTGAGACGCAGCTCCGCGCCGACGTCCCAGTCGCGGCCGCCGCGCAGGAGCAGCGCGTCCTGCTCGAGACGACTGTTCGTGCGCGCCCGGCCCGCGCCCTGGTGGAAAGGCGCCTCATAGTCCGCCGGCAGGAGCCAGGCCCCACGAGCCCGGCGGGAATAGCTGGCCAAGAGACGCCAGGGCCCCTGGGCGCGTCCGTGCAAGACCCCGCCCGCGAGGGCCTCAGATTCGCCGGCCTGCGCCCATAGCTCGCTCAGCGAACCGTTCGCAGGCGCCTCGCGCGGGATCACGCGCAGCGTCCCCGCCAGCGCTCCGGGTCCAACGAGCACGCTTGCCACGCCACGGGTCGCGCGCAGTTCGGCGACGGCGTCCGCGGGCAGGATGGAAAGGTCGGCCCGCTCGTCCCAGGGAAGCGCGAGGGGGATGCCGTCCAGGAATACCCCCAGCTGCCTCTCGGGGGCGCCACGGACCATGAACAGCGCCTCGCCTCGCGAGTTGACGTTCACCTGCGTCGACGGCAAGAGAGGACCGAGCGCGGCCAGAGCGGCGCCGGGACGGTCGCGGAGCCGCTCTTCGCCGAGGACCGAGAGCCCCGCGTCGGCGGCGCGGCTCCTCAGCGGCGGCGCCGCCACGACGACCACGGGCAGAAGCGTCACATTCCGGAGGGAGTCCGGGAGTGTGTGCAGGAGGGAGGAGTCCGGCGGCGCCTGCACGCTGCCCGGCGTGGCGGACGCGGCGTGGACTGGGGACTGCGCCGGCGCGAGCATCGCCGTCAGCGCGATGAGCGCGCAGAGCCGAAATGCGTTTCGGGCAAACATGGCGGGCATCCTAGCATGGCAGGCATCCTCCGGCCAGGAGAAGGCTCCACACCAGCGAGGGAGAGACAGGATGTCTGCCGCGCGACGGATGTGGAATTGCTTGCGCGCGGCGCTCGTCTCGGTCAAGCTGGCGACGGCCCACGATCCGGATCATAGAGCAAGGAGGAAGCGGATGCAGAAACACATCACCGTGCTAGCGGTGTTGCACATCGCCTGGGGCGCCTTGGGGCTGCTCGGCGCCACGATCACCTTCATCAGCATCGCTGGTGGTGGTCTGATCTCCGGCGAGGGGGAGGTCATCGCCATCACGGCCACCGTCGGCACGCTGATCGGCGGGATCATCGTCGTGATGTCGATTCCGAGCCTGATCGGCGGCCTCGGCCTGCTCAAGCTGAAGTCCTGGGCCCGCTACCTCGTCCTGGTGTTGGGCTTCCTCAATCTGCCGGGCATCCCCGTCGGCACGGCGCTCGGGATCTACACCATCTGGGTCCTGCTCAAGGACGAGACGGCCCGACTCTGCTCCGCCTGAACGGCCGGGGAGGAGTCCGCACCAGCGATCCCCATCCACACGCACGACGAATCATCCGCGCGTCGCCCACGCTCAATCGTGGCGCAGGGCGGCGACCGGATCGACGCGGGCTGCCCTCGCCGCCGGCAGGGAACCGGCGAGCACGCTGACGCCCACGCCGAAGAAGAAGGCCGTCAGCACGAGCCAAAGCGGTGTCGCGAAGAGGTCAAAGCTACCCATCCCCTCTCGTACCATGATCGTCTTGGCCACCACGGAGGCGAGCCGTGCGACCAGCCAGCCGACGAGGATCCCCAGCGCCGCACCGACCGCGCCGATCATCCCCGACTCCACGAGGAAGATCAGCTGGACCTGGGGCAGGTCCGCCCCGAGGGACTTGAGCACGCCGATCTCGCGCCGGCGCTCGGTGATGGACATCAGCATGGTGTTGACGATCCCCAGCGCGGCGGTAACGAGCGCCACGAGCCCCACCGCCGCGAGGCCGAGGTTGAAGAGGAGGAAGGCGCGGCGAATCTCCTTGAACTCCTCGGTCCAGCTGAAGCTTCGGTAGCCAAGGGCGGATAGCGTGTCCCGCAGCGCGGTCTGGGAGGCGAAGGGATCGCAGTCGAGGGTGACATGGGGATAGCCCGACCCTTCCCCCACTTCACCTCCGCCGAAGAGGTCGCCGCTGCGCGCGGCGGCGAGGAGCGAGACCGGGTCCGTGGCGGGGCCGCCGCTGCGGAAGCGACCCGCCACGCTGTGCGGCAGGAGGAGCGGCTTGATCCGGACGCGTCCCCTCGGCTTGCCCTTGATGACGCCGCTCACGGTCAGCGTGTCCGTGATCGTCCGGCCTGCGGTGTAGCCGGCGAGGAAGCGGCTTAGGCCCTCCCCCAGCTCCCTGTGCAGAAGCTGGCGCCGGTAGCGCTCGTCAGCGAGGGAGTCGAGCTGCACGGTCTCCAGCAGCTTGTCGAGACCCCGCTCCAGGGGCCGTAGCAGATGGGCGAAGCCGCTGTCCGCGCTCGCCACCTGCACGGACAACACCAGGCTGCGCCCGACGAGCGACTCGGGCTCCTCCACCCCGATCGTCTCGAGGAAGTCGTCGGTGACCAGGAGCTCGGGTTCGTCGCCATCTGAGAAGATGGATCCTGCCTGGATGCGCGAGAAGAGCTTCATCCGCGTCGCCGCCTGAGGCAGCGCCTGGGCTTCCGCACTGACGGTCGTGTCGCCCACGGCGACCGAGACCGAGAAGCTGTCGAAGGGATAGACGAGGCGCACGCCCGGCAGCTCCGCGAAGGCCCGCACGGCCTCGTCGTCCAGCCGCGCTGGGGCGATCGAGTCGGGCGTTGAGTCCGCGTCGCCTGGATAGACCATCAGCGCGGAGAGCAGCCCGAGCTCCTCGAACTGGCGTGTAACGAGCCGACGGTTGCCTGCGCCGAAAGAGAGCATCGCCACGAAGGCGCCAATGGCGATGACCACCCCGGACACGGTGAGGAAGCTGCGCAGCTTCATCCGCCAAAGATTGCCGGCCGCCATGCCAAGGAGGTCGCGGACGCTCACGGGCCGCCTCCGCCGCTTGTCCCCGGGATCTCCTCCCCTGCCAGACGGCCGTACTGGAGTCGTATCAGGCGATGCGCGCAGCGCCGGGCGAGGTCGAGGTCGTGGGTCGTGAGCACGACGCTGTGCCCCTGGCGGTTCAGGGCCACGAGGAGCTGTGCGATCTGCTCCGTGTTCTCCTCATCCAGGTTCCCGGTAGGCTCGTCGGCGAGCAGAACCTCCGGCCGTTTCACCAGCGCCCGCGCGATCGCGACGCGCTGCTGCTCGCCACCGGAGAGATCCGCGGGGCGGTGGTCGAGGCGCTCAGCGAGGCCGAGGCGCGCGAGGATCGCGCGTGCGCGCTCACGCCGCTCGGCGCGCGGGCTGCCATCAAAGAGCAGCGCCAGCTCCACGTTCCGTTCGGCATCGAGATGGGGAATGAGGTTGAAGGACTGGTGGACCATGCCGATGCGCTTGGCCCGGTAAGCCGCGAGCTCCCGGCGCTTCAGGGAGGCGAGGGGGGCGCCTTCCACCTCGATCCTGCCCTCGCTCGGTGTATCCAGCCCTGCCAGGAGGTTGAGCAGCGTGGACTTGCCCGAGCCCGAGGCGCCGACGACAGCAAGGAACTCGCCCCTGCGTAGGACGAGATCCAGACCTTCGAGGGCCCGCACGCGCTGCGGGCCGCGCCGGTAGTAGCGGCAAAGACCGACCGTCTGCAGCCAGGGCGCGCTCATCCTCGGAGCCTACGCGCTCCGGCTCGAGTCGGCAATCTTTGTTCCACCGTGGCGCAGGCTGTCATGGCTCTCAGCGTGCGGGAGGTGCTACCCTGGGAGCGGCTCGGCGAAGCGGATCGCCCGAGCCGACGCAGGGAGAGCGAAGATGCGCCTTGTACTGTTCCGTCACGGCATCGCCTTCGATCGCGCCGATCCCCTCTGTCCCCCCGATCCGGAGCGTCCCCTCACAGAGCAGGGCATCGCCCGCACGCGGCAGGCGGCGCGGGGCCTGAAGCGGTTGGGGGTCGTTCCCGACCTCCTGATCTCGAGCCCTTACCTGCGGGCCATCGAGACGGCGCGGATCCTGGCGGAGGTCTACGGCATCCACGCGGGGTCCATCCACGAGACCCGGGACCTCGAGCCCTGCGTGGACCCGGCCGCCATCCTGCCCCGGCTCGAACAGCTCGGTGCGACCTGCGCCTTCTTTGTGGGGCACTCCCCCCACCTCGATCTGCTCCTTGCGCTGCTCGTCGGCGCGCCGGGCGACTACCGCTTGCGCCTGGGCAAGGCCGGCGCGGCCTGCCTCGAGATCGATGAAGAGTGGCCGGAGGAAGGACGCCTGCTCTGGCTCTTGCGTCCGAGGCAGCTGCGGCAGCTTGCCGGGCGCGGCGACGATGAGAAGTGAACGCGGACTCGGCTTCGAGGCCGAGCGATCCTATCAGTAGATTTCCGGGATGAAAGTCTGGTCGGTCATGGGCGGCCGGATGTAGCCCACGCCTTTTCGCCGCGGCGGTAGCTTGATCGGCTCGGGAGTCAGGTCCTCGTAGGGGACGAGGCTGAGCAGGTGGCTGATGCAGTTGAGGCGGGCGCGCTTCTTCACGTCGGCGTTGACGACGTACCAGGGCGCCTGCTTGATGTCCGTGTAGGCGAACATCTCGTCCTTGGCCCGGGAGTAGTCCTCCCAGCGATTGCGCGACTCCAGATCCATCTCGCTGAGCTTCCACTGCTTGACCGGACTCTTCAGGCGGGCCTGGAAGCGTCGCTCCTGCTCCTCGTCGCTGATGGAGAACCAGTACTTGATCAGGATGATGCCCGAGCGAACGAGCATGCGTTCGAACTCGGGGCAGGTGCGGAAGTACTCGCGTACCTGCTCGTCCGTGCAGAAGCCCATGACGCGCTCGACACCGGCGCGGTTGTACCAGGAGCGATCGAAGAGCACCATCTCCCCTGCGGCGGGAAGATGCGGGACATAGCGTTGGAAGTACCACTGCGTTTTCTCGCGCTCCGTCGGCACGCCGAGAGCGACCACGCGGCAGATACGGGGGTTTAGGCGCTGCGTGATCCGCGTGATCGTGCCGCCCTTGCCGGCGGCATCCCGCCCCTCGAAGAGGACGACGACCTTCAGCCCCTGGTGCTTGATCCACTCCTGCAGCTTGACCAGTTCGACCTGGAGTTTCTCGAGCTCGGCTTCGTAGAACTTGTTGTCCAGCTTCTTCGCCTTCTCCCGAGCTTCGGGTTTGGAACCAATCAGTCCCGACTCCGGACCCTGCTCGCCTTGTTTCTCTCTGGACATGCCGCCCCCTGTCTCCTGGCATCGAGTCCCCGCGGCACATTCAAGCCGAAGCGCCTGCTATCTCATCGGCAGGATACACCGTCCACAGAAGAGATTCCGTAAGATTCACTGCTACCATGCTCCGCTCCTTCGCCCCGCATCGGGCTCGAGGGCGGGCACTCTCCGCGCTTGGGGATCGAACATGCTCCGCCCGGATATCGGGCTGAACAACGGCGTATCGTCAAGAACGACTGGTGCTTATCTCGATCGACCGCTCGTGGGGATATCAGCGGCAAAGTGCAGGGGGCTTGCATCGCGCGGCCGAATATGAGAAACATGGAATGACGGCTTCTTGATCTATAAATCTTAAACCGGTGCTAAACTAGAAATCGTGGCATGAGCCTGCGGATCCATCGGAGACGGACATCACGATCGGCTATCATCCCTCGCAGGCGTTATCTGCCCAAGCATTCTCCAAGAAGGGGGTGAAGGACGATGGCCACACTTCAGGATATCCTGCGGGACAAGATACCCGCCTATCGTGACGAGACACGGAAGCTTATCAAGGAGCATGGCAGCAAAGTCATCTCAGAGGTGACCGTCCAGCAGGCGTATGGCGGCATGCGCGGGGTCAAGGCCATGGTCTGCGACACGTCGGTGGTCGGCCCGGAACAGGGCCTCGTCGTGCGCGGCCATCCGCTCCTCGACATCAAGCATCTCTGGCCAGAGGAGGTCTTCTTCCTTCTGCTGACCGGAGAGATGCCCGACGACGAGGCGAGGACCGCCCTGCAGAAGGAATTCGATCGGCGCTCCCAGGTGCCGGACTACGTCTGGGACGCGATCTACGCTCTGCCCGAGAAGACTTCGCCGATGTGCTTGCTTGCCACCAGCATCCTCGTGATGGAGCGTGAGAGCGTCTTCCGCAGGTGGTACGACAAGGGTATCAAGCGCGAGGACTACTGGTTGGCCATGCTCGGCGACGCGCTGAGCATCCTGGCCAAGCTGCCCGTCATCGCCGCCGGCATCTACCGCATCCGCTACAAGAAGGGTAGCCCGATGCAGTGGACACACGGCCTCGACTACGCGGCGAACTTCTCGAACATGCTCGGACTCGCGGACCCGCTTGGGCACTTCGCCAAGCTCATGCGCCTCTACCTGAACTTCCACGCCGACCACGAGGGCGGCAACGTCTCGGCGAACACCTGCCACACGGTCGGCTCCGCGCTGTCGGATGCCTACTACGCGGTGTCGGCGGGGCTGAATGGCCTGGCGGGACCCTTGCACGGGCTGGCAAACCAGGAGTGCATCGCCTGGATCCTCCAGATCATGGAGAAGTTCGGGGGTGTGCCGAGCGAGGAGGAGCTGCGCGACTACTCCTTCAAGACCCTGCGTGGCGGGCGCGTCATCCCCGGTTACGGCCACGCCGTGCTGCGCGTCGTGGATCCGCGCTTTACCGGTTTCCACGAGTTCGGGATGGAGCACCTGGCCGAGGATCCGGTCTTCCAGACCGTCGACCGGGTATTCAAGGTGGTGCCGGAGGTGCTGCAGGAGTTCTCCGACGAGCGCGTCAAGGCCGGGAAGAATCCGATCGCTAACAAGTGGCCCAACGTGGACGCGATCTCGGGGTCGCTCATGTATCACTACGGCCTGACCGAGTTCCCCTACTACACGGCGCTGTTCTCGGTCTCGCGCGTGATGGGCATGCTCTCGCAGCTCATCCTCAACCGGGCGATCGGCACGCCGATCACCCGTCCGAAGTCCGTCTCCACCGAGTGGGTCCGGTCGCAGATCCAGGCGGAGTCGGCCAAGGTCTGAACCGGGGGCGCGTGGCTGCGCAGGCCTCGCCACACGGATCACGAAGCGACGAGAAGCGGGCGCCTCGAGGCGCCCGCTTTTCATTGGTCCCTGCGTCCGCCAGTGAGCAGGCTCCCGGCCACCAGGCAGATCACCGAGACCGTGATCGCCGGTAGCACCTCGTTGACCGGTCCGCCTAGCATCCCTTGCACGCGTTCCGCGAGCGTGCCCGCCTCCTGCCAGACGAGAGTAGTCGCCGTGCCGCCCACTATCGAGGCGACCGCCCCCGCGCGCGTCGCTCGCCGCCAGAAGAGTGCGGCCACCAGCGACGGCGTGATCGCCGCGCCGTAGATCGTGTAGGCGTAGAGCGCCCGCTCGAAGAAGCCGGTCGACTCGGCGAAACCACGCGACACGAGGTAGGCGATCAGCCCAAGGCCCAGAACGACCAGGCGGCTGAGTAGCACGATCTTCTTCTCGCTCGCGCGCGGATCGATGCGGCTGAGGTAGACGTCGCGGATCAGCGTGGTGGCCGGCACGAGCAGGTAGGAGTCGGCGGTCGAGATGATGATGCCGACCACGGTCGTGAGCATCACCGCCCCCAGCGCGAGCGGCAGGAAGCGCGCGGAGGCGTAGATCAGCACGTGCCGGCCGTTGGCTGCCTCGGGGATCAGGCTCGCCGCCACCCAGGCCGCCGCGATGATGAGCAGCTCGATCAGCAGGACGGCGAAGACGAGCAGGGTCGTCGCCCGCCGCGCACCCTCCTCGTCGCGACAGGCGAGGAAGCGCTGGTAGAGGTTCGCGTCGCCGAGGACGAGCAGGAAGGGCGGCAAGCAGAAGTTGACGATATCGAGGCCCGACCAGACGCCCCAGAAGCGCATGTGATCGGGCCTGCCCGTGGCTGCGAAGGCCGCCTCCATCCCGGCGAGCCCCCCCGCCTTGATCCAAAGCACTGGCAACGCCACGAGCAGGGCGAGGGTCATTATGACGCCGTTGGCCACATCCGTGTAGGCCACGCTGAGCAGGCCCGCCAGCATCGTGTAGGCCACGATGAAGACCGCCGCGATCGCGGTCGCGGCCTCCGCCGACAGCAAGGGGCGGCCATCTTCGCCGGTCAGGATCGTCTGCAGCACGGTTCCGCCCGCGTTGTACTGGTAGCTCACGATGACCAGGTAGGCGAGCACCAGCGCGAGCACGCTCAGGGTGCGCGGCAGCTCGCCAAAGCGCTCACCGATGATCTCGGGCACGGTGAAGCGCTCGAAGCGGCGCACCCGTCCCGCGATCCTCGTCAGCAGCACGATGCCGAGCACGCCCCCCAGCGGCAAGATGAGCGCCGCGGCGCCCGTCTCGTAGGTCTTGCCCGCGTTGCCGAGGATCGAGCCCGTGCCGATCCAGGTGGCCAGCATGGTGCCGACCAGCACCCAGGGACCGAGCCGTCTCCCCGCCACGGCGAAGTCGGCCTGGGTCTTCACCTTCCCGGCCTTCCAAACCCCCACCCCGATCAGGGCAAAGAGGTAGACGAAGATGGCGGCGAAGTAGACGGGCACGGCTCGCTTCTTCGGTTGGCGAAATCTCGTTGAGGAGAGAACATGCAGCGCGAGGTCTGACGGGCCTCAACCTATCCCAAGACCGGGAGGCCTGGAGAGAAGAAAAGTCCCCCCCGGGGCGGGAGGGACTTTTCGCGATCCGAGGTGGAGGCGGCGGCCATTGAACTCGACCCGTTACTTATGCTCTATCATAATGATAGGCCAAACAACTACAAGCGTTGCCCCCATTGTTGCCCCCAAACCAATGGGGGAAGACGGTTCAGATTGATCACTTACCAGCAAACAGTCTCTAGATCGATCCTAACATCTCGCCTTTATGATATGCGGAACTGATCTCCAGCGATGTCTGGCCTATCATCCGTACAAAAATCCTCAAAGAATCGCTATTGATTAGTCCTTAACACCCAAGCTGTGACTCCCACCGCCAGCGACCGCCACGAAATCGGCATTCGGCACGGGCACATTGCACTGTCCACTGGAGTTATCCCCCCAAGCCACGATGGTCCCGTCGGACTTAAGGCCTAAGCTGTGCTCCCTACCCACATCGATCGCCACGAAATCAGCGTTCGGCGCGGGCACGTCGCACTGG
>CAZVHI010000003.1:0-163785 GCA_964627205.1 uncultured bacterium
CTGCTTTCGGGCGGGCCGCCTTTTTCCGTTCTTGTTCTGACGAATTGGGGCTAACTATGTGAAGCCTGGTGCGATCTATGGGCTAAGCGGGACCGTCCTCGACATCTCCGACTGCGTGATCCGGCAAAACCAGCACATTGGCATCTATACGCTAGGCTTTCTGGAGCTGCGCAACTCGGTCGTCCTCGACAACGGTGCCGGGGGCGTCTCCGCAGCGGCCGCGGGGTGCATCGCCAGGAACAACCGCATCACGGGCAACGCCAGTACGGGCCTCTATTTCGCCGGCGCCTCCTGCGAAGTCGTGGCCGACACCTTGTCGAGCAACGGCGGCAGCGGCTTATCCTGCCCCAACCTGCCCACCGAGTTCAGCGACATCGTCAGCACGGACAACTACAGCTGGGGCTTCTACATCCCGGCGGAGATCGTCGATCAGGTCTGGCTCGCCGGCTGCGTCAACAGCGCCAACGGCCGGGGCAACGCCATCGGCGTCTCGGGCGGATCCATCCCCGCCACGACCACCTGGCTGGACGAGCAGCCCTACGCGATCCAGGGCGGCAACCTCACCGTGCCCGATGACATCACCTTCACCCTCGAGCCTGGCGTGATCATGAAGTTCTGGGCGGACAGGCACCTCATCATCAACGGAACCCTGGTCGCCGCCGGCGCGGAGGCGGACAGCATCGTCTTCAGCTCCTACCGGGACGACGAGCACGGCGGCGATACCAACCTCGACGGGCCGAGCAGCGGCAGCCCGGGTGACTGGGAACTGCTCTTCTTCGAGAACGCCGATGCCGGCTGCAACCTGTCTTACTGCCAGATTCGCTACGCTGGCGGCGAGTACTACTACGATTACTACAACAGACACTACAACGCGATCTGCCTCTGGGGCAGCGGCACGGCCCTGACCATGACCCACAGCATCGTGGAGTCGACGTATTACTCGTCCACCAGCTACGAGAAGCCCGGCGCGATCTACGGAAAGAGTGGAACGAGTCTCGACATCTCCGACTGCCTGATCCGCGACAACCAGAGATACGGCATCTACACGGATGGTTCCCTGGAGCTGCGCAACTCGAGCATCTCGGGCAATGCCACCGATGGGGCCCGCACCTCGACTGCCGGCGCCATCGTCCGGAACAACCGCTTCGAGGAGAACGGCTGGTCGGGACTCTACCTGGGAGGGGCGTCCTGCGAAATCGTCGCCGATACCCTGCTCAACAACAACATCCATGGGCTCAACCTGGCCCAAGTCCCCGCCGAGTTCTACGACTGCTACGCGGCCGGCAACGGTCGCTGCGGATACGTGCTGCCGACCCAGATCGTCACGGAGGCCTGGGTCAGCAACGAGGCCGAGATCGGCGAGGAGATCGGGGTCCTGGGCGGCAACATCCCCGCCGGGACGACCTGGATCGACGAGCACCCTTACGCCATCTACGGCGACATCACCATTCCCTACGACCACGACCTCGTCCTCGAGCCCGGCTCCATCCTCAAGTTCGGTCAGTATTACAAGCTGACCGTCAACGGACGTCTCTTCGCGACCGGAAACGCCACGGACTGGATCGTCTTCACGTCCTATAAGGACGACTCCCACGGCGGCGACACGAACGGGGACGGATCCAGCGACGGCACGCCCGGCGACTGGGTGCATGTGATCTTCGACGACACGAACCCGACCAGCACCATGGTGAACTGCCTCGTGCGCTACGCCGGATACAACCACGGCGGCTACTCCGAGGCGGTACTCGTGAACGGCAGCGGCGCGGAGCTCGTCATGGTGGACTGCATCGTCGAGGAGACGGCAGCTCAGGGAGGCACCAACAACGCTCTCTGCGTCTATGCAGGCGCCAGCTTCTACATGAGCGACACGGTGGTGAGGAACAACGCCGGCCGCGGGATCTACGTCGCGGAGCCGGGCGCCACCATCACTGGCTGTCTGGCCGAGAACAACGACTACTACGGTTTCATGGTTCATCCGAACCTGGTGGGCGAAGTCGCCACGCAGGACTCCATGAACGCCAACGGCTGGGACAACTCCCTGGCGATCATGGCCGGCAACATCTTGGAGGACGACGCCTGGCCGAACACCTACCTCTACGCCGTGAAGGGCTCGTTCACGGTCGATCCAGGCGCGACACTGATCCTGCACAAGGGGAGCATCCTCAAGTTCCTCGGTAACTACTCCATCGAGGTGCAGGGCGGGCTCTACGCCCAGGGTGATGCCATCGACAAGGTCGTCTTCACCTCCTTCCAGGACGACAACTACGGCGGTGACACCAACGGGGACGGCGTCAACACGATCCCCCTGCCGGGCGACTGGGGCCAGATCCGCTTCAACGGCGCCAACCCGGCCTCGCTCCTCGGCTGGACGCTCATCTCCTACGCCGGCGCCGGCAACGCCGCGGCCCTCGAGTTCGACGACTGCGCCCTGGAATTCTCCGAGTGCATCGTCCACAACAACCTGGACCGCGGCGTGAGAGTCGGCGCGGCCGGCGAGCTCGTCTTTACCAACTGCGACATCTACAGCAACGGCTACGGCCTCGAGAACCTCAACACGCTGGTCGACACGGACGCCCGCGGCTGCTGGTGGGGCGATCCGAGCGGTCCCAGCGGCGTCGGCCCCGGCAGCGGCGACGCCGTGAGCGCCTACGTCCTCTACGATCCCTGGCTGGATCGCTCCATCGACAACCCCTGGGTCGCGATCACTTCACCCGCGACCGAGGGCAGTTACATGGACGTGCTCATCTTCGACCTCGACGAGGATCCGCTCCTGGACCTGGTCGCCGCCACGGAGGGAAATGGCCTCGAGGTCTACCAGCGCTGCGGCATGGAATGCTGGGCCAGCTGGCCGTCGCCCATCACCGATGGCCAGTACCTCTCCCTGGCGAAGGGCGACTTCAATCTCGACGGGCACGAGGATCTGCTGGTCTGCGGTCCCGCCGGCATCCGCTGCTTCGCCGGTGACGGCCTCGGAGGCTGGACGGAGTACAGCAACGGGCTCGTCGGCCTGAGCGCCACCGATGTCAAGTTCGATCATGTCGACCACGACCTGTATCCGGACGTCGTCGCCTGCTCCGGCGACAACCAGGGCATCTGGGCCTTCTACGGCGACGGGCTCGGGAACTGGACCATGGCGAGCCGCCCCACCACGACCGGCACATACAACCGCCTCGCCGCCGAAGACCTGAACAATGACAGCTGGCTCGACATCGTGGCCACCAACGCCGAGTACCTGGGCATCCACATCTGGTACGGCGCGGCGGACAGCACCTGGACGGCCACCGATCCCATCGACGCGGGCAGCGCCTTCTACGGGCTCGCCCTCGGCGACATCGACAAGGATGACAACGGTACCTTCGACATCGCCGCCGGCTCCTCGGAGGCCTCGGTGGGCATCAGCATCTACCTCAACGACGGCGCCGGGGGCTGGACTCCAGGCGAGGGGCCGACCACGACGGGCCGCTACGGGGACATCGTCCTCGAGCACCTGAGCGGCGACACCTGGCTGGACCTGGCGGCGTCGAATCTCTTCGGGGGGATCAGCGTCTGGATCGGGACCAGCGGCGGGAACTGGAACTACTGGTACCACCCCAGCAACGTCAACATCTACAACGGCATCTGCGTGGACGACTTCACCCTGAACGAATCCATGGATATCGCCGGGGCCGCCACCATCCACGGCATCGCCCTCTGGGACAACCTCACACCGGGCGCCCAGCAGGAGTATTTCGACACCGTCCCCGACAACCTCGACTTCGGCGAGGTGGCCATCGGCTTCTGCGCCTTTGAAAACTTCCAGCTGATCAACGTCACACTGGAAGACACCTTGCAGAATGTTGTGGTCTACACGACACATCCCGCCTTCGACGTGACCTTCGCGGATCGTGAGGAGGGCCCCTTCGACATGCTGCCGGGCGAGGTCGTGGACTTCGAGGTGAGCTTCTGTCCCACCGAGGCCGGCGCGGAGAACGAGCTGGTGATCATCCACAGCACGCAGTCCGTCACCCACGTGCGCGTGATGGGAGAGGGCGTGCCCTACATCGAGCCCGTCTGGGCAGTGGACATCGACGTGGCCAACTCCCTCGGGGGCGAGGGCAACAGCCAGACGCTCACCTTCGGTGCGGCCATCGGCGCCACCGACAGTCTCGACGCGCAGAGCGGGGAGCAGGAGCTGCCGCCAACACCGCCCGCGGAGATCTTCGACGCGCGCTTCCAGATCCCAGGATCCAACGGATCCCTGCTCAACATCCACGACGTCTACGAGATCACCGATGCCTTTACCTTCCAGTGGCAGCCGGGCAGCGAGCCCTATCCGATGACCGTCACCTGGAATCCGGCGGACCTGCCCTCGGGGACCTTCCTCATCGGCAGCGCGCTGAAGGACACCCTGGACATGGCCCAGAACACGGAGTACGTGGTGCCGGAGGGCATGGAGTACGTCACGGAGCTGAACATCTGGACGAACGTCCACAGCACCTTCTGCCACGATCTGAACGAGAGCTGGCAGCTCGTCTCGCGGCCCATCGTCACCGCGGACGACTCCCTGTCGATCCTCTTCCCGGGCGCCCTCTCGGCCTTCGGCTACCAGGACGGCTACGTCCAGGCCCATGTCCTCCTCCCCGGCTGGGGCTACTGGCTGGACATGCCGCTCGACACCACGATCTGCCACACGGGCGACCAGGTGCGGCAGTTCCAGCTCCCGCTGCCGGTGGACTGGAGCCTCGTCGGCGCGCCCGCCGACACCTTCCCCGTGGCGGACATCAGCCAGGTGCCACCCGACTGCATCCAGTCCGTCTACGGCTTCGACATCACCTGGGGCTACTTCCTGACGGACACGCTGCTGCCGGGCCAAGGATACTGGATGGACCTGAGCGAGCCCTGCGAGATCACCGTGGACCTGGACATCTGGGGCAAGAAGGTCGGCGGCGGCGACGAGCTCGCCGGGGAGTCGACTTCCCCGAGCGTGGTATGGGAGCTGCCCATCACGGTGACGCCAGCCGCGGAATACGGGAGCATCGCCCAGGAGCTCTCCATCGGCGCGGCGACGGGCGCCAGCGCAGGGCTGGACCCGGCGCTGGGCGAACGCGAGGCCCCACCGAAACCTCCCCGCAGCGTCTTCGAGGCGCGCCTCGCGGGCGAGGGCAACGGCCTCTACCGCGACCTGCGCGACCCCACAAGCGGCAGCTCGGTCTACACCCTGAGCTGGCAGGGCCCGAACGAGATCTTCCCCTTGAGTCTCGTCTGGGATCCAGCGGAGCTCCCCGCGGGAGGTGCGGCGACCCTGAGCGACCCCGCGGGAGGTGCGCTCCTGCCTCCGGTGAACATGCGCGAGACCGATCACGTGCTGATCCCCGCGGAGCTGGCGGAGGTCGGCGCGATTCTCGTCACGGTCGAGCACGGCACGCCGGGCGCCGACCTGCCCGCGGTCCTCGCCCTGCACCACAACGTGCCGAATCCCTTCAACCCGAACACGATGATCCGCTTCGACCTCCCGCGGCCCTGCGGAGTCGAGCTCGCCGTCTTCGACCTCACCGGTCGACTGGTGCGAAACCTGGTCTCCGGGCCCATGGAGGCGGGACGGCAAACGATCGAGTGGGATGGCCGCGACGGGCGAGGCCGCCAGGTCGCGTCGGGAGTCTACTTCTCCCGCCTGAAGGCGGAGGATCGGGTGCTCACACGGAAGATGATGCTCGTCAAGTAGAGAGGAGGAAGGTCATGAGAACACGCTTTGCACGACACTGCCCGGCCGTTCTTCTCTCGCTGTTGCTCGTCTGGGGGACGGCTCCGCCCGCAGCCGCGAGCGAGTGGACCGTCCTCCTGGACATCGACAACGGCGGCGGGGCCGAGCAGGAACTGATCTTCGGCATCCACCCGGACGGCACGGACGGCGTCGACCCTGAACTCGGGGAGGTGGGGCTGCCCCCCTGGCCCCCGAGCTCGGTCTTCGACGCGCGCTTCATGATCGACGGCATCGAGGGCCTCCGCATCGACATCCGCGACGACAGTCCCACCGAACGTCTGCACGAGATCCGGTGGCAGGCCGGCGAAGGGGGTTATCCCATCACGCTGCGCTGGGACCGCGAGACGCTGACGGCGGCGCTGCTGACCCTGATGGATGGCTTCACCGGGGACTTCATCGAGCCCTTCGACCTGTCGGAGGCCGACAGCCTCGTCATTCCGCCGGAGCTTTCGTTCATCGACAGGCTGGACCTGGTGGTCCTGCCCGACTCGGTCCTGCCGCGGCCGCCGGTCATCGATCCTCCGGTTCCGGATCTCCTCGCCTACGTGGGCCAGCAGTTCCTGGAGGTCGCCCTCGACGAGCACGTCGTCGATCCCGACACCCCCGCGGAGGAACTCACGTGGCTGGTCAGCGGGGACAACCCGCCTTGGATCCTGATCACCGCGGACAGGATTCTCCGCGTGGAGGTCCCGGCCGGCTGGTCCGGGTCCCAGGTCTTCCATCTGCGCGTGCTCGACCCGGGTGGGCTGGAGGACGGGCAGGACTTCCTGGTGAGCGCCGTGCCCGGCGGGCTGCCGACCTGGACCGTGAGGCTGACCCTGGAAAACGGCATTGGTGACCTGCAGCACGGCTACTTCGGCCTGCACCCCAATGCCACGGACGGCATCGATCCCGATCTCGGCGAGGTGGCCCTGCCCCCCTGGCCCCCCGCCGAGATCTTCGATGCGCGTATGCTCCTTCCCGATGAGCTGACCCACTCCCAGCGCGACCTCCGGCTCAGCGAGCCGGGGTCTGTGGAGTACCACGTCCAATGGCAGGCGGGAGACGGCGGATATCCCATCACCGTGTCCTGGGCAGAGGACCTGCCCCTCGGCGAGTTCCTCATCCGCGACGACATCGACGGCAGCTTCCTGCCGGAGCTCGACATGAACACGGCCCAGGTCCTGGTGGTGCCGGATTCCTTGGACTTCGTCACGGGCCTGATCATCTCCGTGGATCCCGTGGTGGACACGACCCCTCCCTTGGGTCCCTTCGACCTGAGGCTCACTGGTTACGCGCCGGGCGTGTCCGCCGGCCTGGAGTGGTCGGCCTGCGAGGAGGAGCACTTCGCCTACTACGAGGTGCTCTACGACTCGCTCTACTTCACGACCGAGTCGGATTTCGTTTGGGACTGGACGGAGGATGCGGACCTGGGCCTGCAACAGACCACGACGACGACCGTGCTCCTGCCCGGTGACGCCGCAAGCTGGAACTTCCGCATCCGGGCCTGGGACGCATTCGGGAATCCGGGCGCCCTCTCACACCTCGTCTCGGCGGGAGATCCCGTGGGCGTGGAGGTCGAGACGCCGGGCACTCGAGCGACGCTCCTACGGAACCACCCCAACCCCTTCAATCCGAGAACCCGCATCAGCCTCTCATTGAACGAGGAGACTTCCGTCTCCGTGGACATCTACGACCTCTCTGGCCGCAGGGTCCGCGTGCTCGCGCCCGAGGATCGCCTCCCGCCGGGGGTTCATCGACTGACCTGGGATGGAAAGGACGACGAGGGGAGGTCCCTGCCCTCGGGCGTCTACCTCTGCAGAGCCCAGGCGGGATCTAGCATCGTTACACGGAAGATGGTCCTATTGAGATAGCTGTCAGACGGGGCGTGCGGCGACTTGTTGCCACGTGGCAAAACGGCGGCCGGGGGGCCGCCGTTTGGTAAACCGACAGGTAGGGGCGCGCGGGCCCCGGGTCAGGCGGGGCCGGCGCCGTTGCCGATGCCGAGCCACTGGCTGAGCAGGAAGATCACGCGCCCGATGAGGATCGAGATGCGGCCCATGATCGTGTAGCCGAACGCGGCGCCGAAGGAGATCATCAGGAACCAGATGCCCACCTTGCTGACGCCGCCCACGAAGCCCTTGTGTTCGGCCGAGAAGAAGAAGTAGACGAGCACCGCCAGCACGCCGACCGTGATCACGATCATGCTGATCCAGGCGCCGAAATCGCCCCAGTCCTGTGTCAGACGCACGATGGTGTCCGCCGACTGAGGCAGCACCTCGCCCTGCAGCTTCTGCATCATCTCGATGGCCGCATAGTAGCCCACGTAGATCGCCAGGGCGAAACGGTTCACCCAGGAGATCTTCCCGATGTAGCGCGCGTAGAGCACCAGACCCAGCACGATGGGAATGATCAGCTCCCACCAGCGCCAGCTGAGGAACATGGTCGGACTCTCGTTGCGCAACGGATCGATGACGTTGGGCACGATGGTCTGGTCGAAGGTCTGGCCGATGTAGTAGCCCAGGCTGACGCCCGCGAAGACGCTTTCGGCGAAACGGAAGAAGGGGTTGTCCTTGTAGAGGAAGCTGAAGATGCTGAGCGTGAAGAAGGCCCCCAGCCAGATGCCGATGGTTTCCAGTGTCATTGGCCGGCCCCCTTTACATCCGGCTCTTACGCCGGCGTTCCATGAGGAAGCCGACGTTGCCGAGAATAATGAAGAGTGTGATCACCGTATAGACGAAGGCCTGCACGTTGGAGCCCTTGCCCGCATAGTAGACCGCCGAAGTGGTCAGCTCGTCGAGACGGGGGCTCCGTTCGCGCACCAGACGCTCGTACTCGGCGGCGCCCTTGAGGCCCCCGAGCAGGGCGAACATCTGCCCTGCGTTGTAGTAGGCGAAGTACTTGGGCGCGCTCACCGCCGTGCAGCCCACCGCCACCGGCAGGCCGTACTGGGCGTTGACCAGGTTGGCCCACCACTCGCCGATGATGCCGGTCGCCACGCTGAAGCAGAACTTCACGTCTGCGTAGCCCCGTACCTCGCTGCTGAGAGGGTATTCCGTCAGCGGCGTGCCGAAGAAATCCACGGGGAAGACCGTGTGGATGTTCTCGTTCATCTGGCGCATGGTGGCCAGGCCACCATCCTTGTAGCCCAGGTAGACGAAGTCCGTGCCGTAGAACTTGCCCGGGAAGTGCGTACTCTCCAGAACGCCGTTAGGCGGGTCGATCTCGCCCACGCACAACTCGAGTTCCTGAATGCCCTCGTTGCGCCCGCCGATGGGATAGAGGGCCAGGGCCACGATCTTGAGGTCGCGATCTAGGGCGTGCCTGATCAGCGCGTCGGCCATGGGATCGTTCTCGGGCGCGGTCGATGGACCGTAGTCGAAGGACACCATGATCACCTCGCCCGGCGCCATCGCCTCGACGTAATCGTAGAGGGCCTGCACCTCGTCGCCCACCCGCACGGGCAGGGAAACGTCGACGATAATGAAGGTGACGGTGATCGCGCCCACGAAGAGGTAGATCCAGCGACGGTCCAGGTTCATGATCCGTTCGAAGATGTTCATCCTATTCCCCCTTCTGCAGGCCCAGCCAAGACCGCTCGATGCCGAGCAGGATCCGCAGGGTCATGGAGGCGGCGCCCAGGGCGGCGCCGATGATGATGCCCCGCTGAGCGGCGGCATTGGGAACGTTCATGATCCAGTTGGTCGCATCGGACATGAAGGGTAGGGCCCCCTGCGTGAGGGGATTCACGCCCAGCATGATGATCAGGGCCGAGCCCAGCAGCATGCCCGCCTCCAGGTTGCGCACCCGGAAGGCGCGAAAGGCGGCCGAGGCCACGTAGAAGGCCAGCAGGCTGAACATGGTGGCCTGCAGGGGTTGGAAGATGTAGTCGAAGACCCAGTCGAAGGCGGACTCGCCGCTCATGGTGCCGATGCCGCCGTCGAAGGCGTTCATCAGGCCGAAGATGGCCATGATGATCATCGACAGCAGCAGCCAGATGGCGTTGAGCCAGCCTGACGAGCGCTGCGAGATCTTCTTCATGTTCACCTGGAAGACGCTCACCACGCCCAGCAGCAGGGCGAAGCCGGAGACGATCACCAGCCACTGCTCGAGCGTGTCGTTGGACTTGGCCAGGAAACCCTCGGGGTTGTCGGTGCCCCCCATGGGCGTCGTGAAGAAGAAGGAGATGATCGGGAGCAATCCCGCCAGGAAGCACAGGAGAATCGGAATCCGTTTCTTAAGCATCTCGCCTCACCTCCCTCATGATCCGCTGCCAGGTAGCAGCAGGTTCTGGAAGAAGGGATTCCCCGTGAAAGTGTAGAAGAGGATTCCCAGGATGATGACCATCAGCAGGACGAACTTGACGAAGTCCTGCCCCTTGATACAACCGAGCATCACCGGTTCCCGCGACAGGTAGGCGCTGGCCGCGTAGAGCTCCTCGCCGATCAGCGTGTAGTCGCAGGTGGTGACGAAGAAGGGCAGCTGCGCCACTTGGGCCGTGCCCGCGATCTGGATGGCGCCGGTGGACTGCCCCGCCTCGGCCAGGAGCAGGCTCTCGGCGAAGAAGGAGCCGATCAGGAAGTTGGCCGCCGGCTTCTCGCGCACCATGCGTCCGGTCACCTGCGCCGTGTAGGCGAACTGGTCGTAGGTGAGGTAGGGCACCATCTCCTCGTGGAAGAGATCGGGACGGCCGGCCTCCAGGTAGGCCTCCTTCACCGTTTCCCGCGCCGCCGCATAGGTGAGCGGATCCTTCTGCGGGCTCTCCAGGGGCGTGCCGTACTCGGCGGTGTGCTTGGCCACGTGCTTGAGCACGGCCAGGGCCGAGAGAGTCTCCACCTCGCCAACGGTACCGATGCCGGGGATGAACATCACCTTCCTGCCCAGCTCGGTGGAGCGGCCGATCGCCTCCTCCACGGCGTTGAGACCGGCGATGCGTCGCACGTAGAGTTCACGCCCGCTGCGAGCCATGCGGATACTGAACAGGATGACGATGGAGAAGAAGGCGAACAGGACGAAGGCGGAGACGTTCTCCGGCTTGAGCCCCCAGCCGGCCGGCTCCACCTCCTGGGCCAGCGCCGGTGCCGCCGTGCAGAGCAAGGCTGACAGCGCCGCGGCCGTGCGCAGTATCTTCAGGCATTGAATGATCATGGATCTCCTTGGAGTGACGAGGCAAGCAACGGGATTCGCCCTGGCCAAGCGCAAAACCCCGCTCCGGCGTAGGGCTGGATCCTAGCGAGCCACACCGGGCCGGGCAAGGAAAACCGGGTTCGGCGGCGCCCGCTGGGCGCGGTGGGGCCTGCCGGCGCGACGCAAAGCCCGGCACGGCGCGCCGGCGCAGCGAAATACCCGGCGCGCATCAGCCGCGCCCCAGCTGCAGCAGCTCGCGAACGACGGGATCTCCCGTCAGGGTGTACCAGAGGATGCCCGCGAGGATCAGGATCAGCAGCAGGAATTTCACCAGATCCTGCCCCTTGATGCAGCCCAGCATCACCGGTTCCCGCGACAGATAGGCGCTGGCCGCGTAGAGTTCCTCGCCGATCAGCGTGTAGTCGCAGGTGGTGACGAAGAAGGGCAGCTGTGCCACCTGGGCCGTGCCCGCGATCTGGATGGCGCCGGTGGACTGCCCCGCCTCGGCCAGGAGCAGGCTCTCGGCGAAGAAGGAGCCGATCAGGAAGTTGGCCGCCGGCTTCTCGCGCACCATGCGTCCGGTCACCTGCGCCGTGTAGGCGAACTGGTCGTAGGTGAGGTAGGGCACCATCTCCTCGTGGAAGAGATCGGGGCGGCCGGCCTCCAGGTAGGCCTCCTTCACCGTCTCCCGGGCGGCGGCGTAGGCCAGGGGGTCGCGGTTGGGCACCTCGAGCGGCGTGCCGTACTCGGCGGTGTGCTTGGCCACGTGCTTGAGCACGGCCAGCGACGAGAGAGTCTCTACCTCGCCCACGCTGCCGATGCCGGGGATGTACATCACCTTCTTGCCCAGCTCGGTGGAACGGCCGATCGCCTCTTCCACCGCATTGAGCCCGGCGATGCGCCGCACGTAGAGCTTCCGACCCCGGCGGGCCAGCTGGATACTGACCAGAATCACGCCCGTGAAGACGATGAAGAGCACCAGGGCCGCGGCGTTCTCCGCCTTGACGCCCCAGCCCGCCGCTGTCTGGTCCTGGGCCAGGACGGGACTCGCCGTCGCGGCCAGGCAGAGTCCGGCCAGGCCGCAGCCGGCGGCGCGGGAACCGATGAGACCGCTGCGGCGCTTGCGCGACAAGAGCAACTCCCGCACTAGGAGACCACCGCCAGCGCGGCCAGGAAGATGGCGTTCTCCTCCGGCGTGCCCACTGTGACGCGAAAAAGCTCCGGGAAGGCGAAGGCCCCGAGCGGTCGCACGAAGACCCCGCGCCGGGCGAGGCCGTCGCAGATCTCCTCGCAGCGCTCGGGGCTGCCCGCCTGGACCGCCACGAAGTTGGCGTGGCTATCCAGGCAGTCGAGGTCGAGGGCGGCCAGCCCATCGCGCAGGGTGGCGAGACCCTCTGCTGTGCCACGGAGCGTGTCCGCCAGAAAGCCCTGGTCCTCCAGGGCCGCGATCCCGGCGACCTGGGCCGGCAGGCTGGGCTCGAAGGTGAGCTTGACCTTCATCAGGTTGCCGATCAGCTCCTCGTGGGCGAAGCCGTAGCCGATGCGGACGCCGGCCAGCCCGTAGGCCTTCGAGAAGGTACGCAGCGTGATGATGTTGTCGTGGCGGTAGGTCAGCGAGTCGGGGAAGCTGTCCGCGGCGCTGGTGAACTCGAAGTAGGCCTCGTCGTAGATGACAAGGCAGCGCTCGGGCACGCGGGCCATGAAGGCGTCGAACTCGTCGCGCGTGAAGATGGTGCCCGTCGGGTTGTCGGGGTTGGCTAGGTAGACGATCTTCGTGTACTCGTTGATCTCGTCCGCCATGGCGGCGAGGTCGTAGCGGTAGTCGGGCGTGCGCGGGACGAGGTTCAGCTTCCTGCCGCTGCCGCGGGCCAGCACCATGAAGCCCACGAAGGTGCCCTCGGCCGTGAGGATCTCGTCCTCGTCGCAGAGGAAGGTGCGCATGATGGTGGCCATGATGCCTTCGCTGCCGCTGCCCACCACCACGTTCTCGAGCTTCACGTCGTTGCGCAACGCCAGCAGTTCCCGCAGGCGCGTGGCGGCCATGTCCGGATAGCGGTGCAGCCCGTCCAGGCAGTCCCGGATCGCCAGCAGCGCCTTGGGCGACGGCCCCCAGGGATTTTCGTTGCTGGCCAGCTTGACGATGCGATCCAGGCCGAGTTCCGCGGCCCGCATGTCCTGGGGCTTGCCGGGGGAGTAGGGCTTCAGGCTCTTGATGGCTTTCGGGACCAGAGGCATGGCGTCCTCCGTGGATCGGGGTCTCGTCTTCGTGTCTCGTCTCCGCGGGCGCGGCCGCCAGGCAGCGCCGGTGGCAGATTAGTCATGGAAACTGGCGCGAGCAAGCCTGTTGGCCAGACTGAATTTCGGGACTAGAATCCTGATATAGCCTCCGCGGCCCCATGAAACACCGCCACCCATCGATCGCCAGAGGGAAGGTCATGCAGCCGAAAGCAAAGAGCCTTACGGAAGCCTGGGGGGAGTGGGCCGTGCCGGGCGAGATCATCCAGATCCAGGGCGATAATGTCTTGTTCCGCCCCGGAGTGTCCACGCGCCCCTTCTGGCTCTACCTCGCGGAGGGGAGCCCTCATCCGGAGGCGGTCGGGGTCGCCAACTTCATCATCCAGGCCGCTATCTTCAACTGCCAGAGGCTCTTCCCTCGCCGAGGCGAGGAGGTCAAGGTCCCCGATCTGAGC
Organism: uncultured bacterium; assembly: GCA_964627205.1. Lineage (GTDB taxonomy): Bacteria > Krumholzibacteriota > Krumholzibacteriia > JACNKJ01 > JACNKJ01 > CAZVHI01. Next base: position 13,537 of record CAZVHI010000003.1, read on the forward strand.
TACCACAGCGACGAGCTGGAGCGGGCGCGGGGCCGGCTCCTGCGCGTCGGCGAGGTGGACGGCTCCTTCGTCCTGGACCTGGGGTTTCCGGTCGTGGTCGATCCGCTCGAGCAATGTCCGGAGCTGGGTAGGGCCCAGGAGGGTGACATCCTGGAGGCGGAGCTGATCCCACCCACGCGCGCCTATCTCGTGTAAATCAAAAAGTTAACGTCAATTACCGGAACACCCGCATGACCGGTGTGGAACGTTTTCGATCAAGTCCCCCTACATGAGCCGCCTGCGATTTGGTATAATTAAGGGCGATCTCCCTAATATCCGCTGTCGATCCCCTGCTACTTCAACAGGACGGTTCTCATGACACGCATGGAAATCCGGATCAAAGGCATACTGTGCGTCGCGGCGCTCGGTCTGCTCCTGGCCGGCCCGGCAATCGCCTCTGAGCTCGCCACTGCACCTTCGCATCAGCAGGCCGAGCAGATGATCGAGAACATGGTCGCGCGCATCGTGCTCAACGATGTCGGCCGGCTCTTCGGCGAGGAGGCTGGCGTGGGCTGCCTCGAAACCGCCAAGGTCTCGCTCTGCCTCGACCCCGCCACGCCCAAGGACGTATACGACGAACTCCTCCGTAGCCTGCCCACCTGGGAAGGCGACGACCGCTACCAGCGCCTCTACCGCTGGACCGTCACCGCCACCGACGGTTACACCGGTATCATCGGCGATCCCGTCACGATCACCTACAGCTTCATCCCCGACGGGACCTGGATCCCGCCCGGTGCGGGCGAGCCCGGCAGCGCCAGCTCCCTCTACGCCGAGATGAACGGCCACTTCGGCAGCGAGGCCGTCTGGAAGCCGATGTTTGCCTCCCACCTTGCCCTCTGGGGCAACCACATCGGTATCACCTACGTCGAGGTCTCCGACGATGGCGCCAACTTCCCCAACTCCACCGGCATCCTCGGCAGCCGCGGCGACGTGCGCATTGGCGCCCACAACATCGACGGCGGCAGCAACATTCTCGCCTACAACTACTTCCCCAACACGGGCGACATGGTGCTGGACACAAGCGAGAACTGGGGCAACCCGTCGAACGACTACATCTTCTTCACGAACATCGTCGCGCACGAGCACGGCCACGGCCACGGCCTCGGCCACGTGCTGCCCACGAGTTGCACGAAGCTCATGGAGCCGAACTACTGCAACAACTTCCGCGGCCCCCAGGATGACGACATCCGTGGCGGCATGCGCAACTACGGCGACTTCCTCGAGGAGAACAACAGCGGTGCCGAAGCCACGGACCTCGGCGTGCTCAATGGCGAGTACGACATCGAGACCGTTTCGCTGACCTATTCGGCCGACCACGACTGGTTCCACTTCTCGGTCGGCGGCGACACCCCGCTGGACGTCACCATGCATCCGGTGGGCTCGGCCTACCAGGTGGACGGCGTGGTCGTCTTCACGAACAAGATCATGGACCTGGCCTTCGAGCTCCGCACGGGAGTGGACGGCGGGACCTTGCTGATCGAGGTCAACGACGAGATCGAAGGAGTCGACGAGGTCCTGGTCGACTACCCCCTGACGGCGGGCGACTACTGGATCCACGTGAAGCGCGCCGCGGGTGCCAGCGACGTGCAGCGCTACAACCTGCACCTGAACGTCGACGAGACCGCGGTGCCGGACGGGGAGATGGCCATCGCGGGCCTGAACCTGCGGAACTATCCCAACCCCTTCAACCCGAAGACCACCGCTCGCTTCTACGCGCCGGCGGCCGGTCACGTCAGCCTGGACGTCTACAACGTCGCGGGTGGGCTGGTCCGCAGCTTCGAGACCGAAGCCGCGACGGCGGGTTGGATGGAGATCGTGTGGAACGGCAAGGACGATCACGGCCAGGCCGTTCCCAGCGGCATCTACTTCATGCAGGCCCAGGCCAGCGGCGAGAAGGAGACCGTCCGCGCCGTTCTCCTGAAGTAGCAGCCTGCATCGCGGCCCTGCGCCGCACGATCGACGAACGATAGCATCACCCACCGGGGTCCTCCACGAGGAGGACCCCGGTTCTTTGTTATGTGTGTCCTGAATTCACGGAATGCAGATCAGGCTGGAATCCTTCTCGCACCATGAGTACGCTGCCGCAATACGAAGGAGAAACACCGACCCGGGAATCGTTGCCCGGAAAACCCAAGGATGAAGAAGATGAGGAATGCTGTTCTGTCCCTGCTCGCCCTGGCGATGCTGTGCACAGCCGTGCCCGCGTTAGCGGGCGGCGAGGAAAGCTTGAAGTTCGGCAGCAGGTTCTACTTCGACTACTTCGTCGACCTCACCGACTACGAGACGGACGACCAGACCCCCACCCGCGGCTTCGAGTTCCGTCGCGTCTACGCCACGGTGAAGAAGAGCTGGGGCGACATGCTCCTGCGCTACACCACCGACATCGACTACAAGTACGGCACCGGCAACCTGAACGTCTGGACCAAGTACGCCTACCTGCAGCACTCGGGCCTGATCCCGAACGCCAAGATCCTCCTGGGCCAGCACAGCCCCAAGACCCACGGCTGGGTGGAGAAGATCTGGCACTACCGCTCGATGGCCAAGACCATGGGCGACACGAACAAGTGGTCCGAGTCTGCCACGCTCGGCCTCGGCGTGCAGGGCAAGACGGGGGACGGGATGCTCGAGTACTACCTCGACCTGAACAACGGCATTGGCTACAAGAAGGCCCTGCGCAAGGACGGCATGGGCTTCGCGGCCCGGGCGGTGGCCAGGCCCGCCGGTGGCATCGTCCTCTCCGGCTGTTTCACCAGCAACACGCGGGGCACCTACGAGGACGAGGATGACATGGGCGATCCTGTCATCGCCGGCTCGGATCAGGCGATCACCTACATCGAGGGCGTGGCCGGATTCGAGCACGATCGCTTCAGCGTCTACGGGCAGTATGGCCTGAACACCGCGCCCGGCGAGGACGCGGACACGAAGTCCTCGGGGCTCTCGGTCTTCGGCCGCGCCGAGCTGGTCGAGGGCACCTACGCCCTCGCACGCTTCGACAAGATCGACCCGGACACCGACGCCGATGACGACGGCCACAACTGGATCCTCGTGGGCCTCGATCACGAGATCCACGACGGCTTCTTCTTCCAGCCCAGCGTCCGCATCACCAGCTATCAGGTGGCGGGCGCCGACAGCGAGAAGGAGATCGTGCTCACCTTCTACGGGAAGATCTAGGCCGGCTTACCCTCGGTGCGCAGACGGCGCAGCTCGGCCACGAAGGCCCGCACGCGGTCGGGATCCACGGGCTCGCGCCAGTCGCCGTCCTTCTTGAAGTGGCTGCCGACGATGAAGGCGTCGGCGAGGGGAAAGTAGTCGGGCAGGTTGCCAACCGTCACGCCGCTGCCGAGGATCACGGGCAGCTCCGTGTGCGCGCGGACCTCCGCGATGTCCTCCGCCAACGGAGCGTCCCCCGTCACGCGGCCCGTGACCACGGCGCCATCGGAGCGGTGCAGCGCGAGCAGGCCCGCCATCTCGCCGAGGCCGAGGTCGGCGGTGAGCGCGTGGCTCGCATGCTTCTTCTTCACGTCCGTGAAGACCCGGATCCCGCCCGCGCCGATGCCCTGCTGGTAGCGCTTGACCCGTCCGCCCTGGGCGTCGACCAGGCCCTTGTCGCTGACATGGGCATGGGTCCAGGCCTCCGCCCGGATGAACTGCAGCCCGGCCGCCTGGGCTACGGCCAGGGCCGTGCGGTTGGCGGCGAAGAGCACCTGCACGCCTAGCGGGAGGGGGCGCGCCGCGCCGCCGGCGAATTCGTCGCAGAGGGTCCGTGCGGCGACGGCCATGCGCGTCATGTAGGCCCCGACCTCGGGGCCCATCTCGTCTTCGCGCACGCAGGGAAAGTCGTGCATGTTCTCGAGCAGGAGGGCATCGACCCCGGCGGACAGGCAGGCCTGCAGGTCGCGCCCCATCGTCTCCAGCGCGCCCATGATGCCGGGAAAACCACTCACGCCCGGGCTGGGCGCGAGGTGCAGCATGGCAATGACGGGACGGTCGACGTCGAAGAGCTTTGCCAATTCAACACCCTCCGCGATTCGAGCGGGCGCCTTCACGCCCGCCCGGCAGTTTCAGCGGCTCAATAGAAGATCAAGCCGACAGCCACGGCGCCCAGCACGACCCAGGCGGGATCCACCCGGAGCAGCAGTGCCGCCAGGGCCACGGCGCCCAGCAGCAGCGTGTCCCAACTGGGACGGAGCCCGCGCGTCGAGTTCAGCGCCAGAAAGAGGAAGATCGCGACCACGACAGGACGCAGGGCCCGCAGCGCCGCGGCCACGCGGGGCTGGTCGCGGTACTCCATCACGAAACGCGCGAGGATCAGGATTGCCACCGTGCTCGGCACGAGCATCGCCACCAGCGAAACGGCGGCGCCGGGAATCCCGGCGGCCGAGTAGCCACAGTAGAGGGCCATCTTGGTGGCGAGCGGGCCGGGGAGCCCCGTGCTGAGGGCCACGGCGTCGGAGAACTGAGCGGGGCTCATCAGGCCCAGGTCGGCCATCTCCCGCTCGATGAGGACCAGCATCGCGGGACCGCTGCCGAAGCCGAGCGCGCCCACCTTCAGGAAGGCCAGGAAGAGTTTGAGAATCACGTCCGCCTCCTCCCTAGCTCCCCGCGGAACGGCTCCGCCCGTTCGCCTTCAGCCAGAGGGCCACGAAGAGCACGCCGAAGAAGAGTAAAGGCCAGCCGCCGCCGAGCCCATCGGTGAGGCCGCGGATACCGCTGCCCGGGATGCCGGCCGCCGGGTCGCCGTCGGTGCCGACGAGCGTGCCGAGTGGCCCCCAGAACTCCGCCGCCCCCACCAGGATGCTGATGATCACGCCCACGATGGCCGCGCCGGCGATGAGCCCGCTGCCGTAGAGCACGCCCCGCTCGCGGCGCTCCAGCTTCTCGTTGCCGGTGAAGCGCTTCTCAGTAAAGGCGCGGATCAACCCCCCCGCCATGATGGGCGTCGACAGCTCGATGGGCAGGTAGAGGCCAACCGCGAAGGCAAGGCTGTTCGCGCCGAGCAGCTCCACGACGATCGCCGCGAAGGCGCCGATCGAGAGCAGGGTCCAGGGCATGTCGCCCTCCATGACCCCGTCGATGACCGTGCGCATGAGGTTGGCCTGGGGCGCTAGTAGCTCGCCGCTGACGATGTCGCTCTTGAAGACGTAGATCACGAAGGCGATGGCGATGGCGCTCGTCACGACGCCGACGAACTCGCCGAGCTGCTGCCGTCGCGGCGTGGCGCCGACGAGGAAGCCTGTCTTGAGGTCCTGGCTCGTATCACCGCCGATGGCCGCCGCGATGCAGACCACCGCGCCGACCGAGAGCACGCCGTACTTGGCCTCCGCCCCCGCGCCGAAGGCGACGAAGAGCGCCGCGGTGATCAGCAGCGTGGCGATGGTCATGCCGCTGACGGGATTGCTCGTCCCGCCGATCAGGCCCACGATGCGGCTGGAGACCGTGACGAAGATGAAGGCGAAGACCAGCACCGCCACCGCGCCGCCGAGCCCCACGGGCAGGATCGAATCCGGCAGCGCCCACATCAGAACGATGAGCGCCAGCGCGCCGAGCATGACGGCAGGCAGGGGCAGGTCGCGCTGCGTGCGCCGCACGCCGCTCGCGTCGGCGGCGGCCGAGTTGCTGAGCCCTGCCACGCCCGAACGGAAGCTGCTCAGGATCGTCGGCAGGCTCTTACCCAGGGTCACCAGGCCGCCGAAGGCCACCGCCCCCGCGCCGATGAGCTTCACGTACTCGCCGCGGATCGCGTTCGCATCCATGAAGGTCATGCCGCCCAGCTCGCGGAAGTAGCTGATCAGCGGCACGAGCACGAGCACACCCAGGATCGCGCCGCCGAGCATGAGGCCCGCGATGCGCGGGCCGATGATGTAACCAACGCCAAGCAGCTCGGGCGTGACCTCCATGCCGATGTGATAGCGGTTGCGGAAGGTCGCCCCCGGGTCCTTCCCCCAGAAGCTGAGCCACTTGTCGTGCATGAGGAACATGTAGAGCCCGCCGAGGCCGAGGCCCTGGAAGAGCTGCTTTGCCTTGTTGGCGCCAGCCTGGCTGGAGACGAGCACCTCGGCGCAGGCCGTGCCCTCCGGGTAGAGGAGTTTGCCGTGCTCCTTCACGATGAGGTGACGCCGGAGCGGGATCATGAAGAGCACGCCCAGGAGGCCGCCGGTCAGGGCCAGCATGAAGATCTTCAGCCGCCCCGGATCGGCGGCGGGGTCCGATTGCATCCAGAGGAAGAAGGCGGGGATGGTGAAGACAACCCCTGCGGCCACCGACTCACCCGCCGAGCCCACGGTCTGCACCATGTTGCTCTCGAGCAGCGTGGCCCCCTTTGCGACGCGGAAGAAGAACACGGCGATCACGGCCGCGGGGATCGACGCCGCCACGGTGATGCCGACCTTGAGGGCGAGGTAGGCGTTCGCGGCGCCGAAGATCACCCCCAGGACCACGCCCATGAGCACCGCGCGCATGGTGAGCTCGGTGGGCGACTGGCTGTGCGGCACCACGGGTTCGTAGCGGTCGCCGTCCATGGGCTCGTAGGCGCTGGGGTCGAGGCCCCGCGTCTCGGGGGCGCGCTCGTCGCTCACGGCGTCTCCTCGCATGGAAGGATGGAATCGACGGGTTTGGCGGAGGCTATCACCCTGCGGCGAGAAGGGTCAATGCTTCAGCGGGGTGAGAGCAGCGCCGCGCCCCGGGGATGAGCTGATCTCTCCGAACGCAGGATGGAAGTCATCGCGCCGAGCAGGCCGAGAACGAGCCAGAACTGGTTGTCCATCATTGATGCACCGAAGATCCAGTCAACGAGCTTGACCGCGAGGAAGACCCAGATGCCGGTCATCATGGCGCGTGGCAGGTCTTCCAGCTCATGGGAGAAGACGTAGCGCATCTCTCGAAAGACGGCGCGTAGAAAGGCGAGAAAGAGGAGCACGCCGAGCAGTCCACCCTCGGCGATGATCGTGGCGTAGAGGGTGTGACTGAGGGTCGTCCCAGAGTGGTAGATCATGTCGTGGTTCATGAAATACTGCCAATGCTCGACGACGAGACGCGAAAAGGACTGGTAACCGCCGCCCCAGAGCCAGTGCATTCCATCCGCCCAGATCTGGAGACCCCCGAAAGCCAGCAGGGTTCGGAAGCGGCCCGAGAAGTCGCTTCCAAGTGATCCGAAGGTCTGCAGTCGGTCAAGCAGGGCGACACCATAAGGCGTGAAGAAGGCCATGTAAATCGCACCGACAGTTCCCACGAGGAGGAAGATCCCCACCACGCGACGCGTCTCGGCGAAGCGGAGGAAGAAGAGCTGAGCTACCACGAGAGTTAGCCATGCGCCGCGCGAGAAGCTCAGCAGGATCGCGCCGAAGCTGAGGAAGAGGACGAGCAGGATGCCTGCTCCCCAGTATCTGCGGAGCCCGCGCAACGAGAGTGTTGCGATCATGAACAGCGAGAGGGTCGTAAGGAACTGTGCCATGCGATTCGAATCCCAGAACGTGCTCATGGCGCGAACGCCGCTCGCCTCGGGTCCGTGTTTCTGAAAGGCCTCCACGGCACCCAGGGTAAAGGCGTTCAGCGTCTGCATGTGGGCCAGGACGCTGACGACCAGCGCCGTCGCCACCATGGAGACCAGCACGATCACCATGTCGCTGCGCTTCTCCACGAAATTTGCCACGATCAAGGCGTAGAGCCAAACGACCGCCAGACGCGTGAAGTAGAACGACCCGCGGAGGAGGTCGGGACTGTAGAAGGTCGAGACGCCGCAGAAGACGAGGAAGGGTAGGAACCAGAGCAGATGTCGCGGGAGACGGAGCCGTTTCCCGGAGAGGGCCATCCAAAGGAGGAACACGCCGAATAAAACGAGCTTCAGAAGATTGTTCGCTGTGAGAGCGCTTCCCTGGACGCGACCCATGTGATCGAGGCTCACTGTGTAGACGCTGAGCCCGATCAGCAGAGCGGGCCTGCGGAGGCTTTGGAAGAAGAGGTAAAGAACCAGGCTCAGGATCAGGACGATCGCCGGCAGCCAGACGAGCTTTTCCATCACGATTCCTCGAGCAATCGTCGGAATCCGCTGGATGCGGAGCCGTCGCCCAGGGTCTTCAAGGCCTCCAGACCGAAGAGAGAGAAACAGACGATCAGCAGAGCAATAGTAGCCATGAGGAGTGTGATCAGCTTGCGTCGGGGCCAGTCGGGCTCTGCCGGCGCGTGAGCTCGGTCCAGAACGGTAAAGGTCTCGACGTCGATGCTCGTCTGTAGACGCGCTGACTCCCGCTCCTGCACGAGGGCGATCTCGAGCTGGCGCAGCGTTTCGAGTCCGCGATCGAGTCTCGCCAGCGTCTGCTCCAGTTCTGTACTCTTGCCCGGCGGCAGCCCGGAGATCGGAGAAGCAGAATCTCTCTCCTCTGATTCGCCCTCGAGAGTCGCCAGCATGTGGGAGTAGACGTCCCGCTCGGCCTGCAGGGCCAGCAGCCGTGGACTGTCCGACGCGAGATCCAGTGCCAGGCGCTCGCAATCCAGCTGCTTCTCGAGCAACCCGCCGCGCACGCGCTGGGTCAGGGCGAGGATCTGATCCCTTTCCGTGTCGAAGTGGACGAGGCCGTGCTTGGTCAAGAAGCGCGATTTCTCCCGCTCGGCGTTCAGGATCTCCTCCTCGAGAACCACCAGATGCTCGTCGAGGAAGCGTACCTTCTGGTCGGCGTAGCGGTGATAGCGCTCGAGGTTCACTACCTGGAGAAGCTCCAGGTAGTGGTTGGCAATGCGTGCACTCATCTGGGGATCGCCGGTCGTCACGTGCGTGAAGAGGATCTGGATCTGGAATGAGAGCTCGAAGTGGGTCGCGCGCCGCAGCCGATCAATGCTCTTGGCCAGAGCAAGGGCGGAATCTTCCTCGACGATCCCGAAGAACTTGGCAAGGCCGAGGTCCTCGACCATGGTGCTTTGAACCCTGTGGCTGGCCATGATCTCGAGGTTGTGGCTGTTGCGCTTGGTGACGTTCCCCATGCGGAAGCTACGCCGGAAGCTTCCCTTCTCCCGGCTGAGCTTGTAGCTGGACACAACATCCGAACGGCCTGGCAGCAACGTGGCGGTGGCCCGATAGCGGGGGGTGATCAGGAAGGAGGCACAGAATCCGAGGAGCCCCGCAAAGAGGGTCACGCCCAGGATCAGCCAAGCACGCCGCCGGAAGATATTGACGAGATCCAACAACGAGAAGTCGATATCCTTGCGCAGGCTGCTCATGACCTCGTCGCTTTCTTCATGGCCGTCACGAAGTTCCGCACCTCGCCGGCGAGTCGCTCCCGCGCGGCTCTGCTGAGGGCCCGACCCCCGTCGCTCGCGTGTTGCGCGATGATCTCCACCACCGCGCTGCCGCTGATCGCGCCGTCGGCGCCCGCTGCGAGGGCTAGGCGGACATGCTCGGGTTTGCCCACGCCGAAGCCCAGTAGTGTCGGGATGCGGCTCCGCCGCCGGATACGCCGCAGGAGCGGAGCGGCGCTGCGGGCGAGGTTGTGGTCGCGACCCGTCACGCCCGTGCGGCTGACCACGTAGAGGTAGGGCCCCTCCTCGGCGAGGATGCGCTCCAGGCGCTCCTCGCTGGTCGTGGGAGTCGCCATCAGCACGCTGCCCACGCCTGCTTTTTCCGCGGCCTCCTTGAAAGGCGCGGACTCCTCCCAGGGCAGGTCGGCCACGAGCACGCTGTCGGCCCCCGCCCGCCCGACGCGGCGGTAGAAGGTCGCCGGGCCCGGCCGGCGCACGAGGTTGGCGTAGAGCAGGAGGCCGATGGGAATCTCCGTCCGCTCCTCACGGAAGCGCGCCAGGATCTCCAGCGCGACGACGGGATCCACCCCGGCGTCCAGCGCGCGCAGGTCCGCGGCCTGGATGGTCGGCCCGTCGGCCAGGGGATCGCTGAAAGCGATGCCCAGCTCCAGCATGTCGGCGCCGCCGTCCGCGAAGGCTCGCAGGATCGCCAGACTGCTCTCGGGATCGGGATCGCCCAGCACCGTGAAGGGCACGAAGGCGCCTTCGCCGCGTTCGCGGAGCCGCCGGAAGGCCGTCTCGTATCGTTGATCGTGCATGAGTGTCATTCTAGGCCCACCCTCCGCTGGCGCGCAAGAGAGGAGCCGGCGCTCGGTGATGCCGCAGCGGAAGCATGCCTTCTGGCACTGCGCCAGCCATGGCGATCCTACTCCGGCCGCCGGAAGGCGCAGAGGAGCTTGGCCTCCATGCCCAGAGCCCGGTCGAGCAGGCTCACGGCGCGGATGGCGGTGCGGGCGGGCTGCCGGTAGCGCCCGATGCCGAAACGTGTGACGTGCGCCTCCTTGCTCGTCATGGCGATCCGTTCCGCGCCGAGCTGCTCCAGCAGGCACCTCAGACTGCCAGCCGTGAAGTAGGAGACGTGGGTCGGATGGTAGAGGCGCGCGAGGGGGCGGCGCAGCCTGCCTGCCGTGAGGCGATAGCCCGCCCGGGAGAGGACACGGAAGAGCGTGGTCTCCGACGGCACTTCGACGATCCCCCAGCCACCCGGCCGGAGGAGCCCCAGCATCTGCCGCAGCACCTCCCGGGGAAAGGGGACGTGCTCGAGGACGTCGAAGATGGTCACGAGGGCGAAGTGCCCGACGGGGAGATTCGCCTCCTCGATGGGCAGGCCGCGCAGGTCGAGCCCGTGCTCCTCGCGTCCCCAGGCGGTCATGGGTTCGGAGATGTCCACGCCGACCAGCTCGCCCGTAAAGCCGTGCTCCCGCATCTCGTTCAGGAAGAAGCCCCGACCGCAGCCGATGTCCAGCACCGGTGCGCCGTGATCGATCTCGGCCAACGAGGCGCCCGCTCGCGTAAGGATGCGGTCAACGCTCTCGCGTTGCTCCGCTACGATCTGCCGCACGTCGAAGTGCTGCATGTAGCCGTCGGTGTACTGGTCCTTGCGGTAACGCTCGTGTTCGACCTCGCGGTCGCGCAGACCACTGAGGTAGACGAAACCGCAACCCGTGCAGCGCGTGACGCTGTAGTCGTCCAGGTCGGCGACGATCCGGGCGTGGGTGTCGCTCTCGCAGACCTGGCAGGGCCCGGCGACTCGATCCGTCAAGTCGATTTCCTCCCTTGCGTCAGCCCAGCTCGGGGAAGCAGTGCCGCGCGGTCTCCATGTCCTTGTCGCCGCGGCCGGAGAGGCCGACCAGGATGGCCTGCCGCGTGCGCTTCCGCCAGGCGGCGCGGCCGCCCTTCGCGGCGCGGGCGTAGCGGCGCGCGAGCTTCACGGCCCCCGCCAGCGCGTGCGCGCTCTCCAGGGCGGGCACGATGCCCTCGGTCTCGCTGAGCAGCTGAAAGGCACGCAAAGCCTCGCGGTCGCTCACCGACCAGTAGCTCACGCGACCGCTGTCCCTGAGCGCCGAGTGCTCCGGGCCGACGCCGGGGTAGTCCAGCCCCGCGCTCACGCTGTGGGTTTCGGTGATCTGCCCGTGGCGGTCCTGGAGCACGTAGCTCAGCGCGCCGTGGAGGATGCCCGGGCTGCCCTTCGTCAGCGTGGCGCCATGGCGGCCGCTGCCGAGCCCCTCGCCGCCCGCCTCGATGCCGTGGATCTCGGCCTTGGTGTTCAGGAAGTCCTTGAAGAGCCCGATGGCGTTGCTGCCCCCGCCCACGCAGGCGACCAGCGCTCGCGGCGCGCCGCCGTAGCGGCGCCGGAACTGCGCCCGCGCCTCGCGCCCGATCACTCGTTGGAAGTCGGCGACCATCTTCGGGTAGGGGTGCGGCCCAGCCACGGTTCCCAACAGGTAGTGCGTGTCCGCCACGTTCGTCGCCCAGTCGCGCAGGGCCTCGTTGATGGCGTCCTTGAGCGTGCGGCTCCCGCTGTCGACCGGAATCACTCGCGCGCCCATGAGCCGCATACGGAAGACGTTCAGCGCCTGTCGTTCCACGTCCAGCGCGCCCATGTAGACGTCCGTGGGCAGGTCGAAGAGCGCACCCATCATGGCCGTTGCCACGCCGTGCTGGCCGGCGCCCGTCTCGGCGATGAGGCGCCGCTTGCCCATGCGCCTGGCCAGCAGCGCCTGGCCGAGCACCTGGTTGGTCTTGTGCGCGCCGCCGTGCACCAGGTCCTCGCGCTTGAGGACGATCGGCCAGCCCACGCGCTCGCTCAGGTTCTCGCAGAGTGTGAGCGGCGTGGGGCGCCCGGCGTACTCGTGCAGCAGGCGCCGCAGCTCGCGGCGAAACTCCGGATCCCGCCGCGCGTCCAGCCAGGACGCCTCGAGCTCCTCGAGCGCGGGCATGAGGATCTCCGGCACGTAGAAGCCGCCGAAGTCGCCGAAGCGTCCTTTTTCTCGCATGAACTCTCCACGGAACGGGTCGGAGCGCCAGCCTAACCGAATTGCACCCGGGTGCAAAACCCGATTTCAGCGAGGTGGAGTGAGCGCTAGCGCAGCGCGGCGAAGAGGCGTTGCAGTTTCTCCGGGTCCTTGCGGCCCGGCTCGGCCTCGACGCCGCTGGCCAGGTCCAGGGCGAAGGGCCCCAGGGCGGTCGCCTCGGCCGCGTTCTCCGGTGTCAGCCCGCCAGCCACGATCACCTGTGCCGCGAAGCGCTCGGGCGCGGCGGCGCGCAGGCCGCCCAAGAGTGACCAGTCGAAGCGGCGGCCCGTGCCGCCGTGCTTGCCGGGCGAGAAGGCGTCGAAGAGGTAGTAGTCAGCCGGAAAGTCTGCGGGCGGCAGCTCGGGCGCCGCGTCTGCCACGGGCAGGGCCCGGACGAGGAACACGTCCTCGAGTTGCCGCTTCAGATCGGCCAGCGCGCGCTCGTCGTAGTCGCCGTGGAGCTGCAGGCCGTGCAGGCCGCAGCGCCGCGCCACGGCGATAAGCTCGTCCACGGGAAGCTCGACGAAGACACCGACCTTCACGCCGGCCAGCCCCCGCACGATCTCCTCGCAGGCCTCGGGGCTCACGCTGCGCGGGCTCTCCGGGTGGAAGACGAAACCCAGCCAGCTCGCGCCCGCGTCCAGCGCCGCCTGGGCATCGGCGCGGCTGGTGATGCCGCAGATCTTCACGCGGCCGTAGGTCAGCTCCTTGACCTTGCCCGCCATGTCCGGTGCGGCGAGGATGGCGCTGCCGATCAGGAAGGCCTGCGCGCTGCCGCACAGCCGCAGCACGTCCGCCCGCGTCTCCACACCCGACTCGCTCACGAGCACGATCCCCTCCGGCACGCGCGCTGCCAGGCGCTCGGTGGTCGCGAGGTCGATGCTCAGGTCGCGCAGGTTGCGGTTGTTGATGCCGATCAGGCCTGCGCCCGCGGCCAGGGCCCGCTCCAGCTCCGCCTCGTCGTGGACCTCCACCAGTGCGTCCATGCAAAGCGCTTCGGCGGCCGTGCGCAGCTCGCGCAGTCGTGTGTCGTCCAGCGCGGCTGCGATGAGCAGCACGGCGTCCGCGCCGAGCCAGCGCGCCTCGGCCACCTGGTAGGGGTCGACGATGAAGTCCTTGCGCAGCAGCGGCCGGCTCGTGAGCCGCTGCGCACGGCTCAGGTCCTCGCCCCGGCCGCCGAAGAACTCCGCGTCGGTGAGTACGCTGATCGCATCCGCGTGGCGCTCGTAGACCGCGAGCAGCTCGTCCAGTTGGAGGTCCGGACGGATGGACCCCCGCGAAGGGCTAGCCTTCTTCACCTCCAGCACGAAGCGGCGGCCCGGCGCGGCCAGCGCGCCGCGGAAGTCCCGGTCCGACGGCGCCAGCTCGGCCTCGATCTCCGGCAGCGGCCGCGCGCGCTTGGCGCGCGCCACCTCCTCGGCCTTGGTGGCCAGGATCCGTTGCAGGACGGACTCGCTCATTTCAGGTCCCTGCTGGCCTGCGCCCAACGCTCCAGGAAGCCCTCGGCCTCGCCGGAGGCCAGGTGCTCGAGCACGCGCCGGTAGGCCACGTTCCAGTCGTCCTCCTCGCCGACGAGGATCAACCCCGCCGCGGCGTTCAGCGCCACGGCCCGTGCCCGCGGCCCGCTGTCGCGGCCGCCGAGGATCGCGCGCAGGATCTCCGCGTTCTCGCCCGCGTCGCCGCCGGCGAGCTCGTCGGGCTCGGCAGGCTCGATGCCCAGCACCTGCGGGTCCACCTCGAGACCGCGCAGCCCGCCGCCGTCCAGCGCGATGACCTGGCTCGGACCGTGCAGGGCCAGCTCGTCCATGCCGGATCCGAAGACGACGAAGGCTCGCTCCACGTCGAGGTCCAAGAGCGCCTGGGCCATGGGCTCGAGCAGCGCCTCGTCGTAGACGCCCAGCACCTGGGCCGTGGGCCGCGCCGGGTTGCTCAGGGGGCCGATCAGGTTGAAGAGCGTGCGCGTGCCGAGCGCGCGGCGCACGGGCATGACGTGCTTCATCGCCGGGTGGTAGCGCGGCGCGAAGAGGAAGGCGATGCCCAGCTCGCCTAAAAGTTTGGCGTTGGCCTCGGGGCCGAGGTCGAGCTCCACGCCCAGCGCCTCGAGGACGTCGGCGCTGCCCGCCCGGCTGGAGACGGCGCGGTTGCCGTGCTTGGCCACGGCCACGCCCGCGCTGGCCAGCGCGATCGCGGAGGCCGTGGAGATGTTGAAGCTGTGCCGGCCGTCGCCGCCGGTGCCGCAGGTATCCAGCAGGGGACGCCTCTCCGTCTCCACCGCCAGCGCGGCCTCCTGCAGGGCGCGGGCGGCGCCTCCGATCTCGGGCGGGCTCTCGCCCTTGATCTTCAGGGCCATCAGGACGCCGGCGATCACGACCGGGTCCAGCTCCCCCTTCATGATCTCCCCGATGACGATCCGGGTCTCCTCGAAGCTCAGGTCGCCACCTTCGTAGAGCTTGCGCAGGATCAGCTCCATGTCGCTCCCTTTCTCGCTACGTGGTATCCCGGCACTCAGCCCGTCTGCGGCGCGTGCTCGTGCGCCCAAGCGATAAGGTTCTCGATCAGGCGTCCGCCCTCCGGCGTCAAGATGCTCTCGGGATGGAACTGCACTCCCTCGATCGCCAGCGTCTCGTGGCGCAGGCCCATCACGATGTCCCCGCAGCGCGCGCTTATCTCGAGGCAAGTGGGGATCTCCACGCCCACGAGGCTGTGGTAGCGGCCCACGGCCATCGGGCTCGGCAGGCCCGCGAAGAGCGTGCGGGCGTCGTGCTCCACGAGGTTCGCCTTGCCGTGCACGGGCAGGGGCGCGCGGTCCACGCGTCCGCCGAAGACCTCGACGATGACTTGGTGGCCGAGGCAGACGCCGAAGATGGGCAGCTTGCCGGCCAGCTCGCGCACGGCCTCCAAGCAGACGCCCGCGCGGGCGGGCGTGGCGGGGCCCGGCGAGACGACCAGCAGGTCCGGCCGCTCCGCGGTGACTATGCCCACGCAGTCACTCAGGGCGATGTCGTTCCGGTAGACGAGCACCTCTGCTCCGCGCTTGGCGAACTCGTCCACCAGGTTGTAGGTGAACGAGTCGAAGTTGTCGATGAAGAGCACCTTCACGGGCCACCCTCCTCGTCGGACGCCGCCGCGGCGCCACCGGAGCGCGTCTCCAGCCCCAGGGCGGCCAGGGGCGCGCGGGCCTTACTGACCGTCTCCTCGGCCTCCCGTGCTGGCACCGAGTCGTAGACTACGCCCGCGCCCGCTCGCGCCACCGCGCTGCCGCCCGCGAGGAGCAGCGAGCGGATGACGATGCAGGTGTCGAATTGCCCGTCCAGTAGATAATAGCCCACCGCACCGCCGTAGAACCCGCGGCGGCTCTTCTCGTACTGCCTGAGCAGGCGCATGGCCTCCACCTTGGGCGCGCCGGTGAGCGTGCCCATGTTCATGGTGGCGAGATAGGCGTGAAGCGGATCGAGCTCGTCCGACAGCACGCCGCTGACGTGGCTGACCATGTGCTGCACGTGGCTGTACTTCTCCACGACGAAGAGCCGCTCGGCCCGGCG
This sequence comes from uncultured bacterium, assembly GCA_964627205.1. Classification (GTDB taxonomy): domain Bacteria; phylum Krumholzibacteriota; class Krumholzibacteriia; order JACNKJ01; family JACNKJ01; genus CAZVHI01. Next base: position 29,420 of record CAZVHI010000003.1, read on the forward strand.
GCTGGCGGGCAGCGACACGCGCGCGACGTCGTTGCGGGCCAGGTCCACGAGCATCACGTGCTCGGCGAGCTCCTTGGCGTCCAGCTTGAGCTCGGACTCGTAGCGCGAGTCGAGGTCGCTGTCCAGCACGCCGCCCCGCAGGCCGCGTGGCTTGGTGCCCGCGATGGGACGGATGGCCACGCGCCGCTCCTCCCCCGCGCGGCCGGTGACTTTGAGCGCCGTCTCGGGGCTGGCGCCCAGCAGGGTCATCTCCCCCAGGCGCAGGTAGAACATGTAGGGGCTGGGGTTGAGCTCGCGCAGGCGGCGGTAGACGGCGAGCGGCTCCTCCCGTAGCGGCGCGTGGAAGCTGCGGCTCGGGACGATCTGGAAGACGTCGCCGGCGAGAATGTGCTCCTTCATGCGGACGACCACCTCGGCGTAGGCCGCGTCGTCGAGGTCGGTCTCCACCTCGCCCTGCGTCAGGGCCGGCGGTGGAGGCAGCTCCGCCAGGGCCGGTGCGTCGGCGATCGTTTCCGCGCAGCGCCGCATGAAGTCCTGGGCCGCGTGGTACTCCTCTTCGTATTCGCGCTCGTCCTCGCCCGCGGCGAGGACCGTGGCGATGATCGTGCAGCGGTCGTGGATGTGGTCCACCTGGAAGAGGCGGTCGGCGAGGTAGAAGACGTAGTCGGGCACGGGCAGGGGGTCCGCCTGCTCGTCCACGGAAGGCAGGGACTCGAAGCAATCCACGAAGTCGTAGGAGAAGGCGCCGAAGAGGCCGCCGGGCGGGAAGCTGCCGCCGGCCTCCACCGGGAAGGTCCGCTGCACCGCGCGCAGGAGATCCATGGGCCCCGGCTCGCGCAGGCGGGCCCTTTCCTCGAGGCCGGGCCGCGGGTCGGGCAGCTCGCCGCCCAGCAGGGCGTAGCCGTGCTCGCCGGCAACCTCGCTACCCAGGCCCAGCTCGTCGAGGGCCGGCCGGAGCCGGCGCAGCGCGCGCTCGCCCGTGGGGCGCAGGGCCTCCATGCTCCAGATCCCGTCCCGCCCGCTGATGCGGAGGCAGGGCTCGCCGCAGCCGAGGCTGCGTACCGCGTTGCGGCGGTGCACGTCCGCGCTCTCGAGGAGGAAGGCGTGAGGGGCGCGGCCCTCGTCGGACAGCGCGCTGAAGATCCGTAGCGGATCGACAGCCCCCGGCAGGACCTTGACGAGAGGGCGCGCCCGACCTGCCGCGCCGCCCGTCACGAGAGGACCCTCCCCTCCAGCTCCGCGTAGCGCCTCACCTGCTCGATGAGCCGCGCGAACTGGTCGGGGTAGAGGGACTGCTGACCGTCGCTCAGCGCCTGGTCGGGCTGGGGGTGCACCTCCACGATCAGGCCGTCCGCGCCCGCAGCCGTGGCGGCCTTGGACATGGGGATGACCATGTCGCGGATGCCCGTGCCGTGGCTGGGATCGACGATGATCGGCAGGTGCGTCCGCTCGCGCAGGTAGGGCACGGCGTTCAGGTCCAGGGTGTTGCGCGTGCCCGACTCGAAGGTGCGGATGCCCCGCTCGCAGAGGACCACCTGCTTGTTGCCCTCGCTGAGGATGTACTCCGCGCTCATGAGCAGGTCGTTGTAGGTGGCGCTCATGCCGCGCTTGAGCAACACGGGCTTGCCGCTGCGGCCCACCTCGCGCAGCAGGCGGAAGTTCTGCATGTTGCGCGCACCGACCTGGAACATGTCCGCGTGCTCGGCGATGAGGTCGAGCTCGTGCACGTCCGTGATCTCGGTGACGACGGGCAGGCCCGTCTCCTTGGACGCCAGGGAGAGGAGCTTCAGGCCTTCCCGCTCCAGGCCCTGGAAGCTGTAGGGGCTGGTGCGCGGCTTGTAGGCGCCGCCGCGGAGGATCTTGCCGCCCGCTTCCTTCACGATGCGCGCGCTCGCGACGATCTGCTCCTCGCTCTCCACGGCGCAGGGCCCCGCGATGACGGTGAAGTGCCCCGGACCGATGCTGACGCCCCTTACCGTCACGGCGGTGTCGTGGGTCTGCAGCTCGCGGCTGGCCCGCTTGTAGGGGCTGAGGATCGGCAGGACGCGGTCGACGAAGGGGTAGGCCTCGAGGGAGAGGTTGGCCAGGACGCGCTCGTCTCCCAGGGCGCCGAGGACCGTGCGCTCGCTGCCGGGCATGTAGAGGGGCTCGAGGCCCTGCTCCTCGATGACCTTGAGGAGCTTCTCCGCGTCGGCCTTCGTGGCTTCCTTCTTGAGGATGATGATCATGATCCGCCTGTCTCTCCACTCTCCGCCGCCCGGGGCGGCTCATGACTGTTTCAGGTCTTGTGCAGGACGAGCACGGTGACGTCGTCGCCCGGGGCTTCCGGGGCGCTAAAGCGGCGGATCTCGTCGATGATTGCTTCCGCCAGCGCCTCGGGGGCCAGATCCCGGTGCTCCCGCAGGAAAGCGAGCAGCCGCTCCTCCTCGTAGAACTCCTCGGTCCCCGCTTCGGCCTCCGTGACGCCGTCGCTGTAGACGAGCAGGACGTCCCCGCTCGACAGCTCCGTCTCCTTCATCTCGTACTCGGCCTCGGGGAAGGCGCCCAGCATCAGGCCGCCCGTGGACAGCTCCTCCACCTCCCCCGCGGCCCGGAGGAGCAGCGGGTAGTTGTGGCCGGCGTTGACGTAGCGAAGCCGGCCCGAGTCCGGGTCGAAGCGGGCGAGGAAGAGGGTGACGAAGCGCCGCCCCTGGGTGCTGCGGTGCATCGCGCGATTGAGGGTGACGGACATCTGCGGCAGGTCGCAGCCCGTGCCGGCGCAGGCGTGGACGTTGGCGTGCAGGCTGGCCATCAGCAGCGCGGCCGACATGCCCTTGCCCGAGACGTCCCCCAGCGCCAGGGTGATGCGGCCGTCCTCGCCCGTCAGGTAATCGAAGTAGTCGCCGCCGACGCCGAGGCAGGGGATGTTCCGGCCGGCGATCTCGCAGCCCCCGCCCACGAGGGGCTCGGCCGGAAGGAGCTGCTCCTGGATCTTGGCAGCGTTCTTCAGCTCCTCCTCGATCTGCTGGCGACGGCGCAATTCCTCCTGGGCCTGGGTTTCCCTCACCTTCACCGCGGCCAGGTGCCCGATCAGGGTGAGCAGGCGCAGGTCGTCCTCCTCGAAGGGAGCGATGGGCGAGCGCTTGTCCGCGTAGAGCAGGCCGATGACCTCGTGGTCGTCCCAGAGCGGCACGCAGAGGGCCGACTGGATGCGCTGGAGGATGACGCTCTTCTGCTCCTGGAAGCGCGCATCATGCTGCGCGTCGGCGACGAGGATGGCGTGGCGGTCCTGGATGACCCGCTGTGCGATGCTACGGCTCACGAGGATCTCGTCCCCCGACTGGCCTTCCGACACGTAGATCGCTCCCGGGAGCAGCTCGTCGTCCCCCTCGGGGAAGAGCAGGGTCGCGCGCTCGGCCTCGAGGATCTCGCCCACGAGGTCCACGATCTTCTGGTAGAGCTCGCCCAGGGGGCAGTGGACGAGCAGCGACTGCCCCACGCGATCGATCGTGCGGAAGAACTCGTCCTCGCGCGACGGGGCGACCGCCGCCGCCTGCTGCACCGGCGTCATCTTCCCGGAGCTCAGGAGCGAGATCAGGTCCACCGCGTGGACCGTGAGGGGGCGGTCCGGCTCCGAGAGCCGCAGCGAGCCGCTGCCCGTCTCCGCTGCGAAGCGGATGCGACTGGAGCCTGCCGTGATCCGGTCCCCCACCTCCAGGCGGCGGGGGGCGTCGAGGCGGTCGTCGTTGAGCAGGGTGCCGTTGCTGCTGCCGAGATCCTCGACCCAGTAGCCGCCGTCCCGGAAGAAGACCCGGCAGTGCTGGCGGGAAGCGGCGGGATCGGACAGGACCACGCAGTTGTCCGGGGCCCGGCCGATGGTGCAGGCTCGGTCCTCGCAGAGCTCGATCCGGCGCGGCTCGGGGCCGCCGGTGTCGATGATGAGCGCTGGTTTGCCTTGATTCATGGGCGCCATTCTCCGCGATCGGGGGCTCCGGCGCAAGCCCTGGGGCTTCCAAGCCCTGGGGAAAGGTGCTAGGGTGATTCGCCTCGTTACTCCCTCACATCGATCCACTTGGAGTTCGATCATGAAAAGCAGTCTCGGAGTTCCGCTCGTCCTGACCGCTCTCCTCGTACTGTTGGCGCAGGCTGGCCCGGCCCACGCCGTGCCCGCCTTCGGCGCCCGGCACCCGGCGCTGAGCCCCGACGGAACGCAGCTGGCCTTCAGCTGGCGGGGCGACATCTGGGTCGTGCCCTCGGGCGGCGGTCAGGCACGGCGCCTGACCGTGCACCTCTCCCACGAGAGCATGCCCCGCTGGTCGCCCGACGGCGCCGAGATTGCGTTCGTCAGCAACCGTCACGGCAACGCCGACCTCTTCGTGCTGGCCGCCGGCGGCGGCAGCCCCGAGCGCCTCACCTTCCACAGCGACGGCGACTGGCTCTTCGACTGGAGCCCCGACGGCCAGACCCTCTACTTCGGGAGCCGCCGCGAGTCCCGATACGACCTGGTCTACGCCGTGCCCCGTTCCGGTGGCCGACCCAAGCGCGTGACCGGCGACTATGCCTTCAATGCTGCCGTCAGCCCGGACGGACGCTGGCTCGCCTACGTCCGGGGCTACACGAACTGGTGGCGCAAGGGCTACCGGGGACCCGCCAGCCGCGACATCTGGATCCGCGCCCTCGCGGGCGGCCCGAGCTACCACCTCGTCGCCTGGCCCGGCGACGACGACCACCCCCAGTGGAGCGCCGGCAGCGATGCGATCTTCTTCCAGAGCGAGCGGGACGAGGGCGTGAAGAACCTCTGGCGCCAGGATTTGCGCTTCACCGAGAACCGGGTGGAGCCCGGCGGCCCGCCGGTGCAGCTCACGCAGCTGCGCGCCGACGGCATGCAGTTCCTCACGGCGAGCCGGGACGGGCGTTGGGTCGTCTTCGAGTCGGAGGGCCGGCTGTGGCGGGTGCCCGCGAACGGCGGCGCGCCCGAGGCCATCGAGATCGACTGCCCGGGCGACGCGAAGGCCAACACGGTCACCCGCCGCGTGCTCTCCCGCGGCGCCACGGAGTTCGCCTTCTCTCCGGGGGAGAAGCAGATCGCCTTCGTCGTGGAGGGGGAGATCTACGCGGCGCTCGTCAAGGACGACGAACTAAAGAACCCTGTGCGTATAACCAAGACGGACGCCCGCGAGAAGGACCTCGCCTGGCTGGGCGAGGACGAGCTGCTCTACGTCAGCGACCGCCACGGCGGCGACGACCTCTTCAAGCTGCGCAGCACCGACGAGGACGAGCCCCGCCTGGGCCGGAGCCGCTACCGCGAGGAGATCCGCCTCACGGACGACCCCGCCTCCGAGCGTCACCCCCAGGTCGCGCCCGACGGCGAGACGATCCTCTACCGCAAGGGCACGGGCTTCCTCTGGGCCATGGAGCCCGACGCCACAGATCAGCGACTATTAATAGACGAGCCCGTGGTGCTCCACAGCTCCTGGTCCCCCGACTCCCGCTATATCGCATACAGCTACACCACCCTCGGCCACGCGGAGGACATCTTCATCCACGAGATCGATAGCGGCGAGTCGGTGAACGTGTCCAACCACCCCAACGACGACTTCCATCCCCTCTGGACCGACGACGGCAAGCGCCTGAGCTGGGCCAGCCGCACCGAGGACGGCTTCTACAGCGTCAAGTATCTCTGGCTCACGCAGGAGGAGGCGGCCAAGAGCCGCAGCGAGCGCGAGCGCGAGGAGGAGGCCGCCGAGACCGAGGACTCCGAGGACGACGAGGAAGAGGAGCCCGCGGTCGAGGTGCGCATCGACTGGGAGGACGTCCCCGACCGCATCCGCACGGTGGCGACCGTGCGCGGATACTACTGGGACTACGACCAGAGCCCCGACGGCGAACACTACGCCCTGCGCACCGATGTCCTGGAGAACGAGATGGAGCTCTGGACGGTCGACTGGGACGGCGACAACCTGCGCCGGCTGACCACCGGCGGCAGCAACCCGCGGCGGATGCTCTGGAGCGAGGACAGCGAGAAGGTGCGCTATATCAGCGGCGGGCGAATCCAGGAGATCGAGAACGAGGCGGACGCGAGCCCGTCGACGCTCGGCTTCTCCGTGGATCTGACCAGTGATGCCCGGGCGCGGCGGCGGCAGAAGTTCCACGAGGCCTGGCGCCTGTTGACCGACGGCTTCTACGACGAGAACTTCCATGGCGTCGACTGGGTGGCCATGCGGGACAAGTACGAGCCCCTGGCCGTCGAGGCCGTCATGTACGAGGACTTCAAGGACATCGTGCGCGAGCTGATCGGCGAGCTGAACGCGAGCCACCTCGGCACCTGGGGCGGACCCAGCAACGCCGAAGGCGACGACCGCACCGGACTCCTGGGCTTCACGCCCGATGACGGCCACGAGGGGCCCGGCGTCCGCGTCGCGGCGGTGCTGCCTCGCGGCCCGCTCGACCGCGAGGGGCGCCGTGTCGAAGCTGGCGAGATCATCCTGGCCATCGACGGGCGGGCGATCGCCGCGGGCGAGAACCACTACCCTCTGCTCAATCGCAAGGTCGGCGAGGAGGTGGACCTGCTCGTGGCTTCGGCGGGCGGGAAGGAGCGCACGATCACGGTGGAGCCGCGCGGGAGCGTCTGGTGGTACGCCTACCGGCACTGGATGGACGAGAACCGCGCCATGGTCGACGATCTCTCCGACGGCCGCCTGGGCTACGTGCACATGAGCGCCATGGGCGACGGCAACTGGGACCAGTTCATCGAGGACGTCTTCAGCCGCGCCAAGGGCAAGGCCGGCCTCATCCTCGACGTGCGCTACAACAACGGCGGCAGCATCCACGACCGGGTGCTGACCTTCCTCAGCCGCCGGCCCTACGCCTACACGAAGAGCCGCGGCGATCGCGACATCACCTACGACGCCCGCTGGCGCTGGGACGGCCCCATCGTCCTGCTAACCAACGAGCGCTCCTACAGCGACGGTGAGATCTTCCCCTGGGGTTTCAAGGCCCTGGAGCTGGGGCGGATCGTGGGCATGCCGACCTTCGGCGCCGTCATCGGCACGAACAACGTGCAGCTCATCGACGGGACGGTCTTCCGCGTGCCCAGCGCGGGCTGGTATCGGATGGATGGCCGTAACCTGGAGAACGGCCCGGTGATGCCGCACATCCTGGTGCCCGACGTGCCCGAGGAGAACCTGCGCGGCCGCGACGCCCAGGTCGAGGCCGGCGTGGCCGAGTGCCTGCGCCTGCTCGAGGGGGACTAGGCGGGGACGGTCGAGGTGTTCTGAGCCTGGACCGCAGGGTTGCCAGAATCTCGGGTTCGACCTATGCTCGCCCGCCATGGAACGTCTCATCCACAAGATCGCGGACGAGATCGCGACGGCGGGCGGCAGCGCCTACTACGTGGGCGGCTACGTGCGCGACCGCATCCGGGGCCTGGCCAGCGAGGACTTCGACATCGAGGTCTACGGCCTCGACCTCGCTTCCCTGGAGGAGATCCTCCGCCACCACGGCCGTTGCGAGGCCGTGGGCCGCGCCTTCGGCGTGCTGAAGTTCAGCACGACCCGGGGCGACGCGGACTTCAGCCTTCCCCGCCGCGAGAGCAAGTCCGGCTCCGGCCACCGGGGTTTCCTCGTCGACCTCGACCCCAGCATCACCCCCGAGGAGGCCTGCGCGCGCCGGGACTTCTCGATCAACGCTATGCTGATGAGCATCCCCGCCGGCGAGATCCTCGACTTCCACGGAGGCCGCGAGGACCTCGAGGCTGGCCGGCTCCGCCACACGAGTCCCGCCTTCGTCGAGGATCCCCTCCGCGCCTACCGCCTCATGCAGTTCGCCGCGCGCTTCGAGATGACAGCGGATCCCGGGACCCTTACCCTCTGCGGGGAGATGGAGCTGGGCGACCTCGCACCGGAGCGCGTCTTCGCCGAGTTCGAGAAGCTTCTGCTCCTGGCCGAGCGGCCCGGCCACGGCCTGGCCGTCGCGCGGGAGGCGGGGATCCTGGATTACCATCCCGAGCTGGAAGCCCTGGTCGACTGTCCCCAGGACCCCACATGGCACCCCGAGGGCACGGTCTGGGAGCACACCCTCATGGTGCTGGACGCCGCAGCAGCCCTTCGCAACGGCGACCGTCGCCGGGACCTGGCCCTCATGTTCGGCGCCCTCTGCCATGACTTCGGCAAGCCCCTCTGCACGCGCAGAAAACAGGGCCGCATCGTGAGTCCGGGGCATTCGGAGCTGGGCATCGAGCCGACCCGGCGCTTCCTGGGCCGCATGAGCCGGGATCGCGCCCTCCTCGACGAGGTCGAGCGCTTCGTGCTCTATCATCTGCGCCCCGCCGACTTCTACCGTGTCCGCGAGCAGATCCGGGACAGCTCCATCCGCCGTCTCGCCCTGCAGGTGAACATCCAGGAGTTGGTGGAGGTGGCCCGCGCCGACCATCTGGGGCGAACCACGCCCGAAGCCCTTGCCAGCGAGTTCCCCGCCGGGGAATGGCTCCTGGCGAAGGCGGAGTCCCTGCAGGTGGAACGGGAGGCGCCGGCGCCCATCCTCATGGGACGGCATCTGCTGGAGCGAGGCTGGCGCGAAGGCCCCGAGATGGGAGCCCTGCTGAAGCAGGCCTACGAGGCCCAGCTCGACGGCGCCTTCGCGGACATCGACGGCGCGCTGCGCTGGCTGGCCACCCACGACCCACAGTCCCCCCTCACCCCCCCCGAAATGGACAACTGATGCCGAACGCGCTGCTCTACCTCACGCAGACCCTGGTCACATTGCTCCTGGTGCTCGTCTGCTTCCGGCTGGGCAGGGCCTGGTTGACGGGCTACGTGGCCATGGCCGCCGTCCTGATGAATCTCCTCGTGATGAAACAGATGCGCCTGTTCGGCCTGGATGCCACGGGCGGCAATGTGCTCTACGCGTCAATCTTCCTGGCCACCGACCTCCTGGCCGAGCACTGGGGCACCCGCGATGCACGGCGCGCGGTGCGCATCGGCTTCCTGGGCGGCCTGCTCTTCCTGGTCAGCACGCAGTTCATCCTCCGCTACGCGCCCCTTCCTGTCGACCCGGCTGTTCCCGGCAGCGGCGACTTCGCCCAGCCGCACATGGAGGCCCTCTTCGGCTTCCTGCCGCGGATCGTCCTGGGAAGCCTCACGGCCTACCTGCTCTCGCAGCATCTGGACGTCTGGCTCTTCGAGCGCATCCGCCAGCGGACCGGCGGCCGCCATCTCTGGCTGCGCAACAACGGCTCCACCTGGATCAGCCAGGCCGTGGACACAGTGGTCTTCTACGGGATCGCCTTCTACGGGATCTTCCCCATCGCCGCGCCGATCCTCTTCACCTGGCTGCTCAAGATCGTCGTGGCCGCCATCGACACGCCCTTCATCTACCTGAGCCACCGACTCGTCCCCGCGCGGGAAGGTTCGGGATCGGACTGATAGGCATATAAATAGCTCTATTGCAACGAATTATAAAGGCGAAGAAATCAGGCCCATGACCCCTTGACAACTAATTCACAAGCTTAGTATGTTAACGCTCGTTAACGACACTTACTGACCTGAAATTCCGATTAGGCCAATGAACCCACCCAACAGAACCCGGAGCGATGGCGGACCCACTCCCCCGAGTCGCCGGGAGTGCCTGATCCAGAACGCTTGCCAGCTCTTCTCCGAGGCCGGCTTCGAGGGCACGACCGTCCGGCAGATCGCCCGCCAGTGCGGGATCACCGAGGCGGCCATCTACAAGCACTTCGACAGCAAGAAGCACCTCTACGAAGAGGTGATCCACAGCAAGTCCCACCAGCACCAGATCGCGGCGCATCTCAAGGCGAAGCGCGGAGAAGGCGACATCGAGGGCGTTCTCTACACCGTTGCGCGGCACATCCTGGACACGGCCCGCAACGATCCCGAGCTGATCCGCATGCTGCTGTTCAGCAGCCTCGAAGGCTTCCGCAGCTCAACGCTCCTCTATAAGGAGTTCCGCCAGCCCTACATCCTCTTTCTCCGCGAGGAGCTCAAGGAGAGGATGGTTGCGGGCGAGATCCGCGAGGTCAATCCCTTCATCACCAGCCGCTGCTTCGTGGGCATGGTGATGGACTGCGCGCTGAACGTGGAACTGTGGAACAACCTCGAGAGCACGACCTACTCGGCGGAAAACGTGATGCACAACAACGTGCCGATCTTCGCCAAGGGGCTGAGGGTAGATGGATCCGCGCCAGGCGCGTAGCGGACCCGAGCACGGAGGATGAGAAGCATGAAGAGAATCCTGCCGGCACTGGCCGTCCTAGCCCTGATCGCAGCCGGAATCCACGGCTGCACCAAGGAGCGCGACAGCAATCCCTTCGGCACGGGGAACGGCGACGGCGGCGAGGTGGACTGCCTCGCCTGCCACGGGGACGAGGAAATGCTGCGCGAGCTCTTGCCCGTGGAGGAAGGCCGCGCCGCGGTCTACACCAGGGGGGATGGCTGAGGCGGCGAGGTTCCCCCGCTGGAAGCGTGGGAGAAGGTCTACATCGGCGGCGCCAACGGGAACGCCTTCCTGAACGACGAGCGTCACGGCCCCGGCGCCCTGAGCTGCCTGAACTGCCACGGGAGCGAGAACACGGTCGGCGACTACGGCGAGCAGGTCGACATCCACGAGGGCGTGGTGAACGACCCCAGCGCCATCGGCGCCTGCGACGACTGCCACTCGTCGATCGCGGCCGCCACCGCGAACAGCCTGCACACGAACCTCTGGGGCGAGAGGAAGCTCATCGAGCAACGCGGTCAGTGCAACATCGCCGACTACGAGGACGGCTTCAACGCCAAGTGCAACGGCTGCCACACCACCTGCGGCCAGTGCCACATCAGCCGGCCCAACAGCGTGGCCGGCGGCTTCGTCAGCGCGCACAAGTTCCGCCCGACGCCCCACATGACCGACCAGTGCACGGCCTGCCACGGCAGCCGCGTCGGCATCGACTACCTTGGCGAGGCGGGCGGCGGCCTCGAAGGGAACGCGCCCGACGTGCACCGCAACCTGGGCTACCGCTGCGAGTACTGCCACAGCGCCGAGGAGATCCACGGCGACGGCCAGAGCACGAACGCCTCCGGCCACTACGAGCACCGCTACGAGGTGGCTACCATGCCCCGCTGCGAGGACTGTCACGGCGACCAGCAGGGCGGGAACGACTACCATGGCGCCACGCACTGGGGCGCGCTCCAGTGCCAGGCCTGCCACTCGCAGCCCTACAAGAACTGCAGCAACTGCCACCTGGAGACAGCCTGGGCGCGGGGCTTCACCATCGATCCCAGCGTCGCGATGCTCAAGATTGGCCTGAACACCCAGCCCGAGCTGCGCGACTACGAGTACACGATCGTGCGCCACGTGCCCGTCGCGCACGACACCTACGAGGCCTGGGGCCTGACGCTGCCGGCCTACGACGACATCCCGAGCTGGAAGTACGCCTCCCCGCACAACATCCAGCGCTGGACGGCCCAGACCGACACCACCGGCATGGCGGTGGGCGACGTCACCTGCGCCACGGCCTGCCACGGCAGCGGCAACGGCACCGACAGCTTCTTCCTGCGGGAGGTCGACCTCTACGAGGAGGACGGGACGACGCCCCTGCCAGACTACGGGGCCAATCTGCCATACGTCGTGGCGGACGACTGGCCGCCGGAGTTCTGATCGCTTTGCGGCCCGGCGACGGGTCGCGGGTCTGCGGCTGCGCTAGTAAGCGGACCCGAACGTCGATGTGAACGAGAAGGGCCCGGGAAGGGCCTAACAAAGGAGAGAAAGCGATGCGAATGCGTTGGAGCCTTCTTCTGCTGCCCTTGCTGGCTCTGGGTCTGACGATGGGTTGCTCCGAGAGCACGACCCCGGTCGACACGCTCACCCCCGCGGAGCAGTTCGACGCCATGGTCGCCGCGGCGGAGACCTACATCAACGACGATACCCAGTGCCCCGGCGTGATGGCCGCCACCGCGCTGCAGGCGGACCTGGACAACTACACGGTCATCGACATCCGCTCCGAGGCCGACTACGACGCGGGCCATATCCCGGGGGCCTACCACTCGTCCTTGGGCACCCTGCTCGCCGACCTCGGCACGCGGGCCATCCCCACGGACCAGAACATCGTGGTGGCCTGCTACACGGGACAGACGGCCGGTCACGCCAAGATCGCCCTGGAGATGCTCTACCCCGCCATAGACATCTTCAGCCTCAAGTTCGGGATGGCCGCCTGGAACGAGACGCTCACCGCCAAGTGGGACAACAACTGCAAGGATGAGCTGACCAATCCCGACCAGACCGACGAGAATGGCAATCTCACGACCCACGACTTCCCCGGTTTCGATACGGGCGTGACGAACGTGGACGAAGTGGTCCCCGCCCGCGTGGCCTGGATGCTCGGCGAGGGATTCAAGGCCAAGTCCTTCGACCAGATCAAGGACAACCTCGACGACTACTTCATCATGAACTACTTCGGCCAGGCGGACTACCTGGGCCAGGGCGGCAGCGGCGTGCCGGGACACATCCCCGGCGCCTTCCAGTTCACGCCCTACGCGAGCCTGGGCAATGAGCAGATGCTGAACAACCTGCCCACGGAGCAGGACATCGTCGTCTACTGCTGGACGGGGCAGCACAGCAGCCAGGTCACGGCCTACCTGAACATGCTGGGCTACACGGCCTTCAGCCTCAAGTTCGGATCCAACTACCTCTTCCACAGCGACCTGACCGGCCACAAGTGGAGCGCGGGCGCGACCAACGCCTTCACGCTCGAGAACACGGTCACGGCGCCCTTCAGCGGTATGGCGACGCCCGGCGGCGCCTACGTCAACGGCGGCACCTGCCCCGGCGTGATACTGGCCACCGACCTCCAGGCCGACCTGGAGAACTATACGGTGGTCGACATCCGTGACGCGGCCGACTACGACGCGGGTCACATCGAGGGTGCCATCAACTCCTCGCTGGGCACGCTGCTGGCCGACATCGACGCGGGCACGATCCCGACCGACCAGGACATCGTCGTGGCCTGCTACTCCGGCCAGACGGCGGGCATCGCCAAGATCGCCCTGGACCTGCTCTACGACGACATCGACATCTTCAGCCTCAAGTGGGGCATGGCCTCCTGGAACTCCAGCCTCACCGGTCCCTGGGACGGCAAGACCGGCGCCAACGGCAACAACCTGGGCAACCCCAGCCAGGATGACGAGAACTCGAACCTGACCCGTCACGGCTTCCCGAAGCTGGAGGGCTACGACGCGGCGACGGTGCTGGAGGAGCGCGTGGCCTGGATGCTCGCGGAGGGTCTCCAGGGCGTGCTGTACGCGAACATCGACCCGGACGACTACTTCATCGTCAACTACTTCGGCTACGACGACTACATGGGCCAGGGCGGCAGCGGCGTGCCGGGGCACATCCCGGGCGCCTACCAGTTCACGCCGGCCGCCAGCCTCGAGATGGACCAGATGCTCTACAACCTGCCCCTGGACGAGCAGATTCTCGTCTACTGCTGGACGGGTCAGACGAGCGCTCAGATCACGGGCTACTTGCGCATGTTGGGTTACGATGCATATAGTCTGAAATTCGGCTCGAACAACCTGTTCTACGACGACCTGACGGGCCACAAGTGGAGCGCAGCGCAGACCAACGACTTCCCGCTCGTCCCCACGGCGCTGCCCTAGGAAGTCCGATCCCCGGCCTCGCGCCGGCGATCGTGGTTTAGGATTTGGCTATAGCTGTCGACGGAAGAAGGGGGGCTCTGCCCCCCTTCTCTCCGGCACAAGGATAGGGTGCAAGAATGCGAAACGGCGACACTCATCTGAAAACTGTTCTGGCGCTTCTGCTCGTGTCCATCATGTTCGCTCTCGCAGGCACGTCCGTGAGCGCGGAGGAGTGGAGCACCGACGACTGCGTGGACTGCCACGCGGAGCCCGACGAGGACACCGTCGAGGTGACGCGGGCACACCTGGCGGACGGCGTTCACGCCGACTTCGAGTGCATGGACTGCCACACGGAGATCGACGACCTGCCCCACGAGGAGGAGCTCGCACCCACCGACTGCGGCGAATGCCACGAAGACGAGGAGGAGGTCTACACGAAGCACGGCCGCGGCGTCATCGGCGTGGACGACACCATCCCCACTTGTGTGGAATGCCACGGCACCCACGACATCCGCGAAGTCGAGGACAAGGGATCGCTGGTCAACCCGCTGAACCTTCCCTCCACTTGCGGCACTTGCCACGAGGACGAGGCCTTCACCGAGGAGCAGCAGATCCGCTTCAAGCACCCGGTGCGGGTCTACGCCAACAGCGTCCACGGCCGCGCGGCCGTGGGCGGCATCTACTCGGCGGCCACCTGCAACGACTGCCACTCCACGGACGGCAGCGCGCACCAGATCCTGTCGCCCGGCGACATCCGCTCGACGATCAACCACTTCAACATCTCGGCGACCTGCGGGCGCTGCCACAAGTACATCGAGCAGGACTACCGCGAGGGCATCCACGGCGAACTGACCGAGCGCGGCCAGGTGGAGTCGCCCATCTGCACGACCTGCCACGGCGAGCACAACATCCTCCCCACCGACGACCCGCGCTCGCCGGTCAGCGCCCATCGTCTCGCCGAGGCCACCTGCACCCCCTGCCACGAGTCGGCCTCCCTGAACGAGAAGTACGAGCTGCCCACGGGCCGCCTACACTCCTTCCAGGACTCCTATCACGGGCTCAAGAGCAAGGCGGGCGATGTAACGGTGGCCAACTGCGCCTCCTGCCACGGCGCGCATCGCATCCTTCCGTCCACCGACGAGACGTCCACGATCTTCCCGGCCAACCTGCAGCGCACCTGTGGCGGCTGCCACCCCGAGATCTCGATGGAGATCGCCCAGATGTCCATCCACGAGGCCGCGGGCCTGCATACGGGCATCGCGGGGCTCGTGCGCAAGATCTACCTCATCCTGATCTTCGTCGTGATCGGCAGCATGGCCATCCACTGGCTCATCGACCTGCGCCACCAGATCAAGCAGGTCATGAACAAGAAGAACCAGGTGCGGCGCATGGACGGGGACGAGGTGGTCCAGCACTTCATCCTGGCCCTGTCCTTCACCGTTCTCGTGGTGACGGGCTTCTCCCTGCGCTTCTATGACTCCTGGTGGTCGGAGATGATGTTTGGCTGGGAGGGCGGCTACACCTTCCGCGGGACCGTGCACCGCTTCGCGGGCGTGGTGCTGCTGCTGGCATCAGTCTGGCACACGATCTTCCTGTTGACTGCGCGCGGGAGGATCTTCCTGAAGGACATGTGGCCGAGCTTCAAGGACTTCAAGCAGTTCATGCAGATGAATGCCTACAATCTCGGAGTGAGCAAGGACCACCCCCAGTTCGCGCGCTTCTCCTACGTGGAGAAGGCCGAGTACTGGGCGCTGGTCTGGGGCACCGTGGTGATGGGGATCACGGGCCTGTTGCTCTGGTTCGACAACGTCGCGGTCAACTGGATGCCCAAGGGTGTGCTGGACGTGATGCTCGTGATCCACTACTACGAGGCCTGGCTGGCCTTCCTGGCCATTCTCATCTGGCACATGTACTCGACTGTCTTCAGTCCCAAGGTCTACCCGATGAATCCCTCCTGGCTGACGGGCAAGATGCCGGAGTCCCAGTTCCTGGCTGAGCATCCCCTGGCAGTGGCGGCGAGCAACATCGACAAGATCGACTACATCAAGGCCCACCCCGAAGAGGGACGGGCCGGTACTGGCAATCCGGAGGGGAAGTCCGAGGAAGACGCCGTCGACTGACGGGCCGCTCGAGGGTCTACGAAAAACCGGGTTCGGCCAGCGTGGCCGAGCCCGGTTTTTCTTCGCCTGTCAAGAGCGGAGCCTACTTGTCGTCGGCGGCCTTCCTCGTCTCGGCGTAGTTCTCGGGATAGGGGTGGGCGATCTCCTCCGACCGCTTCTCGTAGTCGAACTCCTTGAAGGTCGGGCTGTCGGAGTTGTGACAGGCCGTGCAGGTCTCCTCGGTCACCTCGAGGAGCCCCACCGAGGCGGCCTCGATCGCGCCATCGTAGATGCCCTTCATGGTCTTCTTCTTTTTGTAGCCGCTACCGGGACCGTGGCAGCTCTCGCAGGAGACGCCCTCCTCGAGCGTGATCTTCTGGGTCGCCAGGTCGGCCATGACGGGGAACGCCGTCACGTGGCACTTCAGGCAATCCGCCTCTTCCTGCGGATTGCCGAGCCCCAATTCCGCGGCGATGGTCTTGGACTCTTCGCTGGCCAGGGTCGCGTAGGCGCCGGCGTGCACACCCTCGGACCAGGACAGGTACTGGGCACCAATCTTCTCCTTTTTGTGGCACATCTTGCACTTCTTGACGCCGACGTAGTTGTACTCCTCCTCGGCCGCGAAGGCGAATCCAGCCAGTAGCCAGGTCAGAGCCAGGGCGCCAGTGAGAAGCGCCATGAGTGTTTTCTTCGCAGACATCACTTGCAGTCCTTTCTTCTCGAGTTCTCCCGCTCTCCCCGCGGGTCGCTTGCCCCGCCCGTCCCGTCTTATTCGCCCATGCCCGGATGGCAGCCGCCGCAGAGACTCGGGGGCAAGCCCTCGTGACAGAGGATGCAGCTCCCGAGATCCGCCCGGCCCTCCATCGCGTGCCGGCCGCCGCTGCCGGAGACCCACTCCGCGGAGTAGTGGTCGCTCGGCTGAATGCCGAAGCTGGCGTGGCAGTCCGTGCAGTAGCTTCGCAGGTCGTGGCAGCTCGCGCAGTCCTCGCTTCCCTTTAGCGCCGTCATGGCGTGCGTGTAGAACCAGTTGCGGTCGTGCGCCAGGAAGTCCACGTTCTCGCCGTGGTGGCACATGCTGCACTCCTCCGACTCGCGATGACAGAGGGCGCAGTCCATGTCTCCGCCGCGCACATTATACTGATGTCCGTGCAGAAAGTCTCCCCAGTGGCTGCTGGGCCTCTCGGGCAGTGTCACCAGCACGTTCTCGTCCTCGTCGTGGCAGTCCAGGCAGACGCCGGGGCCGGGCAGCGCCGCTCGCCGCGGCAGCCCGCCGCCCGCGAGGGAGTGGCATTCGGTGCAGTCCATCTCCGCGTCTTCGAGATGAACCTGATGGTCGAAGACATCGGCACCGATGCCGCCGACGGGAACGAGCATCAGGAGCGCGGCCGCCAAGATCCAGGCTGTCTTACTCATCGCTCACCTCCTGCCCCGGCGCGACTCGGAAGCGATAAGCGACGCGGCCGAGGAACCTCAGCTGGTGCTCGGCCCGTGGGTTCCTGAGCAACTCGACGGCGGTGGTGACATCGAAGCGGTCCGCGAGAGTGGCATCCAGCCCCAGGCGCGTGGCCAGGGACTCGTCGTCGACCACGAGCTCGTCCTCGAGGTCGTCGACCTCGCCGTAGCGATAGTAGACCTTGTTCAGGTCCAGCCAGAGGGCGACGCCATCGGTCAGTTCGTAGCGGACCTTGCCGTAGATCCCGTCCTGGTCGCCCCCGAAGCCGCGCTGCAGGCGGTAGCCGAAGGCGTAGCCGGGCCGCGAGAGGCCAATGCTGAGGCCGTCTCCACGCTTTTCGCCCTCGGGGAAGACCTCGATCAGGTGCAGGTTGATCGTCCAGCCCGGAAGCAGGCGGCAAGGCTGCGACATGTGGGCGCGGACCTCGTCGGTGAGCTGTAGAAAGTTGCCCGTGAACCAGATCCGATCCTGGAAATATCGGGCGATGTAGGACTGGTCGGCCGACGGCGCGAGGCCCTCGCGCCGGTTCCACGCCAGGCTCGCCGAGCCCTGCTTAAATCGGTAGTCGAGGCGCAGGTGACGGTGGTAGGCCACCTCCTGCCCCAGGTCGTAGCGGTGCTCGTAGCGCAGGGCCACCGAATCGCGGGGACGCCACAGGGCCAGCAGGCCCAGGCGGCGCCCCTCCTCCTCGCCCCCGCGGAAGAGACGGGCGGCGCTGACGCCGAAGCCCAGCCCCGCGGGCAGGGCGGCGCTGCGATAGGCGGCGCCCCAGAGGCCCGACTCGTCGAAGGCGTCGGTTGCCAGACCCTCGAAGCCGTCGCCCGCGGGATCCAGGAAGCCCCGCGTGCCGCCGAAGAGGGTCAGACGCCCCAGCCGCGCGTCGGTGAGCTGGAGGCGCGCCCCGTCGAGGCGACCGCTGCCGACGCCTGCGTAGACCCACTGGCGCCCCAGCGCCAGCAGCGCGTTCGGCCGGGGCCGAAAGCGCAGGTAAGCATGGTAGGCGCGCGCGCGCGACTTGCCGATCCCCTCTTCCAGCACCTCGCCCCGGTGCGTACCCAGCCAGTGCAGCGAGAGCGAGGGGTGTCCCAGCTCACGCGCGTCGAGGGAGACGCGCTGGATGAAGTCCCAGTGCTTCTCCTGACCGGGCGGGAAGGTCTCGTAGACGAAGGACGAACTGGTGACGCGACCGTCCAGCTCCAGGGCCTTCGCCCCGCCGAAGGTCATGGCCCCCGCCGCGATTGCGAGCAGGAAGACCGTGCGCCGTTTTCGCCAGGCCCCCGCGGGCGACGGATCGTATCGTTTCAACATCCTCATTGCCCCCTTCGCTTATCCAGGACCAGGATTATGGCAACAATATAAGCCCGGTCGACGGCAGGTCCAGGGATTTCGAACACATTGAGTGAACAGGACTTACCACCGCGCCACTCAGGATGCGGACGCCGCGACGCGGTTCTCCAGGGTGCCGATGCCCTCGATGCTCAGCGTCATCAGATCGCCCGGCCGCAGGAAGACCGGCGGCTCGCGGAAGACCCCCACGCCGCCCGGGGTGCCGGTGCTGATCACGTCGCCGGGCTCGAGGGTCATCGCGCGAGAGATGTACTCCACGAGAAAGGGTAGGTCGAAGATCAGTTCGCGCGTGTTGCTGCGCTGGCGCAGCTCGCCGTTGACCCGACACTCCAGCGCGAGCGCGTGTGGATCGGGGATCTCGTCGCGCGTTACGAGCCAGGGGCCCATTGGCCCGAAGGTCTCGAAGCCCTTGGCGCGCAGCCACTGGCGTTCGTTACGCTGGGCCTGGCGTCCCGAGACGTCGTTCAGGATCGTGTAGCCGAGCACGTAGTCGTAGGCTTCCGCGGCGGGCACCTTGCGCGCGCGGCGCGAGATCACGAAGGCCAGCTCCACCTCGTAGTCCACCTCGGGCTCATCCTCAGGCAGCACGATCTCCTCCCCGTGGCCGACGAGCGCGCTGGGCACCTTGGGAAAGAGCAGGGGCTTTCCCGGCAGGGGACGATTCTGCTCCTCCGCGTGGTCGCGGTAGTTGAGCCCCAGGCAGATCACCTTGCTGGGATCGGGGATCGGCGGCGCGAGGCGCTGCGCATTCAGCTCCACGACATCCCCGGCCCCGCCATCCGCGCGGGCCGCAGCAAGGACCTCCTCGAGCCGGCCGTCCTCCAGGATCCGCCGCCAGGAGCCCGGGGCCCCCGGCAGGGAGGCCGTCAGGTCCAGCGCGCTCCGGTCGTCCAGCATGATGCCCGGTCGCTCCCGGTAGCGCTCTCCGTAGCTGATCAGCCTCATCGCCATTCCCTTCCAGTGGCTCTTTGCAGGGATGAAACAGTCAAGTTGCGCCGCATTGCGGCCGATTTCACATAGGGACGCCCATGTGTTAGAATAGCACTTCGGTTGAGTCGAACGCCCGTTGCTGCAGATTCGCGCACCTGGGTATGGGACAGCATCCGACAACGGGAGCCATGATGGGTCTGCGTAACATCCAATCCGTGCTGGGCGCGATCGGCCTGCTCATCTTCCTGCTCTTCCTGGCAATGGTCATCAAGACCTAGGGCAGTTCCCCCCACCTTTCCACTTCAGTGTCCACGGGATCGGGCCGGAAGCCTGGCATGCTGCTAAAGCTTGAACTGCCCCTCCTCGCAGTCCTCGATCAGGGCGGCCAGAAGATCGATGGAGGCCTGGATATCCGTCGGGTGCAGCATCTCGATCACAGAGTGCACGTAACGCGTGGGCACGCTGATGCAACCCGCCGCCGCGCCGCCGCCGGCGCGCTGGATGGCGGCCGTGTCCGTGCCACCGCGGGGCAGCACCTCCATCTGCCAGGGGATCTTCCGCTTCTCGCAGGTCTCGCGCATGAAGTCCACGAGCTTCCAGTTCGGCACGACGCTGCTGTCGTAGGCCTTGATGGCCGTACCCTTGCCCATCTCGCTGATGAACTGGTGGGGCTCGGTGAAGGGCACGTCGTTGGCGAGGGTCACGTCGAGCGCCACACCCACGTGCGGATCGATGTTGCGCGCGGCCACGGTCGCGCCGCGGATGCCGATCTCCTCCTGCGCGCTGCCCACGGCGTAGACATCCATCTTGTTGGCCTTCGCCTTGCGCAGGCCCTCGATCATGACGAAGACCCCCACGCGGTCGTCGAAGCTCTTGCCGTTGATCATCTCTCCTAGCTCGACGATCTCGCGCTCGCGCGTGACCACGTCCCCCACGCGCACGAGCTCCTTCACCTTCTTCACCGGCATGCCGAGGTCGATGTAGAAGTCCTCGATCTTGAGCGGCTTCTTGCGGTCTTCCTCGCTCATGATGTGGATGGGCTTGCTGCCCATCACTCCCAGCAGGTCCTCGCGCCCATGCACGATGACGCGCTGGGCCGTCAGCGTCTTGGGATCGAAGCCGCCTAGCGGGACGAAGTGCAGGAAGCCCTTCTCGCCGATGTGGCTGACCATGAAGGAGATCTCGTCCATGTGCCCGCTGATCATCATGCGCCCGCCCTGGTTGCCCTTCTTCCGGGCGACGACGTTGCCGATCGCATCGACGGACACCTCGTCGCAGATGGGCTCCAGTTCGCGGATCACGATCTCGCGCACGCGCTCCTCGCGGCCGGGGGCACCGGCCGTCTCGCAGAGCTCCTTCAGAAGCGGCAGGTTGATGGGCATGAGCACCTCGCATATTGGGCAGGGTTGGGGACTTGCGGGAACCCGATACTAGCCGGGCGCGGCGCGGCTTGGCAAGTCCCGTGGGGTCCGCGGCGGGCTAGGAGTCACCTGGCGACTCCTGCTCCTCAATCTCCAGGGCGAGCCTCGCCCAGCGCTCCTCCCGCCGGGCGATGGTCTCCAGGATCTCGGCATGGCGACAGGTGAGGTCCAGGAGCCGCTGGCGGTCCAGCTCGTGGCTGGCCGACAGCTTCGCCTCCATCTCTTCCCTCTCGGCCACGGCCTCCGCGATACGCGCTTCCAGCTCCGCCAGACTGCGCTGTTTCTGGGCGAACTTGTTCTTGCTCCAGCGCCGCGCCTGGGGCACGCCACCGGACCCGTCCTTCGCGCCGGCGGCCTTCTCCTCGCCGGCGCCCTTGCGCGCGGCGAGGCCGTTGTCGGATCTCGCGGCTGCGTTGGTCCCGTTCCCCGCAGCGGAGCCTTTCCGCGGCGCCGGACCGCCCGGCCCGGCGCTCGCGCGGACCGTGAACTCGCTCCAGCTGCCGGGGTAGTCCGTCAGCTTGCCGCCTTCCACCGACAGCACGCGCTGCGCCAGGCGTCCCAGGAAGCTGCGATCGTGGCTGATGACCAGGAGCGTCCCCTCGTAGGCCTCGAGGGCCTCCTCCAGGGACTCGGTGGCGGCGATGTCCAGGTGGTTGGTGGGCTCGTCCAGGACGAGGAAGTTGTGGCGCTGGTAGACGAGCTTGAGCAGGCTGAGGCGGTTGCGCTCGCCCCCGGAGAGCTGTCCGACGCGCTTGTCCAGGTCGTCGGCGAAGAAGCCGAAGCGCGCGAGCTGCCCCCGGCACTCGCCCTCGCTCATGAAGGGGTCCACCGTGCGGAATTCCTCCTCGACCGTGTGGCCGTCGCTGACCAGGTCCAGGTGCTGGTCGAAGAAGCCGAGGTCGATATCCTTGCCGAGCCGCACCGAACCTGCGTCCGGCGGCAGCTGTCCCATGAGGATGCGTACGAGGGTCGTCTTACCGGCGCCGTTTGGGCCCACCAGGCCGATCTTCTCCCCGCGGGCAACATGTAGATCCACCCCCGCGAAGAGCCGCTTCTCGCCGAAGGCCTTGGCGAGCTTGTCGGCCGCCAGGACCGTGTTGCCGCCCCGGCGGGCGGGGCTGAGGCGCACCCGCAGCGTGCGCTCCTCGCTGGGCCGGGTCAGACGCTCCATCTTCTCCAGGCGCTTGCGGCGGCTCTGCGCCTGCTTGGTCTTCTGGCCGACGATGTTGCGGCGGATGTACTCCTCCATCCGCGCGATCTCCTCCTGCTGGCGCTCATAGGCGAGGTGGCCCAGCCGCTCGCGCTCCTGCCGCTCCTTCTCGTAGAAGCTGTAGTTGCCGCTATAGCGGGTGAGGACGGCGTCGCGGAGGTGGAAGGTGAGGCGGCTGACCTTGTTCAGGAAGGCGCGGTCGTGGCTGACCATGAGCAGCGCGGCCTTCTGCTGGAGCAGGTGCTCCTCGAGCCATTCGATGGCGGGCAAGTCCAGGTGGTTGGTGGGCTCGTCCAGCAGCAGGAGGTCGGCCTTCTGGAGCAGCACGCCGGCCAGGGCGGCGACCCTCTGCTCGCCCCCGGAGAGCTGGGCGACCGGGCGCTCGAAGTCCCCTGCCGCGAAGCCCAGCCCGCTGAGCGTGGCAGCCACGCGCTGGTCGAGGTCGTAGCCGCCGAGGGCCTCGAAGCGGTGCTGCAGCTCGCCGTGCTCGTGGGCGCTCCGCTCGTGCTTCGGGCTGTCGTGCGGGAGAGCCTCCATCTCCGCCAGCAGCACGCCGAGCCGCGCCTCGATCTCCACGAGCTCGCGGCACTCGTCGCGCACCGACTGGAAGAGCGTCTTGCCCTCGGCCAGCGCGTGGTCCTGGCGCAGGTAGGCGACGCGAAGGCGTCGGCTGCGCTCCAGGCGCCCGTCGTCGGGACGCAGCTCGCCCGAGATGAGCGCGAAGAGGGTGGACTTGCCCACGCCGTTGCGGCCCACGATGGACGCCCTCTCCTCGGGCTCGAGGGAGAGGTCCACGTCCTTCAGGATGGGCACGCGGCCATAGTCGAAGCTGATTCCGGTCAGGCTGAAGAGCGGCATGGACGCAATCTAGCAACGCCGGGGCCCCTTGTCATCGGGCGTTGTGCTTTCCGCCTCACAAGGGGCGTGGCGCGGCGGGTGCCGCCGGGCTTGATTCCCCCGCGGCAGGGGGCGCGAAAAAGGCGGCGGGCTGCTCGCCCGCCGCCTGAGTTAATCCTATCGCGGCGCTTGCCGCGAACCGGGCCGATTTGCTACTTCGCGCCCACCTTCGTCACTCCGATGGTCTCGTAGACCGACATCTTGCCCTCGGTGTCCCAGACCAGGACGCCGATGCGGTGATCGCCGTCCTCCCAGCCGTTGATGTTGAAGGTGGTCATGAAGTAGCCGTCGTACTGGCCGCCGACCTCGGGATCCCACGCGATGTCGAAGGGCGGGTCGGCCGGCATCGGCCAGCCGTAGTCGTCGATGTAGAACTCCACGTAGTCGATCTCGGTGCAGTGCCAGTCGGAGGGGTTCACGACGATGTCGATCACGGACTGCTCGTCGGCGTTGAGCTCGTCACCCTGCTGCGGGGTGATCCAGTCCTCGGGAGCCATGAAGGGTCCCTCGCCGTCGACGATGTTGATCGTGTGCGTCACCTGCGCCGTGTTGCCCTCGGTGTCCTGCACCCAGACCGTGGCTTCCAGGATGGTCCCGGCCGCCAGGCACTCGGTGGAGAGCATGTAGTCGAAGCCCTCCAAGACTTCCGGAGGCGCCGCGTCGTTCACCGGGTTCGGATAGTTCGAAACGAAGACCTGGCTCAGGAGCACCGGCGGAATCCCGGTGACGTCGACCACCTCGAAGGTGCCGTCGGTCCAGTACCAGATGTCGCTCACGTCGAAGCTGAACTCGATCTCCGTGCCGCCCTCGTCGCTGAGGTCGGCGGGCAGGAAGTCGGTGATATCGGGCGGGTCGTCGCCGTAGATGTGCAGCTCGTTGTCGGTCGAGCTGATCCCGCACTCGTCCTCGATGGCGTACTGGACGCAGAGGTCACCCACGCCGTAGTCCTCGGTGTGGATGATCACCGGGATGTTGTCCGGGTTGTCCTCCTCCCAGGGCATCACGCAACCCCAATCCCAGTAGTAGTTCGAGATGAGGTCGCCGTCGTTGGAGAAGCTGCCCTGATAGGTGACGTCGGTCCCGAACAGCACCCAGGCTTCCGGGCCGCCACTGACGTTGGTCCAGAAGGCCAGATCCCATGGCACGTCGTTCTTCGTCACGCAGATGCTGCCGTCGAAGCCGACCTCGTAGGAGTTGCCGTTGGGCTGCGCGAGGTCCCAGACCCTGGCGCCGAAGCAGAACTCCGTACCCGCGGGATAGATCATCGGGTCGTAGCTCCACATGTAGAACGCTTCGCCGCCGATGATCGAGTTGTCCGTGCCGACCAGAGTGTAGCCCCCGCCGTCGATGGAGACGTAGAAGTCCACGCGGTCGAGATTGCCATCACCGTAGTTGTCCGCGATGCCGTCGACCATGAGCCCCAGTGGCGAGCTGATGCAGGTCGTGCCGTCAGGCGGTCCGACCCAGCCCATCGTCGGCGGTGTGTTGTCGATGTAGATGTCGGAGGTGTCGAAGGCGCCCTCGCCGATGTTGCCGGGCGTGGTGCCGTCGCCGGTGTACTCGTCCTCCACCGTCACCCCGATGGTGTAGACACCCTCGCTGGCGTAGGCGTGGGTGGCCGCGAAGACGTCCTCGCCGAGGTACTCCGTCCCCGTGCCGTCATCCCAGTCGACCCAGATGTAGATGTGCTCGTTGTCGTCCGAGATGTAAGGCCCGAAGTCCACCACCGCCTGGTAGGGGCTCGGCTGGAACACACCGTAGTCGCCCGGCAGGTTCACCACCGGCGCGTCCGACTTGTAGACGATGAAGGTATCCGACCCGGTCAGGCCGCCGAGGTCGTAGGCACGGGCCTCGATCTCCACGAGACCGCCGGGGTAGCCGGTGAAATCGATGTCGACCGGGAAGTTGGGCTGGGTCCAGGACTCGCCCATCTTCACGCCGCCGACGTAGTACTCCACCTTCTCGACCTCGGGCATCGTGCCGCGGTCGTAGGTGCCGGCCGGATCCACCTCGAAGGGCTCGAGGCCGGTCAGCACGTCGCCCGGACGCGGCACCAGGAAGAGCACGTCGGGCGTCGTCACGTCCTCGATCTCCACGTAGACGGAGGTGGTCCGCTCCAGGTCCGTGTTGTCCCTCACGAGGAGAGTGACCCAGTAGCCGCCGTAGCCGTCGCCGGAGGCGAAGTAGTCCCAGTCCACCGGATCCGGATCGGTCGTGTCCAGATCGTAGGAGCCGTCGCCGTTGAAGTCCCACCGATAGAGGTCGATGGCGCCGCCCGCGCCGCCGTTCTCGTCGTCGTGGGACGCGAAGGCGGAGAAGGACAGCTGCAGGGACGTCTCGTCGGTCCAGTCGCCGTTCACCGGCTCCGGATCGATCTCCGCGTGGGGCGGATCGCTCTTGTAGACGTTGATCGTCACGAGCGGGAAGGACATGTTCGGCGGCGGTACCGTGAAGTCGTAGGCGATGGCGGTCATCGAGTACGGGCCGCTGTCCATGCCGTCCCAGTCGAAGTCGAAGCCGTGGACGACCGCGTTGTCCCACGGATCGGGGTTCGTCCAGCTCAGGGTCTCCGAGAAGCTCCCGCCGTCCTCGATGACCAGCTCCAGCATGTCCAGGATGCCGGCGTCGCCGTCGTGCTCGTCGATGGCGTCGACGATGTAGTCCATGTTCGCGCCGTACTGGGCGCCCCAGCCCTCGATGTCGAGCGCCAGATCCATGGGCTCGCCGTCATCGGCCTCCAGGCTGTTGACCACGGGGTTCGTGGTGTCGGCGATGGAAACGCGGCAGACCGCCTCGTCGGTGAAGCCCGCGCTGTTCTCCACGGTCACGCGGCAGTCGTACATGCCGATCGCGTAGGTGTTGGTCGCCGTGGGAAGGGTCGTGGTCTCGTCGATCACGCCGTTGTCGTCGAAGTCCCAGTGGTAGAAGTCGATCTGGTCGCAGTCGTCGTAAGCCGTCACCGTGAATGTGATGTCGCTCGGGTTGGTCTCGCCCGCATAGCGGTCGGAGCCGAACTCCGTGCCGTAGGGAGGCCCGCCGAGCTTGGTCACGAGGATCTGGTTCACGCCGCCGGCGCTGGTGTTCCCGTTCACGTCAGTGACCGTGGCCCAGAGGTAGTACTCCTGGCAGTCCCAGCCGGCCGTGTTCCAGATGAAGCACCAGCCGTGCTCCCACTCGTCGTCCGCGTACAGGGTCTCGATGACCGTGCCGGCCGCGTAGAAGGTGATGTAGTCGACCTCGGGGCCGCTGTCGCGGTCGATGATCGGGCCGATCACACAGATCTCGGTGGTGAGCTGGAACTCGTCGGGAGTGGCCTTGATCTCCACCGCGTCCGGTGCAGTGCAGTCGGAGATCTCTACCACCACCGGGTCGCTCCAGGCGATGCGGCCGGTCGCGTCGGTGCCGATGAGCCGCGCCGAGTAGAAGCCGTACTCGGGGAAGTGCCAGACCCAGGGCAGCTCCGGCATGTTCTCGATCGACTCCTCCGGGAGCTCGTCCGCGTCCACCCAGTTGGGATCGCCGAGACCCGTGAAGGGACCGGAGAAGCTCCAGCCGTAGCCGAACTCCGCGACGCCGTTGTCGTCGACGATCGACCAGCCGTCGAAGGCGACCGGGATGCCGCCGTTGACGTAGTCGTAGGGCGCGCAGTCGTTCGTGTAGGTGATGTCCGGCAGGGTCACGCAGGGCAGGTCGCTTTTCACGACCTCATCACTCGCCTGGGTCCAGTTACCGGCCACGTCGTAGATGCGGTAGTAGATCTCCCAACCCGCGGCCGAATCGACCCAGTTCTCGCCGCAGTACGGCTCGTAGTCGAAGGGCTCGACGCCGTCGATCTGCCAGACGTAGGGGCTCGACGTGTGGGAGAAGTCCCCGAACTCGCCATTTGCCCAGCCATAGTAAGTGAGCGTGCCGAAGTCGAGGTCCGAATAGCAGGCCCATCCCATCCAGTCCTCGGCGGCGTGGATCACGTCGGCCGTCCCGCTGACCAGGTGGGTCCCGGGGTAGCCCTCGAAGTCCACCACGTCGAAGTCGGTGATGACGGGCGCGTCGTTCTCCATCGTCAGCGTCCAGGTCTGCATGACGTAGGGCAGCTGGTAACCGGTGTCGGTCGTCTCGCGGACGCGAACGGCCAGCGTGTAGTCCACGCACCACTCGTCGTAGTAGTCGAGCCACACGTTCTCGCCCGTCTCGTCCACCGAGAAGCTGCCGCTGTACTCGAGGTCCCACTCCACCAGGTAGCTGCTGGGCGTCGGGTTGCCGCCCCAGACGTTGTCGTCGGTGTAGTTCAGGCTGAAGTTGGGCTCGAGCTCGTTGGCCCAGGCGTGCTCGCCCACCGCGAAGCCGCGATCGGGCTGTCCGCCGATGTGGCGCGTGATGCCGGTGATGACCGGCAGGTCGGACTTGTAGATCCGGCGCGTCGCCATCGGGCCGTTGTTGCCCGAGTTGTCGGTGGGCAGGGCCAGGAGATCGTAGTAGTCGCCGGTCGCCGGCAGGTCCTCGCCCTCGAAGTTGCAGGTCCAGGCCGCGCCGTCGGCGTCCGTGCAGATCTCGCCGGTCGCGCCGCCGTTGACCTGGTCGTAGCTGAAGGCCACCTGCGCGATCGCGGGGAACCAGTTGTCACGGTCGGAGCCGGACACGGCGAGGGCCACAGGCACGTTGTGGTCGCCGATCACCGAGTCGACCGCCGGGGCCGTGAACCAGATATCCGGGCCGATCACGTCTTCGATGAAGATGTCCTGACAGCCGGAACCCACGATGTCGTAGATGTCCCGGACGTCGACGCAGACCTGGTAGTCCCCGTAGCCGAGCGTGAAGTCGAAGTCGACCATGTTGTAGGAGTCGCCCTCGTACCACACGCCCTGCTCGAGCTCGAGGCCGCCGGTCGTGTAGACCGTGGCCGCGGGATCGGTGGGGCAGGTCCACATGAAGTCCAGCGGCGCCTGCTGCTCGTGGTTGTCGTCCCAGGACTCGTGGGCGTCGATCCGGACGATCCATTCCTCCGGATCGAGCACGGTGTAGGGACCAAAGAAGGGCACCGGCGCGCAGGTCTTGATGAAGTCGACCAGCGAGCTCAGGTCCGTCTGTCCGTTGGACAGGTAGGCCTTGGCGTAGATGCGAAGCTCGCCGCCCTCCATGTCGGTGATGTCGTAGGCCACGCTCCAGCCGCCGGCCTCGCTCGTATCCTCGCCGAAGTAGGTCTCGTCACCGGCGAAGAAGAACTGCACCTTGTCGACGGTGATGTCGCGCTGGGCGATGGCCGCCTTGGGGTCCTCGCTGCGCGTGGGCGGCAGGAACTCGACGGTGGCCGTGAAGTCCACGGGGCCGCAGAGCAGCTCGTCCGGCGCGGGCGTGGTCACTGTGACGAGGATGTCCGCGAAGCAGTCCACGATGAAGGGCACCGCGGCGCTGTTGTAGCTGGCCTCGTCGGAGAGGTAGGCCACCGCGTGCACGTTGTGGCCGCCCTCGGGCATCTGCGCGGCGCAGGGATCGTACTGGAAGGTCCACTCGGGGCCCTCGTAGTCGATGCCGAAGGGGGCGGTCTCGGAGTCGAAGTAGAACTCGACCCGCTCGACGTCGGGCAGCTCGCGCGTGTCGAAGGTCACGCTCGCGGTGAAGATGAAGCTGCCGCTGATGTCATGGTTCTCGATGGGCGCGATGATCGCCACGACCGGCTCCGGACAACTGTAGGCGATGTCAGTGAGCTCGTCGTTGCCGACGTTGCCGCACTGGTCCGTGGCCGCCGCGCCGATGGTGTAGTCGCCATCGCCGTCGAACCAGGCCGCGTCGACGACGAAGGAGTAGGTGTTCTCGCCGAGATCCGTGTAGTCGCAGGACACCGAGTCGGCATCGACGAAGAGGACGAGGCTCGCGAGAGTGTTCGCTTCCACCACCTCGACGAGCAGTTCGTCGCCGGAGCAGAAGAGCTGATCACCCTCGGGCGGCGTGATCGCCACCACCGGCGCCGTCTCGTCGTTCCAGACATCCACCGTGAACACGGGGTTGTCCGCGTCGCCGTGGTTGCCGGCCGTGTCGAAGGCATCGATCGTGATCTCGACCCCCAGAGCCGCGGCGATCGGGTCGATGCCGGTGAAGGTAAAGTCGTATGCGCTGTCGCTCGTCCCGGGCTCGTCGACCGCAACCTCGACGCCGTCCACGTAGAGGACGACCTTGTCGATGTTGGATGCTTCGTCGGTCGCCGTGCCTGTGATCTCGAGCGGCTCACAGAGCAGGTCGCCTTGCCTGGCGGGCGAGTAGAAGTTGGTCTGCACGTTGCTGATCACCGGGGGGGTGTCGTCCGTCGGCCCAGTGACCTCGTCGTCACTGCACCCCCAGACCAGCAGAGCTACGGCCAGGATGGTGACAAAGCCGAAAAGTAGTTTTCGTGCCATCTTTTCTCTCCTTACCACAGTCCTTGAGCTTCGGTAGCTCTTAGTGGAACTCCGGCAACTTTCCCTCACCCGTCCGGGAGAAGGTGTAATTGTATTCCCGTGCAACTCGTTATCTGCGGGCTCTAAACCCGCGTATCTCCTCGCCACATACCGGCATGGCAGAAGGCGCCACCCGCCGAGTGGACGCTAACCTGGACAGCAAACTCCTTTGAAAAACCTTTGTCAAGGAGTTTAGGACCCGGCGGTTGCCATTCATGATCCCGCTGGGATCGGGCTCTCCGCCCTCTCGGGTCGTTCCCGTTTCTAGCGGATGAAATGAATTCAAGCAACTGTTTTCGTCCCTAGTTAAGCCGGCGTAAAAGATGCGGAATACGCACTTGCTCCCCGCCGCGCTCAGGCGCTAAGTATGTCTCGTGGCGCCGAGTTCCCCGGCGTCGAATCCAAGCCCGGGAGCTGCGTCCGATGTCCGAAGCCCTGCGTCTCGAGATCTTCTCCGCCAGCGATTCTCCCTCCGCCGCCTCCTTCCCCACAAGCACCGAGCTGGAACAACTGACCGGCGAAGCACTCGCCGCCCGCGCATCCCTGCTCGCCGGTAACTGCCCGGGTGCAGACTTCCTCGGCTGGCTCGATCTTCCTATCAGCGCGGAGGCCTGGATTCCCGAGATCCTGGATCTCTCCCTGCAGCTCGTCGAGGACGTAGACCATCTGCTCGTCGCGGGCATCGGCGGCAGCTACCTCGGGGCGCGAGCCCTTTTGGAGGCCTTCTCCGTGCCGGGTCCCTGCGGCGGGCGGATCGTTCTCGACCAGGCCGGCTGGGAACCAGTCGGCCCGGAGATCCACTTCACCGGGGAGCACCTGGGAGGCGCCGAGATCGCAGAGCTTATGCGCCGCTTACGGGGACGCAACTTCGCGGTCAACGTCATCAGCAAGAGCGGTACCACCATGGAGACCGCCCTGGCGTTTCGCCTCCTCCGGCAGGAGCTGGAGGAGCGGCACGGCGATCAGGCGGACCGCTACATCATCGCGACCACCGACCCCGAACGCGGCGCGCTGCGCTCCCTCGCCGAGGAGCGGGGTTGGAACACCTTCCCCATCCCCGCCGACGTGGGTGGGCGTTTCAGCGTCCTCAGCCCGGTGGGGCTGCTGCCGCTGGCCGCCGCGGGCTTGCACGTCGAGGCGCTCCTGGAGGGCGCGCGTGTCGCGCGCGAGCGCTTCCGCGGGGACGCGCAGGTCGCCACCGACGCGCGCGGCGGAGTCGACCTACTGCTGAACAATCCGGCCCTTCACTACGCGGCCCTACGCAAACATTTCCATGCGACGGGGAAAAAGGTGGAGGTGCTGGCCTGCTTCGAGCCCTCCCTGACGCGCCTGGGCGACTGGTGGGTGCAGCTCTTCGGCGAGAGCGAGGGGAAGGACGGCAAGGGCCTCTTCCCGGCCCGCGCCGCCTACAGCACGGACCTCCACAGCCTCGGCCAGTACATGCAGGAGGGCCCGCGGCAGCTCGTCGAGACATTCGTCTCCGTGGACGAGGTGCCGCGCGGGCCCGTCGTCCCCCGCCGGGACGACGACCTGGACGGCCTGAACCGCCTCGCCGGCCGCAGCCTGGCCGAGATCAACCGCGCCGCAGAGCTGGGCACCATGGTCGCCCACGACTCAGGCGGGGTGCCCGTGCTCCGCGTGGGGCTCTCCTGCATCGACGAGGCCTGCCTGGGCGAACTGATCTACTTCTTCGAGGCGGCCTGCGCGGTCAGCGCGCTGATGCTGGGTGTGAATCCCTTCGACCAGCCGGGCGTGGAGGCCTACAAGCGCGAGATGCGGGAGCGCCTCGAGGACTAGAAGCCCGTCGCCGCACTCACTCGATCGCTCTGCAGGCCGGCGCAGGATCCGCCACTGAGGCTCTACGGCGTGCAATCCCCGTGCCGTGATATCTGCGCAACTCGTTAATATTAAACAATTTAACCCTTGATTCGCCCGCTCGGATGTACTATCTTGAGAGCCTCCCCCTCGAGTCCCGCCTCCCTCGATTTCCATTAAAAGCGATTCCATCATGGACAAGATCCGTGCGGGCCTGCCCGTCCGCGAGGCGCACGAGCAGCTCCTGTGCGCGCTCGCCGAGCTGCGCCGGGCCGAGCGCGGCGCCCTGCTCTGCTTCGCCGAGATCCAGGAGCGCAAGCTCTACCGGGAGCTGGATTACTCCTCGATACAGCTCTATGCCCAGGAGGCTTTGGGCTTTTCCCGCAGCAAGACCTTTCAGTTCCTGAGGCTGGCCGAGTCCTTCGATCGCTTGCCGAAGCTCAAGAGCGCCGTGGCGAAGGGCGAGGTCTCCTGGACCAAGGCGAGGGAAGTAGTGAAAGTCGCCTCGCGCAGGATCGAAGCGCGCTGGATCCGGGAGGCGAAGACATGCAGCAGCCGCCAGCTGGAGCGCAAGGTCGTGGCAGCGAAGGCGGCCAGCGAGGCGAAGAGCTCTCCCCAGACCTCCTTGCTCGACTGTCATAGAGCGGAGGAAGGGACGAGTCCGCCGGCATCGGGGCCGCTGCCGCTCGAGGCGCAGTCTGTGAAGCTGAGCCTGAGCTTCACCGCGGAGCAGTTCGGACAATTCGAGTCTCTGCTGGAGACTCTTCGCAAGCGGGGGGAGAAGGGCAGCCGCGAAGAGCTGATCCTTGCGGCTCTGGATGCCATGGGGCATGGGCACTCGGGGAGCGCCCCTGGCGAGCGCGCGGCAGGATCGCCGAGCGAGGAGGCCGGCCGTAAGCGTCGGGAGTCGCCATGTGGCGACTTTTCAAGTCCAAGGCAGATCATCATCTACCGCTGTGAGGACTGCGGAAAGGCGAGCGTGCAGAGCTCGCGGGGACTCTTGCCCATGAGCTCGGCGGAAGCGGCGGTCGCCGAGTGCGATGCGAGGGTGCTCGTGCCCGGCGAGAGGAACCGCGCGACGATTCCCCCGGCCCTACGGCGGGAGGTGCTCGCACGGGACCGTCACCGCTGCCGGGTGAAGGGCTGCGGACGCGCCCACTTCTTGGAAGTCCATCACTTGGTCCCACGCAGCGCGGGGGGAGAGAACCGACCCGAGAACCTGGTCACGCTCTGCGCGAGCTGTCACCGCCTCCTGCACGAGCGCGGGCTGGCGGAGGACGCGCTGGATGGACTCCTGCGCGCGAGTCCCTAGCCGCGCTCGTTCGGTGGGTCGACTGGGTTGGGTACTTTACCGCGCTCGCGGCGGAACCTGAGCGTTCCCATGCATTGGCCGCGCGCGTGACAGCGCCCGGCGCGATGTGAAGCCCGATCAGCGCAGGCGACCCTCCACGGCGACGCGTGCTGCGAATCCCCCGAAGACGAAGCGTTCCGGCGCCGGCCCCTCGCCGTCGTCGCCGCCCGCGCCGTCTTTGCCCGCGCTTCTCAGCGGCGCGTGCTGCGTCACCGCGGCGCGCAGGCGCCAGCCGCCCGGGAGTGGCGCGGCGAGATCCAGATCGAGACGCAGGGCGCTGCGGGCCGGCAATGGCAGCTCCTCGTGATGTGCTTCCCAGTCGAAGATGAAGGGAGGCAGGATGGGAATCCGCTCCCGCCAGTCCACCGACCCGCCGCCGTCCAGCCAGAGGTGGCGCAGGGCGAAGCCCGCGCGCCAGCTCCCCGTACGGGCGAGCAGATCCCTGCCGTAGCCCGCCGACCAGATCCGCAGACGGTAGTGCAGGCCGTCCAGCGAGTAGCGGCTGTTGACGAAGATGTCCCAGAGCGAAAAGGGCCAGGGCTCGAACCAGCCGTCCTCCGCGCCGAGGCGGGTCTCCCGGTGCCCCAGCAGCGCGCGCCCGCCGCCGGCGAAGGGCGGCAGCGCGAGGGACAGGTCGAGGCGCTGCTCACGGAAGTCGAGGCGGGGCAGGCGCAGGTAGGCCGATCCGTCGGCGAACATGCCCAGGGCGAGGTAGCCGAAGTCGACACGCAGGTCGACGCGCAGCGGCACCGCCCCCGTTGCCCGCGCGTCGGTTCCTTCGCCGGCCTCGCGGGTGGGCGGCCAGCTCGCCGCGAAACCGTGGCGCAGGCCGTAGAGCTGGTTCCAGTCGTCCTCCTCGCCGGACTTGCCGGGCTCGCCGGCCGTCACCTCGCGGAGGAGGGCGCAGGCGGGTAGACACCGTGACACGGGGTCGAAGGAGCCGTGCAGGATCTCCCGGCGGAAGGGAAAGGGGAAGCGGTAACGCTTTCCGGAGAAGCTCTGATCGAGGGTCCAGCGCGAGCGCTCGAGGCCTGCGCCCACGCGGGCGAGGCCGAAGCCGAAGCGGCGGGACAGGGCCAGCGCTCCCTCCCAGCCGCGGGCGCGCCCGAGGGCCAGCGCGAGCGTCCACGGACCCTGGCGGCCGGCCGCGCCGAGGCGGAAGAAGTCCGCCTCCAGGTCGGCGAGCAGGGCGTCCGAATCGGAGTAGAGGTCCCGCTGGCGGAGCTCGCTGCGGGGCCGTCCCGTTTCGACCCGCAGCTCCAGGCCCCGCCAGGGGCCATGGGCCGAGGCCGTCAGGGAGTGGCGGCGGTAGTCCTGGCTGCGATCGGGTCCGCGGTCGCGCAGGAGGAGCTCGTGCTCGCCCGCGAGGCGGAAGCGCCAGACACCGTCAAGGCCTGGCTGCGGACAGGCCAGCTCGGAGGCGGCAGGCATGGCCGCCCGGCCCAGCAGCCAGGCCTCCCAGGGCAGAAAGGACCGAAGGGGCTCTCCCCGCGCGGGAGAAGCCCCTCCGGTGACGATCGCGATCAGCAGCGGGAGCGCGCGCCGCGTCGACAGGATCCGTGCCCGCATGGCGCTCCTAATACCCGAAGATGGCCTCCCAGTCCGCCCGCGTCATGCCGGGGAACAGCCCGCCCATCTCGTAGTCCTGGAAGTGGGGCATCACGAACTCGGGATCGATGGGAACGCCCTGCGGATCGGTGAGCTCGGCCGGCTCGACCGTCTGGTTCCATTCGAAGACCTCCACCCAGCCGATGTTCTCGAAGACCGCGTTGTAATCCGAGTCCTCCCAGTCGTAGTAGTAATAGGGCCAGGCGGGGTCGTTCGGGAAGGCCCCGTAACCGATCAGTTCCTCGTGGTGCCACTGCTCGTGGGGGAGCCACTGGTAGTAGGGCAGTTTCGTCTTCCAGTCCTGAATGGGGTCGTTGAAGAGCACGGACAGGTCCACCGTGAGCGTGACCTGCTGCCCGTCGATCATCTCGTCGATGAAGTAGGGACCGCTGATCACCTCCTCGATCCAGGCGATCAGATCGTGGATGGTCTCCATCTCCTCGATGAAGCTCGGGCAGTCCTCGCAGTCGTCGATGTCGGCGTTCAGCTCGTCGATGTCGCCGATCTTGATGATGTCGTCGTCCTGGGGATCTCCCTCGGCCTCGATGAAGTCGACGGCGTCTTCCATCTTGCCGAGCATGACCGCCAGGTCCACGGAGGCCAGGCCGAGCTGGGTCTCGCCGGAGTAGGGATCCGTGCGCAGGGTCAGGAACTCGCTGCCCGGCACGCTCTGGTACTGCAGCATCTCGAAGACGAGCATCTCGGTGGTGTTGTTCCAGACCCGGTAGACGCGCAGCGTGTCGCCCGATGCATCGCCCGGCGCGATCTGGAAGCTGACGCCGTAGTCGTCCTCGAGCAGCTCGAGCCAGTCGTAAGTGCCGTCGGGGCCCTCGATGTCCAGGTTGTAGGCCGTCATGATCCGCAGCCCCGCGCGGAGCGCGCGCAGCATGCCGTCGAAGAAATAGAGCTCGCCGCGGTCGATTTCCATCTCGTGCTCCACTCCGCCTCCGTCGACGATCGTGACGACCGCGCCGAAGTCCGCGTCCGCCTCGGCGCTCTCCACGTGACCGATCGCCGAGGCAAGGGGAGGCAGGATGGACTCGATGATCAGCTCCTGGAGGTAGGGAACGGTCAGGTTCGCGGGGAACTCCCTCGTCTGCTGGGCCAGCATGTACGGCGCTTCTGCGAGGATCAGGAGCTGCCGGCCGATCAGGCGGTTCCGGAAGGGGTTGATCCGGCCCTCGCCGCCGCCGCCCATGGCGTAGAGCTGGTCGACGATCTCCCAGAGGTCCTCGTCGTAGTTCAGCTCGCAGAAGTCCACGAGACCCAGGCCGAGATGGGAGAGCCCGTGACCGGTGTGCGCCGCCAGGACATCGTCGAAGCCGTCGCGGATCTCGTCGAATCGGACCTGCTTGACATAGTCGAAGTCAGGCTCGCCCTCGCCGGGATCGAGAGCGTCCCCGATGTTGTGCAAGGTGTCGGCGAGAGCCTGGAACCAGTAGACGGCGGCGGAGTCGGCGTCCGTCACGCCGTTACCATTGTCGCCCTCGTCCAGGGCGTTCTCGCTGCAGCCCAGGAAAGCGGCGAGCAGCGCTGCAAGCGTGAACATGAGTAGCTTCTTCATCCCTCTCCCTCCTTGATTGCTCGTTCGGCTCTGCCGACGAATCGCCTCCGTCAGCTGCTCGTCTTCATCCTTGCGATCAGAGCGTCCACCATCTCCTCGAAGGCCTGCTCGTCACCCGGCCGATAGCCGACCGTCTTGAACATGATCCGGCCCTG
The DNA here is from genome assembly GCA_964627205.1 of uncultured bacterium. Lineage (GTDB taxonomy): Bacteria > Krumholzibacteriota > Krumholzibacteriia > JACNKJ01 > JACNKJ01 > CAZVHI01. The sequence continues at coordinate 65,302 of CAZVHI010000003.1, forward strand.
GTGGTCGACGAAGATGTTCATGGGGACGCCTTGCACGCCGAAGCGCTCGCCGGCGACGTCCTGGTCGTCCATCAGATGGGGCCAGACGTCGGCGCCGATGCTCTCCACGTACTCCCGCGACATCTCCGCGCGGTTCGTGGTTTCGATGCCGATGAGCGCGAAGTCCTGATCGCTGTACTTCTTCACCATCTCTACGAGATGGGGCATCTCGTGCTTGCAGTAGCTTCAGGTCGGGTGCCAGAAGTTGATCATCAGCACCTTGCCCCGGTAGTCCGAGAGACGGTGCGAGACGCCATCGAGGTCGGCCAGCGTGAAGTCGGGCGCGTCGGTCGCCCGCGTAAGCCGTCTTTCCCAGAGGCCGGCGCGATAGGCCTCCACGTCGCGGCCGGTCTTCGCGACCATGGTCTCGGCCTTGGTCTGCAGCCGGCTGTCGACGCGGAACTCGAGCTGCAGGCTGTAGAGGGCCAGGAGCTTGGGCTCCTCGCCCATCGCGAGGTAGACCTCCTCCAGGTGATGCGCCAGGTCGCCGTCCGGCTCGGCGAGTTCCTCCATGGCCGTCTCCAGGTGCAGCGAGGCCAGGTCGTAGCGGCCCAGCTTGAAGTTGCCCCAGCCCGCGGTGTCGAGGGCCATGGCCTTGTAGATGCCCGGCTCGGCCGTCTTCGCGGCCCGCTCGGCCATCTGCGCGCCCAGCTCGGGATCCCAGCCACTCTCCTCGACGAGGTTCCAGGCGACGGCATTCAGTGCGTTCGATGCCTCCAGCCCAGAATCCCAGAACTCCTTCGCGAGCACCAGGGCGGCCTCCCTGTCCTCCTTCCCCGCGGCCTGGTCGAAGAGGACCTTGTAGAGCTCGCCCTTACCGTTTGCGCTCGGCTCGGTCGCGAGGGTCGCGCGCGCCCACGCGGCCGCCGCGTCCCCGTCCGCCTCGCTCTTCAGCTTCCAGAGCCCCGACAGGGCCGACCGGCGGTACTCGGACTCGGGGAAGTCGGCGAGGAAGGCCGAAAAGGCGGCCTCGCGCTCGGCCGCGTCCTCGAGGCCGTAGGCCGCGCTGATGGCCTCCATGTCGGCCGGGGTGGTCTCGGTCGTGGCCTGCTCCGCCTGGCCCGCCTCCTCGCCACCACCGCAACCCAGGATCGAGACGAGGAGAAGAAGCAGTGCGCTGATCGTGATTCCCGCTCTCATCGTGCGCTCCTTTCTAGTCGCCGCTGATGATGTCCTTGAGAATGTTGCCGCCCAGGCCGGCGATTCCCTTCCGCTCGCCCTGGGTGCCGCCGTGCTTGAGGCCGCTGGCGTGGATCACACGGTCGGCCAGGCGGCTGAAGGGCAGGGTCTGCAGGTAGACGGTGCCCGGCCCGCGCAACTGCGCGAAGAAGAACCCCTCGCCGCCGAAGAGGACGTTCCGGAAGCCGCCGATGAACTGGATGTCGTAGTCCACGCTCTCGTGGAAGGCCACCAGGCAGCCCGTGTCCACGCGGAGCGTCTCGTCGGGCTTCAGCTTGCGCTCGATCACGGTGCCGCCCGCGTGCACGAAGGCCAGGCCATCACCGCTGAGGCGCTGGAGGATGAAGCCCTCGCCGCCGAAGAGGCCCGCGCCGAGCTTCTTGGTGAACGCGATGGAGATGTCGATGCCGTAAGCGCTGCAGAGGTAGGCGTCCTTCTGGCAGAGGTAGTTGCCCCGGTCGGCGAGGTCCAGGGGGATGATCTTGCCGGGATAGGGCGCGGCGAAAGCCGCGGCGGCGCGGCGGCGGGCCTTGTTCTCGAAGGTGGTGATGAAGAAGCTCTCGCCCACGATGGCCCTCTTCAGGCCCTTGAGGAGTCCGCCCTGGGTGGACGTATCCATCGTGATGCCGTCCTCGAGGTAGAGCATCGCGCCCGCCTCGGCGTGGACGGCCTCCTCGGGGTCCAGCGTGATCACCACGGCCTGCATGTCGTCGCCGCGGATCTCGTAGTCTACTTCGTGGACCATGACTGCTCCTTTTAGGGACCGGACTGGACGGCCTGCCGCTCGGGCGATGATAAGGCGTCTCTGCTTGCCAGCGCAATGCCTGCCGTCAGAGTCAGGCCCGCTGGCGCCCGACACGCCGGCTTCCCCAGCGGATCAGCTCGTACAGGCAGGCCCCCGCGAGGACGCAGAAGACGAGCTCGGACACAAAGCGATACCGGGCCTTGCCCCAGAACACGATCGCGTAGCAGACCCAGTTCATGATGACGAAGCCCGCGAGCCCGAGCCAGGGAACCCGCTCCCAGCGCCGAAGGAAGAGCAGGGAGAGGGCGACGAGGGGAAGCAGCCCCACGTAAAAGGGGGAGATCGTCCCGCGAAGCCGGGACTCCCCTCCCACGTCTCGACCGGGGAAGCGGCCGCTGGCAGGATCCTTCGGCGCCCGCGTGGCCCAGAAGATCGAATAGTGACCACCCGTGAAAAACAGCGCCCGCGTCCCCGTCAGGATGCCGGATGTCAGATCTCTCGCGCCGCTAGCCTTGATATGCTCCCAGCCCAGTGCATTCCCCGTCCGGTGCCTTTCCAGCTCGCCCAGTCCGGCCAGATCGCTTTCTGCAATCGGGTGCCAGCCGTAGCGATGCGCGTTATGGGCGTAGTAGAAGTTCACGCCCGAGCTGGTCGACAACCCGGCACCAGGGCCGATGACCTGCTGGTTGCGCAGCGCCCAGGGAAGGACGAGCGCGGCCACGACGACGGTCAGGGCCAGCGGCGCGAGAAGCCGGTCCCTGGAACGTCGAGCCGCCAGACTCGAGAGGATGAGGAGAGCGGCCCCGTAGAACAGACCATCGCCGCGAGTCAGGATCGCCAGGCCGAGGCAGGCTCCGCTCAGCAGGGCGCGGCTCACCGGCGAGCCGCGCCGACCCTGGAGCGTCAGCAAGCTGAGCAGCAGTAGAGGAACGAACAGATTCTCGGACACCAGGAGCGGCGAGAAGAAGACGAAGGTCGGGTTCAGGGCGCAGAGCGATGCGGCGATCAGGGCGGCTCGCTTCCCATCCGGTACGAGATTGATCGCGAGCAGGTAGACGAGGGGTACGAAGGAGGTGGCGAGGAGAACGTTCACCAGGCCGAGCCAGAGATGGGAGTGGTGGACGAGGAGCAAGGCCGCCAGCAGGGCAGGGTAGGCGGGGAGTCGATACGCCGTGGGCGTCGGGTCAGAGAAGCTACCGTCGGTCAGCAGGGACTCGGCCAGGCGGAGGTACTGGGCGCAATCGGCTACGGGCACGGGGTGGGAGTGCAGGAGCCACGCGATCCTGAGAACCAGGGCCACGACAATGATCGCGAGCAGAGGCAGCGCCCGGAGGAGAGTGCGACGCCACCTGCTGCTCGTGCTCATCAATATGCGATCACCGGTAGCTTGCCTTGATCGCGCTCCAGCTGCATTCCTCTACCGGGATCGTGAAGAGTGCAAAGGCTAGACCCTAAACCGAGGTGAAACCTGTGGGGCCAATCGTCGTGACCACCCCTGTCGAGGGATCGATCCGAACGAGATCGGAGGGTCCCCCGGTCCCGTCCGGAATGGTCACTCCGAAGAGCTCGCCGGCCAGGTTGAAGTCCAGCCCGATGATGCGCTCGTCTACCAGAGAGACCAGCGTCGCCTCGCCGCTGTCCGGGTCGACAGCAAGCAGGGCCCTATGGTCCGGGTCGATGTCCATGTCCGTCGCGTAGAGGATATCGTCGGGAGAGTAGGCCAGGCCGTCGATGTCGATCCACTCGTCCCCGAAGGGACCGACGACCGTGCCCATTCCCGTCACCGGATCGATCTTGATGAGGGTCTCCGACCTGCAGCCGTACCCGAGATCTCCCGATCCATAGAGCTCGCCTTCCACCCATGACAGGGATTCGGCGCAACTGACGATTCCGATATCGCCGAGGATCTCGGTATCGCCGGTGAACGGGTTGATGACTGCCAGGCGATGTTCCTGGGCGATGGTGTAGAGCAAGCCCGAGGGATGGTCCTCGAGGCCTTCGATGCCCCCCAGCCCAGTGTGCATGAAGTAAGTGCCCTGCCCGGTATCGGGATCGATCGTGATGAGATAGCCGCCGGCCGTGACACCGAAAAGGATTTCCATTGCCCCCGCGGGGATGGAGAGCAGGAGCAACAGCGCTGTGATCAAGCACGCTGCGCGTTTCATCCGCTACCCCCTCTCTGAGTTCATCAATGAGTTGATAAAGCGAATAGAAGCCAAGTGCGTCAGTTCAATAAGGCTAGCACACGGCTGTTGCAGCGGCAAGGACCTCCCGGCCTTTCCTACCAGAGCCGGGGCCTGACGAGTGCCAGCGCGTGACGGTCCATACTGCGATGCTGGGCATCGGTGAGATCAGTAAAACCCCAGTTCATGCCGCGCTTGAAGGGGATCTCCTCGGAGCTGCTCCTCTGAGCGTGGACCAGGCAGCGGTCGGGCTTGTAGAAGCGTACGTCAACGTCCTCGAAGCCGGTGAACTCGCACATATCGCGGATGCAAAGGGCCGAGGGTTGCCACCACATCCCCCCGACGAAACGTCCGAAGTTCGCGAACGAGCGCTTGTGATCGTCGGCCGCAGCGGACTCCATGATAAGCAGGGCTCCCGGCTTGAGCAGTTCCCTGATCACCAGGAGCCCGACGAGCATGTCGCTGAGGTGATAGAGGACGCCGCTGAGCAGCACGAGATCCAGGGTGCCGGCGGGAATGCGGTCCCTGAGCCCGTATACGGACGATTCGATGATCTCCACGCCCTCCATGCCGAAAGCCCGGCAGAGGAATCCGCACTGCTCCAGGTGCTGGGGAACCTCGTCGACCGCGTAGACCTTCTCGGCGCCGCGCTGCGCCAGCATCAGGGTGTGCCCGCCGGTGAAGCAGCCTAGGTCGGCGGCATGCGCTCCCGTGAGATCTCTCGGCCACCATCCCCATTTGTCCAGTAGTCCCACGATCTCCAGGAACTGGATCCCGAGGAAACCCCCTTTCTTGAACGGGCCGAAGTCGATCGTCTGCCCCCAGCCGTACTGGGAGCGAGAATCGAGCTCGTCGACCTCGTCCTTCAGGGCCTGCACCTGTTCCGAGGAGGGATCCCCTTGCAGGCGCAGGGGCCAGTCCGCGACGGCGCGAGGATAGCTGCGCTTGAAGAAATGCCGTCGCAGTTCCCATGAGATCTCCGATAGGGTCATCGCTGTCTTCCTGTCTTCCGGGTGCTCGTGGACGATCGTGTGCAGGTTATGGCGGATGCGGGGCTCTGGACAAGGAAATTGGCTCAGGCGAAGGGGTCGCCCTGGCTGGATGACTTTGAAAGCTAGGTCACTTGAGAAGAATCGTCTTGATCGTGTCCGTCTCACCCTGGGACGAGAGGTATACGAGGTAGATCCCACTTGCGACCGGGCTGCCTGCGTGATCCAAGCCGTCCCACAGGACGGAACCACTCCCCGCCCTAACCGCACCGTTCAGGAGCGTTCGGATCTCTCGCCCTGACACGTCCAGGACCTTGAGCTCCAGCCACCCTGCCGTCGCCATCATGTAGTGAATCCGGGTGCGGGGATTGAACGGGTTCGGCACCGCAGCACACAAGTAAGCGCCTGTCGGAGCCGGAGAGTCCTGCACTGACGTGAGCACGTCGGCATTGTTCTCCAGGAAGACGACCTGGTCGGCCAGCCTCAATGGCACGGCGAGATCGAGGTCCCCATCGCGAACTCCTGCACCCACCGGCATGAACCCGAGGGATAGAAAAGCACCGGTGCCATCGCCTCCGAGAACATCGATCCCTCCGCCCTCATAACAGGGCACGACTAGATCGAGCTCTCCATCCAGGGTGAAATCCTCCGCGATGGCCATGACTGGGAGCGAGCTGGTCGGATAGTCGCCTGCAAACTCGAAGATACCCGATCCTCTGTTGAGCATGATCCGCAGGTAGTCCTGCTCTTCGGAGGATATACGATTGACCGCCAGGGCGAGATCGGGAAGCTCGTCGTGATTGAAATCCGCCGCCACGCCGCCTTTGAGATCGGAGCCCGCGTCAACCGCCACATAGGTTGCCGTGATCTCGAGCTCACCATCGCCAGGGTTCTCCATGTAGACGAGAATGCCGTCATCCTCTCGCAGAACCACGAGCTCTGTGATCTCGTCCCCATCATAGTCGGCGGGCAGGACCGTCCCGGGGCCATAGCCACAATCGATGAACTCGATCTGATCGAAACCCTCGCTCGCAAGGCTGAAGAGCAGGGTGATCGTGAAATCCCAACCGTTGGCGACGACCAAGTCCATGCGCTCATCGCCATTGAAGTCTCCGGCAGCAAGATCCCAGGGGCCGTTCCCGACACCATAGTGACCGAGCAGCTGATAAACCTCGGACGAATCCTTGGAGTATAGGCTGACATTGTCGGCGGCATTGTTCGTGGTGGCCAGCTCCTCGACCCCATCCCCGTTGAAGTCCGCAGCAAAGAGAAATAGAGGCTGGTAGTCGCAAGACAATGACTGAACGTGGAAGAAGGCCGGCGGGGAGTATAGCCAGAGCTGAATCGTACTCTCGTAATGATTGAGAAGGCCAAGATCGGCGCGTCCGTCGCCTACGAGTTGGGTGGCCACCACCGAGTTCGGCCCTCCATCCGTAGAGATAAACGGGAATGTCTCGTAGGAATCGAATAGCGGCGGCTGAGACTGCGCATCGGTGCCGGGGAGGATCATCGAAAGGATAAGCAAGAACAAGAGCGGGGAACCGGTACACGGCCGTGGCATCTTGAACATAGACATGTTCTACTCCTGAAAATAGTGAAAGAATCACTAGGCACGATGGTTTGAAACATTATAACCCAGAAACGGGGTCGCGGCAGGCAATCCTGGCGCTTCGAGGAGAATTCAGGCGAAGAGGTCGCCCTGGCGCTCGGCGGGCGGCGGCGGCGCCTCCCGGCCGAGCAAGGTCAGCATGGCGCGCGCCGTGGCGGGGGCGTGGCCCGAGTAGTGGTTGTTGAAGTAGCCATAGACCTCCCGGAGGCGCTCCCGCTGCTCCTCGATCCATCGCGCCCATTCCCGTAGCTCGGCGCGCCGGTCGATCTGGACCCGGCCGAAGCTCTCGATCTGCCGGTCCCCCAGCCAGCGCAGGTATGTGAAGTCGGCGGTGAGAGGGCGCACGGGCGGGCTGTCGGGGCCTATGCCGATGGTCCAGGCCATGTTCAGGTGGGCGAGCAGCGCCAGCACCTCCTCCGAGTGCCAGTCCGTATGGCGGAACTCCACGGCATAGCGGTACTTGCGCGGCAGCGCCTCGAGGAAGGTCCGCAGCGCATCCAGGCGACCTACGCGGAAGCCCGGGGGGAACTGCAATAGCAGAGGGCCGAGCTTGTCCCCGAGCAGGGACATGCGCTCCAGGAAGAGGTGGGTCAGCTCCGCGGCGTCGCTCAGGCCGCCCGCCTCGTGGGTGATGTCGCGCGGAAACTTCGCGGAAAAGACGAAATCAGCGGGACTGCGTTCCGCCCAGGCCTCCACCACCGACGCCCGGGGAACGGAATAGAAGGTGGAGTCGATCTCGACGCTCTGAAAGCTGCTCCCGTAGCTGGCGAGCCAGGCCTCGGACCGGGTGCCGGGAGCATAGAAACTCCCCTGCCAGTCCCGGTAGCTCCAGCCGCTTGTGCCGATGAAGAATCTCAGCGGCGGCTCGGGATCCGGGGCGGCCTTCGACCTCCGGCGGAGGTAGCTTTCCTCGTCGAGGAAGTCCTCCTCCCTGCGCCAATCGTCTTTTTCGGGCATGACGGGGGAATCATAGAGGCTCTGGGGAGTGCTACTCAAGGGGGGGAGCCGCATCTACCGCGGGAAAAAGGCGTTGCGCCAGGCATGGCCCCTTCTTAAGATCGACCCCCACGGCTGACTCTTGCCCGGAGGTGTACGATGCGCACGGTTCTCGCCCTTCTCCTGTTGAGCATGACGGCACTCGCCGCCCATGCGGACGTGATCATCGAGGAACGCAGTGGCGCCGAATTCCCCGCCGCCATAGCACTCTCCATGGAAGGCGGGGAACAGCAGCTACGCGCTGCCGGGACCGGTCTCCGAACCAAGTGGCGCATCAAGGTCTACGCCGCGTGCTTCTACGTGGAGCGGAGCGTCGACCTGGGCGAACAGCCCTACGAGCAAGCCATCGGCGGCGACTTCGCCAAGCGCATCGTCATGCGCTTCCTCCGCGACGTCGACGGCGAGAAGATCGGCGGCGCCTTCCGCGATGGCATCCGCAAGACGATCGAGGAAGGCAAGGACGAGCCCGTGGACGCCTTCTGCGGCTTCTTCACCGAGAAGGTGCGCAAGGGCGAGGAGATCGTGCTCACCTACCTGCCCGGAAAGGGCCTGGCTGCGAGCCAGGCCGGCGTGGAGCTGGGGGAGATCAGCGACGGCGCTGTCATCGCCGCGGTCTGGGCCACCTGGTTCGGCGAGGACCCCGTTGGCAAGGATCTCAAGCGGGGCCTCGTGGGCCTCTAGGCCGGCGGGCCGCGGTCCGGATTCCGGGGACGAGCTCCCGTTTCGCTCCGGGGAGGGAGAGAAGTGCGCATCACCGTCCACGGCTCCTATGGCACGGGTAACCGGGGCGACAACGTCATCCTGACTCAGCTACTGCGCTTCCTGGGGCAGGAGTGCCCCGGCGCCTCGGTGACGATCCTCTGTCGAAACGTGCGGCGGGTCTCGATCTTCCTCGCCGAGGAGTTCCCCGACACCCCCCTGCAGATCCAGCCTCTGCACGCCTCCTTCCGGCGGCGGCCCCTGCGGGTCCTGCGCGCGTGTACCTCTTGCGACGTCTTCATCCTGGGCGGCGGCGGTCTCCTCTGGGGAGGCGTCCCGGGCAACCTCTCCTACTGGCTCCTGCGCCCCCGCCTGGCCAAGCTGGCCGGGCGGCGGGTGGTCTTCTATGTCCCCGGCATCTACGGCATCCGTGGCCGCGCTGGACTGAGACTCCTGGGCAAAGTCGCCAGGAGCGCGGACTTCCTCTCCGTGCGAGACCAGGAGGGCCTGGACCAGCTCGTCCGGGCCGGTATCCCACCCGAACGGGTCGTGCTGGGGGCCGACCCGGCCTTTCTCCTGTCACCGCCCGAGAACGACCGAGTGGAGAACCTGCTGGATGCCCTCGGGCTCCGGGGGCGCCGTCTCGTAGGGCTTTCGGCCCGCGACTGGCGTAGCCGACTCTCGGCCGGAATCTTCGCCAAGTTCGTCCGAAGCCTTCTCGAGGACGAATCCGCCGTCCTCATCTTCTTCGTCCTCAAGACCGGCGGCGTACTCGGGGAAACCGACACCGACGACATCTCCGTAGTCGCCCGGCTGCTCGGCACCCTAACCGAGGAGACTAGGGAGCGTGTGATCATAGTGGACGAGAACTACTCGATCCGTGAGGTGACGGCGCTGATGGCGGCCTGCGAGTTCGTCGTGGGCATGCGCCTGCACTCGCTAATCTTCGCGACCATCGCCGGCACGCCCTATGGAGCGGTGGCTTACGACGAAAAGATCGCGGCCTATATGCGGATGCTCGGCCGCGAGGAGCTCCTGCTGGACATGAGCGAGGTCGCGGTCCCCGATCGCCTCCTGGAGGTCGCGGCCGCGTTGCGCGAGGAGCGGGCGCGAAGCGGCGAGTCCGGGCCGATCCCCGCCATCCTCCAGTCGGCCGACCAGCTCTCGGTGCGCAGCCTGACCATGCACCGCGAGCTCGCCGGCAAGCTGGGTGACTGGTTCCCTCGCGAGGAGCCCCAACCGGAGGTGGGGGACGCAGGGGACCCGTCGTGAGCCAGCGCCCCGTCATCTACTTCTCCCCCATCCCCTGGCGCGGGCTCCACCAGCGCCCCCAGCACACGGCTCTCTTCCTGGCCGCGAGCCGCCGGGTCCTCTTCGTGGAACCGCGCACCCTGCACGCCGGCGCGCCGCCTGCCGACGAAGAGAACCTGGCTTTCCTCTCCCTCCCGGTGATCCCCACCAACGCGCGCCGGCCCGCCCTGCGCCGCCTCGCCCGCCTGGGCGCCGCCCTTCCGCCCCTGCGCCGCGCCGTCGAGGCCCGGCAGGTCCGCCTCCTGGCCGACCGGGCGGCGGCTCTCGGCCTGGAGCGCCCGCTGCTGCTCTTCGGGCACCCCGAGTTCCATCTCCTGCGCCGCTGCTTCCCCAGCGCGCCCATCGCCTACGACCACATGGACGACGTCCTGCGCTTCGGCGATCCACCGGCCCGGCTGCGGAGAGCCCTGGAGCGACTCGCGCGGGAGGCGCGTCTCGTGAGCGCCACGAGCCGGAAGCTCGCCGAGCAGATGGAGTCGTTGGGCGTGAAGGAGCCGCTGCTGGTCGGCAACGGCGTGGAATGGGAGCGCTTCGCCGGCAAGGACACGCCCCCGGCGGAGCCGGAGGGGCTGGCGGATCTGCCGCGACCGCGGGCCGTCTACGTGGGGAGCGTGGCCGAGTGGTTCGACCTGGAGCTGCTCTTCGCGCTGGCGGAGCGCCTGCCGACCGTCGCCTTCCCTGTGATCGGCCCCGTGCGTCCCGCGCTGTCCTCGCGGCTGCGCGGCGCGCCCGCCAACCTGCGCTGTTTTGGCGCGCGGCCCTACGAGGAAGTGCCGGCCTGGCTGGCCCACTGCCAGGCAGCGCTGATTCCCTTCCGGCGCACGCCGCTGACGGAGGCCGTGGATCCCGTGAAGGTCTACGAGTACCTGGCCGCGGGCCTGCCGGTCGTCTCCACGCCCTTCTCGCCCGAGCTCCGCGACCTGGCGGGGCCCGTGACCCTTGCCGACGACGCGTCCGGCTTCGCCGAGGCTCTCGAGCGCCTGCTGGCTACGCCCCGCGCGCCGGACGAGCAGCGCGCCGCCGCGGCGCCCCGGCGCTGGGAGCGCCAGCTCGCCTGCCTCGCCGACGCCCTCGACGACATCTCGAATTGAGGTCAGCCGCAAGCGGGTGTCCGCGGCCCCCTGGCTCAGAAGATCTCCGGCTCCTTCTCTGCGTCGATGCGGAGGAGGTGGTCCAGCGAGAAGGGTCCCGAACCGCGCCACACGAGCAGCAGCAGCGAGAGCAACACGAAGACCGTGAACTGGAAGTTCAGATTTGATCCCAGGATGCTGCCCTCCACGTTACCGGACAGGCTGGCGACCACGGCTCCCAGGAGTATGACCGCGTTCGCTCCCGCGGCCGCCCGGGTCACGAAGCCGAGGGCGAGGCTCGCACCGGCGATGATGTGGGCGAACACGACGGACCAGGCGATCATAGTCTGCCCCAGGGCGAGGCTTTCGCCGAGGGCGAGCGAGGACTCGATCTCCGACATGTTCATGATGAAGTAGATGCCCTTGATCACGAGGGCTACGCCCAGGAACATGCGCAGGGCGTCCATCGGCCGGATGTGCTTGACCCCAGGGATGAGGTCGTGCAGGGGCACGCGGTCCACGCGCTCGGCCCGCCGCCTTTCCATGGCCTGAGCGAACTCCTCGGCGGCCACCTGCTCCTGTGCGGGACTGAATCTCACCAGGTGAGCGAAGAAGGCGATGACGGTGACACCGCCGCCCAGGATGAGCAGCGCCTGTGGATAGGAAATGCTCTCGGCGCGGAACAGGAAGCCGGCGCAGACGGCACCCATGTTGCCGCCGGCGCCAACGATACCGGCCACCGCCCCGAGCGCCTTCTTGTTGATGAAGGGAACGACCGAGTAGGTGGCGCCTTCGGACATCTGCACGAAGAGGCTGAAGACGATCATCATCGGAATGGCCAGCGCGATCACCCTCATCTGCGAGAAGAAGACCAGGGCGATTCCCTCGGCCAGGAGGGCGATGAAGAGCCAGCGCACGCGCCCCCTCAGGCCGCCCTTGCGCACGAAGCGGTCGCTGATGTAGCCGCCCAGCGTGCGCGCGAAGATGTTCATGAGGCCGAAGAGGCCGGCCACGAGCCCGGCCGTCTTCAACCCGAGCTGGAAGTAGTCCATGTAGTAGATGGCGGCGATGTTGTTGATCGTGAGCTCGATGCCGAAACAGGCGGCGTAGATCACGAACAGGGCCCAGACCCGGTAGTCCTTGGCGGCGAGCCAGAAGGAGCCCTTGGACTTCTTGACGGAGGCCAGCTCCCCCTTCGCCCGCAGCTCCTTGAAGTTTCCGTCCGGCAGGTCAGTGGTGAAGAAGAAGTAGGCAAGGCCGGTGATGAAGCACACGGCGCCTGCGACGACCATCGACATGCGCCAGCTCTCGGCGTCGGTCAGGCCGAAGGCGAGGAAGGCGGCAAACACCAGGGGCATGATCATCTGCGTGACCCCGCCGCCGAGGTTGCCCCAGCCGGCGGAGGTCGCGTTCGCCGTGCCGACGACGTTCGGCGCGAACATCACCGACGTGTGGTACTGAGTGATCACGAAGGAGGCGCCGATCGTCCCGATGCCGAGGCGGAAGAGCAGGAAGGTCGTGTAGTCGTCGGCGAGACCGATTCCCATCACGGGCAAAGAGCCGAATAGCAGCAGGAAGGTGTAGCTCAGGCGCGGCCCGATCCGGTCGCAGAGCCAGCCGATGACCAGCCGCGCGACGATCGTGATCGCCACCGAGGCGATGATCGTGTTGCCGATCTGCTCTTTCGTCAGGCCCAGCTCTCCCCGTACGACAGCCATCAGCGGCGCGATACCGAACCAGGCGAAGAAGCACAGGAAGAAGGCGAACCACGTCATGTGGAACGCCCGCATCTGGGGCGTTTTCAGGCTGAACAGATCGATGCTCGTTGCCTTGTTGCGTACTTCCATGTGTCAATCCCCCGGGGGGTTGTGTTCTCGGCCCAGTCGGAGCCGTCAGCAGGCGATCTCGGCGTTCTTTCTCGCGTAGAACCACCAGTTGACTACGAGACAGCTCAGGTAGTAGGCCGCGAAGCCGTAGAGGGCGTACTGCGGAGTTCCCGCTTTGATCTGGGTGGCGAAGATCTTGGGGATCAGGTAGGCGCCGTAGGCGGCGATGGCGGAGGTCCAACCCAGCACCGGACCCGCCTGCTCCTTCGAGAAGATGATGGGAATCATGCGGAAGGTGGAACCGTTGCCGATGCCCGTGGTCGCGAAGAGCAGGACGAAGAGGAGCAGGAAGGGGATGAAATACTGCTCGGGGGTAGGCGATCGGTTCGCCATGGAGACGAAGATGCCCGCGCCGACGGTGGCGCCGATCATGACGATCGTGTCCCAGTGCGTGACCCGGGCGCCGCCGAGCCTGTCGGAGAGCCAGCCGCCGAGGGGACGGATCAGGGCGCCGACGCCGGCTCCGATCCAGATGAAGTTGGCGGACAGCGGCGCATTGGGGTTCACGATGCCCTCGGCGAGCGGCATGCCGTCCGCGCCGACGCGGATCACCCCGAATACGTCGTCGATCAGCTTCGGGAATGCGTTGGCGTAACCGATGAAGGAGCCGAAGGTCATCGTATAGAGCCAGGTCATGATCCAGTTGTGCTTGTTGTCGAAGATCTTGAACTGGCCGACCAGGTTTTCCTTGGTCTCCTTGGGAGTCAGCGTGCGCATCACGAGGAGGGTGGTGAGCACCGCCACCACGAGTACGATGAAGGTCTTGATCAGGACGGGGAATCCACCCCAGGGCAGGATCAGCAGCACGATGCCCACGCCTGCGCCGATGAAACCGAGCAGTGTCAGCCAGAGGTACTTGCCGATCGCCACCGGCGTGGGGCCGCACTTGTGCTGGGGCAAGTTGTTCATGAGCAGGAAGGCGAGGATGCCGAAGAAGGCCAGGATGGGCACCCAGACCAGGCCCGCGTTCTGGATCCAGAGCGTCTTGTCTCCGGCCGTGTAGGGATCGCCTCCGATCGCGCCAAAGGCGCCGAAGGTGATGATCCAGGGCAGCAAGAACTGCATCACACTGACCCCTAGATTGCCGAGCCCGGCGTTGAGCCCCAGAGACAAACCCTGCATGCGCTTGGGAAAGAAGAAGCTGATGTTCGACATGGAGGCCGCGAAGGCGCCGCCACCGACGCCGGACATCGCCGCCAGCAGGATGAAGGTCAAAAACGGCGTCTCGGGATTCTTGAGACCGATCCCCGCGCCGATGGCGGGAAACAGCAGGAGCAGCGACGTCATGAACTTGACGTTGCGGCCGCCGCAGATGGCGATCATGAACGAGTTGGGAATGCGCAGGGTCGCGCCGGCGAGTCCGGCGACGGCCGGAAGGGTGAAGAGCAGCGCCCGATAGGCGTCGCCGGAGTAGGACTCGCCGCTGTTCATGAAGGTAAAGTCGAAGAGGCTCGTGTCCATGAAGTGCAGCTTCTGGATGAACTTCGCAACCATGCCCCAGTAGAGCCATACGGCGAAGGCGAGCAGCAGGTTCGGGATCGAGATCCATAGGTTGCGCGTGGCGATGCGCTTGCCGGACTCGCGCCAGAAGCTCTCGTCCTCGACGTCCCAGTGCTTGATCTTGGTCATGGGATTACCGGCCTCCTCCGTGGGGTATGCGATACCAGCGCACTACCTGCTCGCGTCGCGTCAGGTACATCAAAGGCATGACGAGAACGTGGACGAGTCTCGTGAAGGGAAACAGCGCGATCATCAGATAGGCGGAGATGATGTGTAGCTTCACCATCCAGGCCATGCTGGCGACGTGGGCAATTTCGGGGTGAAGCCTCAGGATCGACCAGAGATAGGGCGCCGCCGTGCCCGCGTACCAAGAGCTGCCCCAGCCGTAAAAGATCGCGACCACGACTCCGCTCGCTACCTGGAATAAGAGCAGCAGGAGCAGGATCCAGTCGGTCGGCGTGCTGACGACCCTCAGCCGGCTTCCGCTCAGGCGGCGCACGATGGCGAGCACGAGCCCCAGCAGGGTGAGGATGCCGCATGCCAGGGCGGAGATCTCGAGCACGTAAAGGCGCAGCGGCTCACCGTTCCAAGCCAGGACGGCGGACGGGATCAGCCAGGCCACCAGGTGTCCCAAAAGAACGACCAAGAGTCCGTAGTGGAAGGGAACGAGGCCCCAGAAGTGCTGCCGATTCTCGAGGAACTGCGAGGACAGGCTCGAATAGGTAAACGGCCGCCGCAGGTAGCGCGCGATGCCGACGACGAAGAAGAGTCCGAAGGCCAGGTAGGGCAGCGCCGCGAACAGGAACTGGTCGAGGTAGGGGAAGGCGCCGCAGAAGAAGGTGCTCGTGTGGGTCATCGTGGACCTCGCTCTGAAGTCTCGCAGGACGAAGGGTCGGC
Organism: uncultured bacterium; assembly: GCA_964627205.1. Taxonomy (GTDB): domain Bacteria; phylum Krumholzibacteriota; class Krumholzibacteriia; order JACNKJ01; family JACNKJ01; genus CAZVHI01. Next base: position 80,405 of record CAZVHI010000003.1, read on the forward strand.
CCCCGGGCCACCCCCTCGCGGTTTTTCACTGGAGTCGGCAGGGGGGGAGTAGCCCGCTGGCGCGAACTTGGCGATTGCGGCAGTGCAGATGGCTGTGATGATGGCCGTGTAGGGATTCCCCGGGTCCTGGAACCCCGCGCGCATCTTTTCCAGGGCGGGGAGCAGGCGGTCTTCCGCGAAAGCTTCCGCCTCTTGTTCCGACATCCGTCCCAGCGCCTGGAGTGCGTGGCCGAGGTGATCGGGCAGCTCCGCCGACTCCGGCACGCCGAGTCGGCGCAGGCAATCCCGCATCTGCACGAGGAAGGCGCCGCGCTCGTACTGCTCGCCGTAGAGGTGCCAGCCCAGCTCTAGGGTACAGGTCGGATTGATGTCGAAGGTGCGCGTGTAGAGCTCCTCGAGTTCGGTGTCCGCCTGTCCCTCGATGGCGCGGGCGAATTCGCTCAGCGAGGCCCCCGCCTCGGGGCACCAGTCCGCGAGCACCGGCAGGGTGGCGGCGAGACGATCTCCGTGTCCCTCGCCCGGGTACTCCAGGAAGGCGGCCAGTAGATCGCAAGGATTCGTCACGCTATCGATCATTGTCCCCTCTTCGGGCCGTCGAGGAATCCGAAGCCCACCTGCTGCTTGTGCGTCAGAGGGTCGGTCAGCATTTCGATGGCCTCCTCGCGCTGCGCCGGCGGGATGACGAAGCGCTCCTTGAAGGTACACAGGGAGGTCAGCCTGTAGATGGCATCCGCCTCCTCCGCGCTGGAGTCTGCCTCCCCCAGCGCGCGCAGCGCCTCGTCGGCGCTCAAGTCCCCCACTGTCAGCTCACGGCGCATCAGGCGCACGGCCATCTGTTTCCGGAGGGCGTAGCGGACGTGCTCGGTCTGTCCCGCGCCGAAGAGGTTGCCGAGGTACTGGATCGGCACGCGGGCCTCGTCGATCTCGTGGAAGAATTGCTCCGAGACGCGCGAGACGGTCTTGCCCGTCTGGCTGTGCATGACGGGCGAGAGCGGCGGCACGTAGAACAGCGTGGGCAGCGTGCGGAACTCGATGTGCGGCGGCAGCGCGATCTTCCAGACTTTCACGAACTGGTAGACCGGAGACCTCTGCGCGGCTTCGATGACGCTACTGTGGATGCCGGCATCCCTGGCCGCTGCGACGACCGCCGGGTCGTGCGGATCGAGCACGATCGACCGGTGGGCGTCGACGAGCTCCTCGTCCGGCTTGTTCGCGATCTCCTCGATACGCGAGGCGTCGTAGAGCAGGACGCCGAGGTAGCGGATGCGTCCGACACAGGAATGGAAGCAGGCGGGAGCCTGCCCCGTCTCGACGCGGGGAAAGCAGAGGATGCACTTCTCCGACTTGCCGGTCGTCCAGTTGTAGTAGCTCTTCTTGTAGGGGCATGCGGCCACACAGGAGCGCCAGCCGCGGCAGTTCTTCTGGTCGATCAGAACGATGCCGTCTTCGCCCCGCTTGTACAGGGCCCCCGACGGGCAGGAGGCGACGCAGGCGGGATTGAGGCAGTGGTTGCAGATGCGAGGGAAGTAGAAGAACACGAGGCGTTCGATGGCCGAGAGCTGCGCGCGCTGCTCGGGGGTGAGCGTGCCCAGGTTCGGGTCGTTTTTCGCGTAGACCTCCGAGCCGCCGAGGTCATCGTCCCAGTTGGGTCCCGACTCGACGTCGACCGGCTCGCCCGTCACCATGGAGATCGGGCGCGCCGTGGGCTGATCGTCGCCTTCCGGCGCGTTGAAGAGCTCCTCGTACTTGTAGGTCCACGGCTCGTAGTAGTCGTCCAGGGTGGGCTGATAGGGGTGGTGGAAGATGTTCGTCAGGGCGCGGCCCTTGCCAGTCGAGCGGAGGCGCAGTCGCTCGTCCCGGCTTTCCCAGCCCCCGCGGTAGATGCCCTGGTCCTCCCACTTGGACGGGTAGCCCGTGCCGGGCTTGGTCTCCACGTTGTTCCACCACATGTATTCGGTGCCCTTGCGGTCGGTCCACACGTTCTTGCAGGCGATGCTGCAGGTGTGGCAGCCGATGCACTTGTCGAGATGAAACACCGACGCGATCTGGGATCTGACTTCCACGGGGCTCTCCTTGGCTACCATTCGAGGGCTGGAAGCTTGCGCACGATGATGTGCGTGTCGCGGTTGCATCCAACCGGCCCCCAGTAGTTGAAGTGGTAGGTGAACTGGCCGTAGCCGCCCACCATGAGGTTCGGCTTGAGGCGCGTGCGCGTCAGGCTGTTGTGCCCGCCGGCGCGCCTCTTGCCCCGCAGTGGCGACTTGGGCACAGACAGCGTGCGCTCCGGCGAGTGGTAGATGATGCACACGCCGCGCGGGATGCGCGCGCTCACCGCCGCCCGCGTCACCACCACGCCGTGGTCGTTGTGCACCTCGACCCAGTCGTTGTCCTCGATCCCGACGGAGGCCGCGTCCTTGTGGTTGATCCAGAAGGGCTCGACGCCGCGGGAGAGGGTCGTCATGCGGTGGTTGTCGCCGTAGGTCGAGTGGATGTGCCACTTGCCGTGGGGGGTGAGGAAGTTGAGCATGATCGAGGGCGTTTCGCCTTGCGGGCTCGCCAGCGGAATCGGCACGCCCTTGTCGATCACCTGCTCGGGATCCGTCACCCGGAGGTCGGCGTATTCGGTCGGCAGGGGCTTGGGTTTGTAGGTGGGCAGGTGCTCCCCGAACTGCAGGTAGCCCGGGTGGTCAAGGTAGAAGTGCTGGCGTCCGGTCAGGGTGCGCCAGGGCACGAGGGCTTCCTTGTTGTACGTGAAGGGCGAGTAGGCCCGGCCGTTCTCGATCAGCCCCGACCACATGGGGCTGTTCACGAAGCGGCGCGGTTGCGCCTGCAGGCCGGCGTAGTCGGTCCGCACGCCGCGGCTCTTCTCGACGAGATGGGTCAGGCGGAGACCGGTCCGCTTCTCCATGTCCTCGTAGGAGCGAAAGGAGAGCTCGCCGTTGGTGACCGTCGCCAGCTCGAGGATCGTGTTGCAGACATCCTCGTCGTCCTTGAGCGAAGGGTACTTCCCGCCTTCCCACTCCTGGCTCGACGGCCTCTCCTGCATCTCGTCGTAGAAATCCTCGATGCCATAGTGCGTGCCGTGGGCGCCAAGGCCGTTGGCGCGGGCCAGCGGGCCGAAGGAGATGAACTGCTTGTAGAGGTTGCGGTAGTCGCGCTCGACGACCTTGATCGCCGGCATGGTCTTGCCGGGAACAGCCTCCACCTCGCCCGTCACCCAGTCGCGGATCTCCGCCTGGGCGATCTCGGCGGGCGTGTCGTGCGGCAGGGGCGCGGCGACGATATCCTTCACCTTCTCGGGAAAGTGCTTCGGCGCCAGCTCGGCGACCTTCTTCGCGACGGCCTGGAAGATCTGCCAGTCGCTCTTGGACTCCCAGCAGGGCGGCACGGCGGCCGACAGGGGGTGGATGAAACTGTGCATGTCGGTGGAGTTCAGGTCGGCCTTCTCGTACCAGGTCGCGGCGGGCAGGACGATGTCGGAGTAGAGCGCCGAGGTGTCCATGCGGAAGTTCAGGTCGACCACGAGGTCCATCTTCCCCTGCGGCGCCTGCTCGTGCCACTTGACCTCGCGCACGGAGTCCGCGGCGAAGTCGTCGGCGATCGCGTTGGTGTGCGTTCCGAGGTAGTGCTTGAGGAAGTACTCGTGCCCTTTACTAGAGGACATCAGCGCGTTGCCACGCCAGATGTACCAGACCCGCGGCCAGTTCTCCGGCGCGTCGGGATCCTCCACGGAGAACTTCAGCTCGCGGGACTTGAGCTTCTCGACGACGTAGCGCACGATGGCCTCGTCGTCCTTCGCACCGGCGGCCTGCGCTTCCTTCGCCAATTCGATGCTGTTCTGGTTGAACTGGGGATAGAAGGGCAGCCACCCGTTGCGCACCGCCCGCACCTGGGCGTCCATCGTGTGTCCCTTGGCGAGGGAGCCGTCCTCCTGATCCGGCGGCACGGTGTGGTAGTCGGTGAACGACTTCTCGTAGCGCCACTGGTCGGTGTGGACGTAGTGCCAGGACGGAGCGTTCTGCATGCGCGAGGGGCCGTACCAGTCCTTCGCGAAGGCGATCGCGCCCCAGGGCTCGCCGGGCGCGAGCTTCTCTTGCCCGACGTAGTGAGCCAGTCCACCGCCGTTCACGCCGACGCAACCGCAGAACATCAGCGCGTGGATACCCGCGCGGTACATCAGGTTGGCGTGGTACCAGTGGTTGATGCCCGCGCCGATGATGATCGTGCACTTACCGTCCGTCTTCTCGGCGGTGGTCCCCCACTCCCGAGCGAACTGGATGAGGTCAGCGCGGCCGATCCCCGTGTACTTCTCCGCCCAGGCGGGCGTGTAGGGCTTCTCTTCGTCGTCGTAATCGGCGGCGTACTCGCCCGCCAGTCCACGGGGGACGCCGTACTGCGCCATCAGCAGGTCGTAGATCGTCGCGACGGTGACCGTCTTGCCATCCGCCGTCTCGACCTGCCGCGTGGGTACGCCTCGCAGGACGCTCTTCCCCTCGCCGAAGTCGTCGAGGCGGACCTGCACGACGCCGTCATTCTCGTCCAGGAAGCTCAGCACCGGGTCTATCTCGCTGCCGTCGGTGGGATCCTCGAGCAGGAGATTCCAGTGCCCCTTCTCCTTCTCGGCCCAGCGGAAGCCCGAGGAGCCGCCCGGCATCTTGGGCCGCTTCGCCTTGGCGTCCCAGACCAGGAACTTCCATTCGTCGTGTTCCACGTCCGCGTAGCGCTCGAGCCGGCCCGCGCGCAGGAGCTGGCCGGCCTCGTGGGAACCGTTCTTCTCGCTCAGCACGACGAGGAAAGGGGAATCGGTGTAGCGCTTCGCGTAGTCCAGGAAGTAGGGCACACGCTTCTCGTGGTGGAATTCCTTGAGCAGCACATGGTTGACGGCCATCCACCAAGCGCCGTCCTGCCCCGCGTTGATCGGCACCCACTGGTCGGCGTACTTCGCGACCTGATTGAAGTCGGGCGCGAACACGTACATCTTCGTGCCGTTGTGCCGCGCTTCCGCCGCGAAGTGGCAGTCCGGCGTACGCGTCATGTTGAGGTTGGAGCCCATGACCGCGAGCAGCTTGGCGTTGTACCAGTCGGCAGACTCCTGCACGTCGGTCTGCTCGCCCCAGGCCTCCGGCGAGGCGTTGGGCAGGTCGCAGTACCAGTCGTAGAAGGAGAGAGCGACGCCGCCCATGAGCTGCAGCATGCGCGCGCCGGAGGCGTAGCTGATCATCGACATCGCCGGTATCGGCGAGAAGCCGTTGATGCGGTCGGGGCCGTGCTCCTTGATCGTGTGGAGGTTGGCCGCAGCCATCAGCTCGAGCACGACATCCCAGCTCGTGCGCCGGAAACCTCCCTTGCCCCGCGCGGTCTGCCAGCGGGCGCGCGCCTCCTTGTCACCGACCAGCGAGGCCCAGGCGTCGACCGGATCCTCGTGCTTCCGCCGCGCGTTCCGCCACTGGTCGAGGAGCGCGCCACGGATGTAGGGGTACTTCACGCGGAGCGGGCTGTAGAGGTACCACGAGTAGGAGATCCCCCTCTGGCAACCCCGAGGCTCGTAAGGCGGCAGGTGCTTCTCCAGGGGGGGATAGTCGAGACCCTGCATCTCCCAGGTGACGATGCCGTCCTTGACGTGGATGTTCCAGGTGCAGCTGCCCGTGCAGTTGACGCCATGTGTGCTGCGGACGACCTTGTCGTGTTGCCAGCGGTTCCTGTAGAACTCCTCCCAGCCGCGGGACTCGGGAGAGACCTTGTCCTGGATCCAGCGGATGCGTCCGTTGCTCTTAGCCATTCTGCCCTCCGGCGTGTAATTCGACCTTCGCGCCACCCTTGCTCGCATCGCGGATCATGGGCCTCCGAACGCCCCGCAGCCTCCGCCCCCAGATCCCGCCGAAGACCACCAGGATCACCCCGGCGCTGATGACACCCAGGGCGGCGAAGCCGGTTGTGTTCGCGGAACGGAAGATCGTGTTCTCCCTCTTCTGCGACGCTTCGTCGAGATAGGCCGCGAGTCCGAGGATCTCATCCTCGCCCAGCAGCCGGCCGGCGAAGGTCGCCTGCATCTGCGCCGTCGGAGGCGAGGCCAGCCAGGCGCTCAGGCCGGCCGCTCCGCCCAGGCGTTCGAAGACCTTCGTGAGGTCCGGGCCAAGGCGACCGCCGCCGAGGCCGCCGAGGCCCGCCACGTTGTGGCAGGAGATACACGGCGGCCCGCCGCCGCTCAAACTTTGGTGACCCAGGAAGAGCGCCTCGCCGAGGGCCCTGTCCTCCTCGGTCAGCTCCCGCACGGCCGCGAGGCCGACGAACTCCGACTTGTCGAGCGCGGACTCGGCTGTGATGAGATCGAGGAGGGCGCCCGCCATCTCGCGAGTGATGCCCGGAGCGGGCACCATGACGACCCCATTCGCCGCCGCCAGGAGCTCGAGCGCGTAGGGGTCGCCGGCGTCGATCTTCGCCTGCGGATCCAGGATGAAGTCGACGAGCCAGCTCCGCTCCTGCCGCTGTGTGACGTCCTTGAGGTCGGGACCGACGAGCCTGCCGCCTCCGATCCGGTGGCAGCTGATGCAGCCGGTCCGGAAGAAGTTGCGAACCTCGTCTCCGGTCGGAGGGCTCGCCGCCGGGGAAGCCAACGGAGAACCGATCAGCAGCAGGATGGCGATGAGCCCCTGCAAGGGGGCTCGACGCCTGCGGGATCTCCGTCCCCAGCCGAGGCCGCAATCCTCGGCATCAGGATCCGTGAACGGGTATTTGCCAGATGGATCTTTCATTCCGACACTCCTGGGAACCGGACCCTGTGGACAGTCTGAATTCCGCGGAAAAAGCGGAATATGGCGTATCTGCGACCTTTTTATCTGATTTGTCCCGATATTCTTAGTGAAGGGCGTCAACCTACCGGGTTGCCACGGGCGTGTCAAGAATTTCGGGTATTCATGGTACAAATTCCAGAATAGAGATGTCCCGCTCCAGCGTCCCGGATGGACGGGGTTCGAAGGACCCGGCGCCGCGACCGCCAAGCCCGAGAAGGCCACCAGGGGAGCACTTTCTCGTCCTCCCTCCGCCGCGCGAGCAGCCCCCCCCGTGTCCTTGGGGCTGAATCCGAAAGCGCTTGCCAGGAGGAGAGAGGGACTTGAAAGTGCTCGGCATGGAAGAGAGAAATTGGTCGCTGGACGCTTCGAGTGGAGCGAGCGGCCGCAGCCGGGTCCAGGAGCTCGAGCGGGAGTTCCCCGCCTGGGTCCGAAGCACCCGCGACGATCTCTACGCGACCCTCTTCCGCATCGTGCGCAACGAGGACGACGCGGAGGAGCTCCTGCAGGACACCTACCTGCGAGCCCTCACCCGCCTGGGCAGCTTCCGGGGCGAGGGCAGTCCCGAGGCCTGGCTGCGCCGCATCGCCGTCCGCCTGGCCCTCAATCACCTCCGCGTCCGCAAGCTGCGCCGCTGGCTGCCCCTGGGCGGCGAGCGCTATCAGGAGGGCGAGATAGAGATCCAGGTCGTCGATCCGGGCCCCTTGCCCGATCGGGCGGCGAGGTCGGGCGAGAGGCGCCGTCGACTGGAGACGCTCCTCCGCGGCATGCCCGCCAAGGCCCAGGCCGCCTTCGCCCTCCGGCAACTGGAGGATCGCCCCTACTCCGAGATTGCCGCGCTGATCGGCTGCAGCGAGGCCACGGCGCGCAGTCTCGTCTCACGCACGAGCTCCCGCCTCGAGCGGGAGATCCGGCAGCGAGGTTGGCACGATGAATAGCAACGAGCGACTGCGCAAGATGCTCGAACCCGAGGCCCCGCGGCTCTCGCCGGAGGCGGCCACGCGGCTGAACGCCACCGTCGACGAGGCCCTGAGCCGAAGGGCGCGCCGCAGAGTGCGGGGCTGGCGCACGACCCTGGTCCTCGCCCCCGCCCTCATCCTGCTCGTCATCCTGGTCTTCTGGGCGGGTCCCTTCGGGGGTGGCGAATCGGCGCCGAAGCACCTCCTCCTGAGCAAGGAGGAGTTCCTGGCCGCCCTGGATGGTCGAGACGACGTAAGCGGCGTGTTCGACGAGTACCTCGTGGCGAGCCTCGACGACATGGACACGAACAACTGGAACGACACGGATCTGGAAGGCTTCCGCAGGGAGCTGGAGTCATTCCAGCCGGCCGATGAAGGAGGAGAACAATGAAGAAGGTGACCCTGAGCCTCGCGCTCCTACTCCTCGCAGGCACGGCTCTCGCCCAGCACGGCCCCATGCGCGGAGGCCCGATGCATGGCGGCCCGGGACACTGGGGCGACAAGCCGCCCCGGGAAATGGTGGAGGCCTTCCGCCTCTACAAGCTCACCGAGTTCCTGGAGCTCAACGAGGAGCAGACCGCGCAGATCTATCCCCGCATCGCGGAGATGCAGCGCCTGCGCGACGAGCAGCAGAAGGCCATGCACGAGAAGATGAAGGAGCTGCGCGAGCTGGTGTCCGAGGAGAAGTACGGCAAGGCGGCGAAGCTGTCTGACGAGATCCACGCCATGAAGGGCGAGATGCACGCCTTGCAGCACGAGAAGATGAGCGAGCTGAGGAGCCTGCTCAGTGACGAACAGCGCGCGAAGCACGCGCTGTTCGAGAAGCGCTTCGAGAAGCACCTGCGCCGTGTCGCTGAGCGCATGCAGGGGCGCCGCGGCGGGCACCCCGGACCCGGTCCCGGCCCCGGCGGCCATGGCCCGGGACCGGAGCGCGGCTGGTAGACGTCCCACCCCGCACATCCCCGCGCCAGCGCCCTGCCGCATCCGCGCTGGCTTCCCCACCCCTCCCCCGCCGGGGGAGGGGTTTTCTGTTGTCCATCGCGGAGGCGACGGCTAGGGTTGCCCGAAATCCGCCCTGCCCCCGCCGAAAGGACCCCGATGCTGAACGCCGATCCCAACCTGCTGCAGCGGCTCTTCGGCCCCGTCGAGCGTCTCTTCCAGCACATCGAGGAGGCCGTCCAGCCGAGCGCGCAGTTCGCGGAGCTGCTGGAGAAGGTCGACGGCTGGATCTGGGGCCTGGTCCTCATCTTCCTGCTCGTGGGCACCGGCCTCTTCTACGCCTGGCGCACGCGCTTCATCCAGCTCCGCAAGCTGGGCCATGCCCTCGCCCTGGTCCGCGGCAAGTACGACAATCCCGAGGACGAAGGCGACATCAGCCACTTCCAGGCGCTCGCCACGGCGCTCAGCGCGACGATCGGCACGGGCAACATCGCCGGGGTGGCCACGGCCATCGCCCTGGGCGGGCCGGGGGCCGTCTTCTGGATGTGGGTGACCGGACTGCTCGGCAGCGGCATCAAGTTCGCGAGCTGCACCCTCGGCATGAAGTATCGCATCCTCCACCCGGATGGCAGCGCCTCGGGCGGGCCCATGTACTACATCGAGCACGGACTGGGTCAGAAGTGGCTGGCCGTGCTCTTCGCCTTCTTCGCGGCGGTGGCGAGCTTCGGCATCGGCAACATGATCCAGGCCAACAGCATGACCCTGACCCTGGGGGACGACTTCGGCATCCCCCGTAGTCTCGCCGGCCTGGTGATCGCGATCCTCGCGGGGATGGTGATCATCGGTGGCATCAAGCGCATCGGCCGCTTCACCAGCAAGCTGACCCCCCTGATGACGGTGATCTACGTGCTCGGCGCGGGCGTCATCTTGATCAAGAACGCCTCGCTCCTGCCCGCGACCTTCCAACTCATCTTCGCGCACGCCTTCTCGCCCACGGCGGCCAGCGGCGGCTTCGCAGGCAGCGCGATCGCGATGACGATCCGCCAGGGCGTGGCCAAGGGCGTCTTCAGCAACGAGTCGGGCCTCGGCAGCGCGCCCATCGCCCACGCGGCCGCCAAGACGAAGGAGCCAGTGCGCGAGGGGCTCGTGGCGATGATCGGACCCTTCGTAGACACCCTGCTCATCTGCAGCATGACGGCGCTGGTGATCCTCTCCACCCAGGCCTACACCTTGATCGATGCGGGCACCGGCGAGCAGCTCACCAGCTCGCTGCTCAGCAAGCGCGCCTTCGAGATCGGACTGCCGGCGACGGGCTGGCTTCCCAGCGGCGGCTGGATCGTGACCATTGGGCTCATGCTCTTCGCCTTCTCGACCATCATCGGTTGGAGCTACTACGGCGACCGCAGCGTGGGCTATCTCTTCGGGCAGCGCGGCATCCGGGTCTACCGCTGGATCTACATCTGCCTGATCCCCCTCGGCGCGGCCATGAAGGTGCAGGTCATGTGGGTCATCTCCGACATCACCAACGGGCTGATGGCCTTCCCCAACCTCATCGCGCTGATCTTCCTGAGCCCCGTGGTGGTCGCGATGACGCGCGAGTACTTCAGCCGCGAGCAGCGCCCCCTGCGCTGACGCGGCCACGGCGGCGCCTTCCCCCTCGAGCGGCCTCTCCGGATTCCGGAGAGGCCTCTTCGTTTGCCGGAGACCACGCGAGCGCCTCCCGGCGGCGCCACTCCGGAAACCACTCAGTAAGTCTTTGAACCACTTGGGGAAAGCTGGTGTCGCGTCCAGTCGGCCGGCCGGCATGAGAGCTGCCATGGCTCCTTGTGGGAAGACCGAGATGCCCCTTTCGGGGCGGCCGCGAACTCGACGAAAGGATGACGTGATGAAGCGTACGAACCCTGCCCGACCGACGACCTGCCTGCTGTTGATCGCCTTCGCCCTCTCCATCGCGGCGCCCCTCGCGCTCGCGAACACGCCGGCCGGCGACGGAACGCCGGTCCCCGGCGGCATCGGCGCGCGCGAGGGCTGCATCGCGATCGAAGCCTGGGGCGAGGCCTACACCTGGGATTGGGGCAGCTACACCCTCTCCGGCAGGCTGATCACCTGCCCCGGGGAAGTTTTCCTCGCGCCCTTCACCGCCTGCTTCCTCGACGGCGACGGCATTCCGCTGGACCTCGCCGCCAGCGAGTTCGTGATCACGGTGGTCGCCGAGGACTGCGACAACGAATACATGCGCCGCCGCATCGAACTCCTGCCCGCGGCCCCGCAGACGGACGAGGGCGGCTGCATGCCCTTCGACCTGATCGTGCCCGAGTGCGTGAGCCTCTGCTGCACCCTGGTCTGGAACGTCCAGGCGGGCGACTGCATCCTCACCGTCGAGCTCGATCTCCTCACCGCGGACTTCGACCAGGACGGCGCGGTGGGCGAGTCCGACGCGGAATACTTCTGGGATGTTCTCATGCCCGCCAATGATCTCTGCGGTGACTTCGACGACGACTGGTCCGTCGGCATGGCGGACTTCGCGATCTGGTCGGGCTACTTCGGCTGCGACTGCCTGCTGACGGGCGCGGAGGCAGAGGCCGAAACGCCGGAGGGGCTCCGCGACCTGGGCAACGTGCCCAACCCCTTCAATCCCCGCACGGACATCCGCTTCGACCTGCCGAGCGCGGGACCCGTGGAGCTTGCGGTCTTCACCGTCGCCGGCCGGCGCATCCGGACCCTGGTGGCCGGGGAGCTGTCTGCGGGACATCACAGCATCACCTGGGACGGACGCGACGAAAACGGCGAGGCCGTGCCCAGCGGGATCTACCTGTACCGAGTCGTGAGCGAATCCGGCAGGGCAACTAACAAGATGACTCTGATCCAGTGATCGCTCACATCCGGCCCTGGTGGTGCGGGCGCGGCCCTCCGGGGTCGCGCCCGTTTTTCGTTCCTCGCCTCGCCAGCGCGAAACGGCAGATCGGTCAGCACGCCGTCGCTTGCCCGCAGGCTCCCACTCGACTAGAATCCGACGCTCGCCGGCGAGCGTTCCGTCGACGGAAGGACAGGAGGACTACCCTTGATCGAGGTCGAAGGGCTGCGCAAACAGTACGGCGAGCTGGTCGCCGTCGACGACGTGAGCTTTCGCGCCGAGCCCGGGGCCATCTTCGGGCTCCTGGGCCCCAACGGCGCGGGCAAGTCCACCTGCATCGGCTGCCTCTCCGGGCTGCTGAGGCCGGACGCGGGGCGGGTGCGCGTGCTCGGCCACGACGTGGTCGCCGACGGCCCGAAGTCCCGCGAGCGGCTGGGGGTCGTCCCCCAGGAGCTGGCTCTCTACGAGGACCTCTCCGCCCGCGAGAACCTGAGCTACTGGGGCTCCGCCTACGGCCTGCGGGGCGCGGCGCGGAAGGAGCGGGTCGAGGAGGTGCTCGCGCTGGTGGGCCTGGCCGAGCGCGCATCCGAGCCCGTCAAGAACTACAGCGGCGGCATGAAGCGCCGCCTCAACTTCGCCTGCGGGCTCGTGCACGTGCCCGGGGTGCTGCTCCTGGACGAGCCCACCGTGGGCGTCGACCCGCAGAGCCGAGTCCGTCTGCTCGATCTCGTGCGCGAGCAGGCCGCGGCCGGCGCCTGCGTGCTCTACACGACCCACTACATGGAAGAAGCGCAGGCCCTCTGCGACCACCTCGCCATCATCGACCACGGTCGCATCATCGCCGCGGGAACGCTGGACGAGCTGCGGGAAATGATCGGCGAGAAGGACCTCCTGCGTCTGACGGGACGCTTCGATCCCAGTGCGGTCCGCGCCGTGCTGGGCGCTTTCGATGGCTGTGAGCTGGTGCACGTCGACGAGGGGTCGCTCACCCTCGCCGCGCCCCAGGCCTCGGCCCGGCTGGCGGGGATCCTCTCCGCCCTGACGGACGCCGGCGCCGAGCTGCAAGAGACCGTGATCACCCGCCCGAACCTGGAGAGCCTCTTCATCAAGCTCACCGGCACCGAGCTCAGGGAATAGGCGTGGACTTCCTCGTCGGCACCGTGCTCAAGGATCTGCGCCGCCACGCGCGCAACCCGCTCGAGCTGGCCATCTGGATCGGCATCCCGCTCCTGATCGGCGGGCTGATGATCCTCCTCTTTGGCGGCTCCGAGGGCCCGCGTCCCCAGGCCCACCTGCTGGTGGCCGACGAGGACGACAGTTTCGTCAGCGGGCTCTTGGTGGGCGCGCTGAGCCAGGAGGCGGCGGGCGACTACATCCGCACCGAGACGGTCGAGCGCGAGGCCGGCCTGGCCCGCATGGCAGGTGGCGAGGCCACCGCGCTGCTCGTGATCCCCGCGGGTTTCAGCAAAGCCGTACTCGAGGAGACGCCCACCCAGCTACGCCTGGTTAAAAACCCCGCGCAGCGCATCCTCCCGCGCATCGTGGAGGAGTACCTGGGCGTGCTCTCCGACGCCCACTTCTACCTCCACCGTCTCGTCGGCGAGGACCTGAAGGCCTTCGCCGCTGGCCCACCCGCCGGCGCGAGCACCTTCGACAACGAGCTGATCTCGACCTTCAGCGTGAAGGTGAACGGCATCATGGGACGCCTGGGCAAGTACCTCGACCCGCTGGCGATCTCGCTGGCGGACGAGCCTGCCCCCGAGACCGAGGAAGAAAGCGTGAGTCTGGGCCTCGGTGCGCTGCTGCTGCCCAGCCTGCTCTTTATGGCGCTGTTATTCATGGCCCAGGGGCTCGGCAACGAGGTCTGGGAGGAACGGCGCCAGCGCACGCTGCGGCGCATCCTCTATTCGCCGCGCGGCGTGTCGTCCTTCGTGGCGGGCAAGATGATCACGGCGTGGATCCTCGTCCTGCTCGTCAGCCTGGTGGCGCTCGGTCTGGGTTATGGCTACCTCGAACTGTCCGCCTCGACCCTGGCGCCGGCTCTGCTCTGGTCCGCTTTCGCCGGCACGGCGCTCGCGGCGGGCATGACCGTGATCCAGCTCCTTGTGCCCAGCCAAAGAGCGGGCAACATCGTGACCATGTCGATCGTCTTCCCGCTCATGCTCGCCGGCGGGAGCTTCTTCCCCTTCGAAGCCATGCCGGCTTGGATGGCGGCCCTCGGCCGGCGCACGCCCAACGGCTGGATGCTCGTGCAGCTCAAGGACATCCTCTTCGGCGGCGCGCAGGTGGAAGCGCTGCTGGCCGGCTTCGCGATCCTGCTCGCCGGCCTCCTCCTGCTCTCCCTGCTGGCGGCCTGGCGCCTGCGGGGCGGCTTCGCGCAGGGGGAGTGAGCCATGCTGCGCGACATCCTCTTCATCGCCCGCAAGGACCTCCGCTACATGCTGCGCGCCCGGGAGACCCTGCTCTGGATCTTCGTCATGCCCATCGTCTTCTTCTTCTTCATCGGGACCATCACCGGCGGCTCCTCGTCGTCGGTGGGCGGTCCCGCGCAGCTTGCGATCTGGGAGGGCGAGGACGCGGGCTTCCTGGCCGAGCAGCTCGCTCGGCGTTTGGAGGAGCAGGACTTCGCGATCGTCCGTCCCGACAGCCTGCACAAGTTCCAGGCGCAGAGGCGGCGTCTCACGGTGCCGGCTTCGTTCAGCGACTCCGTGCTGGCGGGCGCGCAGGTCGAGCTGCTCTACGGGCACGACTCGGAGGGCCTATCGCGTTCCTACGACCGTCTCCGCACCGCGCGCGCCGCCTACACCCTGCTGGCCGACCTGGTCGTCAGTGGGGAACAGGGTGAAGATCCGACACCCGAGGCCTTCGCACGCCTGAACGCCACGCCCCGCGCCCTGAGCATCGCCGTCGAGAGCGCCGGAAAACGCAAGCGCATCCCCAGCGGCTTCGAACAGTCTGTGCCGGGCATCATGGTGATGTTCACGCTGCTGGTCCTGACGACCAGCGGGGCGGTGCTGCTGGTGATCGAGAGGCGACAGGGCCTGCTCCGCCGACTGGCCTACGCGCCCATCGCGCGGACGAGCATCGTGCTCGGCAAGTGGGGGGGCAAGCTGGTGCTCGGCTTCGTGCAGATCGGCTTCGCCATGCTGGCGGGCAAGCTGCTCTTCAAGATGGACTGGGGGCCGTCGCTCGGAGCGGTGCTCCTGGTGATGCTGGCCTACGGCGGGCTGATGGCCTCGCTCGGCATGCTCCTGGGCAACCTCGCCCGCACCGAGGGTCAGGCTTCGGCCATCGGCGTGCTCGCCGCCAACATTCTCGGCGCGCTCGGCGGCTGCTGGTGGCCCATCGAGGTCACGCCCGACTGGATGCAGCGCCTCGCGCTCTTCCTGCCGACGGGCTGGGCCATGGACGCCCTGCACAAGCTCGTCAGCTTCCAGGCTTCGCCCGCGGACGTGATCCCCCACGTCGCCGGCATGGGCCTGGGCGCCGTCCTGCTCCTCGCCCTGACCGCCCGCATCTTCCGCTTCGAGTAAACAGCGCCTTGATGTGACATTCTAGTAACTGACTATAACGAAGGAACTTGAGACCCGTCGGGACCTCTGAGTGGAGTTCAGTACGTATTAGGGGATTGACTAAATTTAGCTTCTAGGCTAAATTTAGTCGGTATCCTAATAGGGGGTAATCTTCATGAATCCAGGCTTCCAGAACCCATTCCGGCCCGGAGCGGGCCACATACCTCCGTATCTGGCGGGACGCCTCGTCGAGAAGAACGAGTTCCAGGGGCTGCTCCAGCAGGAGACGATTCTCGAGAACATCGTCCTGACTGGGCTGCGGGGAGTCGGAAAAACCGTGCTGCTCGATTCTCTCAAGCCAACTGCCATGAGTGAGAAGTGGCTGTGGGTAGGGGCCGACCTGTCCGAATCGACGAGTGTCAGTGAAGAAAGTATGGTCATCCGCCTTTGCACCGATCTCTCGCTCATCACATCAAGGGTGATCATCGGCCGTGACGAGCACAGGAAGGCCGGCTTCGATTCCAAGGTCACGGAGGTCGCGCAAACCCTGGACTACCAGGCTTTGCTGCAGATCTACCATCAGACTCCGGGACTTGTCGGAGACAAACTGAAGGCGATTCTGGAGACAGCTTGGAAGGCCATCGCGCAACTCGACGTGTGCGGATTGGTCTTCGCATACGACGAGGCTCAGAACCTATCGGACCAGGCGGAGAAGGAAGAGTATCCCCTGTCGTTGCTCCTGGACACCTTCCAGTCCCTGCAGAAGCGGAACATCCCAATGATGCTGGCCTTGACGGGTTTGCCGACTCTCTTTCCCAAGCTCGTCGAGGCGAGAACCTTTGCAGAGCGCATGTTTCACGTGATCTTCCTCGACCGGCTCAGCGAGGAGGAAAGCCGGGAGGCGATCCTTCGCCCCATCGAAGCTTCCGACTGCCCCGTTCGTCTCGGCCCGGACTCCGTGGACACAATCATCGAGATGTCCGGCGGCTACCCGTATTTCATTCAGTTTGCTTGCCGAGAAGTCTACGACTCGTTTTTGGCCGCCCTTGACATGGGAACGGAACCACGTGTTCCGGCCGAGGAGATCATCCGCAAGCTGGACACCGACTTTTTCGCGGGAAGGTGGGCTCGAGCGACCGATCGCCAGCGCGATCTATTATCGGTCATCGCGAGCCTGGAAAACTGCGACTCGGAGTTTACCGTGCAGGAGACCGTCGATCGGTCGAAAGCCGATCTGGAAAAGGGATTCAGCAGCAGCCATGTCAACCAGATGCTCGTCGCGTTGAGCAAGCAAGGGCTCGTGTTCAAGAACCGCCACGGGAAGTATTCTTTTGCGGTCCCCCTATTGGGACAGTTCATTCGTCGCCAACAGCAAGTTTAACACCCAAGGAGTAGACTGTGCCGGGGATAGACATGGGATCCGTCTCGACGCAAGTGATCGCAGGGCTGATCGTTATTGTCATCATAGCCGCATGGAAGAAATCACGTCAGATCCTGAAGCTAGTAGGGAATGTCGTCCGGCTTGCAGTTCGCTGGATCTGCAGGGTATTCGCCACTCATACATACATGCCTCTATGGTTGTTGTTAGCGCTGATGCTTGCCGCCGCATATGCGCGTTTCACCTGGTGGCTGCTCCTGCCTACAATTGCGGCGATAAGTATGCCCATTGTCCGGGTGCTCTGGCGTTCAGTCCGCTCCGAAGAGGATGTCATCACCGTGGTGGAGAATGACGAAGAGCCCGATTCCTTGGGCGTCTTGGGAGATCGAATCCTCCTCGAACTTACTGGTGACGGACAGCCGATGAGTATAGGAGTTCTTGTTCAACTCATTCCTGTGCACCAGGCCAAGATCAGAAGCACGCTCGATGACCTAGAGGAGTTTGGTCACGTCGACTGCTTCAGGAGCCTCTGGTCAGAGCAATGGACACTATCTCGAGAGGGAAGGCGGTACGTAGTCGACAGGGGATTTGTCGGGTAACAGCTGCGCGAGGCGGAGGAGCGAAGGGAAATGGCAAGAATCGCAGATATACCGACACATCTGTATTTTTCCTCAGAGCCAGGTGGGTGTGAAGCCGGGATAGTGGTGTTGCAGGATCGAGGCGAGGAGGCGCCCCGGGATACGCTCCGCCTGTGCGCCCCGCGTCACGCCGCCTCCTCGGGCGCGTCGTCGATCGCGTCGGGCAGCTCCGTCTCCACTTTACGCACGCGCGGATCGAGATAGCCTCCCACGGAGACCAGTGCCACCAGCACGCCTGCGATCACGAACATCAGCCCGATGCCCCGCCCGGGTCCCGTGCCCAGCACCCGCCCCACGCCCCCGCTCAAGCCTCCGCCCTCGGCGAGGAGGGGAATGAAGACACGGTCGGCCAGGGGGCCCGAGAGTAGGTAGGCAAGCGGCATCGCCGCCATGGAGACCATGCCCCGCGTCGCGAAGACGCGTCCCTGCAGCGCGGGCGGTACCTTGCTCTGCCAGATCGCCTGGCTCGAGCCGTTGATGACGGGGGCGCAGGCCAGCGCCAGGAAGAAGCCCGCCGCCACCAGGGTCTCCGAGGGCCGGAGCCCCACGAGAGCCACGCCGATTCCCAGCAGGATGAGGTAGGCGAGCACGCCGTGGATCTTCCGCCGCGGCCCGCCCCAGACACTCATGGCCGCGCCACCGATCAGCATGCCGACCCCGCTGAGCGAAAGGACGATGCCGAGGCGCTCGGGTGTGGTGAAGGACAGCAGCATGGGCGCCGACAGGGCGTTGACCATGCCCAGGATGAAGTTGAGCGCGGCGAAGAGGATCAGCATGCCCCGGAGGCCGGCCCGCTCCCGGATGAAGGACCAGCCCGCACGCGCCTCGCGCAGGAGCGACGGCCGTCGCGTCTCGTCGCCGGCCTCGGCGGGCGGGCGGGGGATGCGCACCACGAGCAGGGTGCCCACCGCGAAGAGGAAGGTGGCGAAGTCGACGATCATCACCCCGTGCAGGCCGATCGTCACGAGCAGGAGGCCGCCGAGGAAGGGGCAGAGCACGTTGCCCAGCGCCCTGGCCATCTGGGCCATCCCGGCGGCGCGGCCGAACTGCGCCTTGGGCACGAGCAGCGTCACCGAGGCCTGGTAGGCGGGCCCCTGGAAGGCGCCCATGGTCGAACCGAAGGCCGCGACCAGAAGGATGTGCCACACGGCGAGGCGCCCGGCCAGCAGCAGCGCGACGAGGACCAGCGTGGCCAGCGCGGCGCCCGTGTCGCTGAGGATCATCACCCGGCGCCGGTCCCAGCGGTCCACCAGCACCCCGGCCAGGGGCGATACGAGGACGGCGGGCAGCGTGGCCGACAGGGCGATGAGCGCGAACTGCGTGGCCGAGCCCGTGCGCTGGAAGACCCAGACACCCAGCGCGAACGCGGTGAGCCCCGAGCCCACGATGGACAGCAGCTGGCCCGCCCAGATGACGAAGAAGACCCGCATGCCCCCGGCTGCTGCTCTCAACTCGCGCCTCTCGCTGCTAGCGCCCGGCTTGCTGCTCGCGCTCGGACCTTTCGCCTGCGCCGTCTCGCGTTCGAGTGCCACGCCTCTACTTGAGCCAGATGCCTGTGATCTCGAAGCGCCGCGCGGAGTCGGGCTCCCAGAGGAAGAGCGCCAGCTCGCTCAGCGAATCGGTGCTCACCCGCTCGTGGGGAATGGGAATGCGCACGCGCCTCCGGGCGCCGGGCCCCATGTGGATCTCCCAGCTCCAGCTCTGGCGCTTGATCAGGCCGCTGCCAAGCTTCAGGTGGAGGCGGACGGGATCGCCCTCGACGAAACGGATCTCCATCAACAGCTCCCGGTGGGCGCGCCAGTCCCGCGGGCTGGGCAGACGCCAGAGCTTCGGCTTCTTCCCGTCGAGGGTGAAGCGCAGGACGCGCCGGCCGTCGGGCTGCACGGCGATCTCGTGATCGCGCGCGCCGTGCCAGCCCTTGTCGGGTTTGTCCAGGTTGGTCACGGCGAGGCCCCTGCTCTCCTCGCTCTCGCGACGGGACTCGAGCTTCTGCACCCAGCTCGCCGCCAGCTTTTCATCGCCGGCGAGGAAGTAGCCAGCCGCGAGCCGCCAGGACGTCAGGGCGAGGGGATCGCGCTCCCAGTCCACCGCGCTCCGCAGGGGCAAGGCCTTCAGGATGCGCCCCGCGAGCGGAACACTGCTCTCCGCGAGCATCTGTGCGTAGTCGACGTCGTCGAATCCATCCCGCAGCAGCTTCAGTCGGACCGACTCCACGGGCCCGACCGGACTGGGATAGTAGAGGCTGCCGTTCCCGTTCTGGCGGGGATAGACCATGGGGTCGATCCAGGGATCCACGGTCCAGTAGTTGACGCACCAGAAGAGCAGGCCGCCGTAGCCATCCTTCCAGACCGCCAGCGGCGTGACGCGGGCCTCGATGCCCGGCACATCGAGGTGCAGGGCCGGCACGTCGGAGCCCGCGTTGCCGGCCGTGTAGACCCAGAGCTGATCGCGGCTCATGTCCCGGCTTTCCAGCCAGGCGTCCAGCTCGAGGGCGCGCATGTTGGCGTCGCCCAGGCGGGGGCACCACCAGTCCACGTCGGGAAAACCTTCGGCGGGCAGGCGCGTGATCAGGTTCTTCAGGTCGGGCGCGCCGGCGTGCACCATGGCCGTCGCCGCGGCCACGTTCTCGTAGGTCTCGTCGTAGAGGTAGGTGTAGAAGCTGTCCAGCCAGCCCTTCTCCCGTAGGTGATCGCTCACCGTGCGATACCAGGCCTCGCTCCAGGCGTTCACGCGCCGCGGGCCCTCGAGGCCGAAGACCGTCTGCCCCCTGCTCATGGCCCACTCGATCTGCTCGTCGAAGGCGCTGAAGTCGGCGTGGCGCAGCTGGCCATCGTCGCCGATGTCGAGTTGGGGACGCGTGCGGTTGAGATGGAACGCGACGAAGGTGGGCATGATGCGGTGGGCGAGCATGGACTCCTGGTAACGGCGGATCATCGCGTCCGCTGCCGACCTGCCCTTCTCCAGCCCGTGGTACTGGTAGACGTAGCGCGGGTAGAGGAGGAAGGAGCTCGCGAGGGTCGGGCTCGCGGGCAGGTCGAAGCCCCATACCATCACTTCCAGGGGCACGGCCTTGCGCCAGCCCTCCGCCTCGAGCACGATCTCCCCGCTGTAGCGTCCAGCCTCGCTATCGAGGGGGACACTGACCTCCACCCAGATGGCCCTCGTCTGACCGGAAGGCACGTCAGTCTCTTCCTCGAGCAGAAGCGGGTCCGCCCACGGCCCCACGTGCAGCGCGCCGTAGTAGGGCTCCTTGGTGCTGACGAAGCCGACGTGCCACGTGCGCACGGTTCCAGGCTCCCAGACATCGCCCGACTCGTGGCGGAACTCGCCGGCACTCGCCTTCAGGCGACTCATCCAGGTATCCGGCGCCGTCACCAGGAGCTGAAGGGCCTCGCTCTCGCCCCAGGCCGCATGGATGACGGGGGCCGTCTCGTATTGCGCGAAGAAGTCCTCACCGGGTCGCACGCTTGCAAGCTTGCCCAAAGGGGAGATGGCGCGCACGCTCGGAGTGGGAAGCGCCCGCGGCGATGCCGCCAGGCCGGCGAGAAAGTAGAGGCCAAACACGCCTGCCGCGAACCATCTCAGCTTCATCGATGACTCCTCTTCGCTTCGACGCTCACGAGGAGTCCCGTCCTCGCGAAGCTCCTGCAACCTGCGGACAGCTATCAATAGCCGGGGGGCGCAAGTTTTGCTATACTACTTTTGTCGTCCGATCCATCCGGCGTTCATCGGGAGCAAGCACTGTCCCGCTCCGAGTGCCTGTGGACACTCAGTCGGTGGACCGGATTTGAGATCTTACCAGCGCAACCACTTACCAGTGGAGCAAGAAAATGCACTGGCGCTGGAGATCTGATGGGGGTCCGCAAGGGCCCCTCTTTTTTTTCGCCGACGTCGCAGTCATCCGTCACGCCGGCGGAAAAGATACCACCCACGCTCAGTTCCCCACCGCGCCTACGGCCATCGCGCGCGCACTTGCCGCCCCGCTGCCCGCGCGCGCCAAGGCGGCCAGCGGCGCCTCCGCCTTGTGCCACGCCTCCGCCCACTCCATCTCCGGATCGCTGTCAAAGACCACGGCACCGCCCGCGCCGACCAGCGCGCGGCGTCCGATCAGCTGAACGCTGCGGATGACGATGGACAGGTCCATGGCACCGTCGAAGCCGAGGTAGCCGAGCGTGCCGGAGTAGTAGCCCCGCACCTTGGGCTCCATCTCCTCGAGCAGGTTCATGGCGGCGATCTTGGGCGCGCCCGTCATGGAGCCACCGGGGAAGCCGGCGGCGATCAGATCGAGGCGGTCGCGATCCTCGCGCAATCGCCCCGAGATGGTCGACACGAGCTGGAACACGGACGGGTGCTCCTCGAGCGCGCAGAGCTCCGGCACCGACACGGTCCCCGGCTCGCAGACCTTGTGCAGGTCGTTTCGGAGGAGGTCCACGATCATGACGTTCTCCGCGCGGTCCTTCCCGCTGCGGAGCAACTCCGCGCGCAGGGCGGCGTCGGTGGCGGGATCGGCGCCGCGCGGGCGGGTGCCCTTGATCGGACGCGCCTCCACGCGGCCGCCAGCGTCCACGTGGAGGAAGCGTTCGGGGCTGGAGCCGACGAGCGTTGCCTCGGGGTGACGCAGGAGGGCGGCGAAGGGCGCGGGGTTGCTGCGGCGCAGCTCGCGGTAGAGCGCGACGGCGTCGCCCGGGTAGGGGGCCTCGAAGCGCGTGGTCAGGCAGAGCTCGTAGGCGTTGCCGTCCAGGATCTCCCGGCGACAGCGTCGCACCGCGTCCATGTAAGCGAGACGACTCAAGGTCGCCGAGACGGGCGGCGGTTCGGGATCCGCCGCCGGGAGCGTCGCCGCGCGGGGGAGCGCTGAGGCCTTGCCGGATGCGGCCTCGTCCAGGCGGCGCAGCGTCTCCTCCGCGAGCAGCTCCGCGTGGGCCGCGGCCTCGGCGTGGGCTCGCTCGTCATCCTCGCCACGGGCATAGGCGGCGGCGATCAGCCTGCGCTCTTCGCGGTCGAAGAGCAGGCAGCGATCGTAGAAGTAGAGCGAGATCTCGGGCAGGGCGAGGTCGTCCTCGGCAAGGGGGCGCAGGGGCAGGAGGCGCCGCCCCAGCTCGTAAGAGAAAAGGCCCACCGCGCCCCCCGCGAAGGGGATCCCGCTCGGGACGTGGGCGGGCGGAAATAGGGCCAATACCCGCCTCAGGGCGGCCAGGGGCTCCTCTCGCCAGCGGTGGCTTTGGCCCTGGCTGTGCCAGTGGAAGCGGTTCTCCCCCCCGTGGCTCGCGAAGCGGGCGATGGGGTGGCTTCCCAGGAGCGACCAGCGCGACTGGCGGCCCGTCGGCCCCCCGCTTTCGAGAAGGAAGAGGCCGCCGCCGCCCAATAGGGACAGCAGGTCCCGGGGCTCGCGGTAGAGGGGGAGCGGACGGCAAGCGACGCCGGCACGGGCCGTCGTCCTGGAATGGAGGGGAGGGGGCATGGGCAGGAAACTAGCAGCTTGCGCGGGCCGGGGCCAGCCCCCGCGGCCCGGCGCGAGCACGGGAGCGGCGCTGGCAACAATTTCCGCGGCACAAGCCAAGGGTATGAAAAAAGGGCGGATCGAAGATCCGCCCTAGCGCGTCAGTCGTTCGTCTCGAATGCTACTTCCAACAGGAGGGTGTTGACGGGAATCTACGAATGCCGCCGGGAAAAGTTCCCTCCTCACTCCCGCGGAAACGCCCTGTGATCGGATCCGCAGCTCACTCGTCCCCAGGGTCGAGGCGCTCCAGACCCTCCTGGAAGGCCTGCTTGGCGGCCTCGGAGTCTGGCCGCTCGATCTCCTGGCGGATCTCCCGCAGCCTGGCGGCGGTCCCGGTGTCGCCATGCTGGGCGAAGAAGTCCTCCGCCTCCTGCAGGAGCACGGCCCGAGAGGGATAGGCGGGATAGTCCAGGGCCTCTTCGTAGGCCGCGCGGGCCTGGTCGGGGCGCTTGAGATCGCGCAAGCAGCGGCCCAGCAGGTGATGGAACTCCGCGTAGATCCCCATGCGCGGCCGCGCCTCCTCCAGCTCGGCCAGGGCCTCGGCGGGGTAGTCCCGCGCGAGGGCGAGCAGGGCCGCCAGGTAGTGGAGACCATCGTCGTGGGGAAGGCGTCGCAGGGCTGGTTCCAGGGCCTGGGCGGCCCGCTCCGCCTTCCGGGCGCCGAGCAGGGACAGGGTCCGCTGCACGTTCTCCGCCGCCACGCGGCGGGGGCTGTTGTAGGCGCCCCAGAAGACGATCAGCGACACCACGATGAAGATCACCGCCCAGTGGCGGGAGGCCAGGCCGAGCAGGAGCCCCAGGGCGAGGATGATGAAGAAGAGGCAGCCCCAGGGCGTGCGCCCCCGGGGGGCGATCAGCCCCACCGGCTGCTCTTCGAAGGAGCCCTTCGTGCTGAGGGTCAAAGGCAGGCCCCCCGGGGCGCCGCCGCCCAGGGAGGCGGGATTGCTCACGGGTAGCCGCACGAGGCCCGGGGCGATTCTCTGCGCTCGCGGCATCCGCTACCAGTCCAGGGGAAGCAGGCGGGGGACGCGGCCCCGGGCGAGGAAGGTGAGCAGGGTGCTCAGGGCGGGGAGCAGCCACCAGAGCGCCCGCGCGCTCCCTTGCCACGGCGCCAGGCGCTCCTTCATCCAGACGAGCGTGTCCGTTGCGGGCGCCAGCCCCTCCTGCGCGGAAAGCTCGACCCGAGGCAGGAACTCCGGCCAGCGCGGACTGAAGTCGAAGCCTGCGTAGACGGCCATCGCGATGGCCATGATGACGGCTACCGGCAGTGCCACGAAGAGCGCGAGCCGCGCCATGTGCGAGATGCCCGCCAGCGGCCGGCGCTGCACGCGTGCCCGCGGGAAGCGCGCGTCGAGCAGGCGGCGTCGCCAGCGATCTCCGGGGGAGGGCACGCCCGCGCGCGCCTCGTAGATCGAGGCGTCGCGAAGGTGATCGGCCAGGGGTCGTCTCTCGTCAGTCACGGTCCAGCTCCCGTCGCATGCGCAAGAGGGCGCGGTGGATGCGCGTCTTCACCGTGCCCAGGGGCATGTCGAGTCTAGCGGCCACTTCGGCCAGCTTCAAGTCCTCGAGATAGCGCAGGGCCAGGAGCTCCCGGTCCCCCGCGGGCAGGGAGGCCAGCGCGCGGCGCGCGGTCTCGGCGTTCTCCCGCCGCTCCAGCAGGCGCTCCGGGTCGGGCTCGCCGGAAGCCGGCAGCCAGGACGCCTCCTCCAATGGACGCTCCCGCGCGGCCAGGCGGCCGGTCCGCTCCAGGTGGCGCAGCGCCTCCCGGTAGGTGATGCGGTAGAGCCAGGTCGACAGCCGGCTCTCGCCGCGAAAGCTCGGCAAGGCGCCCAGGGCGCGATCGAAGACCCGGTAGAGCACTTCATCCTCCTCGGCCCGCAGGCGCCGGAGCTGGCGCCGGACCCTGTCCTCCCAGTCGGACAGAAAGCGGGTGGCGCGACGGCGGTCCAGGGGCAGATAGGTCGCGCGGCGCGCTCCTTGTCGGGAATCCGCTCGTCTGTCACCGGCTGAGCACCCCCGGAGTCGCCGCGTTCTTCGTCTTTGAGTTGGAACGGCTCATCGGGAAAGAGTTTCGCCGAGGAGGGGGTCTGGTGAAACCCTTTTCGGCCTGGCCGGGTCCAAGGGGCTGAATCGCGACGACCCAATCATGGAGAGAGCCATGCGAACCGCGGAGGAAATCATGCACGCCCTGTTCGGATTCACATTCAGTCAGATCGGTGGCGAGGTCTTCATCCCCATCATCGCCATCATCATGGTCTTCAGCATCCCCATCGCCGCCATCATCACCGAGCACTTCCAGAAGCAGGCCAAGGCAAAGCTGATGGAGAAGGCGATCGAGCAGGGTGTGCCGGTCGAGAACCTCAAGTTCGAGGAGCCCAAGCGGCGCCTGCCCTATCGCAGCGGCATGGTGACGGCGGCCACGGGCCTGGGCATCATCGTCTTCGGCTTCGCCATGGGTACCGCGATAGAAATGACCGGCGACCCCGAAGCCATCATCGGCAAGTTCGTGATGGGCGGCATGGGTGCGATCGTCCTGCTCATCGGCATCGCGCTGCTCGTCAACGACAAGATGAACTACGATCGCATCTTCCGGAACGGAAACGGGAACGGCAACAACGGCAAATAGGCGAAGGCGCTTCGCTACTCGGGGAGGCTCCAGAGCCCGGCGTCCGCGTCGGGAGCTGGGGCCTCTTCCGTTTCCGCGGGGAGGACGTCTTCAGGGCTCAGGCCATCGAGCAGCTCTTTGTCCTCGGCGGGGTAGCACCACATGTGCATGGGGTAGGTCTTCTTCAGTGCGCGGATGCTGGGGCTGGCGTCGTCGATCTCGACGATGGAGCCGTCGCGCTGGCGGATGAGGATGCCGCTCGAGCCGAGGCGGCTGGGGTCGTACTGCTGGTAGAAGATGTCGGTTGCATCCTCGAAGAGGAAGCGGTAGCTCACGTCCTCGCCGTACTTCGCGAGCATCAGCTCGTGGGCGACGTTGCGGAGGGCCACCAGCTCGCCGGTGTCCGCGGGCTCGTAGAAGATGCGGACCTTGTAGAGGTCGCGCTCGATCAGCCGGCGGCAGAGGTCCGAAAGAAGAGGGTCGGGCTCGTGGACCCAGGCCTTCATGATGACCTGCCACTCGGCGTCGTCGAGCAGCAGGTAGTCCTCCAGCTCGATCTCCTCCCCTTGCAGCGTGCGGATGAAGGGATGCGCGGCCGGCGCGTGCACGAGCTCGCCGCGCCGCACGAGCTCCCGCGCCCGCCGGACCAGGGCCTGCAGCATCGCGTGCGCGCACCAGACGGTCTTATGGAAGTAGACCTGCCGGTACATGTGGTAACGCGCGAGCAGGTAGGCCTCGGTGGGGTGGAAGCCCTTCACCCCCACGAGCACCGTGTCCAGGTGATCGTCGCGGTGCACCTCGAGGCCGAGGATGAGACGCTCCAGGTCGAAGACGCCGTACTTGACGCCCGTCATCGTGCTGTCGCGCAGCAGGTAGTCGAGACGGTCTGCGTCCACCTGCCCGGAGATCACACCGCTCAGGAAGCGCTTCTCGCACTCGTGCTTGAGGCAGTCGACGATGCGTTGCGGAAGCGCGGGATCGTGGGCCCGCAGCACCCGGTTCACCTCGGTGCTCTCGTCGCCGATGATGCGGAGCGTCCAGTCCTCGTGGGAGATTCCCAGCACCATCTCGGAGACGTGACTGAAGGGACCGTGCCCGATGTCGTGGAGGAGGGCGGCGGCGCGCGCCCAGCAGCGCTCCTCGGCGGAGATCTCCACGCGCTTGGCGAGCTGATCGAGGATCTGGCCCGTGAGGTACATGACGCCGATGCTGTGGGCGAAGCGCGTGTGCTCGGCGCCCTGGTAGACCAGGTCGGTCAGGCCGAGCTGGCGGATCCGCCGCAGGCGCTGGAACTCGCGCGTGTTCACCAGATCCCAGAGCAGGCGCTCGCTCCGGTCGCGGGTGTCGAAGGTGATGACCCCGTGGATGGTGTCGCGCAGGAATATCTCTCGTCCGGTCATGGGCACGAACTTAAAGAGCGCCCCGGGGCAAGTCAATGGGGCTGGCGGGGCCCCATTCCGGCTTGTGAGGGCGCCTCCCTGCCCCTATTGTGTACACCATGACACCACGCATCCTGCTCGCGCGCGAGGTGCCCGTCGGCCCGGTGATCATCGGGGGACGGCACCCGATTCTCCGCCAGACGATGACCGTCGCAGCCACCGAGGACACCGAGGTCGCCCACGCCGAGATCTGCCGGCTGGCCGAGGCCGGCGCGGAGCTCGTACGCGTGACGGTGCAGAGCGTGAAGATCGCGGAGAAGCTCGAGCCGCTGCGCGCCGCGCTGGAGCGCTCGGGCGTGCACGTCCCCCTCGCCGCCGACATCCACTTCAGCGCGGAGGCCGCCCTGCGGGCCGCGGACTTCGTGGAGAAGGTGCGCGTCAACCCGGGCAACTTCGCCGACAAGCGGAGCGGCGATGACCGTCTCCTGGATGACGC
Organism: uncultured bacterium; assembly: GCA_964627205.1. Classification (GTDB taxonomy): domain Bacteria; phylum Krumholzibacteriota; class Krumholzibacteriia; order JACNKJ01; family JACNKJ01; genus CAZVHI01. The sequence goes on from CAZVHI010000003.1 coordinate 107,452, forward strand.
GGCCTACGAACGGGAGCTGGAGCGGGTCGCGGAGCGCTTCACCCCGCTCGTGGAGAAGTGCAAGCGCCTGGGGCGCGCCATGCGCATCGGCAGCAATCACGGCTCGCTCTCCGGCCGCATCCTCGCCCGCTATGGCGATACACCCGTGGGAATGGTAAACGCGGCCCTGGAGTACGTCCACATCGCGGAGAGCCAGGGCTATCACGATATCGTCCTCTCCATGAAGGCCAGCCATGTCGGCGTGTGTGTGAACGCCTACCGGCTCCTCGCGCTCGAGATGCTGCGCCGCGCGGAGGCGGACGGCGCGCCCGTCTACCCGCTCCACCTCGGGATCACCGAGGCCGGCGAGGGCGAGGACGCGCGGCTGAAGAGCTACATCGGCATGGGGTCGCTCCTCGAGCTGGGCATCGGCGACACGGTGCGCGTGTCGCTGACCGAGGACTCCGAGCGCGAGCTGCCCGCCGCCCGCGCGCTGGCCGAGCGCTATTCGGACCGCCGGCAGCGGAGCGAGGCGTGGACGGCCGGCGCGCTGGCCGATCACTTCTTCGCCCGCGGCTCCGACCCGGAGACCGGCGCGCTGCCCTACGAAGAGGCTGTGATCGCGACGGGCAGCGAGGCCATGGCGACGCTGCATCCCGTGGTGCTGGTCCCCACCCACTGGAAGCCCGCCATCGGCGATCTACTCAGCCTCCCCTGGCGCCCCCTCGCTCCCGACCACGTCCTCATGGACGGGCACGAGGGCCCGGACGCGGTGGTCCTCTCGCGCGGAAGCACGGTGCGCCTCTGCGAGCCCAAGCTGGAGGCCGGGGCGCGCGAGCGCACCTACCTCGAGCTGGCCGTCTCGGTGGGTGTACCGCTCCTGGAGAGCCGCGCGCGGCGCATCGCCGTCAAGGTCTCGAGCCAGGAGGAGGCGCTGCGCGGCGTCGAGCTCGCCTACGCGATCTTGCAGACCACGCGCCTGCGCATGAGCCGCCCGGACTTCATCAGCTGTCCCTCCTGCGGCCGCACGCACTTCGATCTACTGGAAACCACCCGACGCGTGCGAGAGCGCTTCGAGCATATCGCGGGGGTGAAGATCGCCATCATGGGCTGCATCGTGAACGGCCCCGGCGAGATGGTCGACGCGGACTTCGGCTACGTGGGCTCCGCGACAGGCAAGGTGGACCTCTACGTGGGCCGCGATCGCGTGGAGAGGAACATCCCCAGCGAGCGAGCCGTGGACAGAATGCAGGAGCTGCTCGATTGCTACGGGCTCTGGCAGGAACCGTCACCCAGCGAGACACCAGGGAGAAGCGGAGCATGAGCGACGAGCGCAAGATCGGCGAGGCGGCGGTGCGCAAGGCCACGGGCAAGGGCTGGTCGGCGTGGCTGGACATCCTCGACCAGTGGGGGGCCCGGGAGAAGAGCCACCAGGAGACGGCGAAGCTGCTCGAGGACGCCTACGGCCTCGGCGGCTGGTGGGCGCAGACGGTCACCGTGCGCTACGAGAAGGAGCGCGGCCTGCGCGAAAAGCACCAGAAGCCGACGGGCTTCGAGGTCAGCGTCTCGCGCAGCATCGCCTGCACACCCGCGGAGGCCTGGCAGGCCTGGACGCGCGCGCGGGAGCTGAATCGCTGGTTCGGCGAGAAGGCGCACGTCAACCTGAGGGCGGGCGGGCGTTACAACCTTGGCGGCGGCGACGTGGGCATCTACCGCGTCATCGTGCCCACCCGGCGGCTCCGCTTCACCTGGGACAACCCCGCGGCCTGCCCCGGCACGGTCGTCGAGGTGCGCTTCGGTGCCCGGCGGACGAAGCAGGGCGTCAAGACCACGGTCTCCGTGCAGCACATGAAGCTACCCAGCAGCGAAGCCGCCGAGGAGATCAAGGAGGGCTGGAGCTGGGCGATGGATTCCTTGCGCTCCTACCTCGAGACCGGCGAGCGCATCCGCTGGAAAGACTGGAAGGAAACGCGGGGTTCGAACTCCTGAGCCTTCCGTGAGCCGTCATCCCGATCTGTCGCCCAACCCATCCCCTTTCTGCATTCTATGTGAAGCTCGCGCGGGCTCAGGTTCCAGGCGGGGCGGCGCTCGTGCGCGTGGGGAAGAGGCGCCCGCCGGCCAGCTGTCCCGCCACCGCGAAGAGCAGGGTCACGGCGATGTAGAGGAAGGGCAGTTCGAGCAGGCGGCGTAGCAGGAAGGCGAAGGGGATGGGCGCGTGGATGGAGAGGAACCAGCTGAGCGTCATCTTCCGCGAGCGCACGCGCCAGGCGCCGCAGGGTAGGTTGAGCAGGAAGGCCGCCGCGGCGAGCAGGGTGAGCTTCGCCGCGAAGGGCAGGGCGTCGAGGGGGCTCAAGGCCGCATCACCAGCCTTCCGGCGGGGCCGGCGCTCAGCGCCCCCACCTCGCAGGCGTCTTCCACGCCAGCCTCTTGCAGCGCGGCGAGTAGCGCATCGGCCTCGGCGGTGGCCACTGCGATGAGCAGGCCCCCGCTGGTCTGGGCGTCGCAGGCCAGCCAGATGTCGCGCTCGGCGACGCCGTCCCAGTCGGCGTGCTTCTCGACGGCCTTGCGGTTGCTGCGGCTCCCGCCGCAGAGCAGGTCCCGGTCGATCATCGCGAGCGCGTGCGGATAGGCGGGGAGCGCGCCCGCGCTGAGCTCGATGCAACCCTCCGACGCGCGAGCCATCTCCTGCGCGTGGCCCGCCAGCCCGAAGCCCGTGACGTCGGTGAGCGCGTGCACGCCTGGCGTGGCCTCACCGCCCTTGCGGCTCGCGCCCGCCTCGACGAAGGGGGACAGGGACTCGGCCGCGCGGCGATTCAGCGTCGTCATTCCGTGGACGGCGGGCGCGACGTCGTCATCGTCAAGCTCGCCGCAGCCGTGGCCGGCGAAGATGGCGGCCGTGCCCAGGGGCTTGGTTAGGATCAGCCGGTCGCCGGGCCGGGCGCCGCCGTTGCTGAGCACGCGCTCGGGGTGGACGCGGCCGGTGACCGAGAGGCCGTACTTCAGCTCGTTGTCCTTGATCGTGTGGCCGCCGGCGAGCGCCGCGCCCGCCTCCGCGATGGCGTCGAAGCCCCCTTCGAGGATGCGGGCCAGCTGCGCGTGGGGCAGACCCTTCGCGGGGAAGCAGCAGACGTTAAGGGCCGTCACGGGCTCGGCGCCCATGGCGTAGACATCGCTCAGGGAGTTGACGGCGGCGATGCGCCCGAAGACGAAGGGGTCGTCGACAATCGGCGTGATGAAGTCCACCGTCTGCACCAGGGCGAGCTCCGGCGACAGCCGGTAGACCCCGGCATCGTCGGACGTCTCGATGCCGACCAGAAGGTCCGCCGCCTTCTCGCCCCGGATACTGCTCATGATTTCCGCCAGGTCCTCCGGACCCATCTTGGCGGCTCAGCCGCCGGCGGAGGCGTAGTCCGTCAGCTTGCAGTTCGGCTCGTCGCTCACGTTTCCTCCCACCGGGCGCCCCTACGGCGCCCGACCCTGTCAGGATAATCCCCGAGCCAGGCCTGTCAATCCAGAGCTGGCGGGCCGCAGAAAAAGCGGATCTGCCCGCATTCGGGCACGGCGCGGCAGAGCCCGCCTTCCCGGCGGCCCGGGAGAGATCGCCGCGGGGGATTGACAGGGAGGGCCGGGACCCTTTCCTTGTTTTCCTGATCCGAGAATCCCGAATCGGCGGAAGGTCATGCCCGAGCGGTCCCCCAGGACATCGAAGCGCGAAGCCCACATTCCCGAGGCCACCATCCATCGCCTGCCGGTCTACCTCTACCGGCTCCAGGCGATGCAGGCCCACGGCGTCCGCCGGGTGAGCAGCCGCGCCCTGGCCGAGGAGCTCAAGATCCCCCCCTCGCGCCTGCGCCGGGACTTCCACTACTTCGGCAACTTCAGCCGGCCGGGCCATCCCTACGACGTCGACCACCTGATCGACCGCCTCAAGGAAATCCTCGCCCTCTCCGCACCCATCGACTTCATCATCGCGGGACTCGGCAACCTGGGCCAGGCCATCGCGGCCTACACCCAGTTCGAGGAGGATGGCTTCCGCCTCGCGGGGCTCTTCGATATCAACCCCAAGATCCAGGGCCTCGAGTTCCGGGGAGTGCCGGTCCGGGACCTGGAGACCCTGCCGGAGCTGGCGCGGCAGCGGCAGGTGCAGCTCGGGATCATCACGGTGACGGCGTCTTCCGCCCAGTCCGTGGCCGACCTGATGGTCTCGGCCGGCATCCGCGGCATCTGGAACTTTGCCCCCGTGAACCTCCGGGTGCCCGACGACGTGGTGCTCCACGACGAGTTCCTCTCGGTGGGCATCATGTGCTTGCGCTACAAGGTCGAGCGCATGCTGAGAGGGAACGGCGCCGCCTAGGCCACGGCTGCTCCAGCGTGCAATCCCTGTGCCGATCCGAATGCATAACCTGTTGATATAAAATATTTTAGCCCTTGATTTGTCAGTAGCGATTTCGTATCTTTCAAGTCTCCCCCTCGTCTCCCGCCTCCCGCGATTCTTATCGAAAGCGATTCTCATATGGAAGCGATCCCTGCGGGCCTCTCCGCCCGCAAGGCGCACGAGCAGCTGCTCGCCGCTTTGGTCGAGCTGCGCCGTGCCGAGCGCAATGCCGTTCTCTGCTTCGCCGAGATCCTGCGGCGCAAACTCTATCGAGAGCTCGGCTACTCGAGCATCCACTCCTACGCGGAGTCCGAGCTCGGCTTCAGCCAGTCGAAGACCTATCAGTTCATCGGTCTCGCCGAGTCCCTCGGCAAACTCCCCCGCCTCCGTGAGTCCCTCCAGAGCGGCGAGCTTCCCTGGACCAAGGCCGTCGCCGTGGCCCGCGTCGCGACGCCTCGCTCGGAGAGGAAGTGGATCGCGGAAGCGAAGCAGTCTTCGCGACGCGAGCTGGAGAGGAAGGTGAAGACCGTTCGGCAACGTTCTCGCTGGAAAAAGAAGCAGGACTCCTCTCAGCTGGACCTCGCTGTGTTGAGTCCTGAATTTGAGTGTGTAGAGGAGGATATCCCCGTTTGCGTGTCCTTGCGGCTCTCGCCCGAGCAGCACGCACGTCTGCAGGCTTCCCTGGAGAAGCTCAGAAAGCGCGGCCGGCGAGAGAGCCGGGAGGAGCTTCTCCTGGAGGCCATCGATCGGCTCAGCCGCGAAGAGGACGATTACAGCCGGCTGGAATCCGGATCTCCCATGCAGATCGTCATCTACCGCTGTGAGGAGTGCGGCGGAGCGAAGCTGCCGGACGGTAGGCCAGTCTCGCGGGCGATCGCCGAGGCGGCGGCCTGCGACTGCTGCGTGCAAAAGCCTGGGGAACCGAATCGTGCGAGCATCAAGCCGAGCGTGCGGCGGGAGGTGCTGGCGCGGGACCGCCACCGCTGCCGGGTGAAGGGCTGCGGGCGCACGAGCTTCCTGGAGGTCCACCACCTGGTCCCCCGCAGCGCGGGAGGAGAGAACAAGCCAGAGAACCTGGTCACACTCTGCGCAAGCTGCCACCGACTCCTGCACGAGCGCGGGCTGGTGGACGGCGCGCTGGACGGGATCCTGCGCGCGGGGCCCTAGGCGCGCGGGCCGCTCTCCGGCGACACCATTGCCGCCTTCGTGGAAAACCGTCCACGCTAGTCGACACGCACGGACAGCGGCCGGCGCCGCGTGGGCGCGCCCGACCGGCGCGGATCTTGATGCGCCCCGCGCGTCCTCCCGCGACGTGTACGGAAGGCATTCCCATGAAGATGCTCAAGATCATGTCCGTGCTGATCGTTCTGGCGGGAGTGATCCTGTCCTGGGCGGGACTGGCGAAGCCGGTCTAGGCGCTCGGGCCGCGCGCCCGGTGCCCGAGCTGGGGCGAAGCGCGGGCCCGACCGGCGCGGCCGAGCCCGTTCCCTTCAAGCCGCTAGAGCAGCTTGAAGGGCTCGAAGGTCATGAAGTCGGCGTGGTGGGTGATGAGCCCTTCGGTCGTCCGCTGACCGGTGTCGCCCTCCTTCGCGTGCATGGCGATCATGTGGCAGATCTCGGCAGGAAGATCGAAGCGCATGGCCAGCCCCACCCCCGAGAAGGGGTGGCGCAGGAGCTTGCCATAGTCGCTCTGGACCACCTTGCCCTGCTCGTCCTTCTCGTACTCGAGGAGCTTGCCGACGTCGATGAGGATCGCGCCGGCGATCAGCGCGTCCATGTCGATAGGAACCGTGTCGCCGTAGAACTCACGCATGATCCGCGCGCTCTCCCGGCAGACGTGCACGACGCTGCGCTTGTGGGCCATGAAGCTCACGGCCTTCTTGGTAAGCAGCGTGAAAGGGATCTTTTCCAGGTCGTCCGCGTCGAGCACGCTCTGCTCGAGCGCGTACTCCCAGACCCGCGCGGTCTTCTCGCGCAGCTCGTCGTCCTCGATCCACTCCAGCTCCGGCCAGAGCTTGCGCACGGTCTCGTTCATGTCATCCGCTCCCTGTGCGGCGCCCGCAGTCAAGCGTGACGCGGGTCGTGTCAGTAGTTGAAGTTGGAGTCGGAATCCGCCGTATCGGGCTGCCGAACGTTGCCGCTCCGCCGCGCCTGGTAGACGAACTCGGCGTCCAGCTCGATGCGCTCGTCGCATTCCTTCCGCATCTCGGCGCTGGCCGCAAGGTTCCCGCCGTGGACGAGATGCACGACCACCCCGAGATCCTTCACCAGCCTCACTGCGGGCACGTAGTCGGAGTCCGGCGCAAGCAGGATGACGTGGTCCACCAGCCCCCGCGCGGCAAGGTAGATCATATCCGCGGCGAGCATGACGTCCACACCCTTCTGCTGGTAGGTCGTACTACCGTCGTCGTTGAGGACGCGTTGCGTGCGCCCCAGCTTCACGGTGAAGCGCGGCAGGTACTCCAGGCGGTGGAAGAAGCCGCGCTTCTTGCTGACGCGCTCCTTCTCCTCGTCGCTGGGCTCGGGCGGCGCCCAGGGCAGGGCGTGGAAGTAGTAGGTGCGGAGGAGGTCGATGTGGCTGCCCACCAGGCGCGACATCTTTTTAACCAGACCGACGGCGAGCTTGTGGTAGTCCACCTGTGCGCGGTTGTGCTCCTTGATCATCAGCATTTCAAGGTAAGCGCCGTCGATCAGAATCGCCGCTTTCATGATTCACTCCTTCACTTGTTGACTCTAGAGAACTCTCAATCTTCTGGAGAGACCGGCTCTCCGTCCCCTCCTTCGGGAATATCGAAACGCAGCTCGTGCTTCCCCAACCCCGCGTCAACGCGCGTGAGTTGGCCGTCGCCGTCGAAGAAGAATCGCCCGTACGCGCGGCGCTTGCGCTCCTTCTTCCCCGTGGTGACAGTCCGCAGGCGATAACGATAGAGCATCTCCTCGCCGCTCCCATCCGCCCGGAAGCTCCGCTCGGAAGGGCGGCCCAGGGACGCCAGCACCGTCCCGGGATCGGGGAGCTGGTCCCGCAGCCGGCGATCGAAGATGCTGTGCACCGACCCATGTTCCCGCTCGACCTCCCCCCCGCCCAGCGACTGGAGCAGCTCCTTCAGTGCGGATGCGGGGTAGAGCGCCACGAACTGGACCGGAAACTCCAGCTCCACCAGCATCTCCTCCCGGAAGCCGAAGCGATAGACCAGCGGCGCGCTCCCGTCGTCGGGGTTCTTCGCGAACTCGTAGACGCGCCAGGTCCCCCGGGAGTCCTCCCCGCGATGCGTGGGTTCGACCTTCATGATCCCGTCGACGTCCGATCCGGTCAGGATCGGATCTCGCGCGACGATGGAGTAGGTGCTGTCCTGTCGAAACGAGAAGAACTCGTGGAATTCGTCCAGTTGCCCCTGGAGCTTGAGCAGGCGCCAGTAGACGCAGCCCCCGCCCGCGGCAACTCCCATCGCTATCAATATCGCCAGAATCCGGCGCAAGCTTCTCATTAATCGAGGTTTCCGTTGGATCACGCAAGGCTAGCAGAGCGCCAGGGTGGGGTCAACGGGAGAGCGCCCTGGATTCCGACCCTCGCGATGCCCTGACGGCTTCCCAAGTACCCCGCTGCCGGAGTATGATATAGGGATTCGCCGGCAATCCTGACTCCGCCCGGTCGTCACGGAGCGTCCGGGCCTCCCCAGAGAAAGGCGAAGCATGTCGAGTCCCCCGGAGCATCGGCGGGCGAAGTCGTCCGCAACGGACCAGGGCAGCATGCCCGAGGTCGAGCGGCAGCTACGCCGCCGCGTGGCCTTCGACATGCTCGTGGCCGGCATCTCCACGCGCTTCATCAACCTGTCCAGCAGCGACTTCGATCGGGGGGTGAACGAGGCGCTGGAGGAGATCGGCCTCTTCGCCAACGCGGATCGCGGTTACGTATTCCTCCTCCACGACAACGGCGAGACGATAGACAACACCAACGAGTGGTGCGCCGAGGGAATAACGCCGGTTATCGACATGCTGCAAGGATTGCCCGCCGACTCCGCGCCCTGGGCCATGCAGCAGCTCTTGGATGGCAAGGTCATTCCCATCGAGAGCGTCGTGAAACTGCCACCGGAGGCGTCGGCCGAGCAGAAGACCTTCGCGGAGCAGGAAATCCAGGCGCTGATCCTCGTCCCCATGCAGGCCGACGGTCGCACGATCGGCTTCCTCGGCTTCGACTCCGTGCGTGCCGAACGCGTGTGGACCGAAGACGATGAGCTGCTCCTACGCATGGTCGGCGAGGTCTTCACCAACGCCCTGCAGCGCAAGCGAACACAGCACGAGCTGCGCTACCGCGTGGCCTTCGACATGCTCGTGGCCAGCATCTCCACGCGCTTCATCAACCTGCCTAGCAGCGACTTCGACCGGGGGGTGAACGAGGCGCTGGAGGAGATCGGTCTCTTCGCGAACGTGGATCGCGGTTACGTTTTCCTCCTCCGAGACGATCTCGAGACGGTGGACAACACGCACGAGTGGTGCGCCGAGGGCATCGATCCAGCCATCGAAATGATGCAGGGCCTCCCAAAGAGCGCGTTCCCCTTCTTCCAGGGTCAGCTGGAGGAGGGTCAGGCGGTGTCCGTGGATAGCGTGCGAAACATGCCGGCCGAAGCTGCGATCGAGAGGGATCTCATGGCGGCCCAGGACGTCCAGGCGCTCGTGGTCGTCCCCATGAGATACGAGGAGCAGACGATCGGCTTCGCCGGCTTCGACTCGGTGCGGACCGAGCGACGCTGGACCGAGGACGAGGTGGCCCTCCTGCGCATCGTCGGCGAGGTCTTCACCAACGCCCTGCAGCGCAGGCGGGTGGAGCAGGCCCTGTGCGAGAGCGAGGAACGCTTCCGCGCCGTCTTCGAGACCGCGGAGGACTCCATCTTCATCAAGGACGTCGACCTTCGATACCTCTGGGTCAATCCCAGCATGGAGAGACTCTTCGAGCGGCCGGCTACCGATCTGATCGGTCGCCGTGACGGCGAGCTCTTCGGCGAGGAGGCGGGCGAACACATCGAGGAGGTCGATCGTCGCACCCTGGCCGGCGAGACGGTCGAGGAGGTGCACAGCAAACCCGTCGGCGACGAAATAAAGACCTTCCACGTCATCAAGGTCCCCATGCGGGATGACAACGGCGCGATCACCGGCCTCTGCGGGATCGCCCGGGACGTCACGGAGCAGCACCGCTTGGAGCAGGCCCTACGGGAGACGGAGGCCCGCATCCTCGCCATCGCCGAGAACCTCCCCGGCGTCGTCTACAGCTACACCGCGCACGCCGACGGCACTCCCACCCTCCACTACATCAGCCTCGGTCTCGAGAAGCTGGTGGGAGGGGGGACGGTCGAATGGCTCGACGGCAACGTGAACCGCTTCTTCGAGCTCATCCACCCCATGGACAGGGAAAGGCTCAGGCAGGCGCGGGTGGAGTCCATCGAAAGCGGACGCCCCTTCGACGTCGAGTACCGCCTCCGCCGCGACGACGGCGAGTACCACTGGGTCCATTCCATCGCCCAACCCGAGCGACTGGAGGGCGGCGATAGCCTGTGGCACGGCCTGCTGCTCGACATCGAGAAACGCAAGCTCGCAGAGGGCAAGCTGAAGGAGTACTCGGCCACGCTCGAGAGCATCAACCAGACCCTCGCCGAGGCGAAGATGCAGGCGGAGGCGGCCACGCGATCGAAGAGCGAGTTCCTGGCCAACATCAGCCACGAGATCCGCACTCCTCTGACGGCGATCCTCGGTTTCGCCGGCATCCTCTCCGAGCAGCTCGAGAAGTCCGCGAACCAGGAGACCCTCGGCATCATCCGCAGAAACAGCGAGCACCTGCTGCGGATCCTGGACGATCTGCTCGACCTCTCGAAGATCGAGGCGGGCAAGCTCGACCTGAGCCTCCTGGATATCCGTCCGGACGAGGTCATCGAGGAGATCCGCCGCCTGATGCAGATCCGCGCCGAGGAGAAGGGCCTCCGCCTCGAGCTTGACTATGAGGACGGAATCCCCGAGCTCGTTCGCACCGATCCCGTCCGCATGCGGCAGATCCTCTTCAATCTCGTCGCCAACGCGATCAAGTTCACCGAGAAGGGCGAGGTTCGCATCCAGGCACGACCCTCGACCACGGCGGGGGGAGAGGACGCCCTGCGCATCGACATCGTCGATACGGGCATCGGCATGAGTGCCGAGCAGATCGAGCGCCTGTTCCGACCCTTCTCCCAGGCCGACTCCTCGAGCACCCGCAACTACGGCGGAGTCGGCCTCGGCCTGTCCATCAGCCACCGCCTGACGACGATGCTCGGCGGGGAGATCGTCGTGGAAAGCGAGCCGGGCGCCGGCAGCCGCTTCTCGGTGATCCTGCCCACGGGCAACCTGGACGGCGTGCGGCGCGTGATCGCTTCGGAGAGGCAGGCGGCAGATGTGCCCGTGGCCGATTCCGAGCGCCGAGAGCTTGCGGTGGAGCGGCTGCAAGGCCGCATCCTGATGGCCGAGGACAACCTGACCAACCGCGTTCTCGTGGAGCACATCCTGAATCAGGCCGGAGCCGAGGTGGTCCCCACCTGCCACGGAGAGGAGGCGATCGCCGCGGCGCGGGGCGCTCGCGACGAAGGCCGGCCCTTCGACGCGATCCTGATGGACGTCCAGATGCCGGTGCTCGACGGCATCGAGGCCACTCGCCGCCTGCGCGAGGAGGGCTTCGAGATGCCCATCATCGCCCTGACCGCCTATGCCATGGAGGACGACCGCGAGCGCTGCATCGCGGCCGGCTACGACGACCACATCACCAAACCCATCGACCGTGAAAAGTTGATCGGGAAGATCAACGAATGGCTCGCCGCGCGCCCTCGCCACTGAGCGCGGCCGCATCCACACAAAGCCCCGGCGCCTAGCGCGCCAGCACGAGCTTCCGCTCCACCCGCTCCCGCCCTGCGGCGAGCCGCGCCACGTACACCCCCGAGGGCAGTTCCCTGCCGCGATGATCCCTGCCGTCCCAGCTCACGCTGCGCGGACCCGCGGGCAGCGCTTCGTCGATCAGGACCGCCACCCGCCGACCCGAGGCGTCGAAGATCGCGAGCCGCGCGCGAGCGGCCGCGGGCAGGACGAACTCCAGATCCGTCGCCGGATTGAAGGGGTTGGGATGGTTCTGGGCCAGGCGCAGCGCGGGCGTCCCCGCTTCGCTCGCCGCGAGCGAGGCCGTGCGCAGCCAGCGCTCCTCCCCGCCTGCGGCCAGCTCCACGAGCGCGTACTCCAGCGCGCCATGGGGCGCCGCTGCGTCGAGGAAGCTGTACTCCGACCGTCCGGAGAGGGGCGCGTCGGTCAGGCGCCGCCAGCTCAGGCCCTGCTCCCGCCGGTAGAGGTGGAAGCCCTCCCCTTCCATCGTGCCGGAGAACTCCCAGTCCAGGCGCGCGCCGGCGTCCACGCGCAGCGCGCGGAAGTAGGCGAGCGCGACCGGCACGGTGTCGCTGCCCAGGATGTAGAGACCGTTGCGCCCGTCGGCGACGTAGGCCATGCCGCCAGCGAGCGCCACGCCGCGGGACCTACCCCCCGTGTCGTAGTAGGCCTCCTCGAAGGGCGCGTAGGGATCGGAGACGTTGATGACGCGCAGGCCGTCGCCGTAGTCGGCGACGTTGGCGTAGATGCCGCTGACGTCCACGTCCCAGGCATCGTCCAGGGTGTCGTAGTAGCCGGTCTCGACCGGCGCCGCCGGGTTCGATACGTCGATGACGCGCAGGCCCGCCGACTTGTCGGCCACGTAGGCGTAGCTGCCCTGCACGTCGACCTTGTAGGCCGTGCCGTCCGTGTCGAGGAAGCCGGCCTCGACCGGCACGGCGGGATTGCTGACATCGATGATGCGCAGGCCGTCCGTGCTGTCCGCCACGTAGGCGTAGTCGCCGCTCACGGCCACGCCACGCGCGTAGCCGGCGGTGTCGAGGAAGCCAGTCTCGCTCGGAGCGGCGGGATTCGACACGTCGATGACGCGCAGGCCGTCCGTCCAGTCGGCCACATAGGCATAGCTACCGGCGACCGCAACGTCGATGGCCGCGCTGCCGGTGTTGAAGGAGCCGGCCTCGACCGGCGCCGCGGGGTTTGACACGTCGACGATGCAGAGGCCGCTGTAGTAGTCGGCCACGTAGGCGTAGCCGCCGGCGACCGCCACGGAGTGGGCGTAGCTGGAGGTGTCGAGGACGCCGACCTCTGTCGGCGTTATGGGATTGCTGACGTCGAGGATGCGCAAGCCCCCCCGGTAGTCAGCAACGTAGGCGTAGTTGCCGGCGACCGTCACCTCGTAGGCGTAGTCCGCCGTTGCGCAGTACGCTGCCTCGGCGGGCGACGCGGGGGTCGAGACGTCGATGATGCGCAGGCCGTTGTTGTAGTCGGCCAGGTAGGCGTGGCTGCCCGCGACGGCCACCCCGTAGGATAAGCCGGCGCTGTCGAGATAGCCTGACTCGACCGGCGCTGCGGGATTCGAGACATCGACGACGCGCAGGCCATCGCCATCGTCGGCAAGGTAGGCGTAGTTGCCCGCGACGGTCACGTCCCAGGCGTTGCTCGCCGTGTCGAGGAAGCCCGTCTCTACGGGAGTGGCGCGGTCGGAGACGTCGAAGATCCGCAGGCCCTGGTCGTAGTCGGCGACGTAGACATGGTCGCCGCTGACCGCCACGTCGTAGGCGGAGCCGGCCGTGTCGTAGAAGCCGGTCTCGACCGGCGCCGCGGGATTCGTGACGTCGATGATGCGCAGGCCCAGGCCGCTGTCGGCCACGTAGGCATAGTTGCCGGCGACCGCCACGCCGCGCGCATGGCCGGCGGTGTCGAAGTAGCCGGCCTCGCTCGGCGCAGCGGGATTGCTGACGTCGATGATGCGCAGGCCGTCGTGGTAGTCGGCCACGTATGCGTAGCTGCCGGCGACCGTCACCCCGTAGGCGTAGCTCGCGGTGTCGTAAGCGCCCAGCTCGACGGGCGAGGCGGGGTCGGAGATGTCGATGATGCGCAGGCCGTCGAGCCAGTCCGCGACGTAGGCGCGGTCGCCGGCCACCGCCACGTCCAGCACGGGGCCGGGCACCTGGATCCGCGCCAGGTCGACGGGCGACGCGGGATCGGCAATGCTCACGACCCGCAGGGAGCCGCCGCCCCCGAAGCAGACGAGGGTGTCGGTCACGGCTGCCGCGTAGCAGGGGCCGTCGGCCCAGCGTCCCACCTTGGACAGAAAGAGATGGTCGTCCGTGGCACGATCGCCGGCCGCGGCGGGCAGCGCCGAGAAGGCAGCCAGAAACAAGATCATCATGCGGCTTTGCAGTCTCGTCACGTGTCGCCCCCTTGATCTTCCCCGTGGGAAGGTCTAGAATCGTTTCACCCTCCGCGCCCGGCGGCTCCGGCCGCTTGGCGCATTTCCATCCCTCCCCAGGCCCTCCCACGACCCGGCCGCCGCCGGAAAGCGCCGACCGCAGCGCCCGCGTAGCTAGCGCGGGAAGGCTATGCATCGGCCCGGCGGACGGCATCCGCCATGGCCTTCGTGCACCTGAACGTTCACTCCTGCTACTCGCTGCTGGCGGGCTCGATGCGTCCCGACGAGATCCCGGCCCTCGCCCGCCGGCGGGGCTTCGACGCCATCGCCCTCACCGACACGGACGGCCTCCACGCCGTGCTGCCCTTTCAGCGGGCCTGCGAGAAGGAGGGCCTCCGGCCCATCCTCGGCGCGGAGATCACACGTCCCCGCCTCGAGCAGGAGTCGACCGGCGCGCTTCGCCTCGCCCCGGACGCGGAGGATCCGTCCGGCGGCCCGAGCTCCGGCCAGGCGGCGCGGCGCGAGCCCGGCGGCTTCGCCCGGGAGCGGCCCGCGGGGCCCGGCGACTTCCGCCACCGCGCCACGCTCCTGGCCCGCAACGAGGCGGGCTACCGGCTCCTCGGCGAGATCCTGACCACGCGCCACCTGGACGACCGCTTCGCCCTGGAAGACGCTCTGGCCTCCGCCCTGGACTCGGGCGACCTCTACGTCCTCTGCGCGGGCGAGGGCCTGCTCCGCTCCCTGGCCCCGCGCGAGCGCGAGGCGCGGCGGGAGGGCGCGGCCGGCCGGCGGCCTCGGGAGGAGCGCCTCTTCGTCGAGCTGCGCGCCGGGGCGGGCCCCGGCCATCTCCTCCGCCTGCAGACCCTTCTCCACCTGGCCGAGCGCCTCGGCCTCCCCTGCGTGGCGACGGCCGGAGCCTTCTTCGCGGCGCCCGAGGACTACCCGTTGCACCGCATCCTTTCCGCCATGCGGGTGGGAAAGACCGCAAAAAACATGCCCTTGGGCGCCGCCGCCCCGAAGAGCGCCTGGCTCATGGGGGAGGCGGAGATGCGTCGCGCGCTGGGGCTGCCCCGCCCGGAAGATCTTGCCGCCGGAAGACTTGCAGGGCTCGACCCCGGCGACGCGGGCGGCCTTCATGGACTCCTGGACACCCGCTTGCCGGCGGCCCTCGAGCGCAGCGCGCGCATCGCCGCCGACTGCGAGCTGCGCATCCCCACGGGACGCCCCCGCCCGCCCCGCTTCGCGCTGCCGCCCGGCGAGGGCGGGCGTCCCCAGGACGCCGACGCCTTCCTCTACCGCCTCGCCCACGAGGGCCTGCGCGAACGGCTAGGCATCGCCCCCGGCGACCGCGACCCGCGCGCCCGCCGCGCCCTGGCCGCCCTGCGCCGCGAGCTGCACGTGATCCGCCGGCGGGGCGTCTCGGCCTACTTCCTCATCGCCTGGGACCTGGTGCGCTACGGCCGCAGCCGCCAGCTCGCCAGCCTGGGCCGCGGCAGCGCCGCGGGCAGCCTGGTCTCCTTCGCGCTGAGCGTCACCCACGTCAACCCGCTCGAGCACCGGCTCTATTTCGAACGCTTCCTCAACCTCGAGCGCGCGGGGCTGCCCGACTTCGACATCGACTTCGGCTCGGAGGCCCGCTACGAGGTGCTCGACTACGCCTTCGAGCGCTACGGCCGCGAGCGCGTGGCCATGATCGGCACCTACCAGAGCTTCCGCCCGCGCGGGGCCTTCCGCGCCCTCGTCGGCGCGCTGGGCCTGGACGAGGAGGAGTGGGACGAGACCATCAAGCTCATGCCCCGCTGGGGGAGCTGCGAGGGCCTGCGCCGACGCCTCGAGGAGGACCCGAAGACGCGGCACCTGGACCTGGACGCCGGCGAGATGCCGCGTCTGCTCGAGCTCGCCGCGCGCATCGGCGGCATGCCCCGGCACCTGGGCACCCATCCCTGCGGCATCGTGATCGCGCCGGGGCCCATCGCGCAGTTCGTGCCCCTGCAACGGGGCGGGCAGGGGCTCGCCATCACGCAGTGGGACATGCACTCGGTGGAGGACGCCGGGCTGGTGAAGATGGACGTGCTCGGGCAGCGCGGCCTCGCGGTGATCGACGCCACCGCCGCGCGCGTGCGCGAGAACTTCGGTCAGGCGCCCCGCCTCGCCGGTGACCCGCCCCCCCGGCAGACGCCCCGGCGCGCGGGGGGCCCCGGCGGGCCGCGGACACCCGTGGGCGAGGCGGCGGGCGCGGTCAACCCCTTCCTGGACCGCGAGACCCAGGCGCTGCTCGCCTCCGGGCGCACGGAGGGCTGCTTCTACATCGAGAGCCCCATCATGATGCAGATCCTGCGGCAGGCCCGCTGCCGGGACTTCGAGACGCTGACCGCGCTGTCGTCGATCATCCGGCCCGGCGTGAGCAGCCACGGCGGCAAGCGGCAGTACCTGCTGCGGCACCTGGGGCGCGAGGCCGTGTCGTTGCCGCACACGCTGCTCGAGCCCGTGCTGCGCGACACCTACGGCTGCCTCATCTACCAGGAGCAGGTGATCCGCGTGATCCAGGTGCTGGGGGGCATGAGCCTCGGCGAGGCGGACCGCTTCCGCAAGATCATGTCGGGCAAGGGTGGCGGCGATCCCGCGGACTTCGAAGTCCGATTCATGGCGGGCGCGCTGCGCGTGCTCGGCGAGGCGGGCGAGAGCGAGGAGGACGCGCTCTCCGTCGCGAAGGAGATCTGCCGCCAGGTGGCGAGCTTCGCGGGCTACGCCTTCTGCAAGGCCCACAGCGCGAGCTTCGCGCGCGAGAGCTTCGAGTCGGCCTGGTGGAAGGCGCACTACCCGGCGGAGTTCATGGCGTCGGTGATCGAGGAGCGGGGCGGCTACTACGCGACGGCCGAGTACGTCGAGGAGGCGCGGCGCCTGGGGCTCGAGATCCTGCCGCCGCACGTCAACGCAGGGACCGTGCGCACGCTCGGCTTCGGCGAGGGCGCCGCCGCGCCCGACCCCGCCGGCGACGGGGGCCAGCCCGCGCGGGCGGACGGCGGCGGGGCAAGCGCCAGGGCTAGCGCCGCCGCGGGCACCTCCGGCGTGGCCCACGGCGCGGACGCGTTCCGCGGGCGCGTGCGCGTGGGGCTCTCCTTCATGGGCGGCGTGCGGCGAGCGGCGCAGGAGTGGCTCGCCGACGAGGGCGCGCGGCGGCCCTTCGTCTCGCTGCGGGAGCTCGTCGAGCGGGTGCGCATGGACCCGCCCGCGTCCCCCCGGCGCTACGAACTCGCGCGACTTGTACGCGTCGGCGCCCTCGACGGCCTGCCGGTTGATCTGCGCGCGGGGGACGCGTCGGCCGCGCAGGTTCGCGCGGGGAACATCCCCGAGTCCGGCCAGCTGGACTCGCCCGCGGGCGGACCGGGGGAGTTTCCACGTGGAAACTCCCCGCGCGCGGCGCGGAGTGGCCACGTGGCAAAAGGCAGCGATTGTACCCGGGTGCAATCCGGCGCGGCCGCGGCGCTAGCCCCCTCGCGAGACGAGCTGCTGCACGCGCTGGCGAAGCTCTGGCCGGAAGACAGCGGCGCCCAGGCCAACGCCGAGGCCTTCGCAGTCCTCGACTGGCCCGCGCCGTCCGAACCGGGCGTCGAAACCCGCGCCCGCGCCGGGCAGGAGCTGCGCTACCTGGGCTTCACGCCGTCGACGCACCCGCTCTTGCTCTGGCCGGGCTTCCCGGCCGCCCGTGCACAGAGCCTCACGGCCCGCGCTCTCTACGAGCGCGCGGCCGCGGCGGAGGAGGCGGCGCGCGACCGCGGCGAGGAGGCCGAATCCATCGCCCTGGGGCGGGTGAGCCTGCTGGGGATCAAGGTCTCTAGCAAGCGCACCCGCACCGAGAAGGACGGCCGGCTCATGGCCTTCGTCACCTTCTCCGACGAGACGGGCAACTTCGAGGCGGTCTTCTACCCCGACGACTACGCCCGCCTGGCCCGCCGCCTGCGCGGGCCGGGGCCCTTCCGCATCGCGGGCGAGGGACAGGCGGAGCTGGGAGAGGTGCTCGTAGAAGCGAGAGAGGTCGAGCGCTTCGGCACTCGCGGACCGACGCCAGGGAAGCGCTGAGCGGCTGCGCCCCACCGCTGCCGCCGTCTCGGCGTCCGGATCCCCGGACGCTGCAAGCGTAAGGTACTATGTGGTTTACGCGATCCTGCCAATCCAGCGTTCGTGCAGGCGTCGGCCGAGCGCTCAGACCGGCGCCGGGGCCCCCGCCATCCTCCACCGCGACAAGGAATTACGAGACGCGATGGGATGGCACGGGAAGTGATTGGGAAGCCGGTACCCCCTTCGGAGATCCGAATCGAAAGAGACGGATTGTTGGCCGGGTCGGCGAACGGCGCCGGCCCGCCTTTCCGTTCTACCGAGAACAAGAGACGCTAGAAGCCCCACGAGCGCGAAGGAGCGGACATGAGACATCGCACGCGGTGGATCGGCGCGCTGCTCGCCCTGATGGTGGCGACGGCGCTGCTCTGCCTCGGCTTGAACGCCCTCGCCCAACAGATGGAATTCCGGGAGTGGGACACCCTGCGTTTTGTGGAGCTCGTGGAGACTCCGGCGGGAATGGCCGTCGAAATCGAGGTGGATCACCTGTCCCTGAGCGAGACCACTCCCTATCGTGAGAACTACGAGGCGGGGAGGGGCTGGTCCTGCATCATCGAGATCTTGACCGGCCTGGCGGGAATGGAAGAGAAGGTTCCTGAGGAAGTCCTCGCAAACGATCCTACGGGCCGTCGATACGAGTTCTTCCGCTCCCACTGCGGCCTCAAATGGAAGTTCTGGCTGAGTCTCGCCAAGGTGGGCCAGGCAGCCCGCGAGCTG
This sequence comes from uncultured bacterium, assembly GCA_964627205.1. Classification (GTDB taxonomy): domain Bacteria; phylum Krumholzibacteriota; class Krumholzibacteriia; order JACNKJ01; family JACNKJ01; genus CAZVHI01. The sequence goes on from CAZVHI010000003.1 coordinate 125,916, forward strand.
GGGGACTTCACCGTGCTCAATGCGGACGCCGTCCGCCTGCTCGACGAGATGGAGGCTGCCTTCGAGCCCTTCCTCGCGCCCCACGAGCCGCCCCCCGAGCTGCCGAGCCGCAAGGACTACGAGCGCTAGGCCGCCTCTTCAAACCTGTTTGAACTCGAAGCCCTTCTCACGGAAGAGACGCAGGCAAGCGTCGACCACGTCGGGATCGAGGGTGCGGCCCCGGCTGTGCTCGATCTCCGCCAAGACGGTCTCCTGCGAGTAGGCCGGACGGTAGGGGCGATAGGTGAGCATGGCCTCCACCATGTCCGCCACGGCCAGCACCCGTGCCTGGGGGATGATCTGCGGGTCGGTCAACCCCTGCGGGTAGCCGGAGCCGTCCAGGCGCTCCGCGTGCTGCAGGATCGCGTCGGCGATGGGCCAGGGGAAGGGCACGCGCTTGAGGATGCGCCGCGCGATCAGGGGGTGCTGGCGCACAATGCGCAGCTCGGCGGGGCTCAGCACCGCCGGCTTGCAGAGGATCTCCGACGGGATCGCCACCTTGCCGATGTCGTGCAGGAGCCCCGCGATGCGGATGCCCTCCACTTCGAAAGCGTCCATGCCCAGGTCCTCCGCGATGGCGGAAGACAGTTCGGCCACGCGCTTCATGTGGCCGGCCACGAAGGGGTCGCGGCGCTCCACCATGATGGACATGGCCTCCACGGCACCCAGCATGATGCGACGCAGGTAGCCGAGGCTCGATTTCAAGCGGGCGCCCTCGGATCCGCGTCCCATCTCGTCCTCGACGAGGACCATGTAGCCACGCGTCTCCCCGGCGCCATCCTGTAAAGGCAGGCCGTGGAAGGACAGGTGCCGCTGTCCTCCCGTGTAGGCGCCATCGGGAGAAGGGCGCGAGATCGAAGGCGCGGTCCTTCTCGATCAGGCCCGCGACAGCGCGCTCGACGCCCAGACCCGCAAGGCAGCCGTCCGGATCCAGGCAATCGGTCCCCTGGAGAGCCTCGGCGTTCTTCCCGGAGATCTCGACGAAGACGTGGTTGATCGAAGTGACCCGCCCCTCGGCATCCAGGGTGACCAGGCCGAAGGGCAGGTGGTCGATCGCGCTGCGGTGTCGGATCTCCCGCTGCCGCAGCTCGTCCGCCTCCTGCCGGGCCCGCTCCAGGCCGTCCTCCAGGTCGCGCACCCGGCGGCGCAGGCGTTCCTGCTCATCGGCGGCGGCCTCTCCGTTCAGGGTGTTTTGCAGTTCCGAGTCCGGTTTTGAAAGCATGCTGGGACGGCTCGCTGGTTTGAACGAGTTAAAGGTATACAAGGCAACGGATTGCCCCGATCTTCGACGGATCGGAGACGCCGCTAAGGCGCGCCTGCGAGAAAGTGCAAGGATCCGGCCAGGGGAGTGCTTCAGTCGCCTCTACTGCGGATGGGCTTCCAGCCGGCCTCGCGGACTTTGGGATTGAGGATCCCGTCCTGGGGCTGGAGCAGGTGCGTGCCAACGTCGACGGGCCTCGGCCCCCAGCGATGGACGTAGCGCAGATAGCCGCTGTCCGGGTGGGGAAGCACACGGATGCGCGCGTCGAAGGGCAGCTCGCCGCTGCGCACGAGCGTCATCGTGTTGATGAGCAGGCCGTCCCCGGGCTGTTCCAGTATGGCCTGCACGAAGCCTTCGAGCAGGGTGCCCATGGCAAGGTTGGAGTACTCCGGCAGCTCGTCCCCGAGCAGGGTGAGGCCCTCGGGCAGCTCGATCAAGTACTCGAGCGCCTTGATGGGGCCCTCGCCACGATTGCCGCCGTTCCACATCATCAGGTGGGCGGTCAGGGTGTCGGGAACCTCCCCCTCGAGCACGCTGTCGGTCCCGGCCTCGTCGAAGTAGACGCCCAGGATCACCTCCGGATCGCCGTCCTCCCAGAAGGTGCTGTCGTCCGCGCGGGCGCTCGCGGCGGGCTGCAGGCCGGCGCAGAGCAGAATCACGGGCAACAGGATGGGCCATCTCTTCATCGCTAGCCTCTCGTTCATTGGGGACTCCGGTCAAGAATAGCCTGCCGGCTTCGCCCAGGCAAGGGGCCGCCCCGGCAGCGCCTGGCGCCGGCCGGGGCGGAGCGCTCTTGAACGGCCCCGCGACCGCTCAGTTCCCTGCATCCCAGTCCTCCAGCAGTTCGGGGCGCTCCCGCGCGCCCTGGCTCAGCAGGCGCTCCAGGGCGTCGGCCGGCAGGCGCAGGCGGTAGAGGGCGCCGTCCTCGCCGTAGCGCACCTCCCGCACGTCGCCGTCGCGGTAGATGCTGCCGGTGACCCCCTCCTTCCCGGGCGGCAGCTGGATCACGGTCTCGCGGAAGGCTAGCAGCCGGCGCCGCCGGATCTCCTCCCGCAGCTCGGCCAGTCCCTCGCCGGTCTTCGCGCTGACCAGCAGGGCCTTGGGCCAGCGGAGCTGCAGGTCGCCCACCAGCGTGGACGGTCCCATTGTGTCCACCTTGTTGAAGACCGGTAGCGTGTGCCTGGGATCGATGTCCAGCTCGCCGAGCACCTCCTCGACGGCCTCGATCTGCCGCTCGCGCTGGGGGCTGGACAGGTCCACCACGTGCAGGAGGAGGTCGGCCTCGCGCACCTCCGAGAGCGTCGCCTTGAAGCTCTCCACGAGATGGTGGGGTAGCTTGCGGACGAAACCGACGGTGTCGGTGATCAGGACCGGCTCGGCGCCCTCCAGGTCCAGGCGCCGCGTGGTGGAGTCCAGGGTGGCGAAGAGCGCGTCGGCCACGTGCACGTCGGCCTGGGTGAGCGAGTTCATGATGCTGCTCTTGCCCACGTTCGTGTAGCCCACCATGGCCACGGAGAACGCGCGGCGGCGGCGTTGCTGCGCCTTGGTCTCGCTGATGCGCTCGACCTTCGCCAGCTCGCGCTTGAGCCGTGCAACGCGCTCGCCCAGGCGGCGGCGGTCCACCTCGAGCTGCGTCTCGCCGGGGCCGCGCGTGCCGATCCCGCCCGCCTGCCGCGACAGGTGCTCCCACATGCGGCGCAATCGGGGCATGAGGTACTCGAGCTGGGCCAGCTCGACCTGGAGGCGCGCCTGTTTGCTGCGGGCGCGCTGCGCGAAGATGTCGAGGATGAGCTCCGTGCGGTCACAGACGTTCACGCCCGTCAGGCGCTCGAGGTTGCGCGCCTGGACCGGGCTGAGGTCGTTGTCGAAGATAATCAGGTTGGCCTCGCGGCGACGGCAGACCTCGCCCAGCTCGTCCACCTTGCCGCGCCCGATGTAGCTGCTGACGTCCGGCGCACGGCGCGCCTGGATGACGGCCTGCAACACCTTGGCCCCCGCCGAGCGCGCGAGCTGCGCGAGCTCGAGGAGGTTGTCCTCCTCGTCCTCGCGATCGTCGCCCGAGAGCACGGTGCCCACGAGCACCGCCCGCTCACGGACGGACTGTTCTTCGGGATAGAAGAAGCGATCTTTGCCCATGTGTATCCGGTCCCGCCGAGAGTCGGAGTTAACCCTGCCTCGGGTCTCTGCCCCGCAGCGGGATCTCGAACTCCATCGGATAGGTCGTCAGGTTCTCCAGGTGCCCATCCCTCACCACGGCCACGTCCTCGATGCGCACGCCGATCTTCCGCTCGGGATAGTAGACCCCCGGCTCGATGGTGACCACCATGCCGGGCTCCAGCACGCGCGGCGCGGACACCCGGAAGAGGGGTTGCTCGTGCACCTCGAGACCCAGGCCGTGCCCGAGCCCGTGACAGAAGCCGACCTGGCTCTTCGGGTGGCTGCGCATGGTCTCGTAACCCTTCGCTTCGAGGTAGCGCTGGCTGCGCTCCTGCAGCTCGGGGGCGGTGAGGCCCGGCTCGTAGGACTCGAAGGACAGGAGCGTGGTCTCGCGGATGTCCTCGTAGACCCGGCGGAGCTTGGGCGAGGCCTTGCCCGGGCAGAAGCTGCGGGTCATGTCGAAGAAGTAGCCCTTCGCGCCGCGCGGGAAGATGTCCGCGATCAGCGGCTGGCCCACGAAGACCTTGCGCGAGTCCGTGCCCGCATTGTGGGGCACACCGGCCTCCTCGCCCTGCGCGACGATCGAAGGCACGGCCTCGACGAGGCCGTGGCGGGTGAGCGCCATGCGCACCGCGCGCTTGAGATCGCCGATGAGCAGGGCTTCGCCCTTGGACGTGTAGAGGGTCCGGCCGCGCGCGTGGCAGCGGCCGATGGCGCGACGTAGCGCCGCGAAGGCGGCGAAGGTGCCCTGTCCGGCCTCGCGGATGCGCTCGATCTCGTCCTCGGTCTTGATCTCGCGAGCGCGCTCCAGGACCGGCGACTTCTCCACGGTCAGGCGGATGTCCCTTTCCTTGAGGCGGCGTTTCAGCCCGGGCAGCCAGCCGGCGGACTTCTCCAGGTATACGGGACCGTAGATGGCCACCTTCCCCTTCACGGCGGCCTTCTTCAGACACCAGGACAGCCAGGCGAGCTGGAACTCCGCCGGCTCGCCGGCGTGGCGCTGGATCAGCTTGACGAGCGGCGTCTGCGAGAAGGTCAGGTAGTCGAGACCCGTGGACGCCGCATTGTCGCGCTCCATGTCGGCGCAGAAGAGCAGCTTCTTGCCGCCGCGCTTCCAGACCAGTGTGGCGCCCTCCAGTTTCGCCCCCTTCACGAGGTAGTAGAAGCTGGGGTGGAGCTGGGTGGTACCGGTCAGGAGCAGCGCGTCCAGGCCCTGCTTCTTCATCAGCTTGTCGACCCGCGCGTGCAGTGGATCGGTCATGCTCACCTCGTATCGGGAGTGACGTTGCGGCCCAATCAGGCCCGGGATTCTAGCAGGATCGCGGGCGCGAGCAAAGCGCGGCTTGCCCCGGGCGGCTTCCGGGGTTTATGCATCACGCATGCCTGCCTGATCGGGGGGTGAGGTTTGGCATCCGAACACATGACGAAAAGGCGCCGGCTCGCCGGTGAGGGCGTCGCCGCGCTCGCGCTGCTCTGCGCCTGCGGGTGGGACGGGGGGACCGTCGTCGACGGCACTGCGCCGCGCGTGGAGATCACGAGTCCGGAGCCCGGAGCCGTCGTCACCGAGACCGTGAGCATCGTGGTCCTGGCGGAGGACGAGGGCGGCATCGCGTCGGTCGAATTCCTGCTGGACAGCGACTCGCTTGGCGTCGACGAGTCCGCGCCCTTCGAGTGGGAATGGACGCCCGCGGAGGACCGCGAGCGCGAACTGCGGGCGAGGGCGCGGGACCTCGCCGGCAATGAGGCCCTGTCCGAGGCCGTGACCGTCTGGGAGATGGGCGACGCGGAGTGGCGGCCGCGGCCCTTCAGCCCCATGGACTCCACGCAGACCCAGAGCGGAGCGCCGCTCAGTCTGCGCTGGCGTGCGGTCGACGGGGCCGTGCGTTACGAGTGCGTCCTTTCGACCCGTGCGGACCTGTCCGAGCCGCTGCTCGCACCGAGCTCCGCGGACACGACCCTGCCGGCTGGCGTGCTGCCGGACTCCTGGTACTTCTGGCGCGTCCGCGCGCGAGACGCAGAGGATCTCTGGCACGGCTGGAGCGCGACCTTTCGCTTTCACGTGGGTCGGGTCTTCTCGCGCCACGACGGCGACGAGGGGTCCGACGGCGGTGGCGACATCCTCCTGGATGGCGAAGGCGGCTACGTCTGCCTCGGCTTCGCCACTGCAAGCGAGGCGGCGGATCGGGACATCCGCCTACAGAGGCTCGACGAGCAGGGCCGGCTGACCTGGTCGCGCGACTACGGCGGCACGGACGACGAAGAAGGCCGCGCGATCATCGCCGTCGACGGCGGCTACGTTATCGCTGGATCCAGGGAGTCGGCCCCCGGCACGCGCTCCGCTCTGCTGCTCAAGACTGACGCGGAGGGCAGCGAGACCTGGCTGCAACATTTCCCCAGCATCGGCGAGCAGCGCGCGGAGGCTGTGGCGCGCAGGGCCGGCGGCGGCTACCTCGTCGCGGGCGGGCGGCGTTCGCTGGGTGAGCCCTACCGCCTGCTGCTCATCGAGACCGACGCCTGGGGCAACGAGCTCTGGATGACGACCCACGCCTGGAACTACTCCGAGTACGCCCACGATCTCCAGCCCACCCCTGACGGCGGCTTCGTGATCTCGGGCTATACCGTCCTCGAATCATCCGCCTTGCCGATCGTCTTCCTGCTGAAGCTGGACGCGGATCTGGAGATCGAGTGGCAGCGCGAGTACGGCGGCGCCGGCAGAAACGAGGGCTTCGCGGTCCTGCCACTGGAGAGCGGGGGCTACCTCGTCGCGGCCAGCGTCGAGTCCGCCGGCGCGAACGATCTCTGGCTCCTCCGCACCGACGCGCAGGGTGTGGTGATCTCGCACCTCACGTACGGTGGCGATGGCGACGACCTCGCCCTCGCTCTCGCTCCGCGGACGGGCGGCGGCTACTTCCTCGCGGGCAGCAGCGCTTCCATCGGCGAAGAGCCCGCGCTCTGGCTGCTCGCGGTCGACGACGGTGGCGATGCGCTCTGGAGCCGTGTCGTCGCGCGCTATCAACCCGCGGAGGTCGCCGCGATCAGGGCCACGCCCGACGGCGGCCTCGTCGCCATCGGGACCAGCACCTGGGACGGCCCCGACCGCTCCGAGATCTGGACGATCAAGACGGACCCGACCGGCTACGCCTTCCCGCCCGTCGCGCCGTAACTCCTCGCCAGGTTCCACGAAGAACTTCCCGCATCGCCGGGAGAGCAAGTAACATCCCCGCGACCACAAGGGAGGCTCGAAGCATGAACAGGAGAGCGACTCCTCGCGGCGGTCGACCCCGCCTCGCCACGGGCCTGCTGCTGAGCCTGGCCCTCGCCCACGTGCTGGCCCATCTACTCACGAACGGCCGCTACGGCATGTTCCGGGACGAGTACTACTACCTCGCCTGTGCGAATCATCTGGACTGGGGTTTCGTGGACCACCCGCCCTTGTCGGTGCTCGTCCTCGCTGGCTGGCGGGCGCTCTTCGGGGCGACGGTGGAGTCGATCCGCGTGCCCGCGGCCCTGGCCGGCGGCGCTGCGGTCTGGCTTGCGGGCCTGCTCGCGCGGGAGATGGGTGGAAGGCGCCTCGCCCAGGGCCTGGCCGCTCTCGCGGCTTGGATTATGCCGGTGCTGATCGTCGTGACCGGTTACTACAGCATGAACGTCTTCGAACCCCTGATCTGGCTCGGCGCCGCGCTACTCCTCCTGCGCATCCAGCGAGACGACGCTCGCCGCCTCTGGCCCTGGCTGGGCCTGCTCCTGGGGCTGGGTCTGCTCAACAAGATCGGTGTGTTAGTGCTCGGGGCGAGCATCGCTGTGGGCGTTCTCGTCACGCCGCTGCGGCGTCATCTGGCCGAGCGACGGCTCTGGCTGGGAGTGGGTCTCACCCTGCTTCTCTTCCTGCCCTTCCTGCTCTGGCAGCTCGGACAGGGCTGGCCGACCCTGGAGTTCATCGCCAACGCGAAAGAGAACAAAATCGCCACGCTCGCCCCGGTGGCCTTCCTGGGCGAGACGGTCCTGGAAAGCCACCCCGCCAGCCTGCCGCTGCTGATCACGGGAATCCTTTGGCTGCTCCTTTCCCGCGCCGCCCGGCCCTTCCGGGCCCTGGGCTGGATCTGGCCGGTGGCCTGCACGATCCTGATCCTGCAGCGCAGCAAGCCTTACTACCTCTCGCCCGCCCATCCCATCGTCCTGACGGCGGGGGCCGTGGCGGTGGGCGAGTTCCTGCGGCGGCGGCGCTGGCGCTGGGGAGGGCCGGTGCTCGTGGTCCATCTCACGCTCGGCGGGCTCTTCACGCTGCCCATGTGCCTGCCCCTGTTCTCGCCGGAGTTCACATCCCGCTACATGGTCGCCACCCATCTGCAGCCAGAAACCGGCGAGACCGCGCACAGTGGGCTGCCCCTGCCCCAGTACTTCTCCGACCGCTTCGGCTGGCGGGAGCAGGCCGAGGCCGCCGCGGCCGCTTACGCCGCCATGCCGCCCGAGGAGCGGTCCGACTGCGTGCTGCTCTGCGACAACTACGGCAGCGCGGGCGCGGCCGACTACTTCCGTGCGCGTGGTCTCGACCTGCCGCCGACCGTCTGCTGGCACAACAGCTACTGGTACTGGCGGCCCGAGGAGCGGAGCGGTGCGGTGGCGCTGGCGATCGGAATTCATCCCGAGCTCCTGGCCCGCTATTACGACGAGGTGGAGGTGGTCGCGACCGTCGACGCGCCCCACGCTCTGCCCTGGGTGGGGCAGGCCACGATCTGGCGCTGCCGCGGAGCGAAGGCAGATCTCGCCTCGGTCTGGCCGCTATTGAGGAACTTCATCTAGTGGGGGTTGAAGTAGCTAGCCAGTCCAGCCGGCTGGACTTCGTCACGTGACGAAAACCACCTCGCGAGCTAGCGCCGCCTCGGCGGGGGCTTACGGCACACTCTTCCGTGTGGGTAGACTCAAGGTCCTCAATTCGACTTGGGCGCTCCGCGCCTCGGACGTGCACGGGAGGAGGTTGTTCATGAGTCCATTCACCCGCGCTCTGTTTACGCATCTCTCGATCGTCACCCTGGCGGCGGTCGGCTGTAGCTCCGACAGTAATCCCGCTGGCCCCGGCAACGGGGACGACCAGGGTGAGCACAGCATCACGATCACATCGGTGACGGCCTCGTCGACGGCGAGCTGACGGCGTTCACCGTGGAGGTGGACTACACCCTGGAGCCCATCCGGGGACAGGGCGAGCTCGCCCTCGGCTTCAACAGCGTCGACATCGGTCTCTTCCACATGATCAACGCCACCATGTTCGTCGTGGAGGAAGGGTCGGGGAGTCACCAGTTCTCGGCCTCCGTGGTGGTCAAGGACTGGGGTGCGGAGGGCGACTTCCAGGCCTACGTCTACCTCTCCGAGTTCCCCCACGGCAACCCCTGGACGCCTCTGGCCACAGACACGGAAGTGCTGACCTTCGCGAAGTGATCGCTATTCGAGCAGCGTGGAGGATCGGCCGGCCAGTCCGGCCGGCAGGACTTCGTCACGTGACAAGGGCAGGGGTATGGAAAAAGCGCCGCCGCGGATGCGGCAGCGCTCATTCTTATTGTATCGGCAGGATCGGCGCGGCGCTTGAGGGCTTTTCGCCCGCGGCGCGCGTCTTCTACAAGTTCTTCTCCATGTGCGCGAGCGCTCGCTCGCAGATCTCGCCGGCCTCCGCGTAGATCACCTTCGCCTTGCCCTGCCACTCGTCGCAGAAGGCCTGGTCCGTGAGGTCCTTCAGGTTGATGCGCACGTTGAAGCAGGCTCCGCGCACGCAGGCGAGCGCCAGGAGCGCACCGACGCCGGCGTCGCTTGCGCTGTTGACGTTGCCCACCTCGGCCACGCGCTCGCAGAGCCTGAGCGCATCGAGCCCCAGCTCCATCACCGAGTAGGGCACCATCGTCGCGCCCTTGGTGGCCTCCTGGATCGCGGCGTCGCGGGCGGCGATCTCGTCCTCGCTCTTCCTTGGCAGCTTGAAGGCGGCCATGACCTGGTTGAAGGCCTCGGTGTCCTCGTCCACCTTCTTCTCGAGCTTGGCGCGCAGGGCGTCGGCGTCCTTGCAGAAGTCCACCATCTCGCCCTCCACATCCTTGTATGCCTTGCCGCGCGTGAGGCGCGCGACCATGCCGGCCAGCCCCGCGGCGAGCGCTCCGCAGAGGGCGGCCACGCTCCCCCCGCCCGGCGCGGGCGAGCTGGAGGCCAGCACCTCGGCGAAGTCGGCTGCGCTGAGGCCCATCAGCGGCCCCGGCGGCTCGGGCGGCAGGGCCTTGGGGGAGACCGTGCCCTTCTCGAGCATTACTTCAATCACGTTCTCCTCGAGCTTGAAGGGATAGAGCTGATTGAGTCCCAGGTAGTCGACGGCGAGCAGCATCTGCTCCCATTCGCCGGGAGGCAGCTCTCTGTTCGTGTCCTCGCAGTGGAAACGTGCGGCGTCGAGCAGCGCCTGCTTGGGCACCACACCCACGATCTCGCTGCCGGTGACCTCCAGCCCCTCCTGCTTCGCCGCCTGGCGCTTCACCTCCTCGAAGGCCGTGTGCAGGCCCACCTTGGTGAAGTCGAGCAGGTTCATGCTGATCTGCGCGGTGTTGGCGTCGTACATCATGCCGGCGGCCTGGGTGGTGGGCAGAGTGCCCGCCACCTTGACGGCCGTGCCGTCGGAGTCGCGGACGATCGCGCCGTTCTCGTCGCGCTTCGCGCGGCCGCTCTCGCGGATGTCGAGCGCGATGGTGTGCGCCTTCCGCTTCACGTTCGTGTTGAAGTTGATGTTGTAGGCGATGAGGAACTGCCGCGCGCCGGTCACCGTGACGCCGCTCCTCGGAAGGAACTCGGCGGGTCCGTAGTCGGGCGCGAAGTCCGGGTCTTTCATCTTTCGCTCGAGCGCCTCGTACTCGCCCTTGCGGATGTCGGGCATGCGCACGCGATCGGGCCGCTGCGCGCTCTTCGCGTACAAGTAGATGGGTAGGCCCAGCTCCTCGCCCGCCCGCTTGCCGAAGCGATGGGAGAGCTCGATGCAGTCCTCCCAGGTCGCGCCGCCGCTCACCGGGATGAAGGGGACCACGTCCGCCGCGCCCTGGCGCGGGTGCTCGCCGCTTTGGTTGCGCATGTCGATGAGCTCGGTGCCCCTCTTTACTGCGCTCAAGGCCGCCTCGAGCACCGCGTCGGGCTCGCCGACGAGGGTGTAGACAGTGCGGTTGAAGTCCGGACCGGCGTCCACGTCGAGCAGGGTCGCGCCCTCGGTCTCGCGCACGGCCTGCGCGATGGCTTGGATGATGCTGCGGTTGCGCCCCTCGCTGAAATTGGGCACGCACTCGATGATCTTAGGCATGTTTCTCGGTCTCCTCGATCAGCCCAGGAAGATCCCCAGCGCCAGAAAGGCCGGCGTCGCCAGGTTCAGGACGACGTTCTTGCCCAGGAAGGGAATCAGTTCGGGTACGGAGTCGTGGTGTCGGACGACACCGCGAAAGACGGGCACGGCTAGAAGCGCGGTCAGCAGGGCGAGCAGCCCCCAGGCCGGCAGGATGTTCAGCAGGACGGCGACGAGCACGGACAGGTAGGCCCCGGCCAGGAAGAGGCCGTAGGTGGCGACTCCCGCCCGCCGGCCCCAGACGATGATCAGGTGGCGCCGCCCGGCGCCGCGGTCGGCCTCTACGTCGGGGAACTGATTGAGCAGAAGCAGGTCGCTCACCAGGAAGAAGGGTACGAGCGAGGCGGCGAAGGCGGCCCAGGTGTAGGACCCCGTCAGCGCGAAGTGCACGCCCATGACCATGAGCGGCCCGAAGCCCAGCCCCGGCGCGACGAGACAGAGCAGGGGCGAGCGCGTCAGCGTGCCCGTGTACAGCACGATGACCAGCACGCCGAGCAGCCCCAGCGGCAGGATCGCCCAGCCCCGCACGAGCGCGAAGAAGACGCCCACCGCCACGACCACGACCAGACTCGCGACGCCCGTCGCCAGGGCGAGGCGCGCCCGCGTCGGGTTCGCCGGCAGGGTGCCGCTGCCACCGCTGAATGGCGTGCGCTCGGTCTTCAGATCGAGGCCGCTCTTGAAGTCCTCGTACTCGTTCAGCGAGTTGACGCTGACGTGCGCCGCCAGAGCCCCGACGAAGGCCAGGACCAGGTGGAACCAGTCTACGGTCACACCCGCGCGCAGCGCAGTGGCGAGGCCGAGCAGCACACAGACCGGCACCAGCGTAAGGAAGGGAATGCGCATCGAGCCCAGGACAACGGGCAGCTTGCCGGGGTCATTCGTGTCGCCAGTCATGGCGCCACTCTAGCCGAATCGCAGGTGCGATGACAGAAAAACCGGGCACCGCTTACGGAGTCGCCACGTCGGCGTGGATGCGGTCGATTACCCAGCGGATGACGCGCGGACTCTCCAGCAGGTTCTCCCCCCAGTTCCAGGTCGGGTGGCCGACGGGGAAGGTTTCCCACTCGCAGGACACCGAGTCGCCGCAGAGCTCCGCGAAGCGCAGCACGCTCTCCACCGAGATGACGCCATCGTTGGGCACGCCCTCCCAGAAGGCGCCGCCCGTGTGGTCGCGGTAGAGATCCCCCGCCACCAGGAACCAGTCGATACCCGGCACGGGCGGGTGCGCCTCGTTGAAGGACTCGATCCCCCCGGGCGTCGGCCAGCCCTTCAGGTTGAGCAGGTGGATCTTGCGAACGCCGCCACTCGGCGTTCCCAGCAGGAAGACTTGCCGTAGGGCTTCCGGATGGAGCGTGGCGAAGCGCCGCGTGACCAGTCCGCCCATGCTGTGGGCCACGATGTGCAGGTTCTCCAGCGGGATGTCCTGCTCGCTCAGGAAGTCTTCGAGGTCGCCTACGGCGGCGTCGGGGCCGTCGTCCATCGCGCCCATGGACCCGCGCACCCCGGTGACGAGGTAGAGCTCGCAGCTGGGCGGGAGCTGCTTCGCGGCCGCCAGCCAATAGAGGTAGAACTGCAGCGGGTAGCCGTGGAAGCCGTGGAGGAAGAGCACGCGGTGGGTCTCGCCCCCGGCGGCGGGCTCCACGAAGGGCGCCTCGGAGACGGCTCCCGGCGGCGCCATGTGCACCGTCTCGCGCAGGCAGGCGGGAAGCACAAGCGGCAGGACGGCGAGCGCGAGGATCACGAGCGGGGATGGACGCACATTCCGTACACCTCGCTCGCGGGGCTGGCGACGGAAGCGAGCGCGCGTGAAAAACCTTGCCCGCCCTCTGGGCGAGGTCCGATATTGCCCGGACGTAGGGAGGATCGCCATGCGGCTGCGAAGCATCGAGATTATTCTCAGTGTTCCCATGGTATTCCTGTGGGTGGCCTGCGCCGTCGACCCGCTCCCGCCAGAGGATCCCGTCCCCGGCTACAGCATCGAGCAGCCCCAGGGGGTGCTCGTCGGCTGGTCGCGGCTCGCGGAGCTGCCCCACCCCGATTCGCTCATCTACCGGGCCAGCTACCAGCTGCCCGGCCATCCCTTCCGCGACTACGTCGAGAGCGAGTTCCGGCGGGAAGGGATGGATTGGGTCTACGACTGGAGCGTGGGGCGGGAGGGCGGGCCGGCTCTCCGCGCCCGGATTGCCCGCGAGGGGCGCGGGGCCTGGGCCTGGGCACTCGCTGGTTGGGGGGAGCTCGGGCTCCTCCACGACCTGGCGCCCGCGGAGGAGGAGCCCGTGCCCTTCAATCCCCTCTCCCCGCTGGGTTTCGCTCTGCTGGGCTGGCGCTGGGAGACAGCCGGTTCGCCGGCGAGCCTGGACCTGCCCCTGCTCTGGTTCCCCGACCCCAATGTCGCGCCGCTCCTCGAAACCGCGCAGCTTCTCTACGAAGGCGTGGTGGTCGAGAGCGGCATGGACCTCCACTCCTTCCGCCTGGAGGTGGCGGGCGGGCCCGTCTTCTTCAAGCTGATGAGCGAGCACTTCCCCACCCTGCTCAACGCCTGGTGGAAGCCGCCGGGCATCGCCCTGCGCTTCTGGAACGGCGTGCCCGATGTTAGCGGCCAGTTCTTCGCCCCCGAGTTCCCCGCGCCCGAGGGCTACACGGTCGCCCAGAGCACGGTCACCGAGGGCGACCTGGTCCTGGCCGTCGAGAGCGCACGTCCCGAGGGGACGGGGCCCTTCCCGGCCGCACTCCTCGTGGCTGACGCGGGCCCCAACGACCGCAACGACGCCGCGCTCTTCGGCCATCTCGCAGATGATCTCGCCCGCCACGGCTGGCTGGTCTATCGCTACGACAAGCCGGGCACCGGCTCCTCCGGCGGCGAGCTGGACAGCCTGGACCTCGGCGGGCGACGGCGGGCACTGGCGGCCGTCTGGCAGGAGATGATCACGGACCCGGACGTCGACCCCGAGCGCTGCGTGCTCGTCGGGCACGGCGAGGGCGCCGCCCTGGCCCTCGAGCGTTGCGCCTTCTTCGGCGACGCGGCCGGCGTCGTCGCCCTCGCCCCGCCGCTCTACTCGCCGGCCGACGTTCCCGTCATCCCCGAGGCCGAGAACGCGCCGGGCGACTGGATCGAGCTTCTCGGCCTCGACTGCTTCGTCGACAAGCACCGCGACCTACTCGACTTCGACAGCGAGGTCTTCCTCTCGCTGCCGGCTTGGGCGGGGCGGCCGGTCGCCCTCCACGTCGGCGCTTTCGACGAGACCGTGCCCTTGGGCGAGTACGCGGAGCAGAAGCTCCTGCTCGAGGTGGCCGGCGCCGAGCTCGCGACGAAGTACTGGGAGGGGATGGATCACTTCATGAACGGGGCCCGCCCCGACGACCCGCCGGATCCCGCGCTGGTCGAGGAGATCCTCGCCTGGCTGGACGAGAACTTCCCGCCGCTGCGCTAGGCGCTCCGCTTCGATTGCATGTCAGGAGATACTCGCGGCCACGGCCGGAGTGGCGTCAGCCTTCCTGCTCCTGGCTCTCCTGCCAGCGCAACCAGCGCCGCGCGCCGAGAAAGAGTATGAGAGATCCCGCCAGCGCGTAGCCGACCAGGATCCCGCCCACGAGGTAGCTGTCCCAGCCCAGGGCCGGCCGCGCGCCGTAGGCCACCTGGATGCCTCGGAACTCGATGTTGAGCAGGAAGGCTAGCAGGGCGCTCTTCATGAAGAAGAGGAAGCGCGAGATCATGCGCCCCACGTGGAGGGCCGCCCGGCCATGGAAAGCCCGGCCGCCGAGGGTGGGTTGGCGAATCGCCGAACGGCCGATGATGCCGAGGAGGAGGAAGGCGCCCGTGGCCATTGCGGGCAGGACGAAGAAGCCGATTCCCTTGGGGCCCCAGCCCGACGGCGTCCCGCCGACAAGGAAGCCTGTGGGCAGGAACCCGGGCAGGCGGGGGTAGTGGGCCAGGGCGACGACCCAGATCAGGACGAGCAGACCCAGCGGAAGCAGACCGAACTGCGGCCCGCCCGAAGTCACTTTCGGGGACGATGCGGAATCGGGAGATCGATCGCTCATGCGAGGGGAGCGCCCTCCTTTACTGCTCCTCCTCAAGATCGGCCTGCTCCGGTAGATCCTTCAGGACCTTTTCCACTTCCATCTCGGTGCCGTGGATTTTCTCGCGGCAGTGGCGCACCAGCTCGCTGGCCCTGCGCACGCGTTCCGCGAGCCGGTCGAGGTCGCTCTCCTCGCCCTCCAGCTCCTCGAGGATGCGGCCCAGGTCGTCCATAGCCTCCTCGTAACTCAGCGCCTCGACGGGCTTCGGGGTCTTCTTCTGGGGGCTCATGATTCTTCCTTTCGGTCGGGTCGCTCCCGCGGGGCGGTCGCGTTTTCGTTTTTCACGGGACGCACGTCCTGCGCGAGGCTCTCCACCTCTCCATCGGCGACTCGCGTGACGAGCTTGTCACCGGGCGAGATCCCCGCCACCGAGCGCAGGAGGCGCCCGCGGGCGTCGCGGGTGAGGCTGTAGCCGCGGCGAAGCACGTGCATCGGGTCGAGGAGCCGCAGACGCTCCTCGCGGTGGTCCATTTCGCGGCGGCCGTGCAGCAGCGGCTCGCGCGCGGCGGCCGAAAGGCGCGCGAGCCGGTGCCGCAGCTCGAGCCGCGCGAGCGCCAGGGGGCGTCGGGTCTTGTGGGGGAGCAGTTGGCGGCGCTGCTCGAGCTCCAGACGCGACAGCCGCAGGACCTGGCGGGCGGCACCCGGAAGCCGGGCGAAGGCTACGGCGAGACGCGCCCGCGCGCCGGTCAGGCCAGCCGTCGCCAACGCGCTGAGCCGGTGGGTCCTGTGGTCCAGGTCGCGGCCAGCCTGCACGAGCCGTCGTTCGCCCTGTAGGCGGATCTGCCGGGCGGTCTCCTCGAGACCTGTGAGCCAGTCCTCCACCCGCCCCACGAGGAAGCGCGCCGCCGCGGTGGGGGTCTTGAGCGCGTGATGCGCGACCTCGTCCGCGATGGAGCGGTCGATCTCGTGGCCGATGCCCGTCAGCACTGGCAGGGGGCAGACGGCGATCGCCCGCGCCAGGGCCTCGCCGTCGAAGCCCATGAGATCGGCGCGACTGCCGCCGCCGCGGATCAGCACGACGGCGTCCCAATCTTGCGCGTGTTCGGTGAAGCGCGCGAAGGCCGTCAGCATGTCGCCCTCCTGCTCGGGGCCCTGCACGCGCGCGTCGACACAGGCGACGCGGAAGCCGATCCCGGACTGGCTCAGCTCTTTGAGGAAGTCGTGGTAAGCCGCGCTCTCCAGGCTCGTGATCAAGCCCAGGCGCAGGGGAACGGGCGCGAGCGCTAGCCGGCGGTTTCTCTCCAGGAGGTCTTCGGCCGCCAGCAGGCGCAGGATGCGCTCCCGGTCGAGCTTCTGGGCGCCGAGGCTCGCCTCCACGTCGACGCCTTCGACGAGGAGCGAGAGACGTCCCCCCTGCACCCAGAAGTTCACGGAGACCTCGAAGTAGACCTGCTGGTCGTCCAACGCGCCGCCCTGGCCGCCGAGGGCCTCGATGTCCCGGTGCACTCGCTGGCGCACCCCGCGCCAGATGACCATGGCGATGCGGGCGACGTCGCGGGTCTCGTCCGCGGGGTCCCGCTCGTGCAGCTCGAAGTAGACGTGGCCGCCGCGGGCATAGCTGCGCTGAAATCCGGTGACGAAACCCTGGATGCGGAAGACGCCCGGGAACAGGCCTCCGAGATAGCCGGCGACGCGCTCGTTGAACTCCGAGACGCTGAGGGCCGGCGGCTCGGAGAGCGACGGGCTCTCGGGCCCCGCCGGGGCCCGCTCCGGCACCTCCTCCGACGCCTTTCCGGAGTCGGGCGGCGTGTCCTTCGGAGTTTTGGGATCGAAGAGATTGGACTGCTCGCACATGGGGTCCAGGCTATTCTATCGCCCGGCCCCGCGCAAGGTGGCGGACCGGTACCGGCACGCTGCGTCTGCACGACGCCCGCCCTCCCCGCCGTCGCGTATGGCGTGGCGGGCCCAGGGACCTTCCCGCCCTTGCCTGCGGGGCTACCGCGTGGCTATATGTCGTCACGGCGCCCGCGGCCCGGCGAGGTCGTGTCCGGACGCGCCGCGTCCCGAATCCCCGCGAAAGGCGGAACATGAGCCGCTTGCCCCGACCCGCGACCCTCCTGATCCTCGACGGGTGGAACCTCGGCGAACCGTCGGAGACGAACGCCAGCTACAAGGCGCGCACTCCCGAGCTGGACGCCCTTCTCGCACGCTATCCCCACTGCATGATCGAGACGAGCGGCCTCGACGTGGGGCTACCCGCGGGGCAGATGGGCAACTCCGAGGTGGGGCACATGAACCTGGGCGCGGGGCGCATCGTCGACCAGGACATCACCCGCATCGACAAGGCCGTCGCCGCGGGGGACCTGGCCGAGCGGCCCGCGCTCGCCGAGCTCGTCGCCGGCGCGCGGGAAAGCGGCGGAACCCTGCACCTGATCGGGCTCGTCTCCGACGGTGGCGTACACAGCTCCTTCGAGCATCTCGAGGCCCTCGTCCGCATCGGCTGCGGCGCGGGCCTGGTCGTGCGTCTCCACGCCCTGCTCGACGGCCGCGACACGCCTCCGCGCGCGGGGGCAGGCTTCCTGCGCGTCGTTCAGGGCTGGGCTAATGAATTCCATGGGAATAATGAAGACTTCGCCGTGGCCAGCGTCGGCGGGCGTTACTGGGGCATGGACCGCGACAAGCGCTGGGACCGCGTGGCCCGGCACTGGGAGTGCATCGTGGACGGCGAGGGCCCGACCGGCGGGGATCCCGTCGCCGCGGTGGAGGCGTCCTACGCACAGGACGTCACCGACGAGTTCGTGGACCCGGTGGTCATCACGGACGAGAAGGGCCGGCCGCGGGGTCGCGTGGAGGACGGCGACGCCGTCTTCTTCTTCAACTTCCGCGCGGACCGCGCTCGGCAGATGACCCGCGCGCTCACCGAGGAGGGCTTCGACGGTTTCGAGCGCAGGCGGGTCCCGGAGATCCGTTACGCCTCTCTCACCGAGTACGACGCGGACTTCGGCCAGCCCATCGTCTTCCTGCCCCTGGGCCTGGAGGGGATCTTCGCCGACGTCATGGCCGCCGCGGGCCTGCGCAACCTGCGCCTGGCGGAGACCGAGAAGTACGCGCACGTCACCTTCTTCTTCAACGGCGGCCAGGAGGAGCCCTACGCGGGCGAGGAGCGCATCCTCATCCCCTCGCCCAAGGTGGCGACCTACGACCTTCAGCCCGAGATGAGCCTGCCCCAGGTTAGTGCCACTTACCTCGAACAGTGCGAGCGGGGCGACTTCGACGTGCACATCGTAAACTTCGCCAACTGCGATATGGTCGGCCACACGGGGGACATGAAGGCGGCCGTCGCTGCCGTGGAGGCGGTGGATCGCGGTGTGGGGCAGGTCGTTAAGGCCGCCCTGGACTGCGGCGGCTTCCTCCTCATCACGGCCGACCACGGCAACGTCGAGAGAATGTGGGACGAGGACTCGCAAGGCCCGTTTACCGCCCACACCACGGGACCCGTACCGCTCCTGCTCGTCGACCCACTCTTCGAGGGCGGCCTGCGGGGAGGCCGTCTGGCAGATGTCATGCCCACGTTACTGTGTCACGCGGGCATAGACTGTTCCGAGCAGATGACCGGACGGGATTTACGCCTTTCCGGTAAGAATAATAGAAAATGAAACAACGAGTCGATATCCTTGCCAAACGGGGGGGCTCTGCCTATCTTTCCGCAAATCCGAATTCGGGTCGGCCGAGTCCGAAACCCCTTCCTGCGGCGCTCGGCGCCCCACCTATCCTGAATTCGCCAAAACGGACAAGTTAGTGCTGCTCGGCCAGAGGTGCCCGTAACGCCCTCTCAGACCCACTCCTCTTGACGCGCGAGTTTGATGGAATTTTGGGGCCCTGAATCAGGCAGCACTTTCTTCTTTCAATATTCGCGGATTAAACTTCATTCTCAAATCCCTTCGAATTACAGAAATTTCACGAAGTACATTTTTGGTATTGCCAGTAGCCCATTTATCGCTATCATGTCCATGACGTCTTGCCAAGAGACCTTTAGCAAGCAAGGATGGGAACGAATGAACTCGAAAGAACTGGGCAAGTCCCTCGAGCTGCTCATCGAGGAGATCGTGGGCAAGACGGCCAAGGCCGTCGCCAAGGAGCTCCCCTCCGAGGAACAGCTCAAGACGCTGGAAGACCGGACGAAGAGCATCGAGGTAACGCTCAATCATATTCTGAAGAAGTCGGGCGGCAATCCCCTCAGGAAGTCTAACCGAGGCCGCAAGCCGGGCGCGGAGCGGATCTGTTCCGTGCAGGCTTGCAACCGGCCGGTGGTGGCGCGCGGCATGTGCAGCATGCACTACCAGCGCTGGCGCGCCGATTCGATCAAGAAAGACACCGGCAAGGGCAAGGGCGGCAAGGCCAAGGCCGAATAGGCGAGCTGACGACCCCACGCGAGGACCGGCATTTCCGATCCGGCAGGTTCTTCGTGTATGCCATCGAGCGGGATCTCGCCCCTCGTTTCATAGGAAACGGATGTCACGGGTTTCTCACTCCCAATATAATCTCGCGACTGGAGTCCGAAATCGTTCCGGGCACCCTTGTCCCTCGGGAAATCGCGGTGTATTATGTGCGCGAAAATCGCGGAAGCATCGCATCGCCATGCGGTTTGGCATCTGGAGCCCTGATAACCGATGAGGAGTTCTTCGCAATGGCTATCACGAAAGTCTGGATCGATGAGGGCTGCACGGTCTGCAACCTGTGCGAGGATACTTGTCCCGATGTCTTCGAGGTCACCGACGACTCCTGCATTATCAAGGGGGGCGTCAACCTCAGCGAGCATGAGGACGAAATCCAGGAAGCGGCCGAGGATTGCCCCGTCGAGGTGATCAAGTTCGAGTAGGCTGCGGCTCTCGACCGATCGAGATCACTGGACGCCCGGGGTCGCCGACCTCGGGCGTCGTGCATTGCCGGCTGCCTTGGCGAATGTTCTCCCTGCACTGGGCACGCGGGCCCGAAAGAATGGCAGGGTGTCTGGGGAGATCCCCTGGTGGCGATCCGTGCTGGATGAAAATCGCCGCTGCCCCCTATAATCCGGCCCGGATCTTGAGTGCGACTTGAGCGTATGCTCCCTCAGCCCCCCAACGGGGAGCGTTGCGGTCCCGGAAGGAGTCCTCATGAAAAAGCTGTCGCTGCTCTGTGTCTCGACCGTCCTGCTCACCTTGCTCGCGTCGCCCGCCTCCGGGTTGCTGCGCTTCGGTGTGCATGGCGGCTTCGACATGAACGACCAGGCCATCCACAAGCTGACCAGCGAGCTGCTGTCCAATGGCGACGAGGTGAGCATCACGCGTGACGAGATCAAGTCACCCCTCATGGGAGGCGTGCACCTCTATCTCGACGCGACCCCCTTCCTCGACTTCGAGTTCGGTCTCGAGGGCAGCCTGCGCAAGTACCACGTCCTCTACGAACACGTCCCCGTGGGAGAGCTCGCCCGCAGCTTCGAGGACGACGTCACCTTTCACCGCATCAGCGCTTACGCCAGCGCCAAGATGAACATGATCAACCTGCCGCTGGTGAAGACATACGTGGGCGGCGGCGCGGGCTACCACCGGGTGGGCCCACTGCTCAGCCGGGAGCTGCTCGAGGAGCAGGTCGTGGCGCAGGGCCTCTCGGGCGACGACCTCGCGCCCGGCAAGATCCTCGACCGGAACTGGACCTTCGGCGGCCACGCGCTCTTCGGCCTGCGGATCAAGCCCACCTTCGTGCCCTTGGCTCTCAGCCTGGAGGGGCGCTACTACATGCTCGAGGAGAACGCCTTCGGCGACAACACGAACCGATTTCTGACCGTGGCCTTCGGTCTCGAGCTCGGGCTCTAGCCAGTGGGCGCCTCGGCGCAGGAACGCAGGCGCAAGCTTCTCGGTGACCCGATCCCCTTCCCCCCACGGGGGAGGGGATTTCTCTTTGACACCGGCCTGGACTTCCTCGCTCGCGAGGCCATGGCTGCCATGGGACCGGAGCGGGTCGTCGCAGTGGAGCGCGAGCTGCGCGGGCTGCGATCGCTGGCAGGGGTGCCGGACCTGCAGCTACTACATGCGCCCCGGGCAGAGCCCGGGCCCGGCGATCTGGTGGTCCTGCCCGCGGGCAAGCAGCGACTCGCCCTCTTCCTCGAGCTGGAGCGCCTCGCCGCACGGATCGGCGCGGGCGGCATGATCGCCCTCTACGGCGAACGCCGGGAGGGGATCGTGCCCGCGCAGGAGCTCCTCGCCGAGCACTGCGACCTGGCGGAGCCCGTCACGCGGGCGGGAGGCCGCCTGCTCCTGGCCCGCCCGCGCAGGGATGCGTCGGCCGCGTCCGATGCCGAGGCGGGCGAACCCGGCACGCGAACACCCTGGGGCCTCGAGCGCCCGGCAGGCAGCTACGTCGCCGAAGCGCGCGGCCAGCGCGTCGAGGTGGCCACGCGACCCGGCCTCTTCAGCTGGGATCGTCTCGATCCGGCCACGGCCCTGCTGCTGAACGCCTGCGCGCCCCGCCCGGGCGACCGTCTGCTCGACCTGGGCTGCGGCACGGGGGTCGTGGCGGCCGTGCTCTTGCAAGAAGGGCGTGTGAGTGAAGCGGTGCTCTGCGACAGCGACGCCCTGGCACTCGAGGCCGCCCGCGAGACGATCGCGCGCGGCGGTCTCGCGGCCGAGCTCGTCGCTTCCGACTCCGGCGAGGACCTGCCTGCGCGCAACTTCAACCTGGTCCTCGTCAACCCGCCCCTGCACCAGGGCTTCGCCAGCGAACGGGACACGCTCCGACGCATGGCGACCGAGGTGGCGCGCGTCCTGCGCACCGGTGGTCGCGCTCTCTTCGTCGGCCCGCCCACGCTGGGGCTGGGCCCAATGCTCGAGGATGTCTTCGGAGGCGCCGAGCGCGTGGCCGCCGAGCCGCGCTTCCAGGTCTGGCGCGCCGTGCAGAGACGCCGCCGCGGGGGCGCCAGGAGACAGCGGGAACCTTAAGCGCGCGCGTCACCCGGGAAGAGGCGTTCCGTCCGCAGGCAGATCCGCACCAGCATCAGCATCACCGGCACCTCGATGAGCACGCCCACCACGGTGGCCAGGGCGGCGCCAGAGGAGAGGCCGAAGAGGATCGTCGCCGTGGCGATGGCCACCTCGAAGTGATTGGAGGCGCCGATCATCGCGGACGGCGCGGCGTCTCGGTAAGAGAGCCCCAGCAGGCGCGCGAGGCCGTAGGCGAGGGCGAAGATGAGTACGGTCTGGATGAAGAGCGGCACCGCGATCCAGACGATGGTCATCGGCCGCGCGAGGATCACGTCCCCCTTGAGGGAGAAGAGCAGCACGAGGGTGACCAGCAGCGCGGTGATGGTGA
This sequence comes from uncultured bacterium, assembly GCA_964627205.1. GTDB lineage: Bacteria > Krumholzibacteriota > Krumholzibacteriia > JACNKJ01 > JACNKJ01 > CAZVHI01. The sequence goes on from CAZVHI010000003.1 coordinate 148,088, forward strand.
CGGGCGTGAGCAGATGCAGGAACTTCTCCTCGAACCACGCCCTGCCCTTCGCGGCCACGATCCAGCGCCGCGACAGGTAGCCGGCCACCAGCGGCAGTGCCACGTAGATCGCGATCGAGAGCAGCAGCGCCTGCCAGGGCACGGGCAGGCGCCCGACGCCGAGCAGGAAACCGCCGAGGGGGCCGAAGAGCAGGAGCATGACCAGCGAGTTGATGGCGACCATCACGAGCGTGTGGCCGTCGTTGCCGCGAGCGAGGTAGCCCCAGACCAGGACCATGGCCGTGCAGGGCGCGACGCCGAGCAGGATGCAGCCGGCCAGGTAGCTGCGCCAGAGCGGAACGGCGAGCATCTTCGCGCCGTCTTCCATCACGACGAGGCCGGCGCCGTAGCTCTCGCCGACCGGCAGGTCCAGGCCGAGGGGCATCCGGACAAGGTCGACCGCCTCGGGGCCGATGAAGCGCAGGAAGACCGTGCCCAGGAAGAAGCTTGCGATCGCCACCATGGTGAAGGGCTTGATCAGCCAGTTCACGACGAGGGTCAGACCCACGGGGCGCGCGCTGCGGCCTGCCTTCAGCACCTCGCCGAAGTCGATCTTCACCATGATGGGGTACATCATGAAGAAGAGGCAGACGGCGATGGGGATCGAGATCACGGGGGCACCGCCGGCGTCGACGGTCATGGCGTCCAGCGCGGTCGCCACCTGCGGCGCCAGCTTGCCCAGTACGATCCCGGCGCCGATGCAGAGCAGAACCCAGAGCGTGAGCCAGCGCTCGAACAGGCCCAGCCCCCGCGCTTCCTTCGTGATGCAGGCCTTGTCTTGCATGCTTCCCCCTCAGCTCCTAGGATCGCTTTGTAAAGCATGACCGGCGACAGCGCAAGGAGGGGTGTCGGCGGCGCGCCCGCGCAACAGTAAAGGACAGTCATGATCGACCCCGACCTGATTGCAGAGGAGTTCCCCCTCGCCCGCGGCTGGACCTATCTCGCCAGCGCCGCCAACGGCATCCTGCCCGAGCGCAGCCGCCGCCACCTTGAGCGCTACTTCCGCGAGGGTCACTACCTCGAGCTGGCGCGGCACTACCGCATGTTCGACGATCTGCAGGCCATACGCGAGAAGGCGGCGCGCCTCTTCGGCGGACCGGCGGCCCAGTGGGCCCTGCAGCCGAACACGAGCTACGGCCTCAACACGGTCGCCGCCGCGCTGCCCTGGGAACCGGGCGACAGCGTCGTGCTCGCCGACTGCGAGTTCCCGGCCAACGTCTACCCCTGGAAGAACCTCGCCCGGCGCGGCGTGAGTATCCGCTGGGCGCAGGCGTCCGATCAGCGTGCGAGCGTCGAGATCCTGATGGAAGCCTGCGACGACTCCACGCGCTCGATCAGCCTGAGCGGCGTGCAGTTCCTGAACGGCTACGCGCCGGACCTGCCGCGCCTCGCTGCCTTTTGCCGCGAGCGCGATCTCTGGCTCTGCGTTGACGGCATCCAGGGCCTCGGCAACCGGGTCTGGGATCTGCCGGCCCTCGGCGTGGACTTCCTCGCGGCCGGCGGGCAGAAGTGGCTCTGCGCGCCGCGGGGCACGGGGCTCCTCTACTTCTCCGAGCGCGCGCTCTCCGCTCTGCGTGCCGGCGTGCTCCAGCAGGCCTTTCAGGGCTGGCTGAACTGGGAGGATTGGAAGTTCTCGGAGCTGCTCGACTACGAGCGCCCACTGACCGACGAGACACGCCTCGTCGAGGTCGGCACCTATGGCTTCCACGATTTCGTCTGCCTGGGACACTCGCTCGACCTGATCGAGGAAGTCGGGCTGGGGAACGTCGCCGCCCACTCGGACGCCCTGCGCGAGAAGCTCGTGGCCGAGCTCGAGGCGCGCGGCCTCGCTGATCGCTTTAAGCCCTTCGCCGCCGCCGACCCGCCCGAACGCCGCAGCCAGACGACGGCCCTGCTCTGCGACGATCCCATCGGCGCGTGGAAGAAGCTCGCGGAGCGCCGCGTCGCGGTGAATCCGCGGGAGGGCTCGATCCGCGTCTCCTTCCATTACTACAACACGGAGGACGATCTCGAGCGCCTGCTCGCTGGGCTGGCCGACTGCTGAAGGCATCGCCGGGGTCGAAGCGGTGGGAGCTAGGCCTGGGGATCGTTGCGGAGGCGCTGGGCGAGGACGTCGCGCAGGCGGGAGCGGAAGTCCGCGGGGATCTCCTCGTAGCGGAGCGAACGGGCGAGACGGCCGGTCTCGCGGTAGCTGTCGGTGAAGTTGCGGCAGTTCTCGCAGGCCATGACGTGCAGGTCGATACTGTGCTTCTCGTTCGCGGGGAGCTCGTCCTCGAGGTAATCGGCCAGTAGCTCGACCACCTCCTTACAGGAATGCATGCGGATCCCGAAGGGACGGCCGAGCATCATCCCCAGCATCGCGATCATCTTGCGCATGGTGTTCAGCATGACCCTACCCCCCGCCGCCCGACTCTTCGAAGTCCCTCGCCAGTCGCGCCCGCAGCATCAGACGCGCGCGGTGCAGGCGGCTCTTGACCGCCGGCACCGACAGCTCGAGCAGCTCGGCGATCTCCTGCCGGCTGCGTCCCTCCATGTCGGCCAGCACCAGGACGACGTTGTAGTCCTCCGGCAGCTGGTCGATGGCCTCGCGCACGATCCTGTTCGTCTCTTCGCGCTCGATGTCCAGCACCGAGCCCCGCCAGCGGCCGATGGGCGCGGCGTGCTGGCCGTCCTCCTTGAAGGCCTGCAGCGGATCCTCCCGGCTCTGCTCCTGGCGGCGCATGATCTTCCGCCGCCGCATCAGGGCCTGGTTGAGCCCGAGCTTGTAGAGCCAGGTGCCGAGGGAGCTCCGCCCCTCGAAGCGGTCGATGGTGTCGAGCAGGCGCAGGAAGGTGTCCTGCGTGATCTCTTCCGCGTCCTCGACGCTGCCGGTGATCTTCAGCGCGAGCTGGTAGATCCGTCCCTGGTGCGAGGCGAGCACTTCCTGCAGCGCGGACTCGTCCCGCTGCGCGAGGCGCTGGATCAGGCTCTGTTCGGCCTCGGAGAGGCGTGCCTCCAGCCGCGGCTTCGGCGCCTCGCCCGGGCCTTCGACGGTCCAGGTGACGATCAGGAGCATGTCTGCATTCAAGCGATGCCATGGCGCCAGCTCAAGAGGTTTTTCAGCAAAAGAGCCGGGCGCGGGCCCGGCTCCAAAGCGCACTCCAAAACCCCACGGAGTGCAGTCCCGCGTGAAACCTCGCCTTTTCCGTCCTTCCGGCTGCGGATCGAAAGGGGGATTGGATTCGGTCTACGCTTCCTGACCCTGGGATGCCCGGCCGCGGGCTCGGGATTCAGGAAAACCCGCGTATCGAGAGAGCTTATTAGCGGAAGGGGTCGTGGGTCTGGCAATCCTCATCCACTGCAGGAATCTCCTCAAGCGCCGTATCGAAACGGCCGATAGGATTACAGAATTGCAATACGCAATGCCCGATCCAACGAGGGGGAAGACGTGGAAGAAGTGAAGTTAGCCGTGTGGAAGGACGAGTACAGCGTGGGGGTCGCGGAACTGGACGCCCAGCACCGCCGCATGCTCGAGATCATCAACAGGCTCTACCAGGCCATGCAGGAAGGCAAGGCCGGCAGCGCTCTCAGCTCCATCATCGAGGAGCTGCAGGCCTACACGACGCGGCACTTCAGCGACGAGGAGCGCTTCCTACGGGGATGCGACTACCCCGAATTCGATGAGCACGCGAACATGCATCATGAGATGGCCGTCTGGACTCAGCGCCTGTCGATGTTCGTGCACGGCGAGTCCATCGATCTCTCCTACGAGACCCTGGCCTACCTGAAGAATTGGTGGCTGAAGCACATCCTGAAAGAGGACCAGAACTACGCCGCCTTCGTCCGCGCTCGCCCGGACGGCCCTTGACTGCAGAGATGCTCGGCCTTCGAGCCCGCGCTGCAGGAGCGGGCTAGTAGAGAGCCTTCACCGCGCCCCAGCTGCTGTCCTCCACCGGGCTGCTGATGTCATCTTCGCACCAGCAGGTCGAGATGTCGGTGCAGTTGAAGGTGAACATCCAGCCGAGGGCGTCGATCGTGTTGAACTCGTCGTCCACCACGACCAGGAGGCCGCTGTCGTAGGACGCAGCGACCACCATCAGGTGGTCGTCGCCGATCCAGACCGGGTCGATCATGAAGAAGTCGATGGAGCCGAGGGGGGCGTAGGGTCCGGGCACCGGATCCGTGAAGGCGAGGGCGATACCCCACCAGGGATCGCCGATGACCAGGTCTGTGGCCCAGTTCAGGGTCACGATGCCGTAGGCATCGTTCTCGGGCAGATTGTCGATGCGGAACTCGGCAGCCGTGATTCCGTCGATCTCCGGCGGCAGGTAGGCGGCCACGTAGATCGTCGTGGTGAGGTACTGCTCGACATCCTCGTAGCAGAAGACGTAGTCGGTGTCGGAGAACATGCCGATCGCAGGGTAACCCTGCCCGAGGGCGATGCTGCTCGCCGACAAGATCAGCAGCAGGGTGATCGCGATCTTCTTCATGTCAGACCTCTCGTGGGTTGGGGGCTCCCGGAATGCGGTTCCCGGGGCCCTTCTCGATATCCCGAGTTCCGGAATAAGGATATCACAATCAAACAGGAGCCGGTAGTCTAGAATATTGTTTTCAGCCGTCCCGTTGGAGCTTGCACGGACCAGTTCTAGGCGGAGAGCCGCGCGGCGGCGTCGGCGAGGACGGCGACGGCGCGGTCGATCTCTTCCTCCGTCGTCATGCGGCCCACGCTGAGGCGCAGCGTGCCGCGGGCCCAGTCGAGCGGCACGTCCATGGCGGCGAGGACGGCCGAGACCTTCGTGCCCTCCGTGTTGCATGCGGCGCCCGCGCTGGCCGCGAGCGTGTCGCGCAGCTCGGCGAGGAGGTCGGAGGCCGCGAGCCCGCGCAGCGAAAGGCTCAGGGTGCCCGGCAGGCAGAGCTCCGGCCGCGAGGCAAGGGGTCCGTTCACTCGCAGCCGGTCCGCCGGGATCCTCTCCGCAAGCGCCGCGAGCAGGCGGTCGCGCAGGTCGCGGCTGTGGACCATGTCGCTCTCCAACTCGTCCGAGGCGATGCGTGCGGCCTCGCCCAGCCCGACGATCTCGGGCACGTTCTCCGTGCCGGCCCTCCGGCCGCCCTCCTGCCCCGCACCGCGCACGAAGGGCGGCAGCTCGCGGCCGGTCCGGATGAAGAGCGCGCCGACGCCCTTGGGCGCGTAGAGCTTGTGCCCCGCCACGGTCAGGTAGTCCACGCCCAGCCCGCGGGCGTCCACGGGCATCTTGCCCACCGCCTGCGCGGCGTCCGTGTGCAGGGGCGCGCCGGCCTCGCGGCAGAGGGCGGCCAGCTCGGCCACGGGCTCGATGGCGCCGACCTCGTTGTTGGCGAGCATCACCGAGACGAGGGCGGTCTCGCCGTCCAGGGCGCGTTCGAGCTCGACCGGGTCCACGAGCCCCTCGCCGTCCACGGACAGGCGCGTGATCCGCCAGCCGCGCTCCTCCAGCACCCGGCAGGGCTCGACGACGGCCGGGTGTTCCACGGCGCTGGTGATCAGGTGATGCCGTTCGGGCTCGGCCTGTTCGGCCACGCCGAAGATCACCGCGTTGTTGGACTCGCTGCCCCCGCTGCTGAAGAGGATCTCCCCGGGCTCGCAGCCGAGGAGCCGGGCCAGGTGGGCGCGGGCCTGTTCGACAGCTGCCCGCGCGCGCTGTCCCAGGGCGTGGCCGCTCGAGGGGTTGCCGTAGTCCTCGCGCAGGTAGGGCAGCATGGCCTCGAGGACGCGGGGGTCGACTGGCGTGGTGGCATTGTAGTCGAGGTAGATGAAGTCGCTCATGTCAGGCTCCCGGCGGGCTCGGGGAAAGGGACGGCTCGATCCGGAATATAGCCCGCCAGCGGGACCCTTGCGAGTAGCTCCTACCAGGACTTGCCAACAGGCCGGATCTGCATTAACAGTGTCGGTGGGCGCGAGGGCACCCGCCGATCTTCGACTCTCTCCGAGGAGGAATCATGGCCCACGTAGTGACCAGCAACTGCGAAGGCTGCCGTTTCACCGACTGCGTGACGGTCTGCCCGGTGGACTGCTTCCACGGGGACGATAACATGCTCTACATCGATCCCGAGGAGTGCATCGACTGCGGCGCCTGCATCGAAGAGTGCCCCGTCCAGGCGATCTACGCGGAGGAGGACGTCCCCGCCAGCGAAGAGAAGTGGATCGGCATCAACGCCGCCCGCGCGGCCGACCTGTCCGTGGTCAGCGAGAAGGAAGACCCGCTGCCCACCGCCGAGGAGCGCAAGGCCGAGCTGGGCCTATAGCGCAACCTTACGGTCATCGAGTATTCGCCCCAGAAGAGGAAACCTGTATTCCGATCAGTAAATTCTGTGCTCTTTCGTGGGCCCTCTTCTTCCCACTCAATTGATGCCGATCTAATCGAGTGCTAAACTCATCTTGTGCGCCCGTGACCAGGAGGGGAATCTCCTGAAGCCACCTGGCCAGAAAGGGTTTTCCCCCTGACTTCCATCGCGGGGGGTTCTGAAAACATGATCGGCTGCACCGTCTCCCACTACGAGATTCTCGAAGAGGTCGGCGCTGGGGCCATGGGTCGTGTGTACAGAGCCATCGACAACAAGCTGAAACGTCCTACTGCACTCAAGTTTCTGTCGGCTGAACTGACTCGCGATCCCGTGGCTCGCAAGCGATTCGAGTACGAAGCTCAAGCGGCATCAGCTCTGGACCACCCCAATATCTGCACGATCTTCGAAATCGACGAAGTTGATGATGGCCGTCTGTTCATCGCCATGGCCTGCTACGAGGAAACACTGCGGGAGCGTATCGGACGGGGAGCCATATCGCTCGAACAGGCCCTGCAGATCATTCGGCAAATCTGCGAGGGTCTCAACAAGACGCACGAAGCCGGGCTCGTACACCGCGACATCAAGCCGTCGAACATCATGTTCTCCTCGGACGACATTGTGAAGGTGATGGACTTCGGTTTTGCCAAGCTCGCCGGACCCGGCCCTCTCACGAATCCGGGCACGATCGTAGGTACGACCTCTTACATGTCCCCCGAGCAGGTGCGCGGTGAAGATGTCGACCATCGTTCGGATATCTGGTCGGTGGGCGTCATTCTCTACGAGATGCTCTCCCGACGGCTTCCTTTTCGAGGCGATTCGATTCCGTCCTGCTTCCACTCCATCTTGAACGCGGCGCCTCCGCCCCTGGACAGCATCAATCCAACCTTACCCGTCTCGCTCAGGCCGATCCTGGAGAGGGTCCTGTCGAAGGATCGTGATCTTCGCCATGAGGATTCCTTGGCCCTCTACAGAGATCTGTCCGGCCTGGAGATCTCTCTGGAAGCCCCAACCGTGGAAACGGTCGCAGCGAAGAAGGAGCCCACTTCCTCGATCGCGGTCTTACCATTCACCAACCTCAGCGCCGATCCCGACCAGGAATACTTCTGCGACGGGATCGTGGAGGAGTTGATCAATTCGTTGGCCCACGTCCAGGGTCTCCGTGTCGTCGCGCGGACCTCATCCTTCGTGTTCAAGGGGAAGAAGGAGGACATCCGTGAGATCGGCGGCAAGCTGGGCGTCGAGACGCTCCTCGAAGGCAGCGTCAGAAAGGTGGGAGGCCGGCTCCGGGTCATGGCTCAACTCGTCAAAGTCGAGGATGGCTTTCACCTCTGGTCGGAGAGGTTCGACAAGAACATCGAAGACGTCTTCGCGATCCAGGACGAGATCTCCGAGGCGATCGTGGAGAATCTTAAGATCCAGCTCCATCCGGCTCCGTCCATCCCCGCCAGGCGACGTACTCATAATCCCGAGGCCTACACCTTTTACCTGCAAGGTCGGTACTTCTGGAACACCGCTACATGGGACAACTGCCGCAAGGCGATTCGTCTCTACGAGCGGGCTATCGAGAAGGATCCCTCCTTCGCTCCTGCTTATGTAGGCCTGGCCGATATCCACCTCTTCTTCTTTCCCTCCAGCGCAAGCAGCGAAGAGATGTACCAAAAGGCGAAGGTCCCGATCGACAAAGCATTGGAGCTCGATCCGATGCTGGCGGAAGCCCACAGCTCCCTGGCCTGGCTCCGGTACTACTTCCATAATGACTTGGAAGGGGCGGAGCGAGAGTTCATCCGGGCCTTGGAGCTCGCCCCGAGCTATGCGATGGCCCATCGGCTGTATTCGGACCTGCTGGGAGAGAAGGGGCGATTCGATGAGGCGCTGGGCGAGTGTCAGCTGGCCTACGAGCTGGATCCGCTCTCGATCAGGACCTGTACATACCTGTCCATGATGAAGCGTGCTGCCTGGTGCTGGAGCGAAGCCGAAGAGCTCCTCGAGCAGGCCCTGGAGATCGAACCGGACCATTCCTACGTCCACGCAAAACATGCCATCCTGTTGAGCCAGATGGGGCGAGACGAGGCTAGCCTGGAAAAGATCGACCGAGCCCTGGACCTCGATCCCACATCCGGCGCCGTGCTGGAGGCAGCCATCAAGGTGTTGGGGGCATCCGGACAGACCGATCGGACCGATGATCTATCGAATGATTTCCTGCGATTTGCCCCCAACTACTGGTACGCACACGCGATCGCCGGAGACAACCACCAGAGACAGGGCCGCTACGGAGAGGCCTCCCGGGAATTCGATCGTGCCCTGAAGAAGGCAAACTCTCTGAATTCCTTCAGGGTAGAGTTTCGAATCGGCATCAACCAGGCCCTGGCAGGGGATCGGGAGGCCGCCGAGAAAACCCTTTCACGCTTCCTCGAACAATCCCGGACATCCTACTTCCCTCCCTACATCCTGGCCTCGCTGTATCTCGCCTTGGGTGACGTCGAGTCTGGCTTCGAGTGGCTGGAGAGGGCCTACGAGACGCACGATCCCCGTCTCTGCAACCTCCGCATGAACTTCCTGCTCGACGGTCTGCGATCCGATCCCCGGTACAAGGCGCTGTGGGAGAAGATGGGCTTGGAGCTCCGAGCCTCTCGAGCTTCCTGCTAGGCATTGAGGCATCGATATGCGGGGGTGCTACTCGGAATCCGCTACCGTGTGGATCCAGCGTCTTCGATTTCCTGGATCAGGAAGCGGTGCTTGCCGATGGGCGTCTTCTCGATGCGCTCGACGCGGCTGACTTCGATCCTCACCCCGTCGCCGCAGTGGGACTCGATGGCCGCTATGATGCGGCGCTCCTCGTCCTCGTCGTAGCTCGGGCCCGGGACCAGGTTGAGCCGCGCCTCGCCGGCGGTCTTCTGGTGGAACTGGAACTGGTCGACGGCGACGAAGAGGTCGTCGTGGCGGTTGATGCTGGTCATGGAGATCTTCCGGCCGTCGGCGGCGACGAGGAGCTCTTGTAGACGGCCGTCGGGACGGCGGATCATCGGGAAGGGACGGCCGCAGGCGCAGCGCTCGGCCGTGTAGACCGCGCGGTCACCCGTGCGGTAGCGGACCAACGGGAAGGAGTCGTGCTGTAGCGTCGTGCCGACAACCTCGCCGACCGCGCCCTCCTCGGTGACCGGATTCCCCGACTCGTCGACGAGCTCGATCAGGCCGTACTCGCTGAAGACGTGGTAGCCGCCGCGCTGTTCGCACTGTCCCGCGAGCACGAGGCGCTCGCTGTGTCCGTAGTGGTCGTGCACGGGCGCGCCGAAGGCCTCCTCGATGCGGCGGCGCTGCGCATCGTAGAGGGTCTCCGAGTGGCTGAGGACCACCTTCACCGGCAGCTTCTCGCCGGTTTCCAGCATCAGCCCCGCGAACTGCGCGAGCGCTGAGGGGTAGCCGCGGAAGCAGACCGGCTTGTAGGACTGCGCGAGAGGCATCATCCAGCGGAAGCTCTCGCGCGTGAGGTCGTCGCTGGAGAGAACCAGCATGTTGCGCGGTCGGTCGATCCCCCAGAGCAAGCGCTTGCCGTCGTTGTCGGTGAGGCCGCCCGAGCAGGTCACATGCCGCGCGGTGTCCGTGATGCCGGCCCAGGTGCGGTAGCGCGTGATGAAGGCCACCTCGATCGCGTAGTTGCGCGTCTTGTGTCGGTAGAAGCCCACGGGGATGCCGCTGGAGCCGCCCGTGCTGGCGTACTCCAGCTCCGAGCGGTCCTGCTTGTCGGGCACGAAATCCTCGCAGTGGTCTCGCAGGACCTCGCGGTCGATCAGCGGCAGGCGCGCCAGATCCTCGCGCGAGCGGAAGTCCTCTGGCGCCATGCCCAACTGCGCGAACACACGACGATAGTAAGGAGTCTCGCGCGCCGCGTGCCGCACGATGCGAATGAGATTTTCCTCGACGTGGGCCTCCATGCGCTCGCGGCTCCACCATTGGCTCTTCATGATGAAGCGCCAGGTCTTCGCGAACTCGCCGCGCAGGCGCCAGGGAGGCGGCAGGCGCCAGTAGAGCCTGTGGAGGAGCTTGTCCTTCGGTAGTTGCGGGACTACCGTCATGGCCTAGTCCACTTCCATGTCGCGCCCCAGGCGCAGGGAGTCGGCGATCGCGAAGGTCACGCGCGTCGTGCGGTCCAGCTCCGCGAATGGGATGGCCGGCTCGCCGCTGCGCACGCTCGCCAGGAAGGCGTCGATCTCGCCGTCGTAGCCCTTGTCCTGCTGCTTGCCCTTCTCCGTGCGCGAGCGGATCTCGTCGACCAGGGTCAGGCTCTGGAAGTCGTCCAGGGTCGCGCTGCGTCCGCCGCCGTGTACCTCCACGTACTCCTTGGTCAGCAGCTCGGCCCCTCCGGCGAAGTAGTGGATCGTGCCGAGCGAGCCGTCCGCGAACTCGATGACGGCGCTGAGGTGGTCGTGGTCGGGCGTGTCCGCGCGGCCGAGCCGCGCCGTGCGGGCGAAGACGCGCACTGGCCGCGCCTCGCAGAGGTGGCCGAGGAAGTCGACGAAGTGGCAGACCTCGCCGATGATGCGCCCGCCGCCCTCCTCGGGGTTCTGGTACCAGGAGCCCATGGGAGGCATCCCTGCATTGACGCGGTAGATCATGCTGAGCGGGCCCGCGCCGGCGAAGTGCTTCTTGATGCTCGCCGCGTGAGGGGAGAAGCGCCGGTTGAAGCCAACCATGAGCTGCGTCGAAGCGCTGCTCGCGGCCTCGCGCACCAGTTCGAGCCCCGGCTCGTCGATGGCCAAGGGTTTCTCGACGAAGACGTGCTTGCCCGCGGCGAGCGCGGCCGCCACCTGCTCGGGATGCTGATTGTGCCGCGTGACGATGAAGACCGTGTTCACGCGCTCGTCGGTCACGAGCGCGCGGTAGTCGGTGCCCGCCTGGGCGGCGCCGAAGTAGTCGGCCGTGGAGCGGGCGGACATGCCGCGCGCCGTCGCCACGCCCACCACCGACAGCCCGCGGCTCTTCAGTCGCGGGAAGATGTACTTCTGCGCGAAGTTTCCCGCGCCCACCAGGCCCAGCGCGGGTTCGTCGGTGCGGTACTCCACTCCTTCGCGCAGCACCTGGGTCTTGGTCGTATCGGGCTCCTCGGGATAGGCGAGGACGATGCCCAGCGACGGCTCTCCGCCCTCGAGCAACTCGTAGGCCTTGGCGGCCTCGGCGATCGGGAAGCGGTGCGTGATCATCTTGCCGGGCGTGACGCTGCCGTCGGCGACGAGCTGCAGATAGGCCTCCATGTTGCGCTGCTCGGTCCAGCGCACGTAGGCGAAGGGGTAGTCGCGGCCGCGCAGCTCGTAGTCGGGGTCGTAGCGGCCGGGGCCGTAGCTCATGGAGAGGCGGAGGTCGAGCTCCTTCTCGTAGAAGATGTCGCGCTGGACCGTCATGCCGACCAGGCCCACCACCACGATGCGGCCCTTCAGCCGCGAGATTTCGCCGGCGATGCGAAGGGGTTCGTCCGAGGGGGTGGAGGCGGTGATGATCACCGCGTCGACGCCGCGGCCGCGTGTGAACTCGCCCGCCACGTCCACTATTCCCTCGGTGACGCACAGGTCCGCGCCGAGCGCGAGCGCCTGCTCGACGCGCAGGGGGTCGAGGTCGCTGCCGATCACGCGGCAGCCGTTGGCCTTCAGGAGCTGCACGGTCATCTGGCCGATCAGCCCCAGGCCGATCACCGCGACCGTCTCGCCCAGGGTGGGGTCGGTCTGGCGCACGCCCTGCAGGGCGATCGCGCCGAGGGTGGCCGACGCGGCGTCGTCCAGCCCTACACCCTCGGGCACGGGCACGCAGAGGTTTTCAGGCACGACGTTGAAGTCCGCGTGGGTGGCGAAGCCCGCGCCCGCGCAGGCCACGGGCGTGCCGGGCGGGAAGAGCGTGCTCGGACTGCCTGTGGCGATCACGATCCCGGCGCTGCTGTAACCCATCGGGCTCGGCACCGACGGCGGCTTCTCCAATGTCCTGCGCGTCATCTCCAGGGTCGACTTGAGCCCGCGCTCGCGGATGGCCTTCACGCCCTTGCCGATCAGCTCGGGCTTCTCCTTGATCTTGGCCAGCGCGCTCTTCGGCGGCGCGAGTTTGTAGCGCTCGGTGCCGGGCGAGAGTAGGGAGTAGCGCGTTTGGACGAGGAGCTGCCCCGGTCCGGGCTCGGGCAGGGGGACGTCCTTCAGGAAGAGGCCTTTCCCGCGCTGGTGGATGAGCTGGTCCATGGACTTTCCTCCTTGTCAGCGCCGGGGTCAGCGCCGGGAAACCTTAGCATATGCCTTGCCGAGAATGCCGCGCGCCTCGCGGTCGAGGAGCGCGGCCAGGGCCGCGTAGGCCAGCGCGCCGGCGGGGATCTTGATCGCCAGGGTCAGCGCGTCACTGGTGGGCGACGGGATCAGCCAGAGCACGCCGAACATGCCCAGCGCCGCAACGAAGTAGGCGAAGAAGCTGCGCACAGGGAAGCGCAGGCGCAGGTAGCGCTGGCTGAAGATGCCGCCGCCGAAGACGTAGAAGGCGTAGGCGGCGAGCGTGGCGATGGCGGCGCCGAGCATGCCCATCGCCGGGATCAGGAACCAGTTGAGGGCGAGGTTGAGTGCCGCCGTGCCGGCCATGAAGTAGAGCAGCTTGCCCGTGCGCTTGGTGAGGTAGAAGCCGGCGAGGAAGGGGTAGTAGGCGCCCTGGATCACCTTCGCCGCGAGCACCCAGGGAATCACCTGCGCCGCCGCCACGAACTTCGCGCTGGCCAGCAGCCTGATGCCTTCGACCGACACGCCCCAGACGCCAAAGACCACCGGCAGCGCCACGAGCGCGTAGTAACGCAGGAATGTCTCCAGGCTCTTGCGCGCCTCGTCGGGGCCCTGCTCGGACCAGACGTTCATGGTCACGGGGATCAGCGCGCTGTTGAGCGCCGGGACGAAGAACATGGTGGCGTAGTTGGACAGGTTGTAGCCCGCAACGTAGAGGCCCAGCTCCGAGGCTTCGCGGAAGTAGGTCATCAGGAAGCGGTCGCCCCAGTCGGTGAGGAAGCCGGAGATGTTCAGGCCCATGAGCGGGAGGCCGTAGAGGATCGACTCTCGCACGACCGGCGAGTTGAGTACGCGCGGGCGCCACTCGAGGCGGCGCAGCGCGTAGATCGTGCAGTAGACGAAGAGCAGGCCCTCGGCCGTGAGGACGCCGCCGAAGAAGCCGCGGAGGCCCCAGCGGAAGACCGCCACGTAGAGCAGCGCGAAGCCGAGGATGAGGTAACGCTCGGCGAGGATGAGGCTCGCGCGCAGGGCGGCGCGCTCCTGCGACTGCACGATGCTCATGACCATCTGGATCACGTTGCGGAAGAGGATCACCCCGGAGGCCATGGCGATGAGTTCCTTGGCTTCGCGTGGCAGCCAGGCCTCGGGCAGGAAGAGGGCGCCGATGAAGAGCGCGGAGACCAGCGCGCCGAACAGGAAGGACGCGCTGAGCATGGTCGAGGCGAGGGCCGAGCTGCCGCCCGGGCGTTTTCCCGTTTTGAATTCTCCCCAGAGGCGGACCACGGCCGGGCGCAGGCCCATGCCGGAGATCGTGCCCGCGAAGAGAAGCGTGCTGTCGACCAGGCCCATGATGCCGTACTGCGCGGTGGTGAAGATGCGCGTGAAGATGGGCATGGAGATGAAGCCCGTGAGCTGACCGAGCAGCTCGGCGACGAAGTAGAAGGAGGCCTGGCGGCCCACGCGGCGCAGAACGGTCAAGGCTTCTCCCGGGGCGGGTCGATCGGTGGCGCAAGATCCTTGGAGACCAAGCGTTAGCAAGGCCTGCGGGGATCGTCAACGAGAAGCAGGGGGCGTACCAGGGGGGTGTGGGTGGGAAGTCCGCGCGGAGGTTTCAGTTAGAGTTTATTCTATGCTGTGGGCGGACGGTTGTCCGGCGACCCTGTGTCGGAAGTGGCTCGTTTTCGGCCACTTGCGAGTCGCCACGTGGCGACTCGTGGGAACCTGATGGTGCGGGACTTGCTTGCAATTTTGCATTTCGAATGCATATATACAAGTAAACGGGAGGTGCCGCGGTGAAGTTCATCGAGCGGAGTCTGGAGCCGGTGATCAAGAAGGCGCTCCGAGAGTTTCCGGTCGTCACCCTGACCGGGCCCCGCCAGTCGGGCAAAACCACCTTGCTAAGAGAGCGATTCTCGCATCGGTATCGCTATGTCTCCCTGGAGGCGCCCGATGTTCGCGCCGCGGCGTCGAATGACCCGCGTGGGTTTCTCGACGCCAACCCGCCGCCCGTGATCTTCGACGAGATTCAGCACGTCCCGGACTTGCTTCCCTACATCAAGGAGCAGGTGGACGCGGATCGCATGCGCTACGGGCAATACCTGCTGACGGGATCCCAGAACCTTCTTCTTCTGGGGGCGGTCAAGGAGAGCCTGGCGGGGCGCGTGGCGATGCTGCGCCTACTTCCTCTCTCTTTTCGCGAAGAGGATGGAGATCCGCGCAGGAAACTCCCCTGGGAGGGAGTTCGGCGAGGGACCGGCAAGACCACAAGATCCGCCGTTGCCGGGAGCGCCGGGCCATCGAGACTGTGGCGGCGCTTGCTCCGCGGCAGCTATCCAGAGCTCGTGCGGCGCCGCGCGAGAGATCTCAATCTCTGGCATGGCAGTTACATCGAGACCTATCTCGAGCGGGACGTGCGCGCCTTGCGCCAGGTCGGCGACCTGACGCAGTTCCAAGTCTTCCTGCGAGCCCTCGCGGCAAGGAGCGCGCAACTCTTGAACCTGAGTTCCATCGCCCGCGATATCGGCGTGTCGGTCAACACGGCGAAAGCCTGGTTGTCGGTTCTGGAGGCCACCTATCAGATCGTTCTCCTGCGGCCCTATCATGCGAATCTGCGCAAGCGGCTCGTGAAGTCGCCGAAGGTCTATTTCACCGACGTCGGGACACTCTGTTACCTCGTGGGGCTGAAGGATCCCGGTCACGCGGCGGCCGGGCCGCTGGGCGGGGCCATCCTCGAGACGGCGGTTCTCGCGGAGATCTTCAAAACGCTTCTGCACAGTGGACAAGAGCCCAGGCTCTACTTCTGGCGCACGGCGACCGGTGTTGAGGTGGACTTCCTCGTGGAGTCGGAAGGGCGGCTCCACCCCGTCGAGGTCAAGTCCTCCGCCACGCCCCGTCCCGCCATGGCGGCGGGTATCCATGCCCTGCGGCAGGATCTCGGCGATCGGATCTCCCCAGGATATGTAGTTCATCCAGGGCATACCAGGTTGCCCCTGGGCGGGGGCGTAACGGCGCTGCCCATCACCGAACTCTAGCTGGGCAGGCAGCGGCAGTCGCCACGTGGCGACTCCTGGGGCGTGTAACTTCTCTTCTGTAAATTCGGGTGAGGTGGCCTGACCGAGGGCT